>NZ_JBYAZJ010000011.1:0-102469 GCF_057444735.1 Enterobacter sp. B79-1
CACAGATTGTCTGATAAATTGTTAAAGAGCAGTGCAACGCGGCTTTCGCTCACCGTTGCGAGGTGGCGTATATTACGCTTTCCTCTTTCAGAGTCAACCCGTTATTTCAGGATTTTTTCTCTTCAACCGACCCGGTTGTTTGTGAAGTGATTCACATGTTCCGTGTCGATGGAGGCGCATTATAGGGAGTTCTCCGCAGGCCGCAACCGCTAAATGACAGAAAAATGACTGACTGCTGCATTACACAGCAAAACCCCGTCTTATACCTTTTTACACACAGACTTATCCACAGTCGTCCCTTAAATCCACTATACTAGCGACAAATATTCCCCCTGCAGGCTCCTCCCATGACCACACAACGTCTCACCCGTGACTGGCGCATCCCCACAGCAGGGCTGATGGTGCTGGTACTTCTTTTTGCAGGTTTTACGCTCCATACGCACTGGAATGCCTTTATTCAGTGGTGCCTCGCCACCCAGATCACCTTACATCGCTATCTGGTGATGTACTTGCTCCAGCTGAATAACCATCAGTACAGCGGCGGTCTGTGGCTACTCACCGGTGCCTTCCTTTATGGCGTACTTCACGCCATCGGACCGGGGCATGGCAAATTCATTGTCACCACCTATCTCAGTACAAATAAAGAAAGCGAATTGGCCGCCCGGGTTGTGCCGTTTCTCGGCAGCCTGATGCAGGGCGTCAGCGCCATACTCTTTGTCTTTATACTGGCGATAGGGTTTAACCTCGCCTCGGGGGATATCAGCACCAGCCGATGGTATGTAGAGAAGGTCAGCGCCGTCCTTATTGGCGCATTCGGCGCATATATGATTTATCAGGCACTGAAAAGCCTGCGTCCGCGTCGAATGACAATCTCCTCGATCAAGCCCTTCCACCAGCATGATGAGCATTGCGGTTGTGGTCATCATGGCGTAGGAAGCGATCTGACAAAAGGCGACTGGAAAACGCGTCTGGGCGTGGTGATGGCGATTGGCGCGCGACCGTGCAGCGGCGCGATCATGATCCTGATGTTCTCGAATGCGCTCGGCATTGTCACCTGGGGGATCGCCGCGGTGATGACCATGTCACTGGGTACAGCGCTTTCTATTATGGGTCTCTCGCTGGCGGTACGTTATGCCCGTGAACGCACGGTGGCGTATTTCGGCGGCGGGTCAACGCTGAGCTGGCTGGTCCCTATAGTGAAAATCGCGGGAGGGATCGTGCTGATTCTGTTCGCCACCGTCCTGTTCCTGACGGTGATCCCCATCAGCGCCAACGGCGACTACATTGCCGCAGGATGCTAATAAAAGAAAACCCGCCAGCGGCGGGTTTCATTATTACTCGTTAATCCGTGGATGTTGATCAACAAGGCGAGAGCGTTTCTTCTGCAGCTCTTCAATCTCTGCGTCAATATCCTCTATCTTCTGCTCTACGTTATCGTAGTGCTCACGCAGGATCTCTTTTGCTTCCTGAATATCGGATGCCGCAGGCGTCGCCCCTTTCAGAGGACGGTTCGCCGTCTCCTTCATGGTAAGACCGGTTGCCAGGCCAATGACTGCAATAACCATCAGATAATAAGCAGGCATCATCAGGTTCTGCGTGCTTTCCACCAGAGAGGCGGCAAGCGTCGGCGTCAGGCCCGCAATCAGAACCGAGATGTTGAACGCCGCCGCCAGCGCACTATAACGAATGTGCGTCGGGAACATCGCAGGCAATGTTGACGCCATCACCCCGATAAAGCAGTTCAGGATCACCGCCAGCATCAACAGGCCCGCGAAAATCAGACCCAGCACATTACTGTTAATCAGAATAAAGGCCGGGATCGCCAGCGCAAACAGCGCCACACTGCCGAGGATGATGAACGGTCGGCGGCCAAAGCGGTCGCTCAGCAGCCCCATAATCGGCTGCACAAACAGCATACCCACCATGATGGCGATAATAATCAGCACACCGTGATCTTCCGAGTAGTGCAGGTTATGCGACAAGTAGCTCGGCATGTAGGTCAGCAGCATGTAGTAGGTCACGTTGGTGGAAATCACCAGACCGATACAGGTCAGCAGGCTACGCCAGTGTTTGGTGGCAATCTCTTTGAACGAGACTTTCGGGCCTTCCTGCAGCCCTTCGCGGTCTCCCTGCTCCAGCTTTTCAACGTGCTGCTGGAACGCTGGCGTCTCTTCCAGCGCATGACGCAGGTAAAGACCGATGATGCCCAGCGGCAGCGCGATAAAGAACGGAATACGCCAGCCCCATTCGAGGAAGTTCTCTTCACCCACCACGGTTGAAATCAGCACCACGACGCCTGCGCCCATCACAAACCCGGCAATCGAACCGAAGTCCAGCCAGCTGCCCATAAAGCCACGCTTACGGTCAGGTGAATACTCCGCAACGAAGATCGACGCACCGGTATACTCGCCCCCGACGGAGAAGCCCTGCGCCATTTTACAGAGCAGCAGCAAAATCGGTGCCCAGATGCCTATGGTGGCGTAGGACGGTATCAGGCCGATACAGAATGTACTGATCGACATAATAACAATGGTGATAGCGAGTATTTTCTGGCGACCGTATTTGTCACCGAGCATACCGAAGAACAGACCACCCAGAGGGCGAATCAGGAAGGGAACGGAGAACGTACCCAGCGCGGCAATCATCTGCAGGCTTGGGTCGGCACCGGGGAAGAACACTTTACCTAATGCATAGGCAACAAAACCGTAGACACCAAAATCGAACCATTCCATCGCATTACCGAGCGAGGCGGCGGTGATCGCTTTACGCAGTTTTGCGTCATCGATAATCGTGACATCACGAAGCGTAATGGGTTTAACCTTTTTCCTTCTTAGCATAGCTTTCCTCGTAGACTCAGCCCTGTCCGTTCCACAGCTAACTCGCGTTCTGTGAACCTGGGATTCGCTCCATGCGAATCGCCTTATTCAAGCGTAGCAGGTTTACTTACATTGACGTTTCACGTCGATACAACCGAACCTGTTGACGCCTGCCTGGGCAGTTAATGACCTTTTTACCCTACCAGTGTTTATATATGTGATCAACTTCACATATCTTTTTCCTGTTCGTCAAATGACGTCAGACTTTGTCAATTCCTGCGAATGCGTACTTACTCAAGCGGCCGAAAAAATATGCTTACGTACGTTATTATTCGGGTCTCAGCAAAAGATTAAGCCACAATCCTTCACATCAGATTTACATAAATTTTAATAATAAAATGCCGCATCCTTTGTTTACATTCATTATGTGATCGAGATAACTAAAACACTGTTTTATTTTCATTGAATCGCAATTCCAAAGATCGCATCATAAATCCGCAAACATCATCTTCAGTGCTTTCGAACAAAAGAAACGGAAGACACTCATTTAATTTTATTGCATGGATACCGAGTTAGCCCCTCAAAAAGGCCGGTAATCCATTGAATTTGTTTATTTATTTTTTTGAAGCTTTCCGCCAGATACGCGGGGCGAGATGCGAGGGTTAAACATGAAGATTAAAGCCACAATAGAACGTATCCCCGGCGGAATGATGTTGGTTCCGCTGGTACTTGGTGCGATCTTAAATACACTGGCACCGAATACCGGTGCTTATTTTGGTGGATTCACAAAAGGCATGATTAGCGGAACGGTACCGATTCTGGCGGTATGGTTCTTTTGTATCGGCGCATCCATTAATTTACGTGCCACGGGGACGGTATTACGCAAATCAGGAACACTGGTTATCACAAAAATTGCCGTCGCCTGGGTTGTTGCAATGATCTGTGCGATGTTCATTCCGGAGAACGGCATTCAGACCGGATTCTTTGCCGGATTATCCGTGCTGGCCATCGTGTCAGCGATGGATATGACCAACGGTGGCCTGTATGCCAGCCTGATGAATCAGTACGGCACCAAGGAAGAATCCGGTGCGTTCGTGCTGATGTCGCTGGAGTCCGGCCCGCTGATGACCATGTTGATCCTGGGCTCTGCCGGTCTTGCCTCCTTTGAACCTCACCACTTTGTCGGTGCGATCCTGCCATTCCTGATCGGTTTTGCGCTGGGTAATCTGGATCACGATTTACGCGACTTCTTCAGCAAAGCTACGCCGGTGCTGATCCCGTTCTTTGGCTTCGCACTGGGTAACACGATCAACCTGAACGTGATCCTGGATACCGGCCTGCTGGGTATTGTGCTGGGTGTTGCCGTCATCATCATCACCGGTATTCCGCTGATTATTGCTGACCGCGTGATTGGGGGCGGAAATGGAACCGCGGGTGTCGCCGCGTCTTCGGCCGCCGGGGCTGCCGTCGCAAACCCGGTGATTATTGCCCAAATTAACCCAGCCTTCGAACCGGTCGCCGCGTCAGCCACAGCGCTGGTTGCCGCCAGCGTGATCGTCACCGCGATTCTGGTCCCCATCATCACGGCGCTGTATGCGAAACGCTACGGGAATGTGCAAGAGACTCAGCCTGAACCGAAACCAGTAGAAATGAATCATTAAACCGCACCAAACCATCCCCTCTCCCCTGCGGGGAGAGGATTAGGGTGAGGGGGAAGGGATCAGCCAAAAATCTCTTCCACCATCCCCTCCACCAGCCGTTTTGCCGAACAGAGCCTTGGCATGCCCAGCGCGACAGTCTGCCAGCTCTGCGTCACCGACCAGCACACCGGATGTTTATCCGCCAGGCACCAGTCCCCCAACCAGCCCAGCATATCCTTGTAATCCATCAGACCGGGGGAGGCGGATGTTGTCAGCCATTGAGGGTAAAAGTGTCGGGTGGTGGGAGAGGCATTAATACCCTGAGCAAGATAATTCGCCGCCATGCTGCGCAGGTTATCCTTGAGCATGGCCGCCACATCGTCATTTGCCAGGCGGCACGCATCACCAAACGGCCCCCAGCGCAACTCTTCCAGAACAACGTAACAGCGGCCAGCCAAAGACCAACTGTCGTATTGACCGGCACGCCAGCGGGTAAAAATCTGCTCGCTATGCTCACCCGCCTGAACCGTGAGCCCACGCTGCGTCAGCGCTTTCTCTTTATAAGCCGCACGCTGGCTAAAGTGAGCGGTGAGTTCTTCATACTGCTGTATCAGACCAGGAGGCTGAACGGTGCGCGGGTTCGTCTGCTGCCGAAGCGCCAGCAATTTATCGGACATACGGGTCAGTGCCAGATGGCCGGGATCGAGCATTCCGGCCAGCTTCTCCGCCAGCCCCAGCCGCAATGCCGTATTTTCGGTGAACATTCCCGACATCGCCCACGGCCGTAGCCGGGTGTGCGTCATGATTTCCTGCGTCAAACGTTCACGAAACTGCAGCTGCTGCGGCCCCAGATGGGGGTGACGCGCAGCGTCCACGCCCTGAACCAGATCGACCATAAATTTGGGATGAATACACTCCAGCGTCCGCCCGGGACCGTCCAGTAGCTGTGTTGTCATGGTTGCTCTGCCGCGAATAGGGTTTGAATATCATCGCGTAACAGTCGGGTATCTTCCTGAATCCACGTTGCAGTCGTAAGACTTTGCTTCAGCATCTGGCTGAGCGCTCGTGTCGAATGCTCATTTTGCTGACGCACTGCGAGGCTATCACGCAAGCTTTCCTGTAACCCGGTCAGGCATAATGAAAATTCCGCAAAGAATGTCGCCATGCCTGCCGTAACAGAAACATCGACCTGCGCGGCCAAAGCTTTACCTATTTGTTCACAAAACTGGTCGATATGTTGCTTAAATTTGTCATGAAGCTGCGCGATATCGATGACGTATCGTGTACGCGTCGCGACAGCGTCCTCCCAGCCCCAGCCCGGATTGTTCAACCAGCGCGAGACGGTTTCACGCATGCTGCCCGTCCCCGAGGTTCGCCCTGCCGGACGGCTATCCATCGCAATGGCATCGTTAAACAGCGCACGCGTGTTGAAGTTCAGCTGATTAGGCTGAAACGCAGGGAAACTGATCCGCGCCCGAAAACCCGCATGGCTCAGCTGCGCTTTAATCCGCGTCTCTATGGGGCGCATGGCCTCATTCAACGAGCGTGCCAGCGTGGATTCCAGCTGATCGAAGCGCAACGCCAGCTCTCGACAGATCTTATCCTGCGCATCCAGCATAATCAGTTCACAAGAGGAGCTGATCTTACTCAGTACAACCTGCGCCTGTCCTTCGTCGTCCAGCACCAGATGATGTGCCTCTTCCACTGCGTCGTTTCGCACATTCAGCGGATCGATACCGGCGACCCCCATGATATTGCCGTGACTAAAGACCTGCCCAATCGCCTGTTGCAGCGCGTGCTTTTGCCGCGCCATGAACTCATCTGTTGCGCTAAGCGCCTCTTCAACTTCGTGTTGCACTTCATCGCTGACCACGCTCTGACGCGTTTTTATTAGCGCCATGTCGTCCTCAAGCCGGGCAATATTCAACTCCAGCTCGTCGAAGGCCACGGTCAGCCCCTGATAGCGAAAATCGAGATACTCGCGGGCATTCTGCGCATAGTTGAGCAGCTTGTGGGACGCCGAACGCAGGGCAAACAGCGAGGCGTTGGCATACGCGGCGTAAATCAGCTTACGGATGGGTTGTTCAAACAACGAGTCTTCCCACAGCAGGTCCGCGGCGTGACGGATATGGTCGATATCGTCCAGATCGGCTGTTCGCCAGCGACGTCCCAGCGCCGCCTCGGCAAAATCCTGCACCCAGCGCTGCGCCTGATGGTCAGGGAGCCGTCCGTTAGCAGCCATCTCATAGCGGGCACGATTGGCCAGGTAGGCCCACATCGAGGAAACCGGGTAAATCTGCCCAGGCGAAATATTCCCCTTCATTAATGTGCCGGAAATCAACGCCCGGACCTGTTCCTCGTCATCGCTGTTACGGTCTTTCTGATCGAACTTATTGACCAGCGCATACAGGGGGACCGATTTACCCGCCACCGAGATCGCCTGACGGACCTCTTCATCGGAAATCGATTTGAGCTGGGTGTAGTCCATCACCGCCAGGACAGCCGAGGCGCGAGCCAACTGCTCGCTGAGCATTTTTTGCAGATGCGGCTGTCCGGCTTCATTTGGCCCCGGTGTGTCGAGTAACGTCAGTTGACCCAGATGGGCATCCAGCCCTGCGAGATGGACAAACTCCACCTCAATGACCGGAATATGTTCAATTGCCGTGTATTCGGAAAACGGAAAATCCACGCCCAGCGCCAGAGAAAGGCGTACCAGGTCGTTAAGGCTTTTCAGACAATGGAATATCGGCTCTGCGCCCAGATGATGCTTTTCAAATGGCTCACCTTTTTCGATACGCTCCAGCAGGGTATTCATGTCTTTATCTATTTCCAGACGCTGGGCCAGCTTACCGCGATCGTCATCGCAGAGCTTTTTCTGCAATTGCAGAATCAACGCATCAATAGGAGAGACATGCGAGAAATGAAGTACAGGCTCCTTTTGACCCGGCGTATGGCGGATCAGCGTCGGGAGCGCGGTCATTGGCCGGTTGCGGTTCGGCAATACCTCGGTACCCACAATCGCATTAATGGTGGTTGATTTACCCGCCTTCATGGTCCCGACAATGGCCAATACCATTTCGAGACGGGTTATTTTGCGCAATTCATTATTTAGCATCGCCTGCTGAGCATCGACGCCACGGGCGCTGAAATGTAAAGGCAATACATTATTATTACCGCCTCTCAATGCGGCCGTCGCGCTATCCAGCATCGTACCTGGCATTGATTTCAACGTCTCAAGATTCTGTAGCGCGAGCTGTAACAGACGCTCAGCTTCCTGGCTTAATTCAAAAATGGTCTGTGTGTGCATGATAAAAGCCTTTCCTTAACGCAAATTTATTACTTTTATTAAGCCACTTTGTTTTGATTATGCTGTTTCGGCTTATATGATCACGTATGGAAAACATGTTCGCAAAATATAACCAATTGATGGCAATAAGAAATAAATAACCATCCTTGCAAGGCGCGTAAAACGGCCCCCTTGGCGGAAAGCCAAAAGATAAAAAGCGTAGCTCATTTTCAGGAAACATCAGGATATATCATTGCTATTTACCCACCTAAAAAGAGAGGTAATTCCCCGCCACCATGGGATGAATGGCGTTGGTGAACGTGGATAAATAACAACTTGTTGCTTAACCTTATCCGAAATGGAAGAGCGTAGCAATTTGATGCAATAAAATATTCGATATATTTAGCATCATTTCTTTCCATCGTCTTAATGCGTCAAGCATCGCTTAACTGACTGACAGCAAGTGTCACTCGCCACACAATTTTTGCCTTTTTTTTATTATGCAATAGCACCGACAAAAGTGTGGATTTGCGTTATACTTGCCGCCTTTTTCGGCACTCTGCCGTCATTTAGCTGGCACTTTCCAGCGTGTTAACACTTTTTTGAGGATACCGACATGCAACTCCCACACTGCCCGAAATGCAATTCTGAATACACTTACGAAGATAATGGCATGTTCATCTGCCCGGAATGCGCACATGAATGGAATGACGCAGAGCCGTCGCAGGACAGCGATACCCTCATCGTAAAAGATGCGAACGGCAACCTTCTGGCCGACGGCGACAGCGTCACCGTGGTGAAAGATCTGAAGGTGAAAGGCAGCTCTTCCATGCTGAAGATCGGCACCAAAGTGAAGAATATCCGTCTGGTTGAAGGCGATCACAACATCGATTGCAAAATTGACGGTTTCGGTCCAATGAAACTGAAATCTGAGTTCGTTAAAAAGAACTGATTTATCCGCCCGGTGGCGCTTCGCTTACCGGGCCTACAATAACTAAACTTAATGGGCTTCTCTTACCTGAGGTAATGATTATGCCGTTAAGTCCCTACATCTCTTTCGCCGGTAACTGTGCTGAGGCCACCGCCTTCTATCAGCAGGCCGTCGGCGCAGAACTCCTCTATAAAATCACCTTCGGCGAAATGCCAAAAGACGAAAACAGCGAAGAAGGCTGTCCGTCCGGCATGCAGTTTCCGGATTCCGCCATCGCTCACTCCAACGTTCGCATTGCGGGCAGCGATATCATGATGAGCGACGGGTTGCCGCCCGGCAGCAGCGCGCAATACGCCGGGTTCACGCTGGTGCTCGACACCCAGGACGTGGCAGAAGGTAAGCGCTGGTTCGACAGTCTTGCCGCGGGCGGAAATGTCGAAATGGCCTGGCAGGAAACCTTCTGGGCGCACGGCTTCGGTAAGGTCACCGATAAATACGGTGTGCCGTGGATGATTAACGTCGTTAAATCGTAGGTCGGATAAGCGCAGCGCATCCGGCAACAGCGCCCGGTGGCGCTGCGCTGACCGGGCCTACGGTGATTGTCATCAAACTCCCCTCAACTCTTCAAATTCCCGCAACCCAGACTTAACCCAAATGTCATATTGATGCGCCAGCATGAGGCCACATTTATTGTGAGGCCCAGCCCATGCAAACCGTCATCCGCGTCGAGAAACTGAGCAAGACCTTCCATCACAACAAGGCGCTGCATGCCGTTGATCTGACCGTCCAGCAGGGCGACATGGTGGCGCTTCTCGGGCCTTCTGGCTCAGGCAAATCCACTCTTCTGCGCCATTTAAGCGGCCTCATTACCTGCGATAAAACCCCGGAAAGTCACGTCGAACTGCTGGGTAACACCGTGCAGCGTGCAGGCCGTCTGGCGAGCGATATTCGCAAAAGCCGCGCCCAGACGGGCTACATCTTCCAGCAGTTCAACCTGGTGAACCGCCTGACGGTGCTGGAGAACGTGCTGATTGGCGCGCTCGGCAGCACCCCGTTCTGGCGCACCTGCCTGCGCTGGTTCTCCCCTTCTCAGAAGCAGGAAGCGTTGCAGGCGCTGACCCGCGTCGGTATGGCGCATTTTGCCCACCAGCGCGTCTCCACCCTGTCCGGTGGACAACAACAGCGCGTCGCCATCGCCCGCGCGCTGATGCAGAAAGCAAAAATCATTCTTGCCGATGAACCCATCGCCTCGCTGGACCCGGAATCGGCGCGCATCGTGATGGAAACTCTGCGCGACATTAACCAGCACGACGGCATCACCGTGGTGGTGACGCTGCATCAGGTGGATTACGCACTGCGCTACTGCGAGCGCATCGTCGCCCTGCGTCAGGGGCACGTGTTCTTTGATGGCGCGAGCCATCAGTTTGATAACGAACGTTTTGACCATCTCTACCGCAGCATTAATCGCGTCGAAGAGAACGCGCAGGCTGCTTAACGTCCCCATAACGAGGAATGGAAATGAGCTATAAAACGGTTGCCGCGCTGGCCTTCACCAGCATGTTCAGCATCAGCACCCTGTTAAGCCCGGCCTACGCCGAGGAGCAGGAAAAAGCGTTGAACTTTGGCATCATTTCGACGGAATCACAGCAGAACCTGAAACCCCAGTGGGAACCGTTCCTGAAAGATATGGAAACCAAACTGGGGATCAAAGTGAACGCCTTCTTCGCCCCGGACTACGCGGGCATCATCCAGGGGATGCGCTTTAATAAAGTGGACATCGCCTGGTACGGCAACCTCTCCGCCATGGAGGCAGTAGACCGCGCGAACGGCCAGGTCTTTGCCCAGACCGTTGCGGCAGACGGTTCTCCGGGCTACTGGAGCGTGCTGATCGTGAACAAAGACAGCCCGATCAACAACCTCAACGACCTGCTCGCCAAACGCAAAGAGCTGACCTTCGGCAATGGCGATCCGAACTCCACCTCCGGCTTCCTCGTCCCGGGCTACTACGTCTTCGCCAAAAACAACGCCTCCGCCAGCGACTTCAAGCGCACCGTCAACGCCAGCCACGAAACAAACGCCCTGGCCGTGGCCAACAAGCAGGTGGACGTTGCCACTAACAACACCGAAAACCTCGACAAGCTGAAGACCTCCGCGCCGGACAAGCTGAAAGAGCTGAAGGTTATCTGGAAATCGCCGCTGATTCCGGGCGACCCGATCGTGTGGCGTAAAAACCTCACCGAAAGCACCAAGGAGAAGGTGTACGACTTCTTTATGAGCTACGGCAAAACGCCGGAAGAGAAAGCGGTTCTTGAACATCTGGGCTGGGCACCGTTCCGCGCGTCAAGCGACCTGCAGCTGGTTCCGATTCGCCAGCTGGCGCTGTTCAAACAGATGCAGGGCGTGAAGGACAACAAAGGCCTTAAGGAAGACGAGAAGACCAGCAAAGTCTCTGAAATTCAGGCCCAGCTGGACGATCTCGACCGCCTGACCGCCGCGCTCGGTGCAATGACCAGCGTGAATAAAGCGGTGCAGTAACGCTTTTCGCCCGGTGGCGCTGCGCTTACCGGGCCTACATTTTGGATCGTAGGCCGGATAAGCGTAGCGCCATCCGGCACACAAAGACCCGCGGGGTAACACATGCAAACCATCACCCTCCCACCGCCAAAGCGCAGCTGGTTCTCGCTCATCAGCTGGGCCATCCTGCTGGCGGTGCTGGTTATCTCCTGGAAGGGCGCGGAAATGGATCCGCTGCTGCTCTTCAAAGATTCCGGCAACATGGCCACCTTCGCCGCCGACTTCTTCCCACCGGACTTCAGCCAGTGGCAGGACTACCTTGGCGAAATGGCGACCACCCTGCAAATCGCCGTCTGGGGCACCGCCCTTGCCGTCGTTATCTCCATTCCGTTTGGCCTGATGAGCGCCGAAAACATCGTGCCGTGGTGGATATACCAGCCGATGCGTCGCCTGATGGATGCCTGCCGCGCCATTAACGAAATGGTGTTCGCCATGCTGTTCGTGGTCGCCGTCGGCCTGGGTCCGTTCGCGGGCGTGATGGCGCTGTTCATCCACACCACAGGCGTGCTCTCCAAGCTGCTCTCCGAAGCGGTCGAAGCCATCGAGCCCGGCCCGGTAGAAGGCATTCGCGCAACGGGCGCCAACAAAATCGAAGAGATCCTTTACGGCGTCCTGCCTCAGGTGATGCCGCTGCTGATCTCCTACTCCCTGTACCGATTTGAGTCCAACGTCCGCTCCGCCACCGTGGTCGGCATGGTGGGCGCAGGCGGGATTGGCGTCACCCTGTGGGAAGCCATTCGCGGTTTCCAGTTCCAGCAAACCTGCGCCCTGATGGTGCTCATCATCGTCACCGTCAGCCTGCTGGATTTCCTCTCTCAACGTTTGCGTAAGCACTTCATCTGAGAAGCGAGGCTTTGTTTTCTATGCACTTATCCAGACATCCGACCAGTTACCCCACCCGCTGGCAAGAGATTGCGGCAAAGCTCGAAGTGGAGTTGCGCACGCACTACCGCTGTGGAGACTACCTGCCCGCCGAGCAGCAGCTTGCCGACCGCTATGAGGTGAACCGACACACCCTGCGCCGCGCCATTGACCAGCTGGTCGAGCGCGGCTGGGTCCAGCGCCGCCAGGGCGTGGGCGTGCTGGTGCTGATGCGCCCCTTCGACTACCCGCTAAACGCCCAGGCGCGCTTTAGCCAGAACCTGCTGGATCAGGGCAGCCACCCTACCAGCGAAAAGCTGCTCTCGGTATTGCGCCCGGCCTCCAGCCACGTGGCAGACGCGCTGGGCATTCAGGAGGGCGATAACGTCATCCACCTGCGCACGTTGCGCCGGGTGAACGGCGTGGCGGTATGCCAGATAGACCACTACTTCGCGGACCTCGCCCTCTGGCCCGTGCTCCAGCGTTTCTCCAGCGGCTCGCTACATGATTTTCTTCAGGATGCGACAGGCATTGCGCTCAAGCGCACCCAGACGCGCATCAGCGCCCGTCGCGCGCAGGCGAAAGAGAGCAAGGTTCTCGAAATTCCCAACATGGCTCCGCTGCTCTGCGTACGCACCCTCAACCACCGTGACGGCGAGATCAACGCGACGGAATACTCCGTCAGCCTGACCCGCGCCGACATGATCGAATTCACCATGGAGCACTGAATGCACTTCGACATCTCCACCCGACAGCGCTGGATGCGCGTGCTGGCCCACAGCCAGCCTGCTGCGCTCTCTGCCCGCATGAGCGCTCTTAGCCTGGCACCTGATTACGACACCCTCCGCGCACCGGAGATTGGCCTCGTACAAATCCAGGCGCGGATGGGCGGCACCGGCGAGCGCTTCTTCGCCGGAGACGCCACCCTCACCCGCGCCGCAATCCGCCTGAACAGCGGCACGCTGGGCTACAGCTACGTGCTGGGGCGTGACAAATCGCACGCCGAGCGCTGCGCGGTGATCGACGCGCTTTTGCAGGAACAGCCGCATTTCCAGACGTTAATGGAAACCCTTATTGCCCCGCTGGAAGCCGACCGCGCCGCGCGCATTGCCGCACGTCAGGCCGAAGTGAACACCAGCCGGGTCGACTTCTTTACGCTCGTTCGCGGAGACAACGCATGACGCTTCAACCTGCTTTTACCCTGGCCGTCCAGGATGCCCAACACAGTTTTCGTCGCCTGCTGAAGGCGATGAGCGAGCCGGGCGTGATCGTCTCGCTGCACCAGCTTTCACAGGGCTGGCTGCCGCTGAACCTGGCGACCACCAGCGTGCTGCTGACCCTTGCCGACAACGACACGCCTGTTTGGCTTTCAGGCGCATTATCCAACGATATCGCCAGCCAGAATCTGCGTTTTCACACCGGCGCTCCGCTGGTCGATCAGCCCCAGCAGGCAATCTTTGCCGTGGCCGATGAGCAAATCAGCCATGAACAGCTTAACGCCCTGAGTGAAGGCAGCGCCGTCGCCCCGGAGACCAGCGCCACGCTGATCCTGCAGGTTTCCAGCCTGAGCGGCGGCCGCATGCTGCGCCTGACGGGCGCAGGCATCGCCGAAGAACGCATGGTCGCGCCGCAGCTGCCGGAGTGCATCATTCACGAGCTGACCGAACGCCCGCACCCGTTCCCGCTGGGCATTGACCTGATCCTGACCTGCGGCGAGCGCCTGCTGGCGATCCCGCGGACCACCCACGTGGAGGTGTGCTGATGTATGTTGCCGTCAAAGGGGGCGAAAAAGCGATCTCCGCCGCCCATGCGCTGCAGGCGCACAGACGACGGGGCGATGAACGGCTTCCCGAGCTGAGCGTCGCCCAGATTGAGCAGCAGTTAAACCTCGCCGTCGATCGGGTAATGACCGAAGGCGGCATCGCCGACCGCGAGCTGGCGGCGCTGGCCCTGAAGCAGGCCAGCGGCGATAACGTCGAAGCCATCTTCCTGCTGCGTGCCTACCGCACCACGCTTGCCAAACTGGCGGTGAGCGAGCCGGTCAACACGGCACAGATGCGCCTGGAGCGCCGCATTTCTGCCGTTTATAAAGACATTCCCGGCGGCCAGTTGCTTGGCCCCACCTACGACTACACCCATCGCCTGCTGGATTTTACCCTGCTGGCGAACGGCGAAGCACCGCAGTTCAGCACCTCTGACGCCGAACAAGAACCGTCTCCGCACGTCTTCAGCCTGCTGGCGAAACAGGGCCTGGCGAAGGCGGAAGAAGATTCTGGCGCGCAGCCGGATGACATCACCCGCACGCCGCCGGTTTACCCGTGCTCGCGCTCGTCCCGCCTGCAGCAGCTGATGCGCGGCGACGAAGGCTATCTGCTGGCGCTGGCCTACTCCACCCAGCGCGGCTACGGGCGCAACCACCCGTTTGCGGCCGAAATTCGCAGCGGCTATATCGACGTTGAAATCGTGCCGGAAGAGCTGGGTTTTGCGGTAAACATCGGCGAACTGCTGATGACCGAGTGTGAAATGGTGAATGGTTTTGTCGCGCCCGAAAATGAAGACCCTCACTTTACCCGCGGCTACGGGCTGGTGTTCGGCCTCGGCGAGCGCAAAGCCATGGCAATGGCGCTGGTCGACCGCGCACTCCAGGCACCGGACTACGGCGAGCACATTGCAGGCCCGGCGCAGGACGAAGAGTTCGTGCTGGCCCACGCGGATAACGTTGAGGCCGCCGGTTTTGTCTCGCACCTCAAGCTGCCGCACTACGTCGATTTCCAGGCTGAACTGGAACTGCTGAAACGCCTGCAACGGGAGCGCGCCAATGGCTAACTTAAGCGGCTACAACTTTGCCTATCTGGACGAGCAAACCAAACGCATGATCCGCCGCGCGATACTTAAAGCGGTGGCCATTCCGGGCTATCAGGTGCCATTCGGCGGCCGCGAAATGCCGATGCCCTACGGCTGGGGCACGGGCGGTATTCAGATCACCGCCAGCGTGATCGGCGAGTCTGACGTGCTGAAGGTCATCGACCAGGGCGCCGACGACACCACCAACGCCGTGTCGATCCGCAGCTTCTTCCAGCGCGTAACCGGCGTAAATACCACTGAAAAAACCGAAGACGCGACGCTGATCCAGACCCGTCACCGCATCCCCGAAACCCCGCTGACGGAAGATCAGATTTTGATTTTCCAGGTGCCGATCCCGGAGCCGCTGCGCTTTATCGAGCCGCGCGAAACGGAAACCCGCACCATGCACGCGCTGGAAGAGTACGGGGTGATGCAGGTGAAGCTGTATGAGGATATCGCCCGCTTCGGCCATATCGCCACCACCTACGCCTACCCGGTGAAGGTGAATGGGCGCTACGTGATGGATCCGTCGCCGATCCCGAAATTCGATAACCCGAAGATGGACATGATGCCCGCCCTGCAGCTGTTCGGCGCCGGGCGTGAAAAACGCATCTACGCCGTCCCGCCTTACACCCGCGTGGAAAGTCTCGATTTCGACGATCACCCGTTTACGGTGCAGGAGTGGGACGAACCGTGCGCCATCTGCGGCTCCAAACACAGCTATCTGGACGAAGTGGTGCTGGACGATACGGGCAAACGGATGTTTGTCTGCTCCGACACCGATTACTGCCGCCAACAGAGCGAGGCGAACAGCCAATGAAACCGCTGCTTTCGGTTAACAACCTGACCCACCTCTATGCGCCGGGCAAAGGCTTCAGCGATGTCTCCTTCGAGCTGTGGCCGGGCGAGGTGCTGGGGATCGTCGGCGAGTCCGGCTCCGGCAAAACCACCCTGCTGAAGTCCATCTCCGCGCGCCTGACGCCGCAGAACGGCGACATTCTGTATGAGGGCCACTCCCTTTACGGCATGAGTGAAGCCGAGCGCCGCCGCCTGCTGCGCACCGAGTGGGGCGTGGTGCATCAGCACCCGATGGACGGCCTGCGCCGTCAGGTCTCCGCCGGTGGCAACATCGGCGAACGCCTGATGGCCACCGGCGCGCGCCACTACGGCAACATCCGCGCCACCGCCCAGCACTGGCTGGAAGAGGTGGAAATCCCCGCTTCGCGCATCGACGACCTGCCGACAACCTTCTCCGGTGGGATGCAGCAGCGTCTGCAGATTGCCCGCAACCTGGTTACCCACCCGAAGCTGGTGTTTATGGATGAACCCACCGGCGGGCTGGACGTCTCCGTGCAGGCGCGCCTGCTCGACCTGCTGCGCGGTCTGGTGGTGGAGCTGAACCTTGCGGTGGTGATTGTCACCCACGATCTGGGCGTTGCGCGCCTGCTGGCGGACCGTCTGCTGGTGATGAAGCAGGGTCAGGTGGTGGAAAGTGGGCTAACCGACCGGGTGCTCGACGATCCGCACCATCCGTACACCCAGCTGCTGGTGTCGTCCGTATTGCAGAATTGAGGGCGCCACCCCGGCAAAACGCACACCGCACCTTGTAGGCCGGGTAAGGCGAAGCCGCCACCCGGCAAAACGAATCGCGAGGCCAACATGATCCACGTACAAAACGTCAGTAAAACCTTTGTGCTCCACCAGCAAAACGGCGTGCGCCTGCCGGTGCTGCAAAACGCCTCGTTAGAGGTCAGCAAGGGCGAATGCGTAGTGCTGCACGGCCACTCCGGCAGCGGAAAATCCACCCTGCTGCGCTCCCTGTACGCCAACTACCTGCCGGACGAAGGCCACATACGCATTCGCCACAACGATGAGTGGGTCGATCTGGTTCAGGCTCCGGCGCGCAAGGTGCTGGACGTGCGCCGCACGACGATCGGCTGGGTTAGCCAGTTTCTGCGGGTGATCCCGCGGATCTCCGCCCTGGACGTGGTCATGCAGCCGCTGCTGGATCTCGGCGTGCCGCGCGAAACCTGCGCCGCCAAAGCCGCCAGCCTGCTGACGCGCCTCAACGTGCCGGAACGCCTGTGGCACCTTGCCCCGTCGACCTTTTCCGGCGGCGAGCAGCAGCGCGTTAACATCGCGCGCGGGTTTATCGTTGACTACCCGATTTTGCTGCTGGATGAACCCACCGCCTCGCTCGACGATAAAAACAGCGCCGCCGTGGTGGAGCTGATCGAACAGGCCAAAGCGCGCGGCGCGGCGATCGTCGGGATCTTCCACGACGAAACCGTTCGCAGCCGCGTCGCAGACAGATTGCACCCGATGGGGACAAACGCATGATTATCAATAACGTCAGGCTGGTGCTGGAAAATGAAGTCGTTGATGGCTCGGTTGAAGTTCATGACGGCGTTATTCGCGCCTTTGCCGAAACCCAGAGCCGTAACCCTGAAGCGATGGACGGCGAAGGCGGCTGGCTGCTGCCGGGGCTGATTGAGCTGCATACCGATAATCTGGACAAATTCTTCACCCCGCGCCCGAAGGTGGACTGGCCCGCCCATTCGGCGATGAGCAGCCACGACGCGCTGATGGTCGCCAGCGGCATCACCACCGTGCTCGACGCGGTGGCCATTGGCGACGTGCGCGACGGCGGCGATCGCCTGGAGAATCTGGAGAAGATGATCAACGCCGTGGAGGAGACGCAAAAACGCGGCCTCAACCGCGCCGAGCACCGTCTGCACCTGCGCTGCGAGCTGCCGCACCACACGACCCTGCCGCTGTTTGAAAAGCTGGTCGGGCGCGAGCCGGTCTCGCTGGTCTCCCTGATGGACCACTCGCCGGGGCAGCGCCAGTTCGCCAACATTGAAAAGTATCGCGAATACTATCAGGGCAAATATTCTCTCAACGATGCGGAGATGGCGCGCTACGAGGAAGAGCAGCTGGCACTTGCGGCACGGTGGTCGCAGCCTAACCGCCTTAAGATTGCCGCGATGTGCCGTGACCGCAACATCGCGCTGGCCAGCCATGACGACGCCACGCACGATCACGTGCGCGAATCCCACCAGCTTGGCAGCGTGATCGCCGAATTTCCCACCACGTTCGAAGCCGCGGAAGCCTCACGCAGGCACGGCATGAACGTGCTGATGGGCGCACCGAACATCGTGCGCGGCGGATCGCACTCCGGTAACGTGGCAGCAAGCAGGCTCGCCTCCCTCGGCCTGCTGGATATTCTCTCGTCCGACTACTACCCCGCCAGCCTGCTGGATGCGGCGTTCCGGGTGGCGGACGACGAGGGCAACACCTTTACGCTGCCGCAGGCGATTCGCCTGGTGACGAAAAACCCGGCCACCGCGCTCAATCTTCACGATCGCGGGGAAATCGCGGAAGGTAAACGCGCGGATCTGGTGCTCGCCCACCGCAAGGGCGAACACGTTCATATCGACCACGTCTGGCGTCAGGGAAAAAGGGTGTTCTGATGGGAAGACTCATCTGGTTAATGGGGCCGTCCGGCTCCGGGAAAGACAGCCTGCTGTCGGCGCTGCGGCAGCAGGAACACGCGCGACTGTTGGTCGCGCACAGATACATCACCCGCGCGGCCAACGCCGGAAGCGAAAACCATATCGCCCTGAGCGAGCAGGAATTTTTTACCCGCGCCGGGCAAAATCTGCTGGCGCTGAGCTGGCACGCCAACGGCTTTTACTATGGCGTGGGCATCGAAATCGACCTCTGGCTGCACGCGGGTTTTGACGTGCTGGTTAACGGCTCGCGCGCGCATCTACCGCAGGCGCGTTCCCGATATGAAGCGGCCCTGCTGCCGGTCTGTTTAGAGGTGTCGCCGGAGATCCTGCGTAACCGCCTGCAAAATCGTGGCCGCGAAAGCGCAAAAGAGATAGACCAGCGCCTGGAGCGTGCGGCGCGCTACACCCCGTCGGGCTGTTACGTCCTCAATAACGACGGAAGTTTGCTACAGTCAGTCGAGACCTTTTTAACGCTGATCCGCCAGAAGGAGAAACAGCATGCCTGACTGCCAGCTTCGCCCCGCCACCGCCGACGATGCGCAGAGTGTTTACGCCCTCATCTGCGAACTTAAGCAGGCAGAATTCGATCATCAGGCGTTTCACGCGGGCTACCTTGCCAACCTGCAGGATCACAACATGCGCTACCAGCTTGCCGAATTGGACGGGCAGGTCATCGGCATGATCGGTCTGCACATGCAGTTTCACCTGCACCATGCGCGTTGGATCGGCGAGATCCAGGAGCTGGTGGTGATGCCGCAGGCGCGTGGGCACAAAGTGGGCAGCCAGCTTCTGGCATGGGCGGAAGCGATCGCTCGCCAGGCGGGTGCTGAGCTAACGGAGCTCTCCACCAGCGTAAAGCGCACTGATGCCCACCGTTTTTACGTGCGTGAAGGGTATACGCAGAGCCATTTCCGATTCACTAAACCGCTGTAGAGGTGCGTTATGAGTCTGACCATCACGTTGACGGGGACGGGTGGCGCCCAGCTGGTGCCGGTCTTTGGCTGCGACTGTGCGGCCTGCCGCCGGGCGCGCCTGCAGGACAACTATCGCCGTCGCCCCTGCAGCGCGGTAGTCAAATTCAACGATGCGGTGACGCTGCTGGACGCGGGCATTCCGCACCTGATGGACGACTGGCCCGCGGGCAGCTTTCAGCAATTTTTGCTCACGCACTACCATATGGATCACGTTCAGGGGCTGTTTCCCCTGCGCTGGGGCGTGGGCGCGACGATTCCGGTTTACGGTCCGCCGGACGAAGCGGGGTGCGACGACCTGTTTAAACATCCGGGGATTCTGGATTTCAGCCACACGCTGGAGCCGTTTGTGATGTTTGAACTTCAGGGGCTGCGGGTCACGCCGCTGCCGCTCAACCATTCAAAACTGACCTTCGGGTATTTGCTGGAATCGGCTCACAGCCGCGTGGCCTGGCTTTCCGACACCGCCGGGCTGCCGGAGAAAACGGTGAAGTTCCTGCTCAACAACCCGCCGCAGGCGATGATTATCGACTGCAGCCATGAACCGCGCGAGGAAACGCCGCGCAACCATTGCGACTTAACTACCGTGATTGCGCTGAACGAGGTCATTGGCTGCCCGCAGGTGATCCTGACGCACATCAGCCATCAGTTTGACGTGTGGATGATGGATAACCCGCTGCCGGAGGGAATTGAGGCGGGGTATGACGGGATGGTGCTGGTGCTCGACTGAGTTTTGCCGGGTGGCGGCTGCGCCTTACCCGGCCTACGGCCCAGGGTTTTGTAGGCCTGCGTAAGCGAAGCGCCACCAGGCTTTATCCTCGATCGTAATCGTCTTCTAACCTGCGTTCATCTTCTTCTAACCGACGGCGATCGTCATCCAACTGGCGCTGGCGCTCATCTAAGCGCTGGCGTCTGTCCTCAAGCTGCCGACGGCGATCGTCGTACTGGCGGCTGTCGGTCTGGCGGCTGCGATCGTAACGATCGTCGTCGTCATCGCTGCCGCGACTGCTGCTGGGGTTATAAGCATCGTTGATCGCCTGTTGAATGTTGCCAATAGCATCATCAACAATATCGGCATGAGCCAGCTGGCTGGTGAGTGACAGCAGACCAAATAACAGAGCAGTTGAGTAACGTTTCATAAGGCCAGACTCGCAGGTGAACTGGCCTTACGATAATGAACGGCAGAGAACCGGGGTAGCGGAGGAATCTCAAATTACCATGACCTTCCGCAGCGCCTGTGCCAGCTGCACACGCGTAAACGGCTTACGCAGTAACTGAACGTCGGGCAGCTGTGGATTATGCGTGGGTCGCAAATCCTGACCGCTGATCAGCAGAACCGGAAGCTGCGGATACTGGCTGCGCACCTGGTTTATCACCTCAGCGCCGCTCAGGCTTCCCGGCAACATCAGGTCGCTGATAAACATGCCAATATCCGGTGACGCCGCCAGCATGTTCAGCGCCTGCTCGCCGTTGTCCGCTTCGAGCGTCAGATAGCCGAGCTGATGCAGCTGCTCGCACAGGGTCTGGCGGACATCGGCTTCGTCCTCCAGCACCAGTACCAGCCGCTCGTTCTCAACGGTAGCGGTGGTTGAGAGCGCTTCATCCTCGGAAGCGGCGGGAAGCGTCGATCGCGGAAGGTGAAGCCGTACGGTGGTGCCCTGTCCCGGCGCGCTTTCAATCTCCACGCGACCGCCGGACTGACGCACAAATCCATAGACCATCGACAGGCCTAACCCGCTCCCGCTTCCGGTCTGCTTGGTGGTGAAGAACGGTTCAAAGACCCGGGATTTCACCTCCTGCGACATGCCGCTGCCGTGGTCAATGACCTCCAGCGCCACCATGTCCTGCCTGCGTCCGTCGCTGCGGGTCACGCGCTGGTTCCAGGTGCGAATTTTTATCACCCCGCTTTGCCCTTCCATCGCATCACGCGCGTTCATCACCAGGTTGATAATGGCGTTTTCAAGCTGGCTGACGTCTATCCACGCGGGCCACGCCGGGGTTTGTGCTTCAATCTCCAGGGTCAGGGTGGCAGGCAGTGAGTGACGCATCAGTTCCCGGAGGTTCTCCAGCAGCGGCAGCATCTCTACCCCATGCGGCGTCAGGGATTGCTTGCGGGAAAACGCCAGCAGGCGCTGGGTCAGCAGCGCGCCGCGTTCGGCCGCCTTCAGCGCCCGGGTAATGCGCGGCGCGTCTTTTGATTCGGTGTCGGTGAGCTCAAGGCTGCCGATGATCACCGCCAGCAGGTTGTTAAAATCATGCGCCAGCCCGCCGGTCAGCTGCCCGACCGCCTTCATCTTCTGGCTGTGCAGCAGCGCCTCTTCCAGCCCCTGACGCTCGATGCGGTCAATCTCCATCTGCGTGGTTTTCTCTTTCAGCAGGCGCGTGGTGTGCTCAAGCGAGGCGGTGTTGCGGGCAAAAACGTTAAACGCGCGCGCCAGCTCGCCCAGCTCATCGCGCCGCTGCAGCGCGGGCACCGATACGTCCTGCTCGCCATGCGCAAGGCGCGACATCGCTCTGGAGATAGCCGTCAGGTTAGAGCCCAGATTGCGGTAGATATACCAGCAGGCGCACCCGGTGATGATCAGCGCCAGCACGGCGAAAATGCTGATAAACACGCTGATCGAGCGCAGCTCCTGATGGCTCTGAGCGGTACGAAGCGTGGAGGCGTTCGCCACCTGCTCGACGTACTGATTGATGTCGCTGTTGAGGATCGCCACCAGCGCCTTGATGTGGAACATATACCAGCTGATCGCCAGATCGCTCTCTTCCAGCTGCTTCGACAGAGGGGCGAGTTTATGCAGCTCGACGTTAAAATCAGGCAGAACCCTGTTCACGACAGGCTGGATGGCGCGCCGGGGAAGGGTTGCCGTCACGGCGTCAAGCTGCTGAACGGTCGCGCGCGGCGAAGGGGTGTCGATGGCGGCAGCGATCAGCCTGTCCATTTCCATCAGCTGCTGCGCCTCCGGTACGTTGCTGCTGTAGCGGCGGTTGATGTCCTGCAGATGACGCAGATAGCTCTGGCTTTGATATAGCGAGCTGAGCAGCGCGTTACGCTCCAGATGGCGTCGCTGCCCGCGCTCAAGCATCTCCGTCACGCTCTGCTGTAATTCATTGCTTCTTTGAATAATGCGCGCCACCAGCGCCGGTTCCTGCTGCGCCAGAGGCGCTTCCGCAAGCTGTTCCAGCGAGTGTCGCAGCGCCATCTGGGTTTGCTTCAGCCGCTCGGCTTCGCCTTTGTACTCCAGCGCCCCGACGACCTGGGAGAGCCGCACCGCCGCCGTCGCCACGTTAGCGGTATCACGGGCCAGGTTCATGCTGCCGGTCATGTCATCCAGCGTTTGCTGCTGCACCTGCTCCTGGATCTGGCTGGCGTGACGAAAGCCAAGCACCGCCACGCCGCTCACCATCAGCGTAACGGCGACCACCAGCAGATTGAAAATCAGCAGGCGTCCGCGGGCGCTGGCAAAAAACGGGGGGCGTGATGGCATGGATTTGGGCTCCTCTGCGATTTGGTGTCCCCTCACCCACAGGGAAAGGGAAAAGAGAAATGTGACGGCGATTAGCTATTCATAACTATGACAAATATGAACAGCTTCTGACATTTTGCATTTACGCACCTGTGATGAAGTGCAGATATCGACATTCGCAGGAGATCCGCCATGAGCAGAACCCCGGTTTTAGAGATGCGCAATATTGCCAAGACGTTTGGTAATTTCCACGCGCTCAAGGGTGTAGATTTGACGGTTTTCCCTGGTGAGATCCACGCGCTGATGGGTGAAAACGGCGCGGGAAAAAGCACGCTGATGAAAATCCTCGCGGGCGCCTATACCGCCACCAGCGGCGAAATCCTGATCGACGGCCAACCGTTTCATATCAAAGGCCCAAAAGATGCGCTGGCCGCAGGCATTACCCTGATTTATCAGGAGATGCAGCTCGCGCCCAATCTGACCGTTGCCGAAAATATCTTTCTCGGCAGCGAGCTGTCGCGCGGCGGGATGGTGCAGCGCAAAGAGATGGCCGCCCAGGCGCAGGCGGTGATTGACCGTCTCGGCGCGCAGTTCAGCGCCACCGACCTGGTGATGAAGCTGACCATCGCCGAGCAGCAGCAGGTGGAAATCGCCCGCGCGCTGCACCGCAACAGCCGCATTCTGGTGATGGACGAACCCACCGCCGCCCTCTCCTCGCGGGAAACGCACCGCCTGTTCGAACTGATTTTGCGCCTGCGCGACGAAGGGATGGCGATTATCTACATCAGCCACCGCATGGCGGAAGTGTATGAACTCTCTGACCGCGTCAGCGTCCTGCGCGACGGGCAGTACGTCGGCAGCCTGACGCGCGACAAGCTGAATGCCTCTGAGCTGGTGCGCATGATGGTCGGTCGCCCGTTAAGCGATCTGTTTAACAAAGAGCGCGACATCCCGTTAGGCAGCCCGCGTCTCAACGTCCACCACCTCACCGACGGCAAAAAAGTACAGCCGTGCAGTTTGCAGGTACGTTCCGGCGAAATCGTCGGGCTGGCGGGACTGGTCGGGGCCGGACGCTCCGAACTGGCGCAGCTCATCTTCGGCGTGCGCAAAGCCACGGGCGGGATGATTGAGGTGGACGGCGAGCCGGTGGTGATCCACTCCCCGCGCGCGGCCATTGATAACGGCATCGGTTTTCTCACCGAAAACCGCAAGGAGCAGGGGCTGTTTCTGGAGCTGGCGGCCCAGGAAAACATCACCATGGCGACGCTGGAGCGCGACGCCACCTTCGGCATGCTAAACCGCAAAAAAGCCCAGTCCATTTCCGATGACGCGATTGCCCTGCTCAACATCCGCGTACCGCATGCTCAGGTTCGCGCGGGCGGGCTCTCCGGCGGCAACCAGCAAAAGCTGCTGATCTCTCGCTGGGTGGCCATCGGCCCGCGCATTCTGATTCTGGACGAACCCACGCGCGGCGTGGACGTCGGCGCGAAAAGCGAGATCTACCGCATCATGAACCAGATGGCGCGCAAAGGGGTGGCGATTTTGATGATCTCCAGCGAGCTGCCGGAAGTGGTGGGCATGAGCGACCGGGTGTACGTGATGCGCGAAGGCAGCATCGCGGGTGAACTGCACGGGCGCGACATCTCTCAGGAAAACATTATGACGCTGGCAACCGGCGTGAACGACACTCATCATCAGGCGGTGCAATCATGACAACTCCTACCCATCCGCAGCAGGTGGCGAAATCCGCCTCCGCCAAAAAAATGCTGATGAGCGATCTGATGCAAACGGTCGGTATCCTGCCGATTCTTATCCTGATTGTGGCGGTATTTGGCTTTATCGCCCCTAACTTCTTCACCGAGAGCAACCTGCTCAATATTACCCGCCAGGCGTCGATCAACATCGTGCTGGCGGCGGGAATGACCTTCATCATTTTAACCGGCGGGATTGACCTCTCCGTGGGCTCGATTCTGGGTACTACGGCGGTTGCAGCGATGGTGGTCTCGCTTATTCCTGAATTTGCGATGCTCTCCATTCCGGCCGCGCTGATGCTCGGCATGCTGTTGGGCCTGTTCAACGGCGCGCTGGTGGCCTTTGCCGGGCTGCCGCCGTTTATCGTTACGCTCGGGACCTATACGGCGCTGCGCGGCGCGGCGTATCTGCTGGCCGACGGCACGACGGTGATTAACTCCAACATCAGCTTCGAGTGGATCGGCAATAACTACCTCGGCCCGATTCCGTGGCTGGTGGTGATCGCCCTGGCGGTCATTGCTATTTGCTGGTTCATCCTGCGCCGCACCACGCTGGGCGTCCACATCTACGCGGTGGGCGGCAACATGCAGGCGGCGCGCCTGACCGGCATCAAGGTCTGGCTGGTGCTGCTGTTTGTTTACGGCATGAGCGGCCTGCTCTCCGGGCTTGGCGGGGTGATGAGCGCCTCGCGCCTCTACAGCGCCAACGGCAACCTCGGTATGGGCTATGAGCTTGACGCGATTGCGGCAGTGATCCTCGGCGGGACCAGCTTCGTCGGCGGGATCGGCACGATCACCGGCACGCTGGTGGGTGCATTGATCATCGCCACCCTCAATAACGGCATGACGCTAATGGGCGTCTCCTACTTCTGGCAGCTGGTGATCAAAGGGGCGGTGATCATCATAGCGGTGCTGATCGACAAATACCGTACCCGACACCATCAAAGTGCATAACAACAACACCCTACAGCTTCGAGGAAAACCATATGCGTTTTAAACCCTTAGTGACCGCGCTCTGTGCTGGCGCACTGCTTGCCGCAACGCCGTTTGCGCAGGCAAAAGATCTGAAGTCCATCGGCGTGACGGTGGGCGACCTGGCTAACCCGTTCTTCGTGCAGATCACCAAAGGTGCCGAGCTGGAAGCGCGCAAGCTGGCTGGCGATAACGTCAAGGTGACGCTGGTCTCCAGCGGGTACGATCTGGGCCAGCAGGTGGCGCAGATCGACAACTTCATCGCCGCGAAGGTGGACATGATCATTCTCAACGCCGCGGATTCCAAAGGGATTGGCCCGGCGGTGAAGCGCGCGAAGGACGCCGGGATCGTGGTCGTGGCGGTTGACGTGGCGGCGGAAGGGGCTGATGCCACCATCACCTCCGATAACACCCAGGCGGGCGAAATGGCCTGTAAGTACATTAGCGACCGCCTGAAAGGCAAAGGCAATGTGGTGATCATCAACGGGCCACCGGTCTCTGCGGTGCAGAACCGCGTGGAAGGTTGCCAGACGGAATTCAAAAAACATCCGGATATCAAGGTGCTCTCGGATAACCAGAACGCCAAGGGCAGTCGTGAAGGCGGTCTGGAGGTCATGACCTCTTTGCTGGCGGCCAATCCGAAGATCGACGGCGTATTCGCCATTAACGATCCGACCGCGATCGGTGCCGATCTGGCGGCGAAACAGGCGCAGCGCAACGAGTTCTTTATCGTCGGCGTGGATGGTTCCCCGGACGGTGAGGAAGCGCTGAAGCGCGAAAACTCCCTGTTTGTGGCGACCCCAGCGCAGGATCCGCAGGTGATGGCGGCAAAAGCGGTGGAGATCGGCTATGACATTCTACAGGGCAAACCTGCGCCGAAAGCGCCTGTGCTGATCCCGGTGACGATGATCGATAAAAAGAACGTCGGGACCTATAAGGGGTGGACGGTTAAGTAAACCCGGTGCGGCCTGATGCCCTCACCCTAACCCTCTCCCACAGGGAGAGGGAACTTACTCCCCCTCTCCCTTGAGGGAGAGGGCCGGGGTGAGGGGGTGGCATAAAACTCAAGGAGTCACCATGAAACGCTCCGACATCAACGAAATCCTCGGCCACACGCGACAGTTTTTTTCCATGCACGACGTGCATCTCCCGCCTTTTGCCAGCTTTCCACCGACAAAATGGCAGCAGCTTGACCAGGCCGCATGGCAGGAAGTGTTCGATCTCAAGCTCGGCTGGGACGTGACGGCGTTCGGCAGCAACAGCTTTGCCGCACAGGGGTTAACGCTGTTTACCCTGCGCAACGGCTCGCCCAACGGCGTGCCTTATGAAAAAGGCTATGCCGAAAAAATCATGCACGTGCGCGACGGCCAGGTCACGCCGATGCATTTTCACTGGCGCAAGCGGGAGGACATCATCAACCGCGGCGGCGGGAATCTGATTATTGAGTTATGGAATGCGGGCGCGCATGAAGAAACCGAAAACACGGATGTGACCGTCACGATAGACGGCTGCCGTCAGACCCACGCGCCCGGCAGCCAGCTGCGCCTGCTGCCCGGGGAAAGCATCTGTCTGACGCCCGGTCTGTACCACAGTTTCTGGGGCGAACGTGGCTTCGGAGACGTGCTGGTCGGCGAAGTGTCATCGGTAAACGACGACGAGCACGATAACCACTTTTTGCAGCCCGTTGCCCGCTATAACAACATCGAAGAAGACGAACCGGCAGTGCTGGTGCTATGCAACGAGTACAACCTGTTTCGGATATAAGGAGTGAATGATGCCATTGATTTCTCTTGCCGACGGTCTTGAGCACGCCAGGGCGCATCGCTACGCGCTGGGCGCGTTCAACGTGCTCGACTCCCACTTCCTGCGCGCGCTGTTCGCCGCCGCGAAGCAGGAACGCTCGCCGTTTATCATCAACATCGCCGAAGTGCATTTTAAGTACGTGTCTCTGGAGTCGCTTGTCGAGGCGGTTAAGTTCGAAGCCGCTCGTCACGACATTCCCGTGGTGCTTAACCTCGACCACGGGCTGCATTTTGAGGCCGTCGTACGCGCCCTGCGCTTAGGGTTCAGCTCGGTGATGTTCGACGGCTCAACGCTAAGCTATGAGGAAAACATTCGCCAGACGCGGGAAGTGGTGAAGATGTGCCATGCGGTGGGCGTGTCGGTGGAGGCGGAGCTGGGCGCGGTCGGTGGTGATGAAGGCGGCGCGCTTTACGGGCACGCGGACGAAGCGTTCTTTACCGACCCGCAGCTGGCGCGCGAATTTGTCGATTCAACCGGCATTGACGCGCTGGCGGTCGCCATCGGCAACGCGCACGGCAAATACAAAGGCGAGCCGAAACTCGATTTCCCGCGCCTGGACGCCATTCGCCAGCAGACGGGGCTGCCGCTGGTTTTACACGGCGGCTCCGGGATTAGCGATGCCGACTTCCGCCGCGCTATCGAGCTGGGCATTCATAAAATCAACTTCTATACCGGCATGTCGCAGGCCGCGCTTGCCGCCGTTGAGCAGCGCATGGCAAACCGCCAGCCGCTGTACGATGAATTTGCCGAGCTGCTGCTGGGGATAGAAGAGGCCATTACCGATACGGTCGCCGAACAGATGCGCATCTTCGGCAGCGCGGGGAAAGCCTGATGGAACGTAAAGGGATCATTGCCGCAGGCAACATGCTGGTGGATCACGTCCACCAGATCGTGCAGTGGCCGGAGCGCGGCTGGCTGGCGGAAATCACCCACAGCGAACGCTCAACCGGCGGCGCGCCGCTCAACGTGCTGCTGACGCTGGCGAAAATGCACGTTGGCCTGCCGCTGCAGGCGGTAGGGCTGATTGGCGAAGACGGCGACGGGGATTACATTCTGGCGATGCTCGACCAGTACCACGTCAACCGCCAGCGCGTGCAGCGCACCACCTTTGCCCCGACCTCCATGTCGCAGGTGATGACCGATCCCAGCGGACAGCGCACCTTCTTCCACTCGCCGGGCGCCAACCGCCTGCTGGATCTTCCCGCCTTCGATCGCTTAGACGAATCGATGAAGATCTTCCATCTCGGCTACCTGCTACTGCTCGACAGCCTGGATATGCCCGATGACGAGTTCGGCACCCGCAGCGCGCGGCTGCTGGCGCAGATGCGCGACCAGGGGTATGAAACCTCGCTCGACCTGGTGTCCCGCAAGGGCGACCCGCGCTACCAGCCGCTGGTGCTCCCTGCCCTGCGCCATCTTGATTATCTGGTCATTAACGAGCTGGAAGCCGGAGAGTTTAGCGGGCTGGAGATGCGCGACGGCAGCGACGCGCTGAACACAGCCCATATTGCTGAAGCCGCCGCGCAGCTGCTGGCGGCAGGCGTTCGCCAGCGGGTGGTGATCCACTGCCCGGAAGGGGCATGGGGGGAAGCGCGGGGTGAGCAAGGCCGCTGGATCCCGTCGTGGATGCTGGAGCAGGAGGAGATTATCGGCAGCGTCGGTGCGGGCGATGCGTTTTGTGCGGGCTTTTTATACGGTTGCCATGAATCGCTGTCGCTTACCGAGAGTATTTATCTGGCGCACGCCTGCGCGCGGGCAAGCCTGCTGGCCGCCAATTCAATTGACGGCGCGAAAACGCTGGAGGAGCTGCAGCTGTTTATCAAAGAGAATACCTAGGCCGCTTTCTCGCTATGGGAAACATCGGTGGCAAACACGTAGCCCAGACCGCGAATGGTTTTAATCAGCGCAGGCTGATGCGGGTTAGCCTCGATCTTCCGGCGCAGGCGCATGATCAGCACGTCAATCGTACGGTCGAACACCTCGGTACTTTCACTGTGGGTGAGTTCAAGCAGCTGCTCGCGGCTGAGTACCCGGCGGGCATTTTGCGTGAGCGCCAGCAGCAGGCCGTACTCGCCCTGCGTTAAAGGGACGGTGTTACGCTGCGGATCGCTCAGCTCGCAGCGGGTGGTATCCAGCGTCCAGCCGTTGAAAGCAACGCCCGCCGCACGCGGCGCGGGGGCTTCTGCTGCCAGCACGCCCGTCCGGCGCAGTACCGCTTTCACGCGGGCAACTACCACGCGCGGGTTAAACGGCTTGCCGATGTAATCGTCGGCGCCCATCTCCAGACCCACGACCACGTCTGATTCACTCCCCAGCCCCGTCAACATGACCACCGGTAGTTCTGGCCGCTGCTTTTGCAACTGGAGTAAGACCTGCAGGCCGTTGATATCCGGCAGCATCATGTCCAGCAGCACGAGTGCGATACCCGGTTCCTGATGTACCCGGTTCAGCGCGTCCTGTCCGTTATGGCAGACGAGCACGGTAAAGACGTGCTCGCTGAGCACGTCCTGCAGCAATTCACACACTGCCGTATCGTCATCAACCACCAGAATCGCCGGTTTCATCGTATGCTTCCGTCAGGGGATTATGTTAAGTCTGAACCATTCTGCCGTCGGCTCCAGCCAAATTGTTTTTTACGTGACGGAATTTCAACCCATGTCACATCCGTAACCCTTTCGACACGTCAATTTTGACGATTGCCTGTTTTTCGTCAGGGTTTTGCGCGCATATCAGCCGTACAGTCTGAATATACCCACATTAAAAACATGGCATAGAAGCTGCATAGTGGGTGCGAAAGATTCGATTAACTGGAGCAGACTGATGAAAAAAGTCGTCACGGTTTGCCCTTATTGTGCCTCAGGTTGCAAGATCCACCTGGTGGTCGATAACGGCAAAATCGTCCGGGCAGAGGCCGCACAGGGGAAAACCAACCAGGGCACGCTGTGCCTGAAAGGTTACTACGGCTGGGATTTTATTAACGATACCCAAATCCTCACCCCGCGCCTGAAAACCCCTATGATCCGCCGCGAGCGCGGCGGCAAGCTGGAAGCCGTCACCTGGAGCGAGGCGCTCGATTACGTCGCCACGCGCCTCAGCGCCATCAAGGCCAAGTATGGCCCGGATGCGATTCAGACCACCGGCTCCTCACGCGGAACGGGGAATGAAACCAACTATGTGATGCAAAAATTCGCGCGCGCCGTTATTGGTACCAATAACGTCGACTGCTGCGCTCGCGTCTGACACGGCCCATCGGTTGCAGGTCTGCACCAGTCGGTCGGTAACGGCGCAATGAGTAATGCCATCAACGAGATAGATAATACCGATCTCGTGTTCATTTTCGGCTATAACCCGGCGGATTCTCACCCTATCGTCGCGAACCACGTTATTCGCGCTAAACAGAATGGGGCGAAAATCATCGTCTGCGATCCGCGCAAAATTGAAACCGCGCGCATTGCGGATATGCACATCGCGTTAAAAAACGGCTCGAACATCGCGCTGCTGAACGCAATGGGGCACGTCATTATTGAGGAGAACCTGTACGACCAGGCGTTTGTCGCAAGCCGTACGGAAGGCTTTGAAGAGTATCGGAAAATTGTCGAAGGCTATACGCCAGAGTCGGTTGAAACGATAACCGGCGTCAGCGCGCAGGAGATCCGCCAGGCGGCACGCATGTACGCGGCAGCGAAAACCGCGGCCATTCTGTGGGGCATGGGCGTCACCCAGTTCTACCAGGGCGTAGAAACCGTGCGTTCCCTGACCAGCCTCGCGATGCTGACGGGCAATCTGGGCAAGGCGCACGTCGGCGTGAACCCGGTGCGCGGTCAGAATAACGTCCAGGGTGCCTGCGATATGGGCGCGCTGCCGGACACCTATCCGGGCTATCAGTACGTCAAGTTCCCGGAAAATCGCGAGAAATTCGCGAAGGCCTGGGGCGTGGAAAGTCTGCCTGAGCACACCGGGTATCGCATCAGCGAGCTGCCGCACCGCGCGGCGCACGGCGAAGTACGTGCGGCCTACATCATGGGTGAAGATCCGCTCCAGACCGACGCCGAGCTGTCTGCGGTGCGCAAAGGGTTTGAGGATCTGGAGCTGGTGATTGTCCAGGATATCTTTATGACCAAAACCGCAGCAGCGGCGGATGTGATTTTACCGTCGACCTCCTGGGGCGAGCATGAAGGTGTCTACACGGCGGCAGACCGCGGCTTCCAGCGCTTCTTTAAGGCGGTCGAGCCGAAGTGGGATCTGAAAACCGACTGGCAGATTATCAGTGAAATTGCCACCCGCATGGGCTACCCGATGCACTACAACAACACTCAGGAGATCTGGGACGAGTTGCGCAGTCTGTGTCCGGATTTTTATGGGGCAACCTATGAAAAAATGGGTGAGCTGGGCTACATCCAGTGGCCGTGTCGCGATGAGTCCGAAGCTGACCAGGGAACGTCGTACCTCTTCAAAGAGAAATTCGACACCCCGAACGGGCTGGCGCAGTTCTTCACCTGCGACTGGGTCGCGCCAATCGATAAACTCACCGATGAGTATCCGATGGTGCTCTCCACCGTGCGTGAAGTGGGTCACTACTCCTGCCGTTCGATGACCGGCAACTGCGCCGCGCTGGCGGCGCTGGCGGACGAACCAGGATACGCACAAATCAACACCGCCGACGCAGAGCGCCTCGGCATTGAGGATGAAGCGCTGGTGTGGGTGAACTCGCGTAAGGGCCGCATCATCACCCGTGCGCAGGTCAGCGACCGTCCGAATAAAGGGGCGGTGTACATGACCTACCAGTGGTGGATTGGCGCCTGCAACGAGCTGGTGACGGAGAACTTAAGCCCGATAACCAAAACGCCGGAGTATAAATACTGCGCCGTAAACGTGGAGCCGATTGCGGATCAGCACGCTGCGGAACAGTATGTGATCGACGAATATAACAAGCTGAAAGCCCGACTGCGCGAAAGCGCAATGGGTTGATGCCGTTAATTAAACGATGAATAAAGGGAGTGAGATATTCACTCCCTTTTTATTTCCGCTTAACCCATTAAAAATATCAATTATTATTCTGGAAAGCGGCTCGCAGAAATAATGTAATTCGTGCGAAAAAGAATTACATCTTTGCATTTTAATTCAGAGGGATAAGATGTGCGGCGAGTGCTTAAGACTTTCCGTCTTGAGCATTGTTGAGGGACAGAAAGTAGGAAGCCCCGGGAAATTTTCATTTACCCGAGGCTACTCCCTCAACTCCCAACAAGTTGAGAGTAGCCTCTTATTCTTTTTTACACAAGGAGTAAAAGGCATGACGCCATTAAAAACTGCGTTAGGCATCGTCTTTATTATCTGCCTGACAATAGTGATCTTTACCTTTATTACTCGCGGCAGGCTCTGCGAGTTTTCAATAAAGGGTGAGCATCAGGAGGTGGCGGCGAAATTAGCCTGCAACGCAGGCTAACCTCTACGGGCGGAACGACGGTTCCGCCCGGCTTGTAGGATGCTGAGGTCTTAATGCACCCATTTTTTTCTTCTGTCGCCGCGATTATACTGCGCGGCATGTACCCAGATGATAAGAACCCATGAAACCTATTTTTCTGTTGTTGTTACTTTTTACATCGCTTGTCCGTGCCGATGAGATTGGCAGCCAGTACAAGGAACAGGCTGAAGCGGGTGACGCCCGTGCCCAGTATTATTTGGCCGATACGTACTTTAGCTCCGGCGACAGCAAGCAAGCGGCGCTGTGGGCCGAGAAAGCCGCAAAAGGTGGCGATGTCGACGCCATGGGGCTGCTCTCGCAAATCCTCTTTACCCAGGGAAATTATGCGCAAGCTAAGGCACTGGCGCAGCAGGCAACCATCGCGGGCAGCAAACGTGGCGCAATCATGCTGGCGCGCGTGCTGGTGAACACCCAGGCGGGGAAAACTGACTATCCGCAGGCGATCAAACTGCTGCAAACGGCTACCGAGGATATCGACAACGACTCCGCGGTTGATGCGCAACTGCTGCTGGGGCTGATTTATGCCAACGGCGTGGAAGTGGCGCAGGATGACGCTCAGGCAGCAGCGTGGTTTAAGCGCAGTTCGTCTCTTTCACGTACGGGCTACGCAGAATACTGGGCTGGGATGCTGTTCCAGCAGGGCGAGAAAGGCTTTATCACGCCAAATAAACAGAAAGCGCTCTACTGGTTGAACCTGAGCTGTACGGAAGGATTTGATACGGGATGTGAAGAGTTTGATGCGTTGAGCGGAGAATAAAGTGCCGGGTGGCGGCTTCGCCTTACCCGGCCTACAAAAACCGTAGGCCCGGTAAGCGCAGCGCCACCGGGCTTAACACATTACTGATCAGCCGTCTTATCAAAACGACCCAGCACCTCGCGTTCATACGCCAGCGCTTTTTTGCGGTCGAATTTGTGTTCCCACTTGGCGATAACCAGAACCGCCAGGGCATTCCCCACCACGTTCAGCGCGGTACGCGCCATGTCGAGGATACGGTCAACACCGGCGATAAACGCCAGACCTTCCAGCGGAATACCGACGCTGCCAAGCGTTGCCAGCAGCACCACGAAGGAGACGCCCGGAACGCCTGCAATACCTTTGGACGTCACCATCAGCGTCAGCACCAGTACGATCTCCTGCCACAGCGACAGGTCAATGCCGTACAGCTGCGCAATAAAGATAGCGGCGATACTCTGGTACAACGTTGAACCGTCCAGGTTAAAGGAGTAGCCGGTCGGTACCACGAAGCTGGTAATAGAGGCAGGCGCGCCGTAGGCTTCCATCTTCTCAATGATACGCGGCAGCACGCTCTCAGAGCTTGCCGTGGAGTACGCCAGAATCAATTCATCCTTCAGGATACGGATCAGGATCCAGATGCTCAGCCCGCACAGGCGCGCCACAATGCCTAACACCACCAGCGCGAAGAACAGGATGGCGAAGTGCACCAGGATCACCAGCTTCGCCAGCGGCCACAGGGAGGCAAAACCGAAGTTCGCCACGGTGACGGCAATAAGTGCGAACACCCCTACCGGCGCGTAACGCATCACCATGTGGGTCACTTTAAACATGGTTTCAGAGATAGAACGGAACACGGTAACCAGCGGCTCACGGTGCGTCGCCGGCAGGGAAGAAAGCCCCAGACCAAACAGCACTGAGAAGAAGATGATCGGCAGCATCTCGCCCTTCGCCATTGATGCCACGATGTTGGTCGGCACCAGCGAAAGAATAGTCCCCATCAGGCCGTGCGCGTGGCTCTGGACGTCAGCGGTCGTGCTTTGATATTTCGAAATATCCACCGTCGCCAGCTGCGACATATCGATCCCGGAACCCGGCTGGAACACGTTCGCCAGCGTAATACCCAGGATAATCGCAACCGTAGTGATCACTTCGAAATAAAGAATGGTCTTCGCACCGATGCGGCCTAACTGCTTCGCATCACCGACACCCGCAATACCGACCACCAGCGTCGAGATCACAATCGGTACCACAATCATCTTAATCAGATGAATAAAGATATCCCCTGCAGGTGAAAGCAGGTTCGCAATCAGCCATTCGCGGCTGTCGCTATGATAATGCAGGTAACTGCCCAGCAAGATGCCCAGCACAAGGGCGATTAAGATCTGCCAGGCAAGGCTGACTTTAACGTTTTTCATAGAAACTGACTTCCTCAATGAAGCGCCTTATTCACTCAAACTGCATGAATATGGGGACATACTGAAAGGGTATGAATTGTGTTGCGTTGGTTTATGGGATTTTTTAACGCGGCGTATGAGTATCATTTGCGCGGCCTGTTGCGCAAGCCTTAAAGAACGACGCATTTCACTCGAAAAAGCGGGGATGACGGGAGTTTGTCCTAATTCTGATAAATAACCTTTTGTTATAAAAAAGCTTTTTTAAACATAAATGTGAATAATCGTTAGCGTAAATTATTTCCCTTCAAAGTTTCATTCGCTCATTTTTCAGCCTATTCAAACAATGCGTGATCTGCCGCCCAAATACTAAACAAAGCTTGTAAAGCCCCTACAATTAACGTTTTTGCGACATATTATTAACATCTTACACGGAGAAAAAAAGCCATGAGCCAAATCCATAAACACGACATTCCCGCAAATATTGCGGACCGTTGCCTGATAAACCCGGAGCAGTACCACGAGAAGTATCAGCAATCCCTCTCCAGCCCTGACCTCTTCTGGGGTGAGCAGGGCCATATCCTTGACTGGATCAAACCGTATCAGAAGGTGAAGAACACCTCCTTTGCACCGGGTAACGTCTCCATTAAATGGTATGAAGACGGCACGCTGAACCTGGCGGCGAACTGCCTTGACCGCCACCTCGCCGAGCGCGGCAACGAAACGGCCATTATCTGGGAAGGCGATGATGCCTCGCAGAGTAAACATATCACCTATAACGAACTCCATCGCGATGTCTGCCGCTTCGCCAACGTATTGCTGGAACAGGGTATTAAAAAAGGCGACGTTGTTGCTATTTATATGCCGATGGTACCGGAAGCGGCGGTTGCCATGCTGGCCTGCGCGCGCATCGGTGCGATCCACTCCGTTATCTTCGGCGGCTTCTCACCGGAGGCGGTTGCCGGGCGTATCGTTGACTCTAACTCGAAGCTGGTGATCACCGCTGACGAAGGCGTGCGCGCCGGTCGCGGTATCCCCCTGAAGAAAAACGTCGACGAAGCGCTGAAAAACCCCAATGTGAAAACCATCAGCAACGTCATCGTGCTCAAGCGTACCGGCGGCAAGATCGACTGGAATGAAGGGCGCGACCTCTGGTGGAGCGACCTGATTGAAAAAGCGAGCGACCAGCATCAGCCTGAAGAGATGAATGCGGAAGACCCGCTGTTTATCCTTTACACCTCCGGCTCAACCGGCAAACCGAAAGGCGTGCTGCACACCACCGGCGGCTATCTGGTCTATGCGGCCACCACCTTCAAATACGTCTTCGACTACCATCCGGGCGACATCTACTGGTGTACCGCCGACGTGGGCTGGGTCACCGGCCATAGCTACCTGCTTTACGGCCCGCTGGCCTGCGGCGCAACGACGCTGATGTTTGAAGGCGTACCAAACTGGCCGACCCCGGCGCGTATGTGTCAGGTGGTCGACAAGCATCAGGTCAACATTCTCTACACCGCGCCAACGGCGATCCGCGCGTTAATGGCGGAAGGCGACAAAGCCATCGAGGGCACCGACCGCTCATCATTGCGCATCCTCGGTTCCGTGGGTGAGCCCATCAACCCGGAAGCCTGGGAGTGGTACTGGAAGAAAATCGGCAACGAGAAATGCCCGGTGATGGACACCTGGTGGCAGACCGAAACCGGCGGTTTTATGATCACCCCGATGCCGGGCGCCACCCAGCTGAAAGCGGGTTCCGCAACCCGTCCGTTCTTCGGCGTGCAGCCTGCGCTGGTGGATAACGAAGGCAATCCGCAGGAAGGGGCCACCGAAGGCAACCTGGTGATCGTCGACTCCTGGCCGGGTCAGGCGCGCACGCTGTTTGGCGACCACGAGCGCTTCGAGCAGACCTACTTCTCGACCTTTAAAAACATGTACTTCAGCGGCGACGGCGCGCGTCGTGATGAAGACGGCTATTACTGGATAACCGGACGCGTGGACGACGTGCTGAACGTCTCCGGCCACCGTCTCGGCACCGCGGAGATTGAGTCGGCGCTGGTGTCGCATCCGAAAATTGCCGAAGCCGCCGTTGTCGGTATTCCGCACAACATCAAAGGCCAGGCGATTTACGCGTACGTCACCCTGAACCACGGCGAAGAGCCGTCGCCAGAGCTTTACGCTGAGGTGCGCAACTGGGTACGTAAAGAGATTGGCCCGCTGGCGACGCCGGACGTGCTGCACTGGACCGACTCGCTGCCGAAAACTCGCTCCGGCAAGATTATGCGCCGTATTTTGCGCAAAATCGCCGCAGGGGACACCAGCAACCTCGGTGATACCTCAACGCTCGCGGATCCTGGCGTGGTGGACAAACTGCTCGAAGAGAAGCAGGCCATCGCAATGCCATCGTAACCCCTCACCCTAGCCCTCTCCCCATAGGGGAGAGGGAATTAAAACAACCCTCCCCAAAGGATTTCGCGTTGCAGGAAGGCGGCAAGCGAGAACATCCCCAGGAGCATAGTTCACTATGTGACTGGGGTGGTCGAGTGCGGCCAACGCACCTGCAACGTGAAAGACGAAGGGGAACCTCTGGAGACTCTGTGATGAATGACCATATTTGTCAGCAGATAGAGAATAGTGCGCACTACAGGGAGCTCGTCGAAAAACGGCAACGGTTTGCCTTCATCCTTTCCATCATCATGCTGGTTATCTACGTCGGCTTTATTCTGCTCATCGCATTTGCTCCGCACTGGCTGGGCACCCCGCTGCACGCGGGTACCAGCGTCACGCGCGGTATTCCCATCGGCATCGGCGTGATTGTGATTTCGTTTGTGCTGACCGGCGTATACGTCTGGCGTGCGAACGGTGAATTCGATCGTCTTAATAAAGCGGTTCTGCATGAGGTAAAAGCATCATGAAGCGAGTCCTGACGGCGCTTGCCGCCACACTTCCCTTTGCTGCCCATGCGGCAGATGCCATTACCGGCGAGGTCCAGCGTCAGCCAACCAACTGGCAGGCGATTGTGATGTTCCTGATTTTCGTCCTGTTGACGCTGTATATCACCTACTGGGCGTCAAAACGCGTGCGTTCCCGTAACGATTACTACACGGCGGGCGGCAACATTACCGGCTTCCAGAACGGGCTGGCGATTGCGGGTGACTTTATGTCGGCCGCCTCGTTCCTAGGGATCTCCGCGCTGGTATACACCTCCGGCTATGACGGCCTAATCTACTCCCTCGGCTTCCTCGTTGGCTGGCCGATCATTCTGTTCCTGATTGCCGAACGCTTGCGCAACCTGGGCCGTTACACCTTCGCTGACGTGGCATCCTATCGCCTGAAGCAGGGGCCGATTCGCACCCTCTCCGCCTGCGGCTCGCTGGTGGTGGTGGCGCTGTATCTGATCGCCCAGATGGTGGGCGCGGGCAAGCTTATCGAACTGCTGTTTGGCCTGAACTACCACGTCGCGGTGGTGCTGGTCGGCGTGCTGATGGTGATGTACGTCCTGTTCGGCGGCATGCTGGCGACCACCTGGGTGCAGATCATCAAAGCCGTTCTGCTGCTGTTCGGGGCCAGCTTTATGGCCTTTATGGTGATGAAGCACGTCGGCTTCAGCTTCAATAACCTGTTTACCGAAGCGATGGCGGTTCACCCGAAAGGGGAAGCGATCATGAGTCCGGGCGGGCTGGTGAAAGATCCGATATCCGCGCTCTCACTCGGTCTCGGCCTGATGTTCGGCACCGCGGGTCTGCCGCATATCCTGATGCGCTTCTTTACCGTGAGCGATGCGCGTGAAGCACGTAAAAGCGTCTTCTATGCCACCGGCTTTATGGGTTACTTCTACATTCTGACCTTTATCATCGGCTTTGGCGCGATCATGCTGGTGGGGGCGAACCCGGCGTTTAAAGACGCGGCGGGTGCGCTGATTGGCGGTAACAACATGGCGGCGGTGCACCTGGCCGACGCGGTTGGCGGTAACCTGTTCCTCGGCTTTATCTCCGCCGTGGCCTTCGCCACCATCCTCGCGGTGGTTGCAGGGCTGACGCTGGCAGGCGCGTCTGCGGTGTCGCATGACCTCTACGCCAACGTCATCCGCAAAGGCGCGAGCGAGCGCGATGAGCTGAAGGTCTCGAAAATCACCGTGCTGGTGCTGGGCGTGGTGGCGATCCTGCTGGGTATCCTGTTCGAGAAGCAGAACATCGCCTTTATGGTGGGGCTGGCCTTCTCGATTGCGGCAAGCTGCAACTTCCCAATCATCCTGCTCTCCATGTACTGGTCAAAACTGACCACCCGTGGGGCGATGATTGGCGGCTGGCTGGGTCTGCTGACGGCGGTGATCCTGATGGTTCTCGGCCCAACCATCTGGGTGCAGATCCTCGGTCACGCAAGCGCTATCTTCCCGTATGAATACCCGGCGCTGTTCTCTATCGCCGTGGCCTTTATCGGGATCTGGTTCTTCTCCGCTACTGACAACTCGCCGGAGGGTAACCTGGAGCGTGAGAAATTCCGCGCCCAGTTTATCCGCTCACAAACCGGTCTCGGCGTCGAGCAGGGCCGCGCGCACTAAGCCTTTCTCCCCGGTCATTCTGGCCGGGGAGTTTAAAACATCGCCCACGCCACCAGCGGCGCAATCAGTACCATTACCACGCCTGAGAGCATCATCACCAGGCTCGCGACCACGCCCTCCTGCTGACCCAGCTCATACGAACGCGCCGTTCCCGCGCCGTGCGACGCCGCGCCGAACCCTGCCCCTTTCGCCATGCCTTCGCGAATGGAAAGCCGAAGAAACAGTACATCGCCGACCGCCATACCGAACACGCCCGTCACCACCACAAACAGCGCCACCAGATCCGGCTGCCCGCCGAGCGGCTTGGCCGCCGCCAGCGCAAACGGCGTGGTCACCGAGCGCACGGCGAGGCTGCGCTGAATTTCATCGGACAAGGTAAACAGCCGCGCCAGCCAGACAGAGCTGCACACTGCGACCACCGTGGCGGTGATCACACCTGCGCTGAGCGACATCCAGTGACGTTTGATAATCGCCAGGTTGTCGTAAACGGGGACGGCAAAAGCGATGGTCGCCGGGCCAAGCAGCCACAACAGCCAGTGGGATTCACCAATGTAGTTCTGCCAGGAGATATGGCCGAAGACCAGCATCAGTACCAGCAGGATCGGCGTGAAGACCAGCGGCATCAGCGGCAGGGCGTGAAAGCGGCGGTACAGTCGCTTATTGGCAAAGTAGATAATTAGCGTGGCAACCAGGCACAGCACGCTAATCTGAAAGTTAGTCATGCTTCTGCCTGCTGATTTCAAAGCGATACACTTTATCCACCACCCAGGCGGTCGCCCCCAGCACCATCAGCGTGCTTAACGCGATGACCGCAAAGATGCGCCATCCGTCGACCATCAGCAGCTGCGCGTAGTTCACTACCGCTACTACGGCAGGGACAAAGAACAGCAACATCTCCGCCAGCAGCCAGCGCGCCCCGGCGCGTACCCAGTTAAGGGGGATCACGCGACAGAGAATAAGCGTCAGCATCAGCAGCATACCGACAAGATTCGCAGGCAGCGGCAGATGCAGCCAGCCGACGAGATATTCAGCGAAAACAAACAGTCCCGCGTAAAGCAGTACCTGAACCGGGACCTGGAGTCGTTGCACAACGGCAGGCGTAACACGGCTTAACGCCACGGCCATGGAGGGTTTCCTCAAAAATGAGACGAGGCGCCAGTATAGAGACCGCACGGTGTGGACTGAAATGAATTAAAATCATCGAAGGTATAGTTTCGAGGAATAATCATGGACATAAGAACGCTGCGCTATTTTGTCGAAGTGGTTCGCCAGCAAAGTTTTACCCGCGCAGCGGAGAAGTTGTTCGTTACCCAGCCTACCATCAGCAAGATGCTGAAAAACCTCGAAGACGAGCTGAACTGTACTCTGCTGATCCGCGACGGGCGCAAGCTGTTGCTGACCGACACCGGACGCGTGGTATTCGAGCGCGGGCTGGCAATTCTGGCTGAGTTCCGCCAGCTGGAGGCGGAGCTGGGCGACATCAACCACCTGACGAAAGGGGTGCTGCGCCTCGGCATTCCACCGATGGTGGGGATGATGATGGCCGGGCCGATTAGCCTGTTCCGCCAGCGTTATCCCGGCGTTGAGCTGAAAATTTCAGAATTTGGCGGCTTAACCGTTCAGCAGGCGGTCACCAACGGCGATTTGGACGTGGCGATGACCGCCCTTCCCGTTGAGGAGGAGAGCGGACTGGCGACGCTGCCGCTCTTTAGCCACCCGCTGTGCGTGCTGGTGCCACGATCCGGTGAATGGCTGAAGATAGACTCGGTAAAGCCCGAGTTGCTCGGCGAGCACCCTCTGCTGATTTACAACGAAGATTTCGCCCTCAGCCGCCAGCTGATGGCGCTGTTTACTCAACACAACGTCAAGCCCCGCATTGCGGTGCGCAGCGGCCAGTGGGATTTCCTGGCGGCGATGGTACAGGCAGGCGTGGGGATTGCCATTCTGCCGCAGCCTATCTGCGAGCGGCTGGATAAAAACACGCTACGCTGGATCCCGCTGGAGAGCGACCTGCACTGGCAGCTAGGGATGATCTGGCGTGAAGGGGTGTATTTGTCTCACAGCGCGCAGGCGTGGCTGCAGTGTTGTGAGGGGTTTTGGGTGCCCTCACCCTAACCCTCTCCCACAGGGAGAGGGAACCGATCGAGCACGTAGGCCCGGTAAGCGCAGCGCCACCGGGCAAAAACAGCGCTACTGATTCTCTATCAACAGCGCTTCCAGCAGGTCCAGATCGTGCAGCAGCTTTTGCAGCGTTTCGTTGCTGATCTGCCGCGTGGCGCGCAGGTGATAAAGCTCGGCACGCTCTGAGCGCAGCGCCGCCAGGCGGAACCGGCGCTCCAGGTTCTCCTCCTGCAGCGAGCTTTCCACGTCGTTACGCCCGTCGGCCCGACGACGCAGGTTACCAATCACGCGGGAACTCACTTCCGTCAGCAGCTGATTATCGATGTTCTCTTCCGCATCCGCGGCCAGGCGTTCTTCCATTTTCTGGATGGCGACAATTGCCACTTCAGCGGTAGCCGCCCGCGCAATACGTTCTTCTTTATGCTGCTGGGTCGAATCGCCGACATCAATATGCTGGAGTAAAATCGGCAGCATAATCACGCCGACAAACAGTGAGAACAGAATGACGCCTGCCGCCAGGAATACCAGCTCGTAACGTGCCGGGAAAACATCTCCCGTCGGTAACAGCAGTGGAATAGAGAGCACACCAGCAAGGGTGATCGCCCCGCGCACGCCCGCAAACGAGGCAATCAGCAGCTCACGCGTTGACCATGAACCGAACTCCATCGGCTTTTTGGTCAGGAAGCGCACGCTGAACTTCTTCATCGTCCACAGCCAGCCAAAACGCACCAGCATCAGCGCCATGTAGATCAGCACGATATCGGTGAACAGCAGCCAGGTTTCAACATTCGGATCGGCCTCAGCCGCCACCAGCGAGGTCTCCAGAATGCCGGGCAACTGCAGGCCCAACAGCAGAAATACCATGCCGTTAAACACGAATTCGAGCATCGCCCAGGTGCTGTTGGCGCGCAGGCGCATCGCCAGCGGCGCGCGGCGCATCACGCCGGAGCGGGTGATGGTCATCCCTGCCGCCACTGCCGCCAGAATGCCCGACACGCCGATGTGTTCAGCAATCAGGTAGGAAGCAAACGGCAGCAGGAACAGCAGAACGATTTGCGTTGCAGGTTCATCACCGCCCCAGCGGCTGAGGAAGCGCAAGGAGCGACCGTACAGCCAGCTCACCACGAAACCAGCCAGAATGCCGCCAATCGCCACCTTAAAGAACTCCAGGGTCGCACCGCCAACGGTAAAGACCATGGTGCCCATGGCTACCGCCACGGCAAACTTCAGGGCCACCAGGCCGGAGGCGTCGTTCATCAGCGCCTCGCCCTGCAAAATGCCCATGATTTTCTTCGGAATACGGCCTTCGCCCACAATGCCGGAAAGCGCCACGGCATCGGTTGGCGACAGCACGGCGGCCAGCGCAAAGGCAGGGATTAACGGAATGCCCGGCACCATCCAGTAGATCAGGAAACCAATCCCGACCACGGTAACGACCACCAGCGCCAGCGCCAGACCGAAGATCTCTCGCCCGTGTTCGAGGAATTCGCGCGTGGGGGTTTTCCAGCCATCGGCAAACAGCAGCGGCGGGATAAACAGCACGAGGAACAGTTCCGGATCGAACTCAACGTGCAGGCCAAACGTCGGCCACGCCAGCAGCGCACCGATGGCAATTTGCATTAATGGCAGGGGAATTTGAAAGGGCAGTACGCGTGTAACCACCCCGGATAGCGAGACCACAAGGGTCATGATGAGTATTGTGAAGAAGATTTCCATGCGTTCCCTGTTTGCTGTGTTGCTTATAAGCCAAACCTAAGGCGTCGTGCCTTTTATTCTATCTTCTCCAGAGTAACGCAAAAGGCAACGGGATGAGTCCTGAAAATAAAAACGGGCGGCCTGAGCCACCCGTTTTCGCATCAATGGACAACTTAGATTGCCCAGCCGCCCGCGTAGAACGCCACCAGTGCGATAGCGATAACGACGGTGCCGATGTTCAGCTTGCGCCATTCACCCGAGACCAGACGACCAATCACCAGCGAAGCGAAACCGATCATAATGCCGGTCACGATGTTGCAGGTCAGCACGATAAAGACCGCGGTGATCAGGCCGGACATCGCGTCCACGAAGTCCGCAAAATCGATTTTCGCCACGTTGCTCAGCATCAGCAGGCCGACGTACATCAGCGCAGGTGCGGTCGCATAAGCCGGGACCAGATAAGAGAGCGGAGAGAGGAACAGGATCAGCAGGAACAGCACGCCGACGGTGATTGCCGTCAGACCGGTTTTACCGCCTGCTGCCGTACCCGCTGCGGACTCGATGTACACCGCCGCAGGCGCCGCGCCCACCAGACCAGAGAAAACGCTGCTCAGGGAGTCGGTCGTCAGCGCTTTGCCACCGTCGATAATCTGACCGTCTTTATCCAGCAGGTTTGCCTGACCGGCCACCGCGCGGATGGTACCGGTCGCGTCAAACACGGCGGTCATCACCAGCGCCAGCACGCTTGGCAGGATCACCGGGTTCAGCGCGCCGACAATATCCAGGCTGCCAATCAGGGAGTTGCCTTTGTCATCGCTCAGGGACGGCATGGCGAAGATACCGGAGAAGTGCACGGTCGGGTCGAAGATCAGGCCAACAATAGAAACGCCGATAATGGTCAGCAGAATGCCGCCCGGCACTTTCAGTTTTTCCAGACCGATAATCACCGCCAGACCAATCAGGGACATGATCACCGGGAAGCTGGCGAAGTGACCCAGCGCCACCGGCAGGCCGTCCAGCGGGTTCTTGATCACCAGGCCCACGCCGTTCGCGGCGATCAGCAGCAGGAACAGGCCGATACCGATACCCGTACCGTGCGCCACGCCCTGCGGCAGGTTGCGCAAAATCCAGCTACGGATGCCGGTTGCGGAAATCACGGTAAACAGCACGCCCATCAGGAACACGGCACCGAGCGCAACGGGCACGCTGATGTGCTGACCCAGCACCAGGCTGAACGCGGTAAACGCGGTCAGAGAGATGGCACAGCCGATTGCCAGCGGCAGGTTCGCCCACAGGCCCATCACGATAGAGCCAACACCGGCCACGAGACAGGTGGCAACAAAGACAGCCGCAGGCGGGAAGCCCGCTTTGCCCAACATGCCCGGTACAACGATGACGGAGTACACCATCGCCAGAAACGTCGTCAGACCCGCAACGACTTCCTGGCGCACGGTGCTGCCGCGAGCAGAAATTTTAAAGATGGCGTCAAGCGAACCGCCGGTACGCGCAGATGGCGTAGACATAGAAAACATCCCCTGAGAGTTTTTATAGAACGTCCATAAGCGTGGTGGAGACGCCACTGCCAGCTATAACGTCAAATCCATATCTTGCGTTTGCGACAAAAGGGGCGTCACAAAAAAAGCAAACGTTTAGCTCCGCGCTTACGAAACGGGTGGTCAAATTAAGGCAAACGATTATCTAGCCTAATCCCCGCCCTTTTCAACTGAACTTTCTCGTTTTTCGCTAAAATTCCCTTATGACGATGAAGAAATAAACAGACGATGCGCAAACGTTATCGTCTATGCGCAATTTAGTTACATTTCACCCTTCGCCAGGGATAGTGAGCGGCCCGCCCTGTTCCAGTGTTTTTTGCCAGCCGGGACGATTTTCGACCTTTTTCTTCCAGGCATGGGTATGCGGGAGGTTGTCGACGCCACCGCGCGCCAGCAGGGCAAAGATCGGGAAACTCATCTGAATATCGGCCATGCTGAGCGTGTCACCGGCAAACCAACTGTTCTCTGAAAGGTGCGATTCGATATAACGCGCATGGGTTTCCAGCTGGCGGTTGAGGTAAGCTTTTTGTACTCCCTGCCCCAGCGCTTTCCCCAGCGTGCGCATCCCAAACGGCACGGGGGGTTTGCCCAGGCTGTTAAAAACCAGCTTCATTAACAGCAATGGCATAAGCGAACCTTCTGCGTAGTGCAGCCAGAAACGATATTGCACCTTGTGAGCAGGATCCCGCGGTTTAAGGTGCGATTCTGCGTCGTAGGTTTCCTGGAGATATTCCAGAATGGCACCGGACTCGGCAAGGATCAGCCCGTTGTCTTCAATGACCGGTGATTTGCCCAGCGGATGCACTTTTTTGAGAGACTCAGGCGCCAGCATGGTTTTTTCACGCTGGTAATGAACAATCTCATAAGGCAGGGCAAGTTCTTCCAGCGCCCAGATCACGCGGTGCGAGCGTGACTGGTTAAGGTGATGTACCGTGAGCATGATTGTCTCCTGTAATTCATACTTTCTAACTATAGAAAATCGAACAACATCGCGAAAAAATTTTGGCTAAAAAGAAACCCTCCACGCTGGCGAAAATCGGGGTCTTGCATAGAATTAAAGTGTCAGCACAAACCGGAACCTCCCCAACTTGCTCGACATGAGGGGTGCTGATGTCGGGGGAAACCCTCCCGTGAACCAGCGGGATAGAGAGAAAGACAAAGACCGGGAAAAACTAAAGCGCCCTTTGTGGCGCTTTAGTTCTTTATTATGCTTTTTGCCGGGTGACGCTTCGCTTACCCGGCCTACGTTCTCGGTTTTGTAGGCCGGGTAAGGCGCAGCCGCCACCCGGCAAACCGGCCGCACATACTCAATCCTCCTCCAGCAACCGCGCGCCCGTTCCCTGCTCGCCCAGCCTGTCGCCGGGGTTACGCAACGGGCAGTCGCTGCGAGATAAACACCCACAGCCAATACAGCCATCCAGTTCGTCACGCAGCACGACCAGTGTGTGAATGCGTCGGTCCAGCTCTTCACGCCACTGGGACGACAGCTCTTTCCACTCTTTCGGGCTAAGCGTGTGTCCTTCCGGCAGCACGCCGAACGCATCGCCGATGGTGGCCAGGGGGATTCCGATTCGTTGCGCAATTTTGATAATCGCCACATAGCGGAGCACGTCGCGGGTGTAACGCCGCTGGTTTCCGGCATTACGGATACTCTTAATTAACCCTTTGCTTTCATAGAAGTGGAGCGCCGACACCGCAACGCCGCTGCGCTTTGCCACTTCACCGGGGGTTAAGAGCGCTTTAATTCGCGGCAATCTCTTTTCCATAAAACCTCTTTACCTCAAGTTAACTTGAGGAATTATACTCCCCCGCAGAGAAAACGACGAATCCACCAGGATAGATGTATCTACAGAGGGGCAACCTTATGTCGCATCAGCAAATTATTCAGACGCTTATTGAATGGATTGATGAACATATCGACCAACCGTTGAACATTGATGTGGTCGCTAAAAAATCGGGCTATTCGAAATGGTATTTACAGAGAATGTTCCGCACCGTCATGCATCAGACGCTGGGTGAGTACATTCGCCAGCGCAGACTGCTGCTGGCAGCGCAGGCGCTACGTTCGACGCAGCGGCCTATTTTTGATATCGCGATGGATCTGGGTTATGTCTCGCAACAAACCTTTTCCCGCGTGTTTCGCCGTGAATTTGACCGCACGCCGAGCGATTACCGCCACCAGTTGAATTAATGTGTATCAGTGCAAAGGTTGCTGCTGCCAGGCCATAAATTCCTGGGGCGGCATCGCTTTCGCGAAGTGCCATCCCTGACAATACTGCACGCCACGCTTCAACAGCCAGCTGACCTGCTCTGCCGTTTCCACACCTTCCGCAATCGTTTTAAGACGCAAACTTTGCGCCATCTCGATGATGTGCTCGGCAATCAGGTGGCTGGTGCTGTTGGTGGTTAAGGTATCGATAAAGGATTTATCGATTTTCAGGATATCGACGTTCAGCGAATAAAGGTTATGCAGGTTGGAGTAACCGGTCCCGAAATCATCGATGGCCACTTCATAGCCCGCCTGACGGAAAGCCTGAATAACGGGTGTGGTTTTAGGAACATCGATAAACCCGCGTTCCGTCACTTCAATCTTTATCTGCTGCGCGCGCACCGCATAGTGTCTGGCCTTGTCTGAGATCATCGCAATCAGGCGCGAAGAGTGGAAATCAGTCGCCGACAGATTAATGGAAATATAGAGATCGGGATGCGTCGCCAGGAAATGCCCCAGATCGCTGAACACCTCTTCGACGACGTAATCCGTAATACGTTCGCTCATGCCCTCTTTTTCCGCCAGCGGGATAAATTCCACCGGACTCATCACCTGTCCGTTAAAGCCAGGCCAGCGCAGTAACGCTTCTGCCCCCACGCACCGATTATTTTTAATATCAATAATTGGCTGATAATGGACGCAAAGCTGGCGCTTATTCAGCGCACGATGCAGCAAACGGCCTGGGGAGTTGAGTTCACGGTGGGTGCGTGACCACACCAGCAGAATAATAATGCTGCAGATCATCCCCAGCGGCAGCGTCAGTGTGGCCTGATGATAAAGCGTTTCATAAAAGCGTGTATTCGATGTGGAAACGATGGCTGCGATAGGACGTTTATCGGATTTAACGATGGTATAAAAACGGTCATCTTTTTGAAATGTCGATTCCTTATCCCGGATTAGCGCATTCAATAATGTAATATTGGCCTGCTGGCTGACGGAAAAGAATGCATTAGTTACCGTGTCGTATACCCCCCACGACAGAGAATGATCGGCTGACATCACTTCACTGTAAGAAAGCGGATTGACCACCACAACATAATTTCCGCGCTGCATGTATGTCATTTTATAGCCAGTAAAAAATGGCGTATCGCGATAATAATAGATGGCAATGTCGGGTTTACGTTTGTAATTGGCGACAGAAATCAGATAGGGCTGGTCGGGGGTAAAAACGGTTGAACAAAGAAAACGTTGGCCTTGTGCATAAATTAAATCGGCGACGAAAAGACGACCACGAACCACATTCAACATATATTGCCGGTGCTCAGGTGTACACAGTTTACCCTGATATTGTTCAGCGCCATCGCGTGCTAAATCAACCTGTTGAATGACAAGTTCTGTTTTGTCTAACGCAAGTCCAGCAAATGTGCGTAGTTGGGCGCTTGTTTCCGACACGGCTCTGAGCTGGGCAAACCATAGCGCAAGCATCACCGGTAGCATAACTACCATGATGATCCCTACCACCCTGAGCATCTTGCGCCGCGCGCTACGATTCATTTCCCGCCCTATATCCCTGCATGTTGTACGCCTGTAGTAATGAAGGCCGGATGCTTTGATAAACAGATGATTACGTTGCATGAATCATGCGAAGTTAGCAACCGACTTTTAGTATTAAAAATCTTAAAATTGCTTATGACGATAATATTTTCCCGTAAGCTAAACTGAAAGTATTCGTTCCGTTTCAATTAAGGAAAATAATTATCCAGTACAGGCGGGTGGTTTTAGATAGCACAACAGCGGATCGTTGATTAAACCAAAATTCTGGCCGCATGAAAAAAGAACAAGATGAACATGAAATTTCGTGATAATTGTTCCCCTCTGCTTTGTCGTTTGATTTATTAATAATCAAACGCAACCAGCATATTTTTATGACGGGCGTAAAAATAACGCTTCACTTCGCCAGTAAAATGGCTGACCAGACATGTCTCTTGCCCGAGCTACGCGCTCGCCGCACTTGCCCAGGCAGGCGTTGCGTTGAGGCGTCAGCCTCGCTGACAGAGATATATTCTCCATGGTGATAAATCGCCCATTTTTCCACGTCGTGAGACTGGCGAATAAAACAGCAAATGTGATATAGTTCACACATCTTGTGTAACGAGAAACATTGTTTCATTTCAGTTCGTCTGTTTTGTCGAGGATGGGTTTATGGCGACCATTACCACCAGCATGGTTCTCCTTCGCTGGCCATTGTTAAGTGCGGTTTTGATGTTTTTAGCCAGCACGCTGAACATTCAGTTTCGTAAATCTGACTACGCCGGCCTTGCGGTGATCAGCACCCTGCTGGGGCTGGGCGCAGCCTGCTGGTTTGCAACGGGCCTGCTTGGCATTACCCTGGTGGATATCGCTGCCGTTTGGGAAAATATAAAAGTGGTGATGGTGGAAGCCATGAGCCACACGCCGCCAGACTGGCCGATGGTGATTACCTGATCCCTTCATCAATAAAAAAACCCAGACGATGTCTGGGTTTTTTGTTTTCGCATCCGTTGATCAGAACGGAATGTCGTCGTCGAAATCCATTGGCGGTTCGTTAGACGGGGCCGGAGCAGACTGCTGCTGCGGACGAGACTGCGCGCCGCCGCTGAACTGGTTGCCGCCCTGCGGCTGCTGAGGCTGACCCCAACCGCCCTGCTGCTGGCTCTGTCCGCCACCTGCCGGTGCGCCACCGCCCTGACGGCCACCCAGCATCTGCATGGTGCCGCCCACGTTCACCACGACTTCCGTGGTGTACTTCTCAGCGCCGGACTGATCGGTCCATTTGCGGGTACGCAGCTGGCCTTCGATATAGACCTGAGAACCTTTACGCAGATACTCACCGGCCACTTCGGCCAGTTTGCCAAACAGCACAACGCGGTGCCATTCGGTCTGCTCTTTCATCTCACCGGTCGCTTTATCACGCCAGGATTCGGAAGTAGCCAGCGTAATGTTGGCAACTGCGCCACCACTCGGCATGTAGCGTACTTCCGGGTCCTGGCCCAGATTACCGACGAGAATCACCTTGTTTACGCCTCTGCTGGCCATGTTCGTGTCTCCTGAATACGTTTCTTAATAGTGTAAACGCGCGAGTGTACCATTTCCATGCTGCACTTTGATAGTTGCGTAGCACGTTCCAGAGTTCTCTCGCAACTCGACATTGTTACACAGCCAATCAGAAAATGCATTCCAATACTGTATATTCAAACAGGTTAAATTGTGTCATAATTAGCCGTTTCTGACAGCCGTTTGTCCTTCAAACAAATCAGGCAATCCGTGTTCCAACCGGGAAAGGTGAATGGATAAGATCGAAGTTCGGGGCGCCCGCACCCACAATCTCAAGAATATCAACCTCATAATCCCTCGCGACAAACTCATCGTCGTGACCGGGCTTTCGGGGTCTGGCAAATCCTCACTGGCTTTCGACACTTTGTATGCCGAAGGACAGCGTCGTTACGTTGAATCACTCTCCGCGTACGCGCGTCAGTTCCTGTCGCTGATGGAAAAACCGGATGTCGACCATATTGAAGGGTTGTCCCCTGCTATCTCTATTGAGCAGAAGTCCACCTCGCACAACCCGCGTTCTACGGTCGGTACCATTACCGAAATTCACGACTACCTGCGTCTGCTGTATGCCCGCGTAGGCGAGCCGCGCTGCCCGGACCACGACGTCCCGCTGGCGGCCCAGACCGTGAGCCAGATGGTGGATAACGTGCTGTCGCAGCCGGAAGGCAAACGCCTGATGCTGCTGGCACCGATCATTAAAGAGCGTAAGGGCGAGCACACCAAAACGCTGGAAAACCTGGCAAGCCAGGGCTATATCCGCGCCCGTATCGACGGCGAGGTGTGTGACCTGTCCGATCCGCCAAAGCTTGAGCTGCAGAAGAAGCACACCATCGAAGTGGTCATTGATCGCTTTAAGGTGCGTGACGATCTCGCCACGCGTCTCGCGGAGTCCTTTGAAACGGCGCTGGAACTCTCTGGCGGCACAGCCGTGGTCTCCGACATGGACGACCCGAAAGCGGAAGAGCTGCTCTTCTCCGCCAACTTTGCCTGCCCGATTTGCGGCTACAGCATGCGCGAGCTGGAACCGCGTCTGTTCTCCTTCAACAACCCGGCCGGTGCCTGCCCGACGTGTGACGGTCTGGGCGTTCAACAATATTTCGACCCGGACCGCGTGATCCAAAACCCGGAGCTGTCGCTGGCGGGCGGTGCCATTCGCGGCTGGGACAAGCGTAACTTCTACTATTTCCAGATGCTGAAATCGCTGGCAGAGCACTACAAGTTCGACGTTGAAGCGCCGTGGGCGAGCCTGAGCCCGAACGTGCACAAAGTGATCCTGTTCGGTTCCGGTAAAGAGAACATCGAGTTCAAGTACATGAACGATCGCGGCGATACCTCCGTGCGTCGCCACCCGTTCGAAGGGGTGCTGCACAATATGGAGCGCCGCTACAAAGAGACCGAATCCAGCGCGGTACGTGAAGAGCTGGCGAAGTTCATCAGCAACCGCTCCTGCGCCACCTGTGAGGGCACGCGTCTGCGCCGCGAAGCGCGCCACGTGTTTGTGGAAAACACCGCGCTGCCGACCATCTCAGACATGAGCATCGGCCACGCGATGGACTTCTTCAATAACCTGAAGCTCTCCGGCCAGCGTGCGAAAATTGCCGAAAAAGTGCTGAAAGAGATTGGCGATCGCCTGAAGTTCCTCGTGAACGTCGGCCTGAACTACCTGACGCTTTCCCGCTCGGCAGAAACGCTCTCCGGCGGGGAAGCCCAGCGTATCCGTCTGGCTAGCCAGATTGGCGCCGGTCTGGTAGGCGTGATGTACGTGCTGGATGAGCCGTCCATCGGCCTTCACCAGCGCGACAACGAGCGTCTGCTCGGCACGCTGGTTCACCTGCGCAACCTCGGCAACACGGTCATCGTGGTCGAGCACGACGAAGATGCGATCCGCGCGGCTGATCACGTCATCGACATCGGCCCAGGCGCTGGCGTGCACGGCGGCCAGGTCGTTGCAGAAGGGACGCTGAAAGACATTATGGCGGTGCCCGAGTCGCTGACTGGCCAGTTCATGAGCGGCAAGCGCAAAATTGAAGTGCCGAAACAGCGCGTAGCGGCAGATCCGGAAAAAGTGCTGAAGCTGACCGGCGCGCGCGGTAACAACCTGAAAGACGTCACCCTGACGCTGCCGGTTGGCCTGTTTACCTGTATCACCGGCGTGTCCGGTTCCGGTAAATCGACGCTGATCAACGATACGCTGTTCCCGATTGCGCAGACGGCGCTGAACGGCGCGACGCTGGCCGAGCCTGCGCCGTACCGCGACATTCAGGGTCTGGAGCATTTCGATAAGGTTATCGACATCGACCAGAGCCCGATTGGCCGTACCCCGCGCTCTAACCCGGCGACCTATACCGGCGTCTTTACGCCCGTACGTGAACTCTTCGCGGGCGTACCGGAATCACGTTCGCGCGGGTATACGCCAGGACGTTTCAGCTTTAACGTGCGCGGCGGTCGCTGTGAAGCGTGCCAGGGCGATGGCGTGATCAAGGTTGAGATGCACTTCCTGCCGGATATCTACGTGCCGTGCGACCAGTGCAAAGGCAAACGCTATAACCGCGAAACGCTGGAGATTAAGTACAAAGGCAAGACCATTCACGAAGTGCTGGACATGACCATCGAAGAGGCGCGCGAGTTCTTTGACGCCGTCCCTGCGCTGGCGCGTAAGCTGCAAACGCTGATGGACGTAGGCCTGACCTACATTCGTCTGGGACAGTCGGCGACAACGCTTTCCGGTGGTGAAGCGCAGCGCGTGAAGTTGGCGCGTGAGCTGTCAAAACGCGGCACCGGTCAGACGCTGTACATTCTTGATGAGCCGACGACCGGTCTGCACTTTGCCGACATCCAGCAGCTGCTCGAGGTGCTGCATCAGTTGCGCGATCAGGGCAACACTATCGTGGTGATTGAGCACAACCTGGACGTGATTAAAACCGCGGACTGGATTGTCGATCTCGGCCCGGAAGGCGGCAGCGGCGGCGGTGAAATTCTCGTCTCCGGCACGCCAGAGACCGTTGCAGAGTGCGAAGCCTCGCACACCGCACGCTTCCTTAAACCGTTGCTGTAATCGTCACACGGAGAGTTGCTGTCGGGTCGTTTCCGGCAGCAGCTCAACCGCCTGCTGATAGGACGCGTCCACCAGATAGTAAATTTGCGACCCGGGAATGGAACCGTCGAGATACACCGTGCTCCAGTGCGCTTTATTCAGATGCTTGCTCGGCCTCACGTCATCGTGCTGCTGACGCAATAAATCGGCCAGCTCCGGGCTGGTTTTCAGCGACGCCGCCGGACGGCCTTCCACCTCTTTCACCATCGCAAACAGCACATCACCCACCTTAATCTGCGTGGCTTTCCAGTCGCTGTGGACGCTTTGCTCCGCGCCCGGCTTGCTCATGCAGTACTGAAGTATCTCCGAAATTGTCATCTTTGCTCCCCTGTGAATGGGTTAAACGCGAATTGAGTATCTGCCTCTTTAAGTGTGTAGCAAGACGACAAAAGGTAAACCCGGCAGGCCTGATTTGTTCAAAAAACCAGCATAACTCAGTATTCGGAATTAACAATCACCTCTTCGCCAAATTTCCCGGCCATCGGCAGCGGTCGATAGGTCGAGTTAGAGGCGCGTAATACCCTGATCCCTCTGGCTCCTGCATCGTGCGCGGCGGTGATGTCGTTATCAGAATCACCATAAAACACTTTGATATTTTTCTGTTCCAGCCACTGGGTTTTGGTGTTTTGCCCTTCTTTATCACCCGCAAAAATGACCGGGTTCATGCTGGCAGCCGGGATCATGAAATCATCCTGGAGCGTCTTTGAAACGGTTTCCGTTTTGGTCTGGCTCCGTCCGGTGACAAAGTAAATGCTGTCGCCGCGCTTAACGTGCATGGCGATCAGCGAGCGAGCCACCTCTTTCGGGATGCTGAATTCGTCCCAGCCGTTGTTCATTTTTTCCCAGAACTCCGGGTTCTTCAGATACGCTTCGCTGTCTGGCGACCAGGTTTTTTTGCCTCGCCAGAAGCCCGGACTCGAGAAGAGAACGGTATCGTCAATGTCGAAGCCAACGGCCATCGGCGGACGGCCTACCAGACTGTTTTCGATTTGTGCCACAGAGACCCAGTGAATGGGTGCCTGCTCGGCAAGAATGGCGGCGGTGGTACCGGTGTAAAGTGGCGTCGGTGCAGAAGCACGCGCGACGACGGCGCTATTAAGCGAGAACAATAAGCAGGCGGCGCTGAGCGCCAGTGTGATCTTGCGCATATTTTCCCCTGAATATTCAGTTTGTTATCGTTTTAATTTGAGCGGATGGTCAAAAAACTATCCGACCATAACCCCAGCGGGAAGTGAAGGGAAGGAGTTTTTGCTTATGAGGCTGAATAAAAAGAAGACGATCACAAAGCGAGACATCGACCTGAGCAGCCTGATGCCCTCACCCCAACCCTCTCCCACGGGGAGAGGGGGAACACCCAGCCCGTAGGCCCGGTAAGCAAAGCGCCACCGGGCGATTAGGCTGCACGGCGGCCTGCTCCACCCCTCGCCCACAGGGAGAGGGGTGGTAAGTGAGCACTTACATTACAGCGGCAAACGCCTGCGCTACGCGCTGGACGTTGCTGGCATTCAGACCCGCCACGCACATACGACCGCTGGCGATCAGGTAGACGCCGAACTCTTCGCGCAGGCGATCGACCTGCGCCGCGCTCAGTCCGGTGTAGCTGAACATTCCGCGCTGCTTGAGCAGGTAGTCGAAGTTATGCCCAGGCACGGCCTCTTTCAGGACGTTAACCAGCTCCTGACGCATCGACAGAATGCGCTTACGCATTGCTTCCACTTCAGCAAGCCAGGACGCTTTCAGCTTTTCGTCACTGAGAACCGTCGCCACCACCTGCGCACCAAAGTTTGGCGGGCTGGAGTAGATGCGGCGCACCGTTGCTTTGAGCTGACCCAGCACGCGACCCGCCGCTTCGGCGTCTTCACACACCACGGACAGACCGCCCACGCGCTCGCCGTAAAGGGAGAAGATTTTGGAGAAGGAGTTGCTGACCAGCGCTGGCAGCCCGGCGCTGGCCACGGCGCGGATGGCGTAAGCATCGTCTTCCATGCCCGCACCAAAGCCCTGATAGGCAATGTCGAGGAACGGGATCAGGTTGCGGGCTTTCAGTACCTCAATGACCGCATCCCACTGGGCATGGGTGAGATCCGCCCCGGTCGGGTTATGGCAGCACGGATGCAGCAGCACAATACTGCGCTCAGGCAGCATGTTCAGTTTTTCCAGCAGCGCTTCAACGCGCACGCCATTGGTTTCGCTGTCGAACCATGGATAGGTTTCAACCTTGAAGCCTGCGCCCTCGAAGATCGCGACGTGGTTTTCCCACGTCGGGTCACTGACCCATACGCCTGAATCCGGGAAATATTTTTTCAGGAAGTCGGCCCCCACCTTCAGCGCACCCGAGCCGCCCAGCGTCTGGATGGTCGCCACGCGTTTTTGCGCGAGCACCGCGTGATCGGCACCAAACAGCAGCGGCGCGATGGTATTGCGGTAGGCATTTAGCCCTTCCATCGGCAGATAAAGAGAGGCACCGTGCGGAACAGCGTTCAGACGCGCTTCCGCTTCAGCAACGGCCTTCAACTGAGGAATGATGCCATCCTCGTTGTAATACAGACCAATACTGAGGTTCACTTTGTCGCTGCGAGGATCTTCTTTGAAACGCTCCATTAAGGAGAGAATAGGGTCGCCGGCATAGGCGTCAACTGTCTGAAACACGCGATGGTTCTCCGGAAATCGATGAGGCAGGAATTTCAACAATAAACCGGAAGTGGGAGAAGGTCGAGAGGATGTTAATAAAGTTGGAGTGAGGTTAAATCCCTCACTCCACTGGCGGTTCAATCAATGTACTTCATCGCTACCCTTGACGTCAGGCGCGTGATAAGTTCGTAAGCACTCACTTTCGTTAATTCAGCAATGCGTTCAACGGGCAAACCGTCCCCCCACATCACCACTGCATCGCCTGCTTTGTCCTGCGCTTCCGGTCCGAGGTCAACACAGATCATGTCCATCGCCACGCGACCGACAATTTTCACTTCACGACCATTGACCAGAACCGGCGTACCCGTCGGTGCGGCACGCGGATAACCGTCACCATACCCCATCGCCACTACGCCCAGGCGCGTATCGCGTTCACTGGTCCATGTGCCGCCGTAACCCACCGGCTCACCGGCTTTATGCTCGCGCACGGCGATCAGGTTAGAGACAAGGGACATCACCGGCTGGAAACCGAAATCTGGCCCCCAGGGTTTGCCCTCCAGCGGCGACACACCGTAAAGGATAATGCCCGGGCGAGCCCAGTCGAAGTGCGACTGCGGCCACAGCAGAATGCCGCCGGATGCCGCAATGGAACGCATCCCCGGTTTGCCTTCGCAGAAGGTGTTGAAGATATCGAGCTGCTTCTCTGTCGCACCACATTCTGGTTCATCGGCGCGAGCAAAATGGCTGACGATATTCACCGGCTGGCGCACGTTTTTGCACTGACACAGGCGATGATAAAACGCCTCTGCGTTTTCCGGGCGCACGCCCAGACGGTGCATGCCCGTGTCGAGCTTCATCCACACGGTCACCGGCTCGCTCAGCTCGGCGGTTTCGAGTGCCGCAAGCTGTTCTTCATTGTGTACCGCCGTGTGCAGATGCTGGTCGGCAATGGTTGGCAGGTCCGATGCTTCAAAAAAGCCTTCGAGGAGCAGAATCGGTTGGGTAATGCCGCCCGCGCGCAGGCGGAGAGCTTCTTCAAGACGGGCGACGCCAAAGGCGTCGGCATCGGGAAGCGTTCGCGCGGTCTCGAGAAGACCGTGTCCGTAAGCGTTCGCTTTCACGACTGCAACGAGCTTGCTGGCGGGTGCCAGTTCGCGCAGACGTTGCAGGTTGTGTCGCAGAGCGCGGCGGTTAATCACTACAGTTGCCGCTTGCATGTAAAATCCTTATTCGTCGTCGTACTGCGGTCCCGCATAGTTATCAAAGCGCGACCATTGTCCGTTAAAGGTCAGACGTACCGTACCGATGGGGCCGTTACGTTGCTTACCAATAATAATTTCAGCAATCCCTTTCAGGTCGCTGTTCTCGTGATAAACCTCATCACGGTAGATGAACATAATTAAGTCGGCATCCTGCTCGATGGAGCCGGATTCACGCAGGTCGGAGTTGACCGGGCGCTTGTCGGCACGTTGTTCCAGCGAGCGGTTAAGCTGCGACAGCGCCACCACCGGCACGTGCAGCTCTTTGGCTAACGCCTTGAGCGAGCGGGAAATCTCTGCAATTTCCAGCGTACGGTTGTCGGAGAGCGACGGGACGCGCATCAGCTGAAGGTAGTCGATCATGATAAGGCCGATGCCGCCGTGTTCACGGGCGATACGACGGGCGCGGGAGCGCACTTCCGTCGGCGTCAGGCCGGAGGAATCATCGATATAGATGTTCCGTTTTTCCAGCAGAATGCCCATGGTGCCGGAAATACGCGCCCAGTCCTCATCGTCGAGCTGACCGGTACGAATGCGGGTCTGATCCACGCGCGACAGCGACGCCAGGGAACGCATCATGATCTGTTCGGAGGGCATTTCAAGACTGAAGATCAGCACCGGCTTATCCTGCAACATCGCCGCATTTTCAACGAGGTTCATTGCAAAAGTGGTTTTACCCATCGACGGACGCGCGGCGACGATAATCAAATCCGACGGCTGCAAACCGGCGGTTTTCTTATTGAGATCGTCATAGCCGGTGTTTACGCCGGTTACGCCATCGTGCGGTTGCTGGAACAGCTGTTCGATACGCGCAACGGTAGCGTCGAGCACATCGGCAATGTTTTTTGGGCCTTCGTCTTTATTTGCACGGCTTTCGGCAATTTTAAAGACGCGGGATTCGGCAAGGTCGAGCAGATCTTCGCTGGAGCGGCCCTGCGGGTCAAAACCGGCTTCGGCGATTTCGTTCGCTACCGAGATCATTTCGCGCACAACGGCACGTTCACGCACGATGTCGGCGTAAGCGCTAATGTTCGCGGCACTTGGCGTATTTTTTGACAGTTCTGCCAGATAGGCGAACCCGCCACAGCTATCAAGCTGCCCCAGTCGCTCAAGCGATTCCGCGAGCGTGATCAGGTCGATCGGGCTACCTGACTCCTGCAGGCGCGCCATTTCGGTAAAAATATGGCGATGCGGACGGGTGTAGAAATCTTCCGCCACGACGCGCTCGGCGACGTCGTCCCAGCGTTCGTTATCCAGCATTAAACCGCCCAACACCGACTGTTCCGCTTCAATCGAGTGCGGCGGGACTTTTAACCCGGCGACCTGGAAATCACGTTCGCGGGGTTCAGTCTGTTTGTTGAAGGGTTTGTTTCCTGCCATAGTGAATGGAGTTACCGAGATAAAGAGTGGGTCGAAAGATTACCATATTTTTCTTACGGAGGGAGCATGGCAACGCGCATTGAATTCCAGAAACACGGTGGACCAGAGGTGCTTAAATCGGTGGAGTTTACCCCCGCCGCACCTGGCGAAAATGAAATTCAGGTTGAAAACAAAGCGATTGGCATTAACTACATCGACACCTACATTCGCGGCGGTCTCTACCCACCTCCGTCGATGCCAAGCGGGCTGGGAACGGAGGCGGCTGGCGTGGTCATCAAAGTTGGCAGCGCCGTTAAACATATCAAAGAGGGCGACCGCGTGGTGTATGCGCAGTCTGCCCTGGGGGCTTACAGTTCCGTTCATAACGTCCCGGCGGACAAAGCCGCCCTTCTGCCTAATGCCATCTCTTTTGAACAGGCTGCCGCCTCATTCCTGAAAGGACTGACCGTCTTTTACCTGCTGCGCAAAACCTATGAAATCAAACCCGACGAGCAGTTCCTGTTCCATGCCGCTGCGGGTGGCGTAGGGCTGATCGCCTGCCAGTGGGCGAAGGCGCTGGGCGCGAAGCTTATCGGTACCGTCGGCAGCGCGCAGAAAGCACAGCGTGCGCTGCAGGCCGGTGCATGGCAGGTCATCAACTACCGTGAAGAGAGCATTGCTGAACGGCTAAAAGAGATCACGCACGGTCAAAAAGTGCGGGTCGTGTATGACTCGGTGGGGAAAGATACCTGGGAAGCCTCGCTGGACTGCCTGCAGCGCCGTGGTCTGATGGTGAGCTTCGGGAATGCGTCAGGCGCGGTAACCGGCGTTAACCTGGGCATTCTGAATCAGAAGGGTTCTCTGTATGTGACCCGCCCTTCCCTGCAAGGATACATCACCAACCGGGAAGAACTGGAGGAAGCCAGCAACGAACTGTTCTCGCTGATCGCCAGCGGTGTGATCAAAGTGGACGTGGCGGATGCGCAGAAATACGCACTGACCGATGCGCAGCGCGCGCATGAGGTGCTGGAAAGCCGGGCGACGCAGGGCTCAAGCCTGCTGATCCCCTAGGCCCTAAAAAGAAATTGGGCTTCCCGTGGGAAGCCCTTTCTTTTTTTAGTTCGGCTGTATGTAGGGTACAGCTCGATGAATTCTTTAGCGGCAGTCATAGTGACAGATTCGATAAGTAAATCCTATTCTGTTCTAAGGCATGCTGCCGGAAAAGTTACAAGTATGTGACGAACCCCTCAATACCTTAGTAACGAAAGCGGTTATTGCGCTGATAACTGGGCACTTTTGGCGATTTAATCGCCCGTATCACCCATACCACCGCGACAGCCAGCAGCAACCACGGTAACAGTTTGAGCGTCAACGCAAATAACCCACCGATAAACATCACCACCGTCGCCACAACGATCGCCGCGAGAATGCCGAGCAGCGAAATGCCCGTGACCATCAGCATCACAAAAAAGCCAATCACAAAAAGTAGTTCCAGCATGGTGTTCTCCCACGAGCCCCGAATGATGCAGAAAGCATTACAAGAATCATGCCAAACGTAACGTATTGTTCTGAAAGCAAAACGCCCCGCAACGTTGGGCGGGGCGTGGTGAATTTGACGATCTTTTAGTGAAATTTATCGCTTATCTGCCACCAGGCGCAGCGCATGCTCGAGCACTTCAATATCGGCTCCGGCTTTGTGCGCGTTCTCGCTCAGGTAACGACGCCACTGGCGCGCGCCCGGAATCCCCTGGAACAGGCCAAGCATATGGCGGGTGATATGGCCAAGGTAGGTGCCGTTGCTCAGCTCACGCTCAATATACGGATACATGGCACGCACGACCGCCACCGGATCGGTATCTGCATCTTTAACACCAAAGATCTCACGATCGACCGTCGCCAGGATACCGGGGTTCTGATACGCCTCACGCCCGACCATCACGCCATCCATATGCGCCAGATGCGTTTTCGCTTCTTCCAGAGACTTAATGCCGCCGTTAATCGACATCGTCAGGTGCGGGAAATCGCGCTTCAGCTGGTATACGCGCGGGTAGTCCAGCGGCGGGATTTCGCGATTCTCTTTCGGGCTGAGGCCGGAAAGCCAGGCTTTACGCGCGTGGATGATGAACATCTCGCACTCGCCCTTTCCGGCAACGGTATTGATGAAATCGCACAGAAATTCGTAGCTGTCCTGGTCATCAATGCCGATACGGGTTTTGACCGTCACCGGGATAGAGACGACGTCACGCATGGCTTTGATGCAGTCCGCCACCAGCTGCGCATTGCCCATCAGGCACGCGCCAAACATGCCGTTCTGCACGCGATCGGACGGGCAACCCACGTTCAGGTTTATTTCGTCATAGCCGCGCTCTTCGGCCAGCTTCGCACACTGCGCCAGCGCGGCCGGATCGCTGCCGCCCAGCTGCAGCGCAACCGGATGCTCTTCTTCGCTATAGGCCAGATAGTCGCCCTTGCCGTGAATAATTGCCCCGGTGGTCACCATTTCGGTATACAGCAGCGTATGGCGGGAGAGCTGACGCAGGAAGTAACGGCAGTGTCTGTCCGTCCAGTCGAGCATCGGCGCAATGGAGAAACGGTGTGCGGGGAAAGCAGTCTGTAGTTCTGACGACATGGCGAAGTTTTAAGCATCTGGTGGAAAAGGGGCGCTACTATAGCACAAAGAAAAGCCGGAGGCGCAGCGCCTCCGGTTCACGTTAAAACGTCATGCTTAACTGTGCTCCTGCGCCCCAGGTTTCGTCCTCGCCGTACAGGCCCATCAGGTCAACGTGGACGGTGTTAAATGGCGCAAAGCCAACACCGCCGGTAAAGACATTGCTGTCGTTACCTTTCATATCTGCCCGATAACCGGCACGCACGGCGAGCCAACTGAGCGGCGTCACCTCGGCACCGACGCCAACATATTGCGAGGTATCTTCGCTTTTAAAGCCCTTGGTTTCGGTCAGATCGCCATCAGCCGTCAGGGTCAGAAGATCGGTATGCCATGCCGCACCCGCCGTGACAACAGGGCTAATTTGATAGGTATCACGCACCCCGTCCACCTCTTTGGTGTCGATATCACGCGAGAAAAGGTTTTGTCCGGTCAGGCCGACCGTCCAGTTTTCCCCGAAGTCCGCCGCAAGACCAGCATCGACGTTAAAGCCAGTATCATCATTACGGTAACGGCTGCTGTTGATATCACCACTGTCGAAGTTATAAATCGAGACGGTGTAGTTATAGAGCCAGGTCTTTTGCAGCTTCGGCGTGATACCCAATGAAACCGGCACACCGCTGATATCAAACTGACGCGCGACCGTCACGCCATAGTCCGAAACGATTGCCGCGCGGCCAAAGCCTTTTGATTTTAGATTATTGGGGTTAACCGTGAGCGCGGTCGCGGGAACAGCCTCAACACCGCGCAATATGTCGATATCGCCCTGATCGATGTAAGAGCTCACACGTGCACGCGCATTCGCTTTGGCCACAAAGGCAACGGAGAGCACGTCATTAGGAATACTGACGGCGATCCCCCCACCCGCTTTACCGCTGGCGGTTTTCCCTTTCAGGGAATCCAGCTGATCGGCAAGATCGCCCGCAGCGGAAGAGACCTGCTGAGAGGCAGGGCTAAGCGGATTTAAGAGATCGATGAGGTTGATGTTGTCCAGCGTGCTGCGATAGCGGCTTACATCGTCGCTGATGTCATCGATTTTATCCCGCAGGTTATCTTTGTCTGAAATCTGCGCGCCGATGGATGGCAGGATCACCGTGATACCATCGTCAGGTTTCGCTTTGGCCAGTAATGCCGGGTTGATTAATGTACCGCTGCCGTAGGTCCCTGCCGCAACGCCCGTTCCCCCCATCGCATCGCTGCGCGCTTCTGTCCAGGTATTGGCTGCTCCCGCCTGATTTGCCATAAAAAAGGAGACAGCAATGCTAACCACCGAAAATTTAAAATATTTTTTCACAGTATGCCCGTTATAGTCTGTTATGAAATAACCCCTGTCTGTTATCACCCAAACAGGAACGAACTATTGCTGTGAATAAGAAGTAAAAGACCCGCTATTTCTTTCCCTAAGTAAAATTCCCTTACGGCCTGTTGTAATTTGTGACGGCCCTCAATATTTATAGAAGAGGAAAATTATTTCCGCTCGGGTTTTCCGTTGTGCGGCCCAAAAAATTGAGGAGGATGATCTACCCAGCGGTCCTCACGCGTCGCGGCATAAACCGGGTTCAGCGGATAGTAGATACGGTTTTGCTTTTTGTTGGCCTCGCCGACAACCAGCAACCGCACCTCTTCGTCGGTATTGTTAATAAAGGTATGGCAAACGCCCGTCCCGGCGGGGAACCCCACGCTGTCTCCTGGATCAAGCTTCCACAGGTAGCCGTTTATCCAGGCTTCCGGATGCCCTTCAAGCACATAAATAAACTCTTCTTCGTCGCTTTCCGCATGCGGATAAGACGTACGACGCCCTGGCGGCAAACGCTCATGATGAATACCGATGCGGCCTAAGCCCAGCCTGCGAGCAAGGGGCGCGCCGATGGAAAAAAGTTCGTTACTGTCGGGATAGGTCGAATCGTCAGCACCTTCCACATCTCGCCAGTGCTTAATACAGTCAGGTCTTTTCATGGTTAATTCCCCGAATTGCGATGCGTCAGGTATAGCACAGCCTGGTGGATCTCGGTGTTTTTACCAGAACATGATAAAGTGAGGGTTTTCCATCCTATACATCCGAGGTGCTAAATGGATAAGTCCACAAAAGAGCTGTTAGCGCAGGCCGAAAAGCTGTGTGCGCAACGCAATGTGCGCCTGACTCCGCAGCGCCTCGAGGTATTGCGCCTGATGAGCCTGCAACAGGGTGCCATCAGCGCATACGACCTGCTGGATCTGCTGCGTGCAAGCGAGCCGCAGGCAAAACCGCCTACGGTTTATCGTGCGCTGGATTTCCTGCTGGAACAAGGGTTTGTGCACAAAGTTGAATCCACCAACAGCTATGTACTATGCCATCTATTCGATCAGCCAACCCATACCTCAGCCATGTTTATCTGCGACCGCTGCGGCGCGGTGAAGGAAGAGTGTGCGGAAGGCGTGGAAGATATTATGCATACGCTGGCGGCTAAAATGGGCTTCGCCCTGCGTCATAACGTGATTGAAGCGCACGGGCTGTGCTCGGCGTGTGTGGAGGTGGAATCCTGTCGCCATCAGGATGAATGCCAACACGATCACTCCATTCTCGTGAAGAAAAAGCCGCGTTAACGGCAAAAGAAAAGGCGGCTTAGAGCCGCCCTGTGGGTTATTCAGTGTTACCAGCGGTAGTCATTACGGGTTTCCCAGTCTTTGACTTCGGTTTCCGCCTGGTCTTTCGCGTAGCCGTAACGTTCCTGAATTTTACCGACAAGCTGATCGCGTTTACCTTCAATGACGGTCATATCGTCATCCGTCAGCTTACCCCACTGTTCTTTCGCTTTACCTTTAAACTGCTTCCAGTTGCCGCCGATTTCGTCTTTATTCATCATCGTGTCCTCTTAGTTAAGCGTTGGGTCGTAACGTCCGTTACGTTCTTTTCTGCTGGACGTGATAATAATTGTAGTTAAGGATTCGGCGGTTGATTTCATATTCGGAATCTTTAACCGTCACGATATATCGTGACGGGAAGGGAGCCAGGTATTGTTTTGCCAGTGGCGGTGCCAGATGAACGCCAGCGACAATCCGCGCAGCGACAGGAAAACCGCCAGTGCCAGCCATAAACCATGGTTGCCCAAATACGGTAAGGTCAGCAGCGTGAGGCCAAAACCTGCAGCCGCGACCGCCATGCTGTTACGCATCTCCGCGCCGCGCGTTGCGCCAATAAACATGCCGTCCAGCAGATAACACCAGACGCCCACCACCGGCAAGATCACCTGCCAGATGAGATAGTGGCCCGCCAGTTCGCGTAAAGCCGGTAACGACGTGAGTAACGCGATAATGTCGCTGCCGAAACAGGCATAAATCAGTGCGAACGCCAGCGCGACCAGACCTGATTGACGGCAAGCCGCCCGCCACACCTCGCGGAGCTGGCCACTTTCACGCGCACCGTATGCCTGCCCGGAGTGCGCCTCCACGGCGTATGCAAAGCCGTCCAGCGCATACGCGGTAAACGTCAGCAATGTCATCAGCACCGCATTTACCGCAACGATCTCAGGCCCAAGACGGGCACCAAAAACCGTTAACGCACCAAAACAGAGCTGCAGCAGGAGCGAGCGAAGCATGATGTCCCGGTTCAGCGCCAGCAGCTTGCGGATGTTGCCGCGCCACGCGGTTTTCAGCATGACGAGGGAGATTCCACGCATGGCCAGTACGCGCCAGACCATCCACAGGCCGATGATAAACGTGCCGTATTCTGCGACTGCGGTTGCCAGTGCCGCGCCCCGTACGTTCATGTGCAGGCCCATCACCAGCCAGAGGTCGAGCACGATGTTCAAAAGGTTTCCCACCACCAGCAGGATGACCGGCGCACGAGCGTACTGCACGCCCAGCAGCCAGCCCAGCAGAACCAGGTTTGCCAGCGATGCGGGCGCGCTGAGCCAGCGGATTTCAAGAAAGCGACGCGCCTGCTCCAGCACCGCCTCGCTGCCGCCCACAATGTGCAGCGCCAAATCAATCAGCGGCGTGCGAAACAGCACGATTAACGCGCCTGCCCCAAGCGCCAGAATGAGTGGCTGAACCAGCGCCCGCGCCAGTCGCAGCGGCTCTTTCGCGCCATAGGCTTGTGCCGTCAGGCCCGTGGTACTCATGCGTAAGAAGAGCAGGAGCATAAAGAGAAAACTGGTCGCCGTTGCGCCAATCGCCACGCCGCCCAGATAAACGGGAGAATCCAGATGACCAATCACCGCGGTGTCCACCAGGCCAAGCAGGGGAACGGTGATATTGGAAAAAATCATCGGCAGTGCAAGACGCCACAATGCCTTATCAGAAGCTGTCAGCAGTGACATGAAAAATACCGGGAATGGAAAATGATCCAGGCTACGGAGACCCGTAGCCTGTCAGGAAGACGTTACAGCCATTCACCGTTGCGGATAACACCAACGGCCAGACCTTCAATGGAGAAGTTCTGTTCGCGCAGATCCACCACAATCGGGGAGAATTCGTTATTTTCGGGCAGCAGCTGTACGGTGTTGCCCTGTTTTTTCAGTCGTTTGACGGTCACTTCATCATCAATACGCGCGACCACAACCTGACCGTTACGTACATCCTGCGTTTTGTGAACGGCCAGCAGATCGCCGTCAAGAATGCCGATATCTTTCATGGACATCCCGCTGACGCGCAGCAGGAAATCTGCACTCGGTTTGAACATACCAGGATCGACCTGATAGTGACCTTCAATATGCTGCTGGGCCAACAGAGGTTCACCTGCGGCGACGCGACCAATCAGCGGAATACCTGTCTCTTCTTCCACCAGCAGACGAATGCCGCGAGACGCGCCAGACACAATTTCAATCACACCTTTGCGCGCCAGCGCTTTCAGGTGTTCCTCGGCCGCATTTGGAGAACGGAAGCCCAGACGCTGAGCGATTTCCGCACGCGTGGGTGGCATACCCGTCTGGCCGATATGATCCCGGATGAGATCAAACACCTCTTGCTGCCTGGTCGTTAACGCTTTCATTCCGCCCCCTGGGTGTATATACAGTTATGCTGTGAGTATATACAGTCAAAGGCGATTTTGGAACCAAAAACTGCACAAAAAACCAGGGACTTAATTATTCCTCGAGGCTCATCGGAAATGTGACCAAAGCAACGTGACCCAGGTAATCGCTGCCGTGATAATCGCCAACAGCACAGCGGCAGACCCCATGTCTTTCGCACGGCCAGAAAGTTCGTGGAAATCTGAACCGATACGGTCCACAACCGCCTCAATAGCGCTATTGAGAATTTCCACTATCATCACCAAAAGAACAGAGCCGATGAGAAGCACGCGGGTAATAGCATCAACATCAAGGAAACAGGCGATGATAACCGCGACGATAGCGGCAACGCCCTCCTGGCGAAACGCGGCTTCATTGACCCATGCGGCACGGAAACCTTTCCATGAATAGCCGGCAGCTTTGATGATTCGAGTTAACCCAGTGGTATTATTGGCCATTAATAGAACCTTTTATTGTAAATAGCGTCAGTAACTCTGGCAGCAGCGCGTTTCGCTGTAGCCTGAAGTATGACGGGTAACAACAGAAATTTTGCGCGCTTTCTGTTATCCTTGCGCCGCAATTGCATTATTAACCAGAGGCTTTACATCGTTTATGTCCGGCTGGCCACGAATTTACTACAAATTACTTAATTTACCATTAAGCGTCCTGGTAAAAAGTAAGTCTATCCCAGCAGAACCTGCGCTGGAATTAGGGCTCGATACGTCGCGCCCTATTATGTACGTTTTGCCTTATAACTCGAAGGCAGACCTGCTGACGCTTCGCGCCCAATGTCTGGCGCATGATTTACCTGACCCACTTGAACCGCTTGAAGTTGATGGCACTCTGCTGCCGCGCTACGTGTTTATTCACGGCGGGCCGCGCGTGTTTACCTATTACACGCCGAAAGAAGAGTCCATCAAGCTGTTCCATGACTATCTCGACCTACACCGCAGCAATCCCGATCTGGATGTGCAGATGGTGCCGGTCTCAGTGATGTTTGGTCGCCGTCCGGGCCGCGAAAAAGGTGAAGAGAATCCGCCGCTGCGTATGCTCAACGGCATCCAGAAGTTCTTCGCGGTCTCCTGGCTGGGACGCGACAGCTTTGTACGCTTCTCCCCTTCCGTTTCGCTGCGCCGTATGGCAGACGAGCACGGCACCGACAAGATCATCGCACAAAAACTGGCGCGCGTGGCGCGTATGCACTTCGCACGCCAGCGTCTGGCTGCCGTTGGGCCTCGTCTCCCGGCGCGTCAGGATCTGTTCAACAAGCTGCTGGCCTCCAAAGCGATTGCCCGCGCAGTTGAAGACGAAGCGCGCAGCAAGAAGATTTCCCACGAGAAAGCACAGCAAAATGCCATTGCACTGATGGAAGAGATCGCGGCGAACTTCTCCTATGAGATGATTCGTCTCTCTGACCGTATCCTGAGTTTCACCTGGAACCGTCTCTATCAGGGCATTAACGTCCACAACGCCGAGCGCGTTCGCCAGCTGGCCCATGACGGTCATGAAATTGTTTATGTGCCCTGCCACCGCAGCCACATGGACTACCTGCTGCTCTCCTATGTGTTGTATCACCAGGGGCTGGTGCCACCGCACATTGCGGCGGGTATCAACCTGAATTTCTGGCCAGCAGGCCCGATCTTCCGCCGTCTGGGTGCGTTCTTTATTCGCCGTACCTTTAAGGGTAATAAGCTCTATTCCACCGTATTCCGTGAATATCTCGGCGAGCTGTTCAGCCGCGGCTATTCCGTCGAATACTTCGTGGAAGGCGGTCGTTCCCGTACCGGTCGTCTGCTCGATCCGAAAACCGGCACGCTGTCGATGACCATCCAGGCCATGCTGCGCGGCGGCACGCGTCCGATCACGCTGGTGCCAATCTACATTGGCTATGAACACGTCATGGAAGTGGGCACTTACGCCAAAGAGCTGCGCGGTGCGACCAAAGAGAAAGAGAGCCTGCCGCAGATGCTGCGCGGCCTGAGCAAGCTGCGCAATCTTGGCCAGGGCTACGTGAACTTTGGCGAACCGATGCCGCTGATGACGTATCTGAACAACCATGTTCCGGAGTGGCGCGAGTCTATCGACCCTATCGAAGCGGTACGTCCGGCGTGGCTGACGCCTACGGTGAACGGTATTGCTGCGGAGCTGATGGTGCGCATCAACAACGCAGGTGCGGCGAACGCCATGAACCTGTGCTGTACCGCGCTTCTGGCCTCTCGCCAGCGTTCACTGACCCGTGAACAGTTGACCGAGCAGCTTGATTGCTACCTGAACATTATGCGCAACGTGCCGTACTCGGTTGATTCGACTGTGCCTTCTGCTACCGCGAGCGAGCTTATCGACCACGCGCTGCAGATGAACAAGTTCGAAGTCGAGAAAGACACCATCGGTGACATCATCATCCTGCCGCGCGAGCAGGCCGTGCTGATGACGTACTACCGCAACAACATCACGCATATGCTGATGTTGCCGTCGCTGATGGCGGCCATTATTACCCAGCATCGCCGCATTTCGCGTCAGGAACTGTTGCGCCATCTTGAAGCCATCTACCCGATGCTGAAAGCGGAGCTGTTCCTGCGCTGGAGTAAAGATGAGCTGGCGGTAGAGCTGGATAAAATGACGGAAGAGATGCGCCGTCAGGGGCTAATTACCCTGACTAATGACGAGCTGCATATCAACCCGTCGCGTTCCCGCACCCTGCAGCTGCTGGCCGCCGGTGCGCGTGAAACGCTGCAGCGCTACGCCATCACCTTCTGGCTGCTCAGCGCGAACCCGTCGATCAACCGCGGTACGCTGGAAAAAGAGAGCCGGACGCTGGCACAGCGCCTGTCTGTTCTACACGGCATTAACGCACCGGAGTTCTTCGACAAAGCGGTATTCAGCTCACTGGTGCTGACGCTGCGTGATGAAGGGTTTATCAGCGATACGGGCGATGCTGAACCGGAAGAGACGCTCAAGATTTACCAGATGCTGGCCGAGCTGATTACCTCGGACGTGCGTTTGACGATTGAGAGCGCGACGCAGGACGAGTGATGTAAAAAAGCCGGGTGGCGCTAGCGCTTACCCGGCCTACGATCCTGCATGACATGTAGGCCCGGTAAGCGCTAGCGCCACCGGGCTTCTTTTTAGCCAAAGTAACTCATCGCCAGCCCTAAAAACAGCACCAGACCGACGTAGTTATTATTTAAAAATGCTTTGAAGCAGGCTTCACGCTCGCGCTTCGCAATCAGCTTCTGCTGATACGCGAACAGCAGTCCCGCCACCAGCACGGACCAGTAAAATTCCCAGTTCAGCCCGTTCAGGCGACCAATCGCCACCATCAGCGCCAGCACCGCCACCTGCAAAATGCCGATAATCAGTTTGTCCTGACGGCCAAACAGGATCGCCGTCGACTTGATGCCAATCTTGAGATCGTCATCGCGGTCGACCATCGCGTACTGCGTATCGTACGCCACTGCCCAAAGAATATTCGCCAGGAACATCAGCCAGCAGCTGAGCGGGACAGATTCGCTAACCGCGGCAAACGCCATCGGAATCGACCAGCCAAATGCCGCGCCCAGCACCACCTGCGGCAGATGGGTGTAGCGCTTCATAAACGGGTAGACCCAGGCCAGCGCCAGCGCGGCGACAGACAGCAGGATCGTCATGGTGTTAAGCGTTAGCACCAGCAGGAAGGAGAGCAGCACCAGCACCACAAACAGCGTGCGCGCCTCTTTTTCCGTCACCTGGCCGCTGGGCAACGGACGATTAGCCGTTCGCTTTACATGTCCGTCAAATTTCCGGTCTGCGTAGTCATTTACTACACAGCCTGCAGCACGCATCAGCCAGACACCGGCAACAAACACCGCCAGGATCCACAGCGGCGGCACGCCCGGCGTCGCCACCCACAGCGCCCATAACGTTGGCCACAGCAGCAGCAATGCGCCAATCGGTTTATCCGTTCGCATTAAGCGGTGATAGGCCAGCAGCTTGTTTTGCGTCAGGCTCCACTCCATTTTGTCTTCCTCTCAGTACAACGGCGATGCCGGTAAAAAAAGCTCTGTCAGTATTAACGGTTTACCACTCAGACGCAGGCGGGAACGACGCCCCCACAGGTCGGCATCACGACCAATCTCAATAAAATCTCGGGTAAGTTCAGACGAGGTGAAAAGATACCTCCCCAGCGGCGTTTTCCCCAATCGTTGCAGGGCAAGTTCTGGCCCGGAAAGGGTAGACTCAGGCACCACTGTTCGCCCGGCAAGCCACGGCTCGCCGTCAGCACAGAGTAAAATTTCACGCAGCCAGTAGCGATCTTCTTTTGGCAGCAGCGGCAACTCGCTGGCGATGTCATCGGCAGAGACAAATCCTTCCTGAATCATCGTCACCGTGACCGTTTTGCCCTGTTGCTCAAAACGTTTCGTCATGGAATCTTCCAGCAGCAACCAGTCCAGTTGCTCCGGGTCAAGCGCAGGTATTTGGTCGAAATAGCGCAGCGCACGCAGTTGCGTTAGCGCGGGGTGTGACATGCCAGACTCTCCGATACATAACGTAATGGCATTGTATCGCAGAAACGCGGATTGAGGGCGGTCAAACGTTATTTAGCGATCACTATCGCAACAATGGCGCAACAGCGCGAAGAGAACCAAAAAAAGTGCGCCCACTCAGGCGCACTAAACTACTAACAAATCAGCACTGCGGGGAGACGGTTACCCCTTGCCTTTTACACTGCTGATAAAGGTGGAACGGGCAGTGGTTGAACCTAAACGTTCGGCTTCATCAAGCAGCTTCAGCGCTTTGTCGACATCGCCGCGCTTCACTGCCTGCTTAATGGCATTGTTGAAGTACGCTTCGGTGTCGTTCAGTACCGGCTCAGATGGCTTCGTTGGTGCTGGAGCAGGGGCCGATGCAGCCACAGGCGCGGCAGCAGCAGGCGCGGCATAGACTGGTGCTGCGGTGTTTCCTACCGTCACAGGGCCGTTACTGGAAGAACCAAACAGTGGGCCAACCAGTACGCTGGAACCGCTATTCGTTTTCACTTTCAGTTTTAATGTTCCATCGGTGACATGACGCGCAATAGGATCAGGAATATCAGGGATTGCATTGCCGGTACCTTTCGCATAGGCCTTGGCAGGATCAAGCAATGTCGTGGTTTTCTGAAGATCTTGCTCAGTGGTGAAGACCAGTACATAAAGTTTTTGCTGACCCAGTGCAGGTGTAATGCGCATCACCCCTTCCAGACGGTCAGCGCTCATTATACCCGGTTCCTGATAAGAGAAATATTCACTCGGGAAAAATGCAGATGGCGTCATATTCTGATCAAGAATCAGCACATTCGGCGCAAATACACTCGTTTGTTTGTTCACTTCGCTGGTTAGCGTAATTGCCAGTTCCCCAATGTTAGCCGGAACGCTATAAGCTGCAACCGGGCCTGTAATACCCGCCACATTCAGATGCTGTCCACCCGTTGAAAGCTGGGTCGTCTGCGTTTTGGACTGATCCACCGGAGTCCAGGTCAGTTGTTGTAATGCCGCCGTTGGGATGGACGGAGCGGATGTCGTATTCTGGGGGACGAAATTGACATTCGCGAGCGTAACTGCAGGCGCGCTCGCCAGCAGCCCTGCGGATAAGCAAAGGGCAAGGAGAGTTTTGTTCATTTTCATTGTTATCACCTCATCAAGCACAGGCTCAGCGGTAGCCAGGCAATAGCGCGCCGTCCTGAAGGATTGAGGGGCTTTCGCCCCTCAGTTTGGTCATTACGTCAGATTAAGAAGGGATTACCACCAGATTTCCATCTGGGCGCCGAAGGACCACTCGTCGTTGTCGCCACGACCGAAGGAGCTTCCATTGAAACCATCTTTGAACGCTTTACCGTAGTTAGCGTTGTTAGATGGGTTACCGCTGTAATCATAACCCCACTTCTCATCCCACTTGGCGTAGGTTGCGAACACACGGATAGCCGGGCGAGACCAGATGCTATCGCCTGCCTGCCACTGTTGCGCCAGGGTGATTTTGTACTGGTTGTTGGTTTCGTCAGCGCTTTGCGATTTCACGTTGTCGTAACCCACTTCCAGCAAGGTGCTCATGATAGGCGTCCATTTGAACATCGGACGTACACCTACGGTCCACCACTTGGTCCCGTTGTTGTTATCCCAGTCGATGTCCTGGTACATACCGACGTACATCAGGTCCCAGCGATCGCCCAGAGATATTGCACCGTGGTCGAGAATACGCAGCAGGCTACCGTTGTTGTTAATGTCGTAGGCGTAACCCGAGTTAGAATCGATGCCTACACCAGAACCTTGAGACAAGCCTTTACCCTGAGACGTCATTGAGTCAGTAGCATACTGAACCACAAACTTGTTATAGCCCTTCAGCATGCTCTGGGTGTGTTCAGCGGTGAACATCCAACCATCTTTTGAAGCACCATCAACCAGACGATAATCATCACGCGGGTTAGCACGACCATAATCAACACCCAGTTCCAGAGTGCCGCCTGGGTTGATTTCCATCTGTGCTAAGCGCACGTCAAAGACATCGTTCGCTGTACGAGTGGTGTAATCATAAATACTGTTGCTGGCGAAAGAGGATGAACCACCCGCTTCGGAAGAACGGGTTGCTGCCAGAGAGAGCTTACCAAAACCGACATCGATGTTTTCCAGACCCGCACCAGGACCAGATATATCCCAGTAGTAGAAGTCGATCATGTGAACGTCATGACGCTGATAGAAACGCTTACCGGCCCAGATGGTGGAGCCTGGCAGCCATTCAATCAGGTTTTTACCCTGCACGTTAGCTTCGCGGAACGCCGGATCGGTACCTTCCCAGTCGTTCTGCTGTGCAACGGAATACGCTACGTTAGTGTCGAAATAGAAGCTCTTATCGCCTTCTTTCCACACTTCCTGGCCCAGTTTCAGTTCGGCGTAGGTTTCACATTCGTTACCGAGACGGTATTTACTTTGTGCACCTGTTGCCTGGAAACATTGTTGTTCACCGCCACTACCCGTCCAGCCGATACCGGAACGAGCATAACCATGGAAATCCACAGCCAGTGCCTGAGCAGACATTACGCCCGCTGCGACGGCAACTGCCAGAGGAAGTTTGCGCAGAGTAATCATCATTCTATCTCCTGAGATCATTGCTTTTCTTTGAACACTTCACCTGTCGGTTTCGTGTCTTCTTTTGGGAATGCTTAAACGCCTGGCTCTTTATGCAACCGACGACATGCAGTGCCATCCTCACGGAACAGATGACAACGCTCTGGCGGCAAGCCGATAGCGAATTTGGCACCCTCTTCTACCAACACCACGTCATTCTGGCGGTAGACCAGGTTCTGACGGATGGCGGGGATCTGGATATGAATCTGTGTTTCGTGACCAAGCTGTTCGACGACCTGAACGTCACCTTCCAGCGTCACATCGGCGATGTGGCTCGGCAGTAAATGCTCAGGGCGGATACCCAGGGACATGTTTGCCCCGACCTGTACGTTGGCGCTGTCGACCGGCAGCCAGACCTGCTGACGGTTTGGCAGCTCCACCTGTACCTGTTCAATGGCTGTCGCGGTCACTTTGACGGGCAGGAAATTCATCTTTGGCGAGCCAATGAAGCCCGCAACAAAGCGGTCTGCCGGGTAGTGGTACAGCTCCAGCGGTTTACCCACCTGCGCCACGCGGCCAGCATCCAGCACCACGATTTTGTCCGCCAGGGTCATCGCTTCGACCTGATCGTGGGTGACGTAAATCATCGTGCGGCCAAGACGCTTGTGCAGACGGGAGATTTCGATACGCATCTGGACGCGCAGGGCGGCATCCAGGTTTGAGAGAGGTTCATCGAGCAGGAACACGCGCGGCTCTGCCACCAGCGTACGGCCGATTGCCACACGCTGACGCTGACCGCCGGAAAGCGCTTTTGGCTTACGCTCCAGCAGGTGAGCCAGCTGCAGCACTTCCGCTACCTGCGTCACGCGCTGGTTAATGACCTCTTTTTTCGCGCCAGCCAGCTTCAGGCCAAAGGACATGTTTTCCGCAACGGAAAGATGGGGATAGAGTGCATAAGACTGGAACACCATACCGACGCCACGTTCAGCAGGTGGGATGTCGTTCATTCGGGTATCACCGATCAGCAGATCGCCGCTGGTGATGGTTTCAAGACCGGCAATCATACGCAGCAGAGTAGATTTACCACAGCCTGATGGGCCAACAAACACCACGAACTCACCTTCGTTGATGTCCAGATTGATGTCTTTCGACACCACTACGTCGCCCCAGGCTTTCGTTACATTACGCAGCTGTACGCTCGCCATGCCCTTCTCCCTTCGTTACAACCTGTCACCGACAGAAACATTCAAGATAAGTTCACTATGGGGTATCCATTACTTTCGTGAATCCTCCACCCCCCGGCTTTTTTATGGGGGAGGAGGCGGGAGGATGAGAGAGCAGGCTCTGCGACCGCGGCTGGGGGGCTGAGGCAAAATTCGTGAAGCCACCTGCAAAATTCGGTGGGTTTTTATGTGCGCCAGCACTCATAACTTAAATTTATGCAACCGGGATCACACAAACGGGGGGTGGGGCGTAGGGGCTGGGAGGATGGAAAGAGGATGTCAAATAAGGAGACTGAGTCACGTTGAACCACCTCAGTGTATCCACGAGCACATCACCAAAAAAGGATGGCAGATATGAAGATCAAGACTGGCGCACGCGTTTTCGCATTGTCCGCCCTGGCAGCAATGATGATTTCCGCACCGGCTCTCGCCAAAATTGAAGAAGGTAAGCTGGTTATCTGGATTAACGGCGATAAAGGCTATAACGGCCTGGCCGAAGTGGGTAAGAAATTCGAAAAAGATACGGGCATCAAAGTCACTATCGAACATCCGGACAAACTGGAAGAGAAATTCCCGCAGGTTGCGGCGACCGGCGATGGCCCGGACATCATCTTCTGGGCGCATGACCGTTTCGGTGGTTACGCACAGTCTGGTCTGCTGGCTGAAGTGACCCCAGATAAAGCCTTCCAGGACAAGCTGTTCCCGTTCACCTGGGACGCCGTTCGCTATAACGGCAAGCTGATCGCTTACCCAATCGCGGTTGAAGCGCTGTCTCTGATTTACAACAAAGACCTGGTACCAAACCCGCCGAAGACCTGGGAAGAGATCCCTGCCCTGGATAAAGAGCTGAAGGCGAAAGGTAAATCCGCCCTGATGTTCAACCTGCAAGAGCCGTACTTCACCTGGCCGCTTATTGCTGCCGACGGCGGTTACGCGTTCAAGTTTGAAAACGGCAAATATGACGTGAAAGACGTGGGCGTGGACAACGCGGGCGCGAAAGCGGGTCTGACCTTCCTGGTTGACCTCATCAAGAACAAACACATGAACGCAGATACTGACTACTCCATCGCGGAAGCGGCGTTCAACAAAGGCGAAACCGCGATGACCATCAACGGTCCGTGGGCCTGGACCAACATTGACAAGAGCAAAATCAACTACGGCGTGACGCTGCTGCCAACCTTCAACGGCAAGCCGTCTAAACCGTTCGTGGGCGTGCTGAGCGCAGGCATCAACGCCGCTAGCCCGAACAAAGAGCTGGCGAAAGAGTTCCTGGAAAACTACCTGCTGACCGATCAGGGTCTGGATGAAGTGAACAAGGACAAACCGCTGGGTGCCGTTGCGCTGAAATCCTTCCAGGATCAGCTTGCGAAAGATCCACGCATCGCGGCCACCATGGATAACGCCCAGAAAGGCGAAATCATGCCGAACATCCCACAGATGGCCGCGTTCTGGTACGCCACCCGTACTGCGGTGATCAACGCTGCAAGCGGTCGCCAGACCGTTGATGCCGCGCTGAAAGATGCACAGGGCCGTATTACTAAGTAAGTCTGAAAAACGGCGGGTGGCGCGTGCGCTTACCCGCCCTACGACTACGGCACGATCCGTAGGTCAGGTAAGCGCAGCGCCACCTGACGATAAGTTTCCACCGTTGTAGAGGAAGAACCCCATGGATGTCATTAAAAAGAAACACTGGTGGCAAAGCGACGCGCTGAAGTGGTCAGTGATAGGTCTGCTGTGCCTGCTGGTGGGTTACCTTGTTGTTTTAATGTACGTACAAGGGGAATATCTGTTTGCCATCATGACGCTGATTTTAAGCTCTGCTGGCCTGTATATTTTCGCCAACCGTAAAGCCTACGCCTGGCGCTATGTCTACCCTGGCGTGGCCGGAATGGGGCTGTTTGTTCTCTTCCCGCTGATCTGTACCATCGCCATTGCGTTCACCAACTACAGCAGCACTAACCAGCTCGCGCAAGAACGCGCAACGCAGGTGCTTCTGGATCGCTCTTATCAGGCGGGTAAAACCTTCAACTTCGGCCTGTATCCTGCGGGTGACGAGTGGAAGTTAGCACTCACTGACGGAGAGAGCGGCAAAAACTATATTTCCGACGCGTTCAAATTTGGTGGCGAGCAAAAGCTGGCCTTAAAAGAGGCTGCGGCCCTGCCGGAAGGTGAACGTGCCAATCTGCGCGTGATTACGCAAAACCGTCAGGCGCTGACCCAGATCATCGCCGTGCTGCCAGACGAAAGCAAAGTGACCATGAGCTCGCTGCGCCAGTTCTCCGGCACGCAGCCGCTGTATACACTTGCGGATGACGGCACCCTGACCAACAACCAGAGCGGCGTGAAATATCGTCCGAATAACGACATTGGTTTCTATCAGTCCATTACTGCCGACGGCAAATGGGGTGATGACAAGCTCAGCCCGGGCTATACCGTCACCATCGGCTGGGACAACTTTACCCGCGTGTTTACCGACGAAGGCATCCAGAAACCGTTCTTCGCCATCTTCGTCTGGACGGTCGTTTTCTCGGTCCTGACCGTGATCCTGACCGTCGCCGTCGGCATGATACTGGCCTGCCTCGTCCAGTGGGAATCCCTGAAGGGCAAAGCGATTTACCGCGTGCTGTTGATTCTGCCGTACGCCGTACCGTCGTTTATCTCAATTCTGATTTTCAAAGGGCTGTTCAACCAGAGCTTCGGTGAAATCAACATGATGCTGAGCGCCCTGTTCGGCATCAAACCGGCCTGGTTCAGCGACCCGAGCACCGCCCGCTCGATGATTATCATCGTGAATACCTGGCTGGGTTATCCGTACATGATGATTCTGTGCATGGGGCTGCTGAAGGCCATCCCGGACGACCTGTACGAAGCCTCGGCGATGGACGGCGCGGGCCCGTTCCAGAACTTCTTCAAAATTACGCTGCCGCTGCTCATCAAGCCGCTGACGCCGCTGATGATTGCCAGCTTCGCCTTTAACTTTAACAACTTCGTACTGATTCAGCTGTTGACTAACGGTGGTCCAGACCGTCTCGGTACGACTACGCCAGCAGGCTATACCGACCTGCTCGTGAGCTACACCTACCGCATCGCCTTCGAAGGCGGCGGCGGTCAGGACTTCGGCCTGGCGGCAGCGATTGCCACCCTGATCTTCCTGCTGGTAGGCGCACTGGCGATTGTGAACCTGAAAGCCACACGTATGAAATTCGACTAAGGAGGGCACTGATTATGTCTATGGTCCAACCCAAATCACAGAAGCTGCGCCTCCTCGCGACGCACTTAGGCTTGCTGATTTTCATCGCGGCGATCATGTTCCCGCTGCTGATGGTTATCGCCATCTCCCTGCGTTCGGGTAACTTCGCGACCGGGAGCCTGATCCCGGATGAAATCTCCTGGGAGCACTGGAAGCTCGCACTGGGCTTCAGCGTTGAACACGCGGATGGCCGCGTCACTCCGCCACCGTTCCCGGTGCTGCTGTGGCTGTGGAACTCGGTGAAGGTTGCGACCATCACCGCGATCGGCATCGTGACGCTCTCCACGACCTGCGCTTACGCCTTCGCCCGCATGCGCTTCCCGGGCAAAGCGACGCTGCTGAAAGGGATGCTGATTTTCCAGATGTTCCCGGCCGTACTGTCGCTGGTGGCGTTATATGCCTTGTTTGACCGTCTGGGCCAGTACGTGCCGTTTATCGGTCTGAACACCCACGGCGGCGTGATCTTCGCCTACCTTGGCGGTATTGCACTGCATGTGTGGACCATCAAAGGCTATTTCGAAACCATCGACGGCTCGCTGGAAGAAGCGGCCGCGCTGGATGGCGCAACCCCGTGGCAGGCCTTCCGTCTGGTGCTGTTGCCGCTGTCGGTGCCGATTCTGGCGGTGGTGTTTATTCTGTCGTTTATCGCTGCGATCACCGAAGTACCGGTTGCCTCACTGTTACTGCGTGATGTGAACAGCTACACCCTGGCCGTCGGTATGCAGCAATACCTCAACCCGCAAAACTACCTGTGGGGCGACTTTGCCGCGGCGGCCGTACTTTCTGCCATCCCGATTACCGTGGTGTTCCTGCTGGCCCAGCGCTGGCTGGTGAATGGCCTGACGGCGGGCGGTGTGAAAGGTTAAGTTTCATTTGTTATGCCACTGCAACCCTCAACTTTAGACGTATTGTATTGACCCAACTTGTGACTGTTGTTAGGCGGCCTCCGGGCCGCCATTTTTTTATTCGCGTTTCAGCCGCTTCGAGTTGCACAGCCAGAGGGTGATCACCAGCAGCAGGATCGCCGCCGAGTAGATCAGCACGTCGAGCGGGGATTTATGATCGACGATGATCAGCCGCACTATCGCAGTGATCCCAATGTAGACAAAATAACGTAGCGGGAAGTGAAAGCCGGACTGAAAGTATTTCACAATCAGGGCGATAAATTCGAAGTAGAGAAAGTAGACCACCAGTCCTTCCACCAGCGCATATTTGCTGGTTTGTTCAGGGGCGAACAGTACATCCGCCAGATGCACCGTCTCTTTGCCGAGAAAGACGACCAGTATCAGGCCAAGGCTCAGCAGACCGAGGTTCAGCACGGTCTGGAGGATCGTTGAGATAAACTCAACGCGCGGGCGAGTCAGGGATGTCATACAGCACCTCATTCTCCAGGGCGAGGTTCCTGTATAACGCAAAAATGTGACGGGGATCTATATTTTTTGTTTATGTTTGGCGCATTCGCCCGGTGGCGCTGCGCTTACCGGGCCTACAAAAACCGTAGGCCGGGCAAACGTAGTGCCGCCCGGCGTGAAGCATTAGCGGAAGTTAACGTTCTTATCGCTGGTCATGTCATACAGCTGGAACTTACGTCCAAGCTGCTGGCCGCCGTCGCGCGTCAGCGGCGTCCAGCCAATCGCCGCACGGCTGCGGGTTGGTCCTGACGAGAACAGATCCAGCGGAATCGACACATAGACCCCTTTGGTGAAGTCCCCTTCCCCGTATTCGTCCGGCGAGACGTTGGTGATGGTGGCATAGCCGCCCACCACGACGCCGCTGTCGAAGTGTTTGGAGATATCCAGCGTACCGCCCTTATCGCCCGCCAGATACTGGCCGACGCTGGCTTTCACCAGCACGTCCTGCGCGAACGACGGCGTCCAGTAGGCGGTCAGGTGACCCGTTTTGACGCTGTAGTCGGTGAACTTCATCATGTCCTGCGCGCTGCGCCAGTCACGCTGCTTGACGTAGTTGGCATCAACCCCAAACGCCCAGTTGCTGTCAACAGGACGGTACAGCACCTCCGCCCCCGCACCGCCGAACATGGTTTCCAGATACCCGCCGTACACCTGGCCGTAGAAGCCGTTGCCGAAGTACTGGAAGTAGTTGGCCTGCAGGTTGTTCACGTAAGCGTTGTTCTGCACATACTCACGCACGCGGGTACGCACGCGCGGCAGCTTCGAGTCGTTTGGTGGGTTGGTGTAGTTGAACTTGTCGTAGTTGTTAGCGACGTTGCCAAACAGGCTGCCGGTGGTCAGCAGGTGGTCGGTGACCCACAGATCCGCCGTCGCCATCACGCCCAGCTGGTACATATAGAAGTTTTCAGGCCCGCCGACGGACTGGTTCAGCACCGGGTCGATATGGAAATCAAAGCGGGATTTATCGATATACCAGCCCTGCTCGGTGGTGTCTGGCACCACGGGCTCGATGCGTTTTTGCACCAGCTCGGTTTCATGCCCGAGCGGTTCACCTTCCAGATGGCGCTTGAGACTGGCGACGTCCGTTTCGGTCGTCACCTGCGGCATGTTGAGGCGGTTTTCCGTCACGCGGATCGTGCGGATCCCCTCCGGCAGATCGTTCATCACGATCCGGTTGGCGCGCTCGATCCCTTCTCGCGAGTCGCGGTATTTCACCTGCTCGCCGGTGACGTACAGCGTGTCGCCCTTGGTTTGAATTTTCGGATCGGCCAGACCGGCGTTGTATTTCAGTAACGTCAGCTGATTGGCGACCACGGAGTGCTGGAGGATCGCATCCTGCGGCTCCGGCTGATACGCAGGCCGCGCATTGTCGTTATAGTGCGGACGCATATCGTTAAAGTTGGTGCGCAGCGTGAAGCCAAACATCAGAGTATTGCCACGCTCGTAGCTGAGGTTAACGTCGGCCCAATCGGTGACGCGGTAAATGGCGCCGACGTTAAACTTGCTCTTCTGCTCAATTTTCCCGGCGAAGTCCTGCGAGTAATCATTCCCTTCATACTCCAGCTTCAGGCGTAATGGCTGCCAGGGCGTTTGATACTCCACGCCGCCAAACAACGAGGCCGGACCATGAAACATCTGATCCCCGTTGATGGAGCCCGCTTTCTGGTAGCTGTTATCGCGGTAGCAGTATTTATCGCTGTAGGTACAGAACGGGTTTTTGACGTTACCGCTGGTACCCAGATAGCCCCAGCCAAGCCCCAGAGAGAAGTCAAACGGCCCCCAGGCTTTGCTGGCCACGACGTATTCCGCATCAAACAGGCCGGTCCCGCCGATATCTTTCGCGCCTACGGAAACCTGCGGCATCCAGTAGCTCTCTTCCCAGAGTCGCAGCTTGACGTCGAAGGCCTTGTCCTTATAGGTCTGATCGCCGGAGAACGCGTCGACGCTGCTGTACTGTTTCGTTCGCACGTCTGTATAGCGCAGCGTGGTTTCGAGCCACGGGAACAACTGTACGGAGGCGGAGTAGTAGCGATACTGGTCGTTGTCGCGGTAGTTGAGGCTGATCTCCCCCTCGCGCGCCATACGCGCGGTAGGGGTTTGCAGTAAGCCGACGCCGCCGAAGTCTGATTGCGACGGCCCAATGGGCGCCGGATACGTTTCCGCATGGCAGGCAGCGCTTACGCACAGCGCCAGCATGCTGTAGAGATAGGTTCTTTTCATTAATCCGGTATCCGCTGCGTCAGGGAATGAAGGATATCGGCATTAAGCCCGTCATACGCCTTCGTCCAGAAATGGTCGGCAAAGCCGACAAAAATCACGCTGCCGGGCATGGGTTCGATATGTCGCTTATTCCAGTATGCTACGGGTGCTTTTTGCGTATGCCCGTCGGGGTAAACAATCCAGGCGTAGCTGTTATCCGCGCCGCTCAGCAGGCTTTGTTCATCGAGATAGCTCGCCACATCGCGACCGGGGGTAAAGGGCTTTTTGCCCGGGCTGCTGATTAGCCCCATCACGGTCACCGTCGTCGGCTTCACTGGCAGCCAGAGCGTGTACTCCCCTTCAAGCGTGGGGTTACCCTTTTCCGCGACGCGCACTTCATCTGGATCAAGGTTCACCTTCTGGCGGCCTGTTACCTTCAGCGCCTGGAGCTGCTGGCGAACGTTGTTGATAGCGGCGGCATCATCGCCGTCTTCCTGCTCCGCTAAACCCGTCAGGCGAGCCAGCAGGGCATGGTGTTTTTGTTCCGCCACTACCGTTGCCTGACGCTCGCTGATAACCGCCCCCGGCCACCAGCTGTTAGCCAGCCTTGGCTGTCCAACGAGATCGAGCAGATGCTCTGCGTTAGTTAAGGTTTTGGGTTGCGCGTTGTCCGGCGTGTAGACTTTCACGGTTCCCGCAGACCATGCCAGCGGCGTGGCAAGACTGGCGAGAAGCGCAACGTGGATGAGCGTTTTCATGATTTCGCCGCCTTGATCAGGGTTGTTTTCACCGGGAAGAAACCGGCACCGAGATACTGCAAGGACTGGCGAATTTGCCCTTCTTCATCTATCCAGTAACGGTTATGCCAGGTCGCCTGGTCGGTCGTGACCTCTTCATCCAGCACGCGAGTCTGCGTTTCGTCGCTACCGACGTTGACACTGTCGGTGCCGTCCCAGCGGAAGGTAGAACGCGCCGTGGCGTAGCGCACCTGCTGGTGTTCGGTCCAACCCATTGTGCGCGTCCAGCTTGCGCCGTCGGTAATCTGGTTAGGTTTGATCAGCGGATCGTCGGCGAGGTTGTTTACCTCAAGCAGATTGTCGCCACCAAGCAGCGTTTTCACGATACGACCATGCTGCGTCACGATGGTGGCCTGATCCTGCGTCACCCATTTCTGCTGCCCGTTTTCATCGAAAGCGAGCACCACAAACAGTTGCGGGCCATCGTTTAGCTGCATGTACTGGCTGGCATACGGCATGTTCTGCAGTTCGTCATCGGTCAGATGCACGCCCGGCGTACCGAACAGGCTGTCCCACAGGGAATTTCCCAGCCCTTTGGTAGTGGCTGAGCACGCCTGCAACAGCAGGCAAATCATAATGATTGCAGGTCGCTTCACGACTCTTCTCCGAAGGGGCGAAATAACCACACCGAAGTGTGGTTATGATTAAAACACCCGCTATTACTGGGTGCTGGTCGTCGTGGTGGTCGTGGTTCCGGTATTGGAGCCATCACCGCCACCGGTTGCCGCCAGCGCGACACCCACGGCTGAACTTACGGTGCTGGCGCTGGCTGCGGTAGAACTTCCCGCAGACGCAGACGTCGCAGCCGACCCTGCAGCTTCCCCGACCTGAACCGGAGCTGCATAAACAGATGTCGCCGCAAGCGCAGATATGGCAAAAATGCCATACAGTACTTTTTTCATAACAATTTCCCTTCAATGAATGAATGGAGATTTGCCCGAAAAGAAATTCAGGCGGATTCGAGTATACACAACTAAAGCAGCGGGATTGCCGTACGGATAAATAGGGAGGGAGTTTTCAGACTAATGGATAAAAACGAAACATAAGACGAATGAATAAAATATATTATGATTAAAAATCAATAAGATATAATTAATCACTAATAATTTAATTATCCGGATTTTCCTAAAATAAACCGCAGTGATTAACGGGTTAACGGGCTTTTTCAGATAAAACTCAGAACCATAATTTGAGTTAACTAACAGACATCAGGAATTATCCGATAAAAAAATGCCGGCATATCGCCGGCATTTTTCATGACATATTTATTACGGACGCCATGCTTTATAACGGTTAATCAGGCCGTTTGTAGAGCTGTCGTGGCTGTCGATTGCTTTATCGTCACCCAACTCTGGCAGAATTCGGTTTGCCAGCTGTTTGCCCAGCTCAACGCCCCACTGGTCAAAGGTGAAGATGTTCAGGATAGCGCCCTGAGTGAAGATCTTGTGCTCGTACAGGGCAATCAGCGCGCCCAGGCTGAACGGGGTGATTTCGCGCAGCAGGATGGAGTTGGTTGGACGGTTGCCTTCGAATACCTTGAACGGCACAACGTGGTCCAGGGTTGCCGGATCTTTACCCTGGTCACGGTATTCCTGCTCAACCACCTCGCGAGATTTACCGAACGCCAGCGCTTCAGTCTGCGCGAAGAAGTTGGACAGCAGCTTCGGATGGTGGTCAGACAATGCGTTATGCGTGATAGCCGGCGCGATGAAATCACACGGTACCATTTTGGTGCCCTGGTGAATCAGCTGGTAGAACGCATGCTGGCCGTTGGTGCCTGGCTCGCCCCAGATGATTGGGCCAGTCTGGTAATCCACCGCATTGCCGTTACGGTCAACGTATTTACCGTTGGATTCCATGTTGCCCTGCTGGAAGTAGGCCGCAAAGCGGTGCATGTACTGGTCGTACGGCAGGATTGCTTCGGTTTCAGCGCCGAAGAAGTTGTTGTACCAGATTCCGATCAGCGCCAGCAGCACCGGCAGGTTTTTCTCAGGCGCGGTGGTGGAGAAGTGTTTATCCATCGCGTGCGCGCCGGAGAGCAGCTCAACGAAGTTGTCGAAGCCCACGGACAGTATGATGGACAGACCAATCGCGGACCAGAGTGAGTAGCGGCCCCCAACCCAGTCCCAGAACTCGAACATGTTCGCGGTATCAATACCGAACTCGCCCACCGCTTTACCGTTGGTAGACAGCGCCGCGAAGTGTTTCGCCACGTGTTTGTTGTCGCCAGCCGTTTTCAGGAACCAGTCGCGCGCGCTGTGGGCGTTGGTCATGGTTTCCTGGGTGGTGAAGGTTTTGGACGCGACCAGGAACAGGGTGGTTTCCGGGTTCACTTTCTTCAGTACTTCGGCGATATGGGTACCATCAACGTTAGATACGAAATGCATGTTGAGGTGGTTTTTGTACGGACGCAGCGCTTCGGTCACCATGAATGGGCCGAGGTCAGAACCGCCGATACCGATGTTCACCACGTCGGTGATAGCCTTGCCGGTGTAGCCTTTCCAGCTACCGGAGATGATCGCTTCAGAGAAGGCTTTCATCTTTTCCAGCACCGCGTTCACTTCCGGCATGACGTCTTTGCCGTCAACGATGATTGGCGTATTGCTACGGTTACGCAGGGCCACGTGCAGCACGGCGCGGTCTTCGGTGCGGTTGATCTTCTCACCGGAGAACATGGATTTGATGGCGTCGGCCAGCTCAGTTTCTTTCGCCAGATCCTGCAGTTTTGCCAGCGTCTCTTCGGTAATGCGGTTTTTGGAGAAATCCACCAGCATCAGGTCGTCGAAGGTCGCGGAGAACTTATTGAAACGATCGGCATCTTTCGCGAACAGATCCGCGATGGTGACGTCTTTCATTTCATCAAAATGTTTCTGTAGTGCCTGCCAGGCAGCGGTCTGCGTTGGGTTGATGTTTTTCATTAGCAATACTCTTCTGATTTGAGAATTGTGACTGCGGTCGATTGTAGCGCCTGCAAATAAAAATTGTGATGGTTTTTATGCCATTGCCCTGGCCTGCATCAAACGCAGGTGAAAAGACCCGAAAAGTATAGCTGCTGGCGGAGCCTCCTGGGGCGGCGAAATGTCGCCCAAAACAGGGTAAAACGGAGCATAAAATATGGCCCTGTTATAAGTCCTGTTTCTCAGGGGTACCCCCCCATGAAAAATCCGCATAATCCCAGCATTGACAGGACCTCCCCCGCATTTTATTTATAGGGCCGTATTTTGCGCCTGCACCTGTTTTCATTTCATTCTTGTGCCATGGTCGCTTATTCATTCCCTGACACGAGGTTGTTATGACGAGTTTTGTGGTCGCCAAGTTTGGCGGCACCAGTGTGGCAGATTACGCTGCCATGAACCGCAGCGCCGATGTGGTGCTGGCCGATCCGAATACCCGCCTGGTGGTGCTTTCTGCATCCGCTGGCGTGACGAACCTGCTGGTTTCTCTGTCTGAAGGACTTGAAGCGACAGAACGTTTCGTGAAGCTGGACGCGCTGCGCAAAATTCAATTCGACATCCTTGAGTGTCTTCAGAATCCGAATGTGATCCGCGAGGAAATCGAACGCCTGCTGGAAAATATCACCACCCTGGCAGAAGCGGCGTCTCTGGCAAACTCCTCGGCCCTGACGGATGAACTGGTCAGCCACGGCGAGCTGATGTCTACCCTGCTGTTTGTTGAGATTATGCGCGAGCGTAATATTCAGGCGCAGTGGTTTGACGTGCGTAAAGTGATGCGCACTAGCGATCGCTTTGGCCGTGCCGAGCCGGATGTTGAAGCGCTGGCCGAGCTGACCAGCCAACAGCTGGCACCACGCCTGGAAGAGAGTATTGTGATCACCCAAGGCTTTATCGGCAGCGAAGCCAAAGGCCGCACCACGACGCTTGGCCGAGGCGGCAGCGATTATACCGCCGCTCTGCTGGGCGAAGCGCTGCATGCCACGCGCGTGGATATCTGGACGGACGTGCCGGGCATTTACACCACTGACCCTCGCGTAGTCTCTACGGCAAAACGTATTGATGTGATTGCGTTTGAAGAAGCGGCGGAGATGGCCACCTTCGGCGCGAAGGTGCTGCATCCGGCAACCCTGCTGCCTGCCGTGCGCAGCGATATTCCGGTCTTCGTCGGCTCCAGTAAAGAGCCGAAAGCAGGCGGCACGATGGTGTGTAAGAGAACCGAAAGCCCGCCGCTGTTCCGCGCGCTGGCCCTGCGTCGCAAGCAGACGCTGGTCACACTGCACAGCCATAACATGCTGCACTCCCGCGGCTTCCTGGCAGAAGTGTTTGGCATCCTGGCGCGCCACAACATCTCCGTGGACCTGATCACCACGTCAGAAGTGAGCATTGCGCTGACGCTGGATACGACCGGCTCAACGTCCAAGGGTGATACCCTTCTGACCCAGTCGCTGCTGATTGAGCTGTCCGAGCTGTGCCGCGTGGAAGTAGAAGAAGACCTGGCGCTTGTTGCCATCATTGGCAACAAGCTGTCGCGCGCCTGCGGCGTGGGCAAAGAAGTGTTCGGCGTGCTCGACCCGTTCAGCATCCGCATGATTTGCTACGGCGCATCCAGCTATAACCTCTGCTTCCTGGTGCCTGCCGATCAGGCCGAGCAGGTGGTGCAGAAACTTCATCAGAATTTGTTTGAATAAAATTCGTTAGCACGATAAACAATACCTATAAGCCGGGCACAGACCCGGCTTTTTCATAACTAAACAACACAACACAATCGCAAGGAATACCTATGTTATCCGCCATCACCCGGCTGTTCCCGCTATGGGCGCTGCTGCTCTCTGTACTCGCGTATTACACCCCGGCCACCTTCACCGGCATTGGCCCGTGGGTCACCACGCTGCTGATGCTGATTATGCTCGGTATGGGCGTGCATCTGAAAATCGACGACTTTAAGCGCGTGCTGTCCCGCCCGGCTCCGGTTGCTGCAGGGATCTTCCTCCACTACCTGGTGATGCCGCTTGCGGCGTGGCTGCTGGCTATGGCTTTTAAGATGCCGCCCGATCTCTCCGCCGGGATGGTGCTGGTGGGCAGCGTCGCCAGCGGCACGGCGTCAAACGTGATGATCTTTCTTGCGAAAGGCGATGTGGCGCTCTCCGTCACTATCTCTTCCGTCTCAACGCTGGTTGGCGTAATTGCCACACCGCTGTTAACCCGCCTGTACGTTGATGCGCATATTCAGGTGGATGTGATGGGCATGCTGCTGAGCATTCTGCAAATCGTGGTGATCCCGATTGCGCTGGGCCTGGTGATTCACCATCTTTTCCCACGCGTGGTGAAAGCGGTTGAGCCGTATCTGCCTGCGTTTTCGATGGTCTGTATTCTGGCCATCATCAGCGCCGTGGTGGCGGGCTCCGCCTCACACATTGCTTCCGTAGGCTTTGTGGTGATCGTCGCGGTGGTGCTGCATAACACTATCGGCCTGCTGGGCGGCTACTGGGGCGGGAAGCTGTTTGGCTTTGACGAATCGACCTGCCGTACGCTGGCAATCGAAGTGGGCATGCAGAACTCCGGCCTGGCGGCGGCGCTCGGTAAAATCTACTTCTCGCCGCTGGCGGCACTGCCGGGAGCGCTGTTCTCCGTCTGGCACAACCTTTCCGGCTCGCTGCTGGCGGGCTACTGGTCCGGCAAACCGATTGATGAGCAAACGAAAAAAGATGCGGTGAAACAGGGTTAATTTGCCACGCTTGCTTTACACTGAAGCCTCTCTCTCAGGAGGCTTCAGCAATGGCTACACCACGATTGACCCAGAAAGATATGACGGAAGCCGAGCAGCGCGAACTGAAAACGCTTCTCGACCGCGCCCGCATCGCCCATGGCCGCACGCTGACGAACGCCGAAACCAATCAGGTTAAGAAAGAGTACATCGATAAACTGATGGCGCAACGTGACGCCGAGGCGAAAAAAGCCCGCAAACTGAAAAAGCAGCAGGCTTATAAGCCGGATACCGAGACGACCTTTTCCTGGTCGGCCAATACCTCTACCCGTGGACGGCGCTAATTAGCGCCCTTTCTTTTTGCGGCCAGGCTGGGCAAAACGTTTTCCGTTGGCCGGTTTGCCTCGACCTTTCTCTTCCGCCTGCGGCGCCTTCACCACCGGGCGCTTAATGGCCTGCGTTTTCGGTTTCGCTTTAGCTTTCGGCTTCGCTTCGGAGGATGAGTTCTCGATAAGCTTGAACAGCTCGATCAGCTCGTCTCCGGTTAAATCACGCCACTCACCGAGCGGAATGCCCGACAGGCTGACGTTCATAATGCGCGTGCGTTCCAGCTTCGTCACCTCGTAGCCGAAGTGCTCGCACATGCGGCGGATCTGACGGTTTAAGCCCTGCACCAGCGTAATGCGGAACGCGAACGGTGCTTCTTTCTTGACCTTACACTTTTTCGTGACGGTACCGAGGATCGGCACGCCCGCGCCCATGCCACGAATAAATTCGTCCGTCACCGGCTTGTTCACCGTGACAATGTACTCTTTCTCGTGGTCGTTACCGGCACGCAGAATTTTGTTGACCAGGTCACCGTGGTTGGTAAGGAAAATCAGCCCCTGAGAGTCTTTATCCAGACGGCCAATCGGGAAGATACGGCTGCTGTGGTTCACGAAATCAACGATGTTGTCCCGTTCACCGTCTTCCGTGGTGCTGACAATCCCAACCGGTTTATTCAACGCGATAAACACCAGGTCTTCAGCATCACGCGGTTCGATGACCTGACCATTCACTTTAACCACATCGCCAGGCACCACCTGGTCGCCGATGGTGGCGCGCTTGCCGTTAAGAAACACGTTACCTTGTTCAATGTAACGGTCAGCCTCGCGACGTGAGCAGATCCCGCTCTCGCTAATGTATTTGTTTAATCGGGTTGATTGAGTTGGCAGCATAGTTTCTCCTGTGAAGGGCGAAATATACCTTACCTTGAGGCTGACAAAAAAGTGTTAGTAACCGTTGATCAAAAAATCGAGTGCATCCCGCAGTGAAGCCCGGTTTTGCGTAAGATCGGCAACACGCTCGCCTAACTCTTTTGGCGATATGCCTGCCATCATGTGCATCATGACCACGCAGGGTTTTCCCGCGACCTCAACGGCGGGAGCGACCAGTACATGCTTCATCAGAACGACCTCTGAAAGTCACTAAAGGAGCCGTTTTCATCAACCCACTGGTTAATGGCGTCAATCGAAGCTTTATTTTCTTCCAGCCACTCTGCGCGCCGATGTTCACGAAATTGCTCCTGCAAAGCCGCCGTTAGCACGGCAGAAAGGTTAAGTTTAAGCCTTCGCGCCTCTTCAAGGATGTCGGGCGACAGGGAAACATTCACTGATTTTTTAATGCTATTAGCACCGCGCATGAGAACCCCCATTGGAATGCGCATGAATTGGCGAAGTGTAGCGTAATAATTGAGCACTTCCTATTCCCTTAAAAATGTAAGGGTTGAAGAATAAATTGCTCTTTATGGGGAGTCACGCCTCACAAAACCGTTTTGCGAGGCGCTTTCAGAGATTAGTACTCATCCCGCTCGTCATCTTCATCCGGCTGTTCCATCACGCTGTACGCCACCGCGCAGAACAACGAGTTGAGACGTTTCATATCGCCCAGAAGTCCCAGGTGGAGCGAGCTGGTTTCGATACTCTGCACGTTCTGCTGGTGCAAACGCTCGACGTGAGCGTGCGAGTAGCGGCGGTTCAGAATGCGGAAACGGTGCTTGTTGCGGCGCAGGCGGCGCGCGCTCGGTACGTCGCTCGAGAAGAAGACCGACATCGCCAGCTTCAGGTTGCTAACCAGCTGTTCGTGCAGCGCTTCCAGCTCCTTCAGCCCTTCGCCTGAGAACGCTCGACGCGCGGCCAGGGATTTGTCGGCGATCTCGCTGCCCATACGTTCAACGATATCCGACGCCTGCTCAAGGTTGAGCGACATCTCGATAATTTCCGCCCAGCGTCGGGACTCCTCTTCCGCCAGTTCGTCCTGCGGGAGGCGCGCCAGATAGAGCTTGATAGCGGTGTACAGCACGTTGATGTCGTCTGCCAGCCTGCGCAGCTCTTTCTCTTCGCGCGGCTCGCCGTGCATCACCTTCTGCAGCCCTTCGAGCATGGTTTCCATCGCATCGCCCATGCGCAGCGTTTCACGGGCGGCATTAGCGATAGCCAGCGCGGGCGTATCCAGCACCGAGGTATCCAGATGCTTCGGCTTAAGGCGCGCATCCAGCTCCGGTTCATCGCGGATGAGGCGCTCGCAGAAGCGGGCCATCGGCGCAGCGAACGGCACCATCGCCAGACAGCGCACCAGGTTGTAGAAGACGTGGAAGTAGATCACCAGCTCCGCCTTCGGCAGCGGAAGGTTGTCCATCAGGTTCGCCAGCGGGTGAACAAACGGCAGAATAATCAGGCTGCCCACCAGCTTAAACAGCAGGCTGCCCAGCGCCACGCGGCGGGCGGCGGCATTGGCGGCGCTGTTATTGAGCATCGCCAACAGGCCGGAGCCGAGGTTGGCCCCGATCACCAGACACAGCGCCACCGGGAAGGAGATCGCGCCTGCAGCGGTGAGCGTGGCCGTCAGCAGGACTGCTGCCAGGCTGGAGTAGCTGACGATAGCAAACACCGCACCGATCAGTGCATCCAGCATGATATCCCCGGTCAGCGAGGCGAAGATGACCTGCACGCCGTTGGCTTCGGTGATAGGGGTAACCGCCTGAACAATCAGCTCCAGCGCCAGCAGGATCAACCCGAGGCCAATCCCCACGCGGCCAAGCTGTCCGGCACGCGTCTGCTTACGGCCAAGGAAGAAGATCACGCCGAGGAAAATCAGCAGCGGTGACAGCCAGGAGAGATCGAAGGTCAGAACACGCGCCATCAATGCGGTACCGACGTCGGCCCCCAGAACGATCACCAGCGCCGGGGCGAGCGCGACCAGATCCTGCGCCACAAACGAGGTGACGAGCATGGTGGTGGCGTTGCTGCTTTGCACCAGCGCCGTAACGCCGATGCCCGCGCAAAACGCGAGCGGCTTCTTCTCAACGCTGCTGCTGAGGACGGTACGTAATCGCGCGCCGAACACGCGCATCACGCCGGTACGGACGATATGGGTGCCCCAAACGAGCAATGCGACTGCAGAGAGCAGGTGTAACAACGTCAACACGGAAGGTTTTCCTCCTTATCGTTATCTGTTTTCCTGAGGTTTAGCGCGTAGGCCCGGTAAGCGCAGCGCCACCGGGCAATAGGGTTAGAACCTTATTTCAGTATAAGGGTTTAAACGTAAGAAAGAGACAGGGCGCCCCATGAGCGCCCTGTTTGTTGTAAGGAAAAGTGATTTTAGTCGGCGTCGTAGCCCAGATTCGGTGCTAGCCAGCGTTCCACTTCAGACACGCTCATCCCTTTGCGCAGGGCATAATCTTCGATCTGATCCCGCTGCAGCTGCGCCACGGCGAAGTACTTGCTGTCCGGATGGCTGAAGTACCAGCCTGAGACTGACGCACCTGGCCACATGGCGAACGACTCGGTGAGCTTCATGCCGGTATGGGTTTCCACGTCCAGCAGTTTCCAGATGGTGCCTTTTTCGGTGTGCTCCGGGCAGGCCGGGTAGCCCGGCGCCGGACGAATGCCCTGGTAATTTTCGCGGATCAGTTCCTCGTTGCTGAGGTTTTCGTTCGCGGCGTAGCCCCAGTGCACCTTACGCACGCGCTCGTGGAGGTACTCAGCGAAGGCTTCCGCCAGACGGTCAGCGATCGCTTTCACCATGATTTTGTTGTAATCATCGTGCTTCGCTTCGAACGCGTCCGCCAGCGCGTCTTCTTCCAGACCGCCGGTTACCGCAAAGGCACCGATGTAGTCGGCTTTACCACTTAACTTAGGTGCGACGAAATCGGCCAGGCAGTAGTTGGCAAAGCCCACTTTCTCCGTTTGCTGGCGCAGATGGCGGCTGACCGCCAGCACGTGGGTGCGGGTTTCATCGCGATAAATTTCCACGTCGTCGCCCACGCGGTTCGCCGGGAACAGGCCCACCACGCCGCGCGGGTTGAGGGTTTTCTCTGCGCTCAGCGTGTCGAGCATGTCGTTGGCATCTTTAAACAGGCGCTTCGCCTCCTCTCCTACCACCTCATCCTCCAGGATGCGCGGATATTTGCCCGCCAGCGACCAGGTCATAAAGAACGGCGTCCAGTCAATGTAGTTACGCAGCGTTTCGATGCTGGCCGTCACGTCCTGTACGCCCAGACGGTGTGCGACCGGCGGCGTATAGCTGGACCAGTCAAACGCCAGATCGTTGTCGCGCGCCGCCTGAAGTGAAACAGGCGGGGTGCGCGGCTTCTTACGGCCATGCTGGATGCGAACGGTTTCGTACTCTTTGCGGGTGCGCGCCACAAAATCGTCGCGCTGGGTGTCGGAGAGCAGCGCGGAGACCACGCCCACGGTGCGCGAGGCGTTTTGCACGTAAACCGTCGGGCCGCTGTAGTTCTGCTCGATTTTCACCGCAGTGTGCGCTTTCGAGGTGGTCGCTCCGCCAATCAGCAGCGGGATGGTAAAGCCCTGACGCTCCATCTCTTTCGCCACGTTGACCATCTCGTCCAGGGACGGGGTAATCAGCCCGGAAAGGCCAATCAGGTCGGCATTCACTTCGCGCGCGGTCTTGAGGATTTTGTCCGCCGGGACCATCACGCCGAGGTCGATAATTTCGTAGTTATTACACTGCAGCACTACGCCGACGATATTCTTGCCGATGTCGTGCACGTCGCCCTTCACGGTGGCAATGACCATCTTGCCGTTGCTGGAGCCTTTCTCTTTGCTGGCTTCGATGTAGGGCTCGAGATACGCCACCGCCTTCTTCATCACGCGGGCGGATTTCACCACCTGCGGCAGGAACATTTTGCCTTCGCCGAACAGATCGCCGACCACGTTCATGCCGTCCATCAGCGGGCCTTCGATCACTTCGATTGGACGGGCGGCCTGCTGACGTGCTTCTTCAGTGTCGAGTTCAATAAATTCGGTAATGCCTTTGACCAGCGAATACTCCAGACGCTTTTTCACGTCCCAGGAACGCCACTCGGCCTGCTGAACGTTTGCCGCCTCATCCGATTTGCTGCCGCGGTATTTTTCCGCCAGGTCCAGCATGCGCTCGGTGGCGTCGTCACGGCGGTTAAGGATCACGTCCTCGACGGCATCGCGCAGTTCGGCAGGAAGGTCGTCATAAATCGCCAGCTGGCCGGCGTTAACGATCCCCATGTCCATGCCGTTGCGGATGGCGTAGTAGAGGAACACGGCGTGGATCGCTTCACGCACCGGGTCGTTGCCGCGGAACGAGAACGACACGTTCGACACGCCGCCGGAGATCAGCGCATGCGGCAGTTCGCGCTTGATGTCTTCACACGCCCCGATAAAGTCCTGGGCGTAGTTGTTGTGCTCTTCAATCCCGGTCGCGACGGCGAAGATGTTCGGGTCGAAGATAATATCTTCCGGCGGGAAGCCCACCTCTTCGGTCAAAATCTTGTACGCGCGGCGGCATATCTCGATTTTGCGCTCGCGGGTATCCGCCTGGCCCACTTCGTCGAAGGCCATCACCACCACGGCGGCACCGTAGCGGCGCACCATCTTCGCGTGGTGGATAAAGATATCAACCCCCTCCTTCATCGAGATGGAGTTAACGATGCCTTTGCCCTGGATGCACTTCAGCCCTTTTTCAATGACTTCCCATTTGGAAGAGTCAATCATGATCGGCACGCGGGCGATGTCCGGCTCACCGGCAATCAGGTTGAGGAAACGCACCATCGCCGCTTCGGCGTCGAGCATCCCCTCGTCCATGTTGATATCGATAATCTGCGCGCCGCTTTCCACCTGCTGGCGGGCAACGTCCAGCGCTTCGCTGTACTTCTCTTCTTTGATCAGGCGCTTGAACTTTGCAGAACCGGTGACGTTAGTACGCTCACCCACGTTCACAAACAGGCTGTCGTCGCCGATGGTCAACGGCTCAAGGCCGGAAAGGCGACAGGCAACCGGAAGCTCGGGCAGCTTGCGCGGCGGCAGCCCGGCCACGGCGTTGCTCATGGCCGCGATGTGCTCCGGCGTGGTGCCGCAGCAGCCGCCGACGATGTTCAGGAAGCCAGACTCGGCCCACTCGCGGATTTGCGCCGCCATGGTGTCGGCATCGAGATCATATTCACCGAACGCGTTCGGCAGACCGGCGTTCGGGTGGGCGGTGACGTAGCATTCCGCGATACGGGAAAGCTCCTGCACGTACTGGCGCAGTTCATCCGGCCCCAGCGCGCAGTTGAGGCCGAAGGAGAGCGCTTCGGCGTGGCGCAGGGAGTTATAAAACGCTTCGGTTGTCTGGCCGGACAGGGTGCGGCCGGAGGCGTCGGTGATGGTGCCGGAAATCATGATCGGCAGGTCAACGCCCAGCGCCTCGAACTCCTCTTTCACCGCGTAAATCGCAGCTTTGGCGTTGAGGGTGTCGAATACGGTTTCAATCAGGATCAGGTCGGAACCGCCTTCCACCAGCGCTCTGGTCGATTCACGGTAGGCGGCAACCAGTTGGTCAAAGGTGATATTACGAAACGCCGGGTCGTTGACGTCCGGTGAAATCGACGCGGTGCGGTTCGTCGGGCCAAGCACCCCGGCAACGTAGCGCGGTTTGTCCGGCGTGCGGGCCGTCCACTCGTCGGCGCAGGCGCGCGCAAGCTTTGCGGCTTCAAAGTTGATCTCCGCCGACAGGGATTCCATCTGGTAATCCGCCATGGCGATGGTTGTCGAGTTGAAGGTGTTGGTTTCAACGATATCCGCACCCGCTTCGAAGTAGGCGTTGTGGATATCTTTAATAACCGACGGCTTGCTGAGCACCAGCAGGTCGTTGTTCCCTTTCAGGTCGCAGGGCCAGTCTGCGAAGCGCTCGCCGCGGAAATCGTCTTCACTCAGACGATAGCCCTGGATCATGGTGCCCATGCCGCCGTCCAGCACCAGAATTCGTTCATTTAACTGCGCACGCAGTTGCTCTACTTTGCTGCTCACACTTGCTCCCGACAACGCTCAACAAGGCTAAAAGGCTGGGTTCCATACTGGCACAATCTCGCAGGGTGGAAAAGTCACACAGCGGTAACATGAGACATGTTCACCATCACTCCTCCGATCAGTCATGAAAGCGGTTGCAAAATCACCAAATAAAACGAAAATGATTTCCACGATACAGAAAAAGGAGATCGTCATGGTCACGACCGTTCCCGCCAAACGCGGCAGAAAGCCTGCTGCCACCACCGCTGCACAACCCGGCGGACAGGTTCAATCGCTCACGCGCGGTCTGAAGCTGCTGGAGTGGATAGCCGAGTCGCACGGCAGCGTGGCCCTGACCGAGTTGGCCCAGCAGGCTGGTCTGCCGAACTCCACGACGCACCGCCTGCTGACCACCATGCAGCAGCTGGGCTTTGTCCGCCAGGTCGGCGAGTTGGGGCACTGGGCGGTGGGCGCACATGCGTTTATCGTTGGCAGCAGCTTCCTGCAGAGCCGCAACCTGCTGGCGATTGTGCATCCGATTCTACGCAAGCTGATGGAAGACTCCGGCGAGACGGTCAACCTGGCGGTGCTGGACCAGAGCGACCACCAGGCGATTATCATCGACCAGGTGCAGTGCACGCAGCTGATGCGCATGTCCGCACCGATTGGCGGCAAGCTGCCCATGCATGCGTCCGGGGCGGGGAAAGCGTTTCTTTCGCAGCTGAGCGAGGAGCAGGTGACGGGGCTGCTGCACCGTAAAGGTCTGCACGCCTATACCCACGCCACGCTGGTGTCGCCCGTGCATCTGAAAGAAGATCTGGCCCTGACCCGCAAGCGCGGCTACTCGTTTGATGATGAGGAGCATGCGCTGGGCCTGCGCTGCCTGGCATCCTGTATTTTTGACGAGCACCGCGAGCCGTTTGCCGCCATCTCCATCTCCGGCCCCATTTCACGCATGACCGACGATCGCGTGACCGAGTTAGGTGCGCTGGTGATTAAGGCGGCGAAAGAGGTGACGCTGGCGTATGGTGGGATCCGTTAAGATTGAGTGCGGCCTGATGCCCTCACCCCGGCCCTCTCCCACGGGGAGAGGGAGAAAACATGATGCCCTTACCCTGCGGGAGAGGGAGAAAACCGGATGCAAAACCGCTGCTTGCGGCGGTAAGCGTATACATCTTCCACGTGCCCATTTTTGATCCGCGTTTGCAGTCCGCGCCAGTAGCTGGCGCGGAAAAGATCCTCATGCATCTCTTCGAATAGCGGCCCGATGCGCGGGTCGGCGCACAGCCAGTGGCGAAACTCCTCCGGAAACACGTCCCCCGGCGAGACGCTATACCACGGCTCACCGGACAGCTCATCTTCCGGGTAGCGGGGCTGTGGGATATCGCGGAAATTCACCTCGGTCATGTAGCAAATTTCGTCGTAATCGTAGAACACCACCCGCCCGTGACGGGTGACGCCAAAGTTTTTAAACAGCATGTCGCCGGGAAAAATATTGGCGGCGGCAAGCTGGCGAATCGCGTTGCCGTATTCTTCAATGGCGTCACGTAAGGCCTGACCGTCAGACTGCTCAAGCCAGATATTCAGCGGTACCATGCGGCGTTCGATGTAGAGATGGCTGATCACGATTTTGTCACCAAGATCGGTGATTTTCGCGGGCGCTTCCTGCATTAACAGCGCCATGAGCGCCGGGTCGATCTGCTGTTTATCCAGCACAAAGTTTTCGAATTCCTGGGTATCCGCCATCCGTCCAACGCGGTCATGCTCTTTAACCAGCTGATAGCAGGCGCGGACGTGCGCAGCGCTCATCTCCTTCTGCGGCGCGAATCTGTCTTTAATCACCTTAAAGACCCGGTCGAAACCTGGGAGCGTAAAGACCAGCATCACCATACCGCGAATGCCTGGCGCTTCGATAAACTGCTCGTCGGCCGCAGTGACATAACGCAGGTACTCCCGGTAGCTTTCCGTTTTGGCGTGCTTCTGGCAGCCAATCGCCATATACAGCTCGGCGGTGGTTTTGCCCGGCAGGATCTCCCGCAGCCACTCCACCAGAGCGGCAGGCAGCGGGGCGTACACCATGAAATAGGAGCGGGCGAAGCCAAACACGATGCTGGCCTCGGCGCCGGTGGTTAGGCAGGTATCGACAAACAGTTCCCCGTCGTCGGTACGGTGAATCGGCAGCAGAAACGGCACAATAGCGGTTGGCGTAACCAGTTTACCCACCAGCCAGGCGGCTTTATTGCGGTAGAAAAGCTCGTTGGCAACCTGCAAATGGCTGCGGCTGAGCACCTCCGCGCCGAAGGTTTCGTTGAGATGCGCGTGGATATAACCGATATCCCGGGTTTTGTTTTCCCAGGGCAAGCGCAGCGGCAGATCCGTTAGCACGCGGTGCAGGAGCTTTTCCCATCCGCGATCGGGAAAGAAGTCTTTCGCCAGCGGACGCGGAATGGTTCGAAAGCGTCGCTCGGGCTGGGAGCTGAAGATAAATAACCGCTCAGGAGATAGTGAGCGGTGGTCAAATAACCGGCAATAGACGGAGTTAAAAAAGCTCTCCGCAATCTCGAAGCGAGGGTAGTCGGGTAACAGGTGGGTGTAATGCTCCTTCACGCGCAGTAAAAAATCCGCATCCGGGCTTTTACCGTCGGTAATACAGCGAAGCTGCTCCACCACCAGACCCACGTGGTGATCATAGAGATGGATACGCTGCTTCATGGCCTGCTGAACCGCATGCCAGTCTGCATGTTCGAAGCGCTGCTGCGCGCCGGATGTCACTTCAAGAAAACGACCATACTGGGCATCAAAGCCCTGCAAAATAGTTTGGGCAATCAGTAATTCCAGACCACGCGACATATATTCCCCCTCACCCCCAACCCTCTCCCCGAGGGGGGAGAGGGGGAAAAGATTAGAACTGTGCTTCTTCGGTTGAGCCCGTTAAGGCGGTGACGGAGGAGGTGCCGCCCTGAATGATGGTCGTCACGTTATCGAAGTATCCGGTTCCCACCTCCTGCTGGTGAGAGACGAAGGTATAGCCGTCTTTACCTGCGGCAAACTCCGGCTGCTGCACCTTCTCAACGTAGTGCTTCATGCCTTCACCCTGCGCGTAGGCGTGCGCCAGGTCGAACATGTTGAACCACATGCTGTGGATGCCTGCCAGGGTAATGAACTGGTATTTGTAACCCATGTCGGACAGCTGCTGCTGGAAGCTGGCGATAGTTTCGTCATCCAGCTTTTTCTGCCAGTTGAAGGACGGCGAGCAGTTGTAGGCCAGCAGCTTGCCCGGGTATTTCGCGTGGATGGCGTCGGCAAAGCGTTTTGCCAGCGCCAGATCCGGCGTTGAGGTTTCACACCAGACCAGGTCCGCATAAGGCGCGTACGCCAGGCCACGGCTGATCGCCTGTTCAATGCCGGCATGGGTACGGTAGAAGCCTTCACTGGTGCGCTCGCCGGTGATGAACTCGCTGTCGTACGGGTCGCAGTCAGAGGTGATCAGATCCGCCGCGTCCGCATCGGTACGGGCAATCACCAGCGTCGGCACGCCGAGCACGTCAGCAGCCAGACGCGCCGCAACCAGCTTCTGCACGGCTTCCTGGGTTGGGACGAGGACTTTGCCGCCCATGTGTCCGCATTTCTTCACGGACGCCAGCTGGTCTTCGAAGTGAACGGCCGCTGCACCGGCCTCAATCATCGATTTCATCAGCTCGAAGGCGTTCAGCACGCCGCCGAAGCCCGCTTCTGCATCCGCGACGATCGGCAGGAAGTAATCCGTAAAGCGCGGATCGTTTGGTTCGATACCGGCGGCCCACTGGATCTGATCCGCACGGCGGAAGGTGTTGTTGATCCGATCCACCACCGACGGCACGGAGTTAGCCGGGTAGAGCGACTGATCCGGGTACATGCTGGAGGCCAGGTTGGCGTCCGCTGCGACCTGCCATCCGGAGAGGTAAATCGCCTCGATCCCGGCCTTCGCCTGCTGCAGCGCCTGACCGCCGGTCAGCGCGCCGAGGCTGTTGATGTAGCCCTTTTTGGAGCCACCGTGCAGCAGCTTCCACATTTTCGCCGCACCGTTCTGTGCCAGCGTGCACTCTGGGTTGACCGAGCCGCGTAATTTCACCACTTCCTCTGCGCTGTACGGACGGCGGATGCCTTCCCAGCGCGGTTGAGTCCACTCTTTCTTTAACTCTTCGATTTGTTGGGTACGGGTTTTCATGTGCAGATGCTCCATTTTGTTATGTGGTGAGTTACGCCAGGAAGCGGTAGCCCGGCAGGGTCAGGAAGTCGATTAAGTCATCTGAGGTGGTGATTTGCTCCATCAGGCGCGCAGCGTCGTCAAAACGTCCACTGCTGAAGCGGTGTTCGCCCAGCTCGTCCTGGATCACCCGCATCTCTTCGGCCAGCATCTGGCGGAACAGAGATTTGGTCACCGGCTTGCCGTTGCTGAGCGTTTTTTGATGATGGATCCACTGCCAGATGGAGGTGCGAGAGATCTCCGCCGTCGCGGCATCTTCCATCAGGCCGTAGATCGGCACGCAGCCGTTACCGGAGATCCACGCTTCGATGTACTGGACCGCGACGCGGATATTGGCACGCATGCCCTCCTCCGTACGCTCACCCGTACACGGTGCCAGCAGCTGTTCTTCTGCGATGGGTGCGTCGTCTTCACGTGTGACAAACAGCTGGTTTTTATTGTCACCAAGCACGCGGTTGAAGACCTCCATCGCCGTGTCGGCTAGTCCTGGATGGGCAATCCACGTGCCGTCATGGCCGTTACGGGCCTCAAGTTCTTTATCGGCTTTCACCTTGTTGAGCACCTGGTTATTGCGTTCTGCATCTTTGCTCGGAATGAATGCCGCCATGCCGCCCATCGCAAAGGCACCGCGCTTGTGGCAGGTTTTGATCAGCAGACGTGAGTAGGCACTGAGGAATGGTTTATCCATAGTGACCACCTGGCGATCCGGCAGCACGCGATCGCCGTGATTTTTCAGGGTTTTGATGTAGCTGAAGATGTAGTCCCAGCGTCCGCAGTTCAGGCCGACAATATGATCGCGCAGCGCATGCAGGATTTCATGCATCTGGAATACCGCAGGCAGCGTTTCAATCAGCAGCGTGGCCTTGATGGTGCCGCGCGGCAGGTCAAAACGGTCTTCCGCATAGCTGAACACCTCGCTCCACCAGGCCGCTTCCTGCCAGGACTGTGTTTTTGGCAGATAGAAATAGGGACCGCTGCCTTTTGCCAGCAGGTTCTTGTAGTTGTGGAAGAAATAGAGTGCGAAATCAAACAGGCTGCCCGGAATGGCTTCCCCACGCCAGGTGACATGTTTTTCAGGCAGGTGCAGGCCGCGTACGCGACAGATCAGCACCGCCGGGTTCGGCTTGAGCTGGTAAATTTTACCGGCTTCGTTGGTATAGCTAATGGTGCCGTTCACGGCGTCGCGCAGGTTGATCTGCCCGTCGATAACTTTGTTCCAGTCTGGCGCCAGTGAATCTTCAAAATCCGCCATAAAGACTTTAACGTTGGCATTCATGGCGTTGATCACCATTTTGCGCTCTACCGGACCGGTGATCTCAACGCGACGATCCTGTAAATCTTCAGGGATGCCGCGGATTTTCCATTCACCACGGCGAATGGAAGCGGTTTCCGAAATGAAGCCAGGCAACTTGCCATCGTCAATTTCCTGCTGCTGATGAATACGTGCCGCCAGCAGCTTATTGCGCTGTGGCGTAAAGCGAGTCACCAGTTCAGTCAGAAATTCTACCGCTTCCGCCGTCAAAACTTGCTGTTCTTGCTCGCCATACAGCTGGGTAAAGGCCAGTTCATCGACCGTCGTTGCCTGTTGAGTCATTACTCTGCTCCTCATCAAAGATCCAAAATCACGCCCCCGATGCGAACGAAAGATCGTTGGGTAGTTTTCGCTCAGCAGAATTAAGACTATCTATATTTTTTCCAAAATCAAAAACAATTTCCATTTTAATTGTTAACTGTAATTAATTTATTGATTTTATTGAGGTTAAAGTTTGATCGAATGGTGAGTGGCATTTCGGAAATAAAAAAGGCACCTGAAGGTGCCTGATTTGAATAGCTGAAACGCTTTAGGATCGTTTAATGCAGAAGATTACTCCAGCGTCGGATTCATGTGACGCAGATCGTATGGCGTTATCTGGTAGACGTAATAGTTGAGCCAGTTAGTGAAAAGCAAATTCCCGTGGCTGCGCCAGGTTGCTCTCGGTTTGTTTTGCGGATCGTCTTTTGGGAAATAGTTGTACGGTACTTCCGGATTAAGACCCGCTTCGACATCACGGAAATACTCTGACGCGAGAGTATGCGGATCGTACTCAGGATGCCCGGTCACAAATGCAATGCGTTTATCCTTGCTGGCAAACAGGTAAGCATCCCCATCTTCCGTTTCGGCCAGGATCTCCAGATCGGTGTAATCACGAATCAGCTGGGCCGGGAAATCGGCGTAGCGAGAATGCGGGGCCAGGAAAGAGTCATCGAAACCACGCGTCAGCAACGCATGGGGATGAAGAATGTGGTGTTCGTATACGCCGGAGAGTTTTTCAGTGCGGGTTTGCTTGGGGATGCCATAAAGAATATTCAGTGCGGCTTGTACCGCCCAACAGACAAACAATGTGGACGTGACGTGATCTTTTGCCCACTCCAGGACCTGTTTGATCTGTGGCCAGTAGGCGACATCATTAAATTCAACCAGACCGAGCGGCGCGCCGGTCACAATCAGTCCGTCGAAGTTTTCACCCTGAATGTCAGCGAAGTTACAGTAGAAGTTGTTCAGATGCTCAGAAGGCGTGTTACGCGACTCGCGGGCATCGATTCGCAGCAGCTGAATATCGACCTGCAGTGGGGAGTTCGACAGAAGACGCAGGAACTGGTTTTCTGTTTCGATCTTTTTCGGCATCAGATTGAGAATAAGCACCTTCAGCGGGCGAATTTCCTGACCTGTCGCACGCGAAGCCGTCATGACGAAGACGTTTTCTTCACGCAAGAAATTGACGGCTGGTAGCTCGTCCTGCACCCGAATCGGCATAACTTAATATCCTCACAGCATACGTATAAACGTTTAGACATCCAGATAGCTAACGATACCCAGAAACAGGCATAATGTCGAGCCTGCAAGCGTAAGGTGAGAAAGTTTCAAGGAGGGGGAAAAACAAAAGCAAAAAACCCCGCACCTTTCGGTACGGGGTTCTTCTAATTGATGCCTGGCAGTTCCCTACTCTCACATGGGGAGACCCCACACTACCATCGGCGCTACGGCGTTTCACTTCTGAGTTCGGC
>NZ_JBYAZJ010000012.1:0-72650 GCF_057444735.1 Enterobacter sp. B79-1
TGCCTGGCGGCTTTAGCGCGGTGGTCCCACCTGACCCCATGCCGAACTCAGAAGTGAAACGCCGTAGCGCCGATGGTAGTGTGGGGTCTCCCCATGTGAGAGTAGGGAACTGCCAGGCATCAAATTTAGTAGTAAGCCGGTGCATTAATCCGGTGGTTACAAGCAGTCTTCGGTGGAGCGGTAGTTCAGTCGGTTAGAATACCTGCCTGTCACGCAGGGGGTCGCGGGTTCGAGTCCCGTCCGTTCCGCCACTTATTAAGACATCAAGCCTGCCTTTTAGGCAGGCTTGATGGTAAGAAACTTTAGGGGCGTAGCTCAGTTGGTAGAGCACCGGTCTCCAAAACCGGGTGTCGCGAGTTCGAGTCTCTCCGCCCCTGCCATATAGAATCCTTTGCTTCGGCAAAGGATTTTTTTTGCCTGTAATACGACAAACACCTCTTCTAATAAAGAAGCCTGCATCTCTGCAGGCTTTTTGTGTTAGTCCATGATATTGATTTTTAGAAGATCTTTAATCTGCGACTGCTTATCGCTGTTCTGCAGCCAAATAGCATATAACGGTCTGGAAAGGGTCGTGGAATCTGCGACGGTATGCAGACCCGGTCTGCTGTCTGCCCAGCGAGTAGGTAGCCAGGTGCAGCCCTTTAATAAAGGCAGCTGCTGGCAGGCAATCTCCGCAGAGCTTGTTGTTAACTGGGGGACATCATCGCTGGCAATCAACCCTGACTCATGTTGCTGAAAATCCGGGCCCCATTCCAGGCGCAGATAACTCAGATCGGCTTTCATCATTGACGGCTCAGACGCATAAAGCGCAAGACCAAACTGCCCTACGATCTGGCTGCTAAATTCGTCCATCTTGGGGGCTTCGGTCGTGATCAGAAGATCAAGTTGGCGCTCATGGAGTTGCTTAACCAGCGACTGACGTTGCGCAATTCTGGCCTCAAATTGCAGATGCCCATGTGAATGATACAACCGGCTCAACCATTGACTGAGCATGCATTCCCACAGGGATGCGCTGGCCCCAATCGAGAATTCATTGTGTCTTGAGGTATGCGCAACCTCTTTACGCGCCGCTTGCCAGGTGTTCATCAATGTCTCCGCATACGGAAGCAGTTTTTCACCGGCAGGCGTGAGGCGGATATTGTTGCGATGGCGGGTAAAAAGATTCACACCCAGTTGATTTTCCAGCTGTCGAATACGAAAACTGACTGCTGACTGCGTCAGGTAAAGGGCTTCAGCGGCTCGCCCGAAGTGACGCGTTCTGCTCACTTCAAGGAAAGTTTTTAACAATTCCGTATCCACATCTTTCTCCACAAAATTATTTGTCGTTATGATTTAAATGTTTTGTTTTACACTCTGTCAAGCGTAACTAATACTCCGCGCCATAAATAGCTCGGCCAAAGAATTAGGAGCGTGTAGGATGGCGGAAAGCTTTACGACGACTAATCGTTTTTTCGACAATAAACATTATCCGCGCGGGTTCTCTCGTCACGGCGATTTCACCATCAAAGAAGCTCAACTGCTTGAGCGCCATGGTTATGCCTTTAACGAGCTGGATCTGGGTAAGCGCGAACCTGCTACCGAAGACGAGAAACAGTTTGTTTCTGTATGCCGTGGTGAGCGTGAGCCGGAGTCTGAAGCAGAACGTGTATGGATCAAGTACATGGCACGCATTAAGCGTCCAAAGCGCTTCCATACGCTGTCTGGCGGTAAGCCGCAGATGGAAGGTGCAGAAGACTACACAGAGTCTGACGACTAAGATGGTGAGAAGGGGCTACGGCCCCTTTTTTATGCCAGCAACTTCTGCAGATGCAGCAGCAAACGGTCGATAGCGCGATAGCTCAGCGCTTCCTGCAGATGTTTCCTCTCAATATCATCACACCCCTCCACGTCAGCAATGGTTCTGGCCACTTTCAACAGACGCTGCCACGCACGTATGGACAGCCCAAACCGCGTCAACGTCTCTTCCAGCCACCCCGCATCCTCACCGTTAAGTGAACAAAACTGTCGGATCCCGGCATTATCCAGCCGCGCATTCAGTCTGTTCTGACGAGCATACTGTCGCGCCTGCGCCGCGATAACCCGCTCGCGAACATTCGCAGAGCTTTCACTCTGTATACCCGTCTGCCTGAGTATGCCAGGCGGTGGAAGCGGGATTTCCAGTGATAAATCGAAACGATCGAGGAACGGGCCGGACAGCTTTCCCAGATAGCGCAGCGTCTGCTCTGGCGTACAGCGGTTATGATTCCCCTGATAGTGTCCCGTGGGGCTGGGGTTCATCGCCGCGACGAGCTGAAACCTGGCGGGATAGCTTATTTTGGCACGCGTGCGTGAGATATGTATCTCGCCGGATTCAATGGGTTCCCTCAGTGCATCCAGCACGCGGCGCTCAAATTCAGGCAGCTCATCGAGAAACAGAATGCCATTGTGCGCCAGTGAGATCTCACCCGGCCCCGGAATAGACCCACCGCCGACCATTGCCGTCAGTGAAGCGCTATGATGCGGGGAACGAAAAGGACGTCGACGCCACTGTTTTTGCAGCGACGTAGAACCGATCAGGCTATATATCGCGGCGCTTTCCAGCGCTTCATGATTATTAAGCGGTGGGAGCAACCCACTCAACCTGCTCGCCAGCATGGTTTTACCCGTACCCGGTGGGCCAATCAGCAGAAGATTATGTCCACCCGCCGCCGTGATCTCCAGCGCCCGTTTCCCTTGCTCCTGTCCCATAATCTCGCTGAGATCCTCTGGTACATCCGTTACCTCATCGTCACACTCCTCCGGTTCGGACAGCTCATGTCGCCCTTCCAGCCAGGCACACACTTCCTGAAGATGCCCCGCTATAAGGCATCCCTTTTCTGCAATAAGACTCACCTCTGATGCGTTTTCATTGGCGACAATGATTTGCCGCCCAGCACGGATTGCCTCCAGCGCTCCGGATATTGCACCGGGAACGCCTCTTAACGCGCCTGTGAGCGCGAGTTCGCCCACAAACTCGTACGAGCCTAGCCTGGTTGTATTAAGCTGCTCAGAAGCCGCGAGAAGCGCAATCGCGATAGGTAAATCGTATCGTCCCCCCTCTTTGGGTAGATCGGCGGGGGCAAGGTTGATGGTGATCTTCTTCGCGGGGAAGGTATAACCGCTATTTATTATTGCGCTGCGAACGCGATCCCTCGCCTCTTTAACCGTCGTTTCCGGTAGCCCGACAAGCGTGAGTCCCGGCAGCCCATTACTCAAATGAACCTCTACGGAAATCAGCGGTGCCTTCACCCCGAGAGCCGCACGCGTATAAACAACTGACAGTGACATTTGCACTACCTCCTGGTGTGACTATGCCAGCGCCTGTATGGAATTTTTAGCGTCATTTTGTGAATTTACGGCACCTGTTCAGGTATTTTTATGCCACATTCATACCATTGCATAATCATGGAAGCCTTCTCGCAGAACGTAAAAAACCGCGTTTTGACGCTGTAGTCCGCCGTGAAAAAAATGAAAAATATTCATTTTCTATTTTCCTCATATAAAACAACGATTTTAAGAAATATGATTTGCTGGCTAATCAAATGAGCCATAAATAAATCTTGTGTTTGTTTTGAATTCTGTGATAACTCTTTAGGTATTCCTTCGAACAAGATGCAGAAAGAACTGAAAATGACAGCCCTTCTACGAGTGATTAGCCTGGTCGTGATTAGCGTGGTGGTGATTATTATCCCACCGTGCGGGGCTGCACTTGGACGAGGAAAGGCTTAGAAATCAAGCCTTAACGAACTAAGACCCCCGCACCGAAAGGTCCGGGGGTTTTTTTATGACTAAAAAACGTAAACGAGGAGCAGAGCATGACGACTAGCACAAAATTCTGTTTCTCCAGTTTTATGACGGGGAACTAACTATGAATGGGGCACAATGGGTTGTACATGCGTTGCGCGCGCAGGGAGTGGAAACCGTATTCGGTTATCCGGGTGGCGCAATTATGCCGATTTACGATGCACTGTATGACGGCGGCGTGGAACACCTGTTGTGCCGACACGAGCAGGGTGCAGCGATGGCGGCCATTGGTTACGCTCGTGCCACGGGCAAAACCGGTGTCTGCATGGCCACTTCAGGCCCAGGCGCAACTAACTTAATCACCGGTCTGGCGGATGCCCTGCTGGATTCCGTTCCCGTTGTCGCCATCACCGGCCAGGTGGCGTCTCCGTTTATCGGTACCGATGCTTTCCAGGAAGTCGACGTCCTTGGTTTATCGCTGGCCTGCACCAAACACAGCTTCCTCGTCCAGTCTCTGGAAGAGCTGCCGCGCGTAATGGCAGAAGCGTTCGAAGTGGCAAGCTCCGGTCGTCCTGGTCCGGTTCTGGTCGATATCCCGAAAGATATCCAGGTGGCACTCGGCGATCTGGAACCGCACTTCTCCACCGTTGAAAGCGACAATGCGTTTCCGGATGCGGAAGTTGAAGAGGCTCGTCAGATGCTGGCGCAGGCGAAACAGCCGATGTTGTACGTCGGCGGTGGCGTCGGCATGGCGCAGGCCGTTCCAGCCCTGCGCGAATTTATCGCAACAACGCAGATGCCAGCGACCTGCACCCTGAAAGGTCTGGGCGCTGTCGACGCGGATTACCCATACTATCTGGGCATGCTGGGGATGCACGGCACCAAAGCGGCAAACCTGGCGGTGCAGGAGTGCGATCTGCTCATCGCCGTAGGCGCCCGTTTTGACGACCGCGTTACCGGCAAGCTGAATACCTTTGCGCCGAACGCCAAAGTCATCCATATGGATATCGACCCGGCGGAGATGAACAAGCTGCGTCAGGCGCACGTCGCGCTGCAGGGCGATCTCAACGCGTTGTTACCGGCACTGCAGCAGCCGCTGGATATCAACGCGTGGCGTCAGCACACCGCAGACATGCGCGCCGAGCACGCCTGGCGTTACGACCATCCCGGCGAGGCCATCTACGCACCGCTGCTGTTGAAGCAGCTGTCCGACCGTAAACCGGCTGACAGCATCGTCACAACCGACGTAGGCCAGCACCAGATGTGGTCCGCGCAGCACATGACCTACACCCGCCCGGAAAACTTCATCACCTCCAGCGGGTTAGGGACGATGGGCTTCGGTCTGCCAGCAGCCGTTGGCGCGCAGGTTGCCCGCCCGAACGATACCGTTATCTGTATCTCCGGTGACGGCTCCTTCATGATGAACGTTCAGGAGCTCGGCACCGTTAAGCGTAAGCAGTTGCCGCTGAAAATCGTCTTGCTCGACAACCAGCGTTTAGGGATGGTTCGCCAGTGGCAGCAGCTGTTCTTCCAGGAGCGTTACAGCGAAACGACGCTCACCGATAACCCCGATTTCCTCACCCTGGCCAGCGCCTTTGGCATCCCTGGCCAGCACATCACCCGTAAAGATCAGGTTGAAGCGGCGCTCGACACCATGCTGAACAGCGATGGGCCTTACCTGCTTCATGTCTCAATCGACGAACTCGAGAACGTCTGGCCGTTGGTACCGCCTGGTGCCAGTAACTCACAAATGATGGAGAAATTATCATGATGCAGCATCAGGTCGCCGTACAGGCTCGCTTCAACCCGGAAACCTTAGAGCGCGTTTTGCGCGTGGTGCGTCATCGTGGTTTTCAGATTTGCTCTATGAATATGGAAACGGCCACAGACGCCCAGAACATCAGTATCGAATTAACCGTTGCCAGCCCGCGGCCGGTCGACTTACTGTTTAGCCAATTATCAAAACTGGTAGACGTTGCCCATGTTGCCATCTGCCAGAGCACAACCACATCACAACAAATCCGCGCTTAAGCGTGACAGGACGAAAAAATGACGACAAAAAAAGCTGATTACATTTGGTTCAACGGTGAGATGGTTCGCTGGGAGGACGCGAAGGTCCACGTGATGTCCCACGCGCTGCACTACGGTACCTCCGTGTTTGAAGGCATCCGTTGCTACGACTCTCACAAAGGACCAGTGGTGTTCCGCCATCGCGAACACATGCAGCGTCTGCATGACTCAGCCAAAATTTATCGTTTCCCGGTTTCTCAAAGCGTTGATGAGCTGATGGAAGCCTGTCGCGAAGTGATCCGTAAAAACAACCTGACCAGCGCCTATATTCGTCCGCTGGTCTTCGTGGGCGACGTCGGCATGGGCGTGAACCCGCCAGCCGGTTACAACACCGATGTGATCATTGCCGCGTTCCCATGGGGTGCCTACCTGGGTGCTGAAGCCCTGGAGCAGGGGATCGACGCAATGGTCTCTTCCTGGAACCGCGTGGCGCCAAACACCATCCCGACAGCCGCGAAAGCAGGCGGTAACTACCTTTCTTCCCTGCTGGTCGGTAGCGAAGCGCGCCGTCACGGCTATCAGGAAGGTATCGCCCTGGACGTGAATGGCTACATCTCTGAAGGTGCGGGCGAAAACCTGTTTGAAGTGAAAGACGGCATCCTCTTCACGCCGCCATTCACCTCGTCCGCGCTGCCGGGCATCACCCGTGACGCCATCATCAAGCTGGCGAAAGATCTGGGTATCGAAGTGCGCGAGCAGGTGCTGTCCCGCGAATCCCTGTATCTGGCTGATGAAGTGTTCATGTCCGGTACCGCGGCTGAAATCACGCCGGTGCGCAGCGTAGACGGTATCCAGGTGGGCGAAGGCCGCTGTGGCCCGGTCACCAAACGTATTCAGCAAGCGTTCTTTGGCCTCTTCACCGGCGAAACAGAAGATAAATACGGCTGGTTGGATCAGGTTAATCACTAAGTATAAATTTGGGACGGCACGCACCGTCCCATTAAATAGTCAGACGGGAGTAAATAAAGCATGCCTAAGTATCGTTCAGCCACCACCACCCACGGCCGTAATATGGCGGGTGCCCGCGCACTGTGGCGCGCCACCGGAATGACCGACGCCGATTTCGGCAAGCCGATTATCGCCGTGGTGAACTCCTTCACCCAGTTCGTACCGGGCCACGTGCACCTGCGCGATCTCGGCAAACTGGTTGCCGAGCAAATCGAAGCCTCCGGCGGCGTGGCGAAAGAGTTCAACACCATTGCGGTGGATGACGGTATCGCGATGGGGCACGGGGGCATGCTCTATTCACTGCCATCGCGCGAGCTGATCGCCGACTCGGTTGAGTACATGGTTAACGCCCACTGCGCCGATGCGATGGTCTGCATCTCCAACTGCGACAAAATTACCCCGGGGATGCTGATGGCCTCCCTGCGCCTGAATATTCCGGTGATCTTCGTCTCCGGTGGTCCAATGGAAGCGGGGAAAACTAAGCTCTCCGACAAAATCATCAAGCTCGACCTGGTCGATGCGATGATCCAGGGCGCGGACCCGAAAGTCTCTGATGAGCAGAGCGACCAGGTTGAGCGCTCCGCGTGTCCGACCTGCGGCTCTTGTTCCGGTATGTTTACCGCCAACTCCATGAACTGCCTGACCGAAGCGCTGGGCCTCTCTCAGCCGGGTAACGGCTCGCTGCTGGCGACCCACGCCGACCGCAAACAGCTGTTCCTTAACGCCGGTAAGCGCATCGTTGAATTGACTAAACGCTACTACGAGCAGGACGATGCCAGCGCGCTGCCGCGCAACATCGCCAGCAAAGCCGCGTTTGAGAACGCCATGACGCTGGATATCGCCATGGGCGGTTCCACCAACACCGTTCTGCATCTGCTGGCCGCCGCGCAGGAAGCCGAAATCGACTTCACCATGAGCGACATCGACAAGCTGTCCCGTAAAGTGCCGCAGCTGTGTAAAGTCGCGCCGAGTACCCAGAAATATCATATGGAGGACGTACACCGCGCGGGCGGCGTGCTGGGCATTCTGGGCGAGCTGGATCGTGCGGGCCTGATGAACCGTGAAGTGAAAAACGTGCTCGGCCTGACGCTGCCGGAGTCGCTGGACCAGTACGACGTGATGCTGACCAAAGACGATGCGGTGAAAAAAATGTTCCGCGCGGGTCCTGCCGGTATTCGCACTACCCAGGCGTTCTCCCAGGACTGTCGCTGGGACACCCTGGACGATGACCGCGCCGAAGGCTGTATCCGCTCGCTGGAGCACGCCTACAGCAAAGACGGCGGTCTGGCCGTGCTGTACGGTAACTTTGCGGAAAACGGCTGCATCGTGAAAACCGCAGGCGTGGACGACAGCATCCTGAAATTCACCGGTCCGGCGAAAGTGTACGAAAGCCAGGATGAAGCGGTAGAGGCAATTCTCGGCGGCAAAGTGGTGGAAGGCGACGTGGTTGTCATTCGCTACGAAGGGCCGAAAGGCGGTCCCGGCATGCAGGAGATGCTCTACCCAACCACCTTCCTGAAATCCATGGGACTCGGTAAGGCGTGTGCGCTGATCACCGACGGGCGTTTCTCCGGCGGCACCTCCGGCCTCTCCATCGGCCACGTTTCGCCGGAAGCGGCAAGCGGCGGCAACATTGCGATCATCGAAGACGGCGATCTTATCGAAATCGACATTCCGAATCGCGGCATTCAGCTCAAGCTGAGTGACCAGGAAATTGCGGCCCGTCGTGAAGCGCAGGAAGCCCGCGGCGATAAAGCCTGGACCCCGAAAGACCGCCAGCGCCAAGTCTCCTTCGCCCTGCGCGCCTACGCGAGCCTTGCCACCAGTGCAGATAAAGGCGCGGTGCGCGATAAATCTAAACTTGGGGGCTAATGATGGCCGAGTCACAACCCTTATCCGCCGCCCCCGAGGGGGCGGAATATCTGAGAGCGGTGCTACGCGCGCCGGTCTATGAAGCCGTGCAGGTCACGCCCCTGCAGAAAATGGAAAAACTCTCTTCGCGCCTCGACAACGTCATTCTGGTGAAGCGCGAAGACCGTCAGCCGGTGCACAGCTTCAAGCTGCGCGGCGCCTACGCGATGATGGCCGGGCTGACCGACGAGCAGAAAGCGCGCGGTGTGATTACCGCCTCGGCGGGAAACCACGCCCAGGGCGTTGCGTTCTCGTCTGCCCGTCTGGGGCTGAAAGCGCTGATCGTGATGCCGGTCGCTACCGCAGACATCAAAGTCGATGCGGTCCGCGGTTTCGGCGGTGAAGTGCTGCTCCACGGGGCTAACTTCGACGAAGCAAAAGCCAAAGCGATTGAGCTGGCGCAGCAGCAGGGTTTCACCTGGGTGCCGCCGTTCGACCACCCGATGGTGATTGCCGGGCAGGGCACGCTGGCGCTTGAGCTGCTGCAGCAGGATGCCCATCTCGACCGCGTGTTTGTGCCGGTCGGCGGCGGTGGCCTGGCTGCGGGCGTCGCGGTGCTGATCAAACAGCTGATGCCGCAGATCAAAGTCATCGCCGTTGAAGCGGAAGACTCTGCCTGCCTTAAGGCGGCGCTGGATGCGGGTCATCCGGTAGACCTGCCGCGCGTCGGGCTGTTTGCCGAGGGCGTGGCGGTGAAGCGCATTGGGGATGAAACCTTCCGCCTGTGCCAGGAATATCTCGACGACATCATCACCGTCGATAGCGACGCCATCTGCGCGGCGATGAAAGATCTGTTCGAGGATGTGCGTGCGGTGGCGGAACCTTCCGGCGCGCTGGCGCTGGCGGGCATGAAAAAATACATCGCGCAGCACAACATTCGCGGCGAGCGTCTGGCGCACGTGCTGTCTGGTGCAAACGTGAACTTCCACGGCCTGCGCTACGTTTCCGAGCGCTGCGAGCTGGGCGAACAGCGTGAAGCGCTGCTGGCGGTGACCATTCCGGAAGAGAAGGGCAGCTTCCTGAAGTTCTGCCAGCTGCTGGGCGGCCGTTCGGTGACGGAGTTTAACTACCGTTTTGCCGATGCCAAAGACGCCTGCATTTTTGTCGGCGTGCGTCTGAGCCGCGGCGTAGAGGAGCGCAAAGAGATCCTCAACCTGCTGCATGAGGGAGGCTATAGCGTGGTCGATCTCTCTGACGACGAGATGGCAAAGCTGCACGTGCGCTACATGGTCGGCGGGCGTCCATCGAAGCCGCTCAAGGAACGTCTGTTCAGCTTCGAGTTCCCGGAATCGCCGGGCGCGTTGCTCAAGTTCCTGCACACGCTGGGCACGCACTGGAACATCTCTCTGTTCCACTACCGCAGCCACGGCACCGACTACGGCCGCGTGCTGGCGGCATTTGAACTGGGCGAGCACGAGCCGGATTTCGAAACGCGGTTGAACGAGCTGGGCTATGAGTGTCACGACGAAACCCACAACCCGGCGTTCCGCTTCTTCCTCGCGGGCTAAGGGTTGAGCTGCGTGTAGGCCGGGTAAGCGCAGCGCCACCCGGCTTTAGTGGTTCGGCAATATCTTCCAGAACGCATCAATAAGCGGCTCATGCAGCCGCTTTTTTTGTGCGCACACGCCAAGCTCAAACGGCGTTTTCTCGTCGCTGCGCTCTAAAATCATCACGCGATTGCGCACCGGCTCCGGGCTGTTGTCCAGCACCACTTCCGGCAGCAGCGCCACGCCGCAGCCCAGCGCCACCATCGACACCATCGCCTCATGGCCGCCGACCGTGGCGTATATCGACGGGTTGCTGATCTTCTGACGGCGGAACCACAGCTCAATGCGGCGGCGCACCGGCCCCTGATCGGCCATGATAAACGGCACCGTGGACCAGTCCGGTTTCTCCACCGACACCTGATTACGCACCGGGCAGGGCAGCGCCGGGGCAATCAACACCACTGCCAGATTTTCCAGCATGGAGAACGCCACCGCGCCAGGCAGGGTTTCGGGTTTCCCGGCAATGGCGAGATCCGCTTCGCCCGTCACCACTTTTTCCATTGCGTCGGCGGCATCGCCGGTGGTGAGCTTAATTTCGACCGACGGATGCGCCGCGCGGAAGCGGTCGAGAATGGGCGGCAGATGGCTATAGGCGGCGGTCACGGAGCAGAAAATATGCAGCTCGCCGGAAAGCGACGGCCCTTGCTGGTCGATGGTGTGTCGCAGCTGCTGGTACTGCAACAAGGTCTGCTGGGCAAAGACGCGCAGTTCTTCACCGGCCTCCGTCAGCGTGACGGTGCGGTTATCGCGCACGAACAGCGGCTGGCCGAGGTCTTCCTCAAGGCGCTGGATCTGGCGCGAAAGCGTGGAGGGGCTGACGTGCATCGCCCGGGCGCTGCGGCCAAAGTGACGGCTTTCCGCCAGGTGCAGGAACATTTTCAGATCGCGTAAATCCATCGATTCCACTCCCTCTTTTTACATTGCAAAAACTGCAACGTGACGTTGTGAATATATCAATTTCCGCAATAAATTTCCTGTTGTAATGTGGGTACATTCTCGCTGAAACGCGAACCGAACAATAAGACACACAACATCACGAGGTATCACCCATGGCTAACTACTTTAATACACTGAACTTGCGCCAGCAGCTGGCGCAGCTGGGCAAATGCCGCTTCATGGCGCGCGACGAATTTGCCGATGGCGCGAGCTACCTTCAGGGTAAAAAAGTGGTCATCGTCGGCTGTGGCGCGCAGGGTCTGAACCAGGGCCTGAACATGCGTGACTCCGGGCTGGATATCTCCTACGCCCTGCGTAAAGAAGCGATTGCCGAAAAGCGTGCTTCCTGGCGTAAAGCGATCGAAAACGGCTTCAAAGTGGGTACCTACGAAGAGCTGATCCCGCAGGCGGATCTGGTGGTTAACCTGACGCCAGACAAGCAGCACTCAGACGTTGTGCGTTCCGTACAGCCGCTGATGAAAGACGGCGCGGCGCTGGGTTACTCCCACGGCTTCAACATCGTTGAAGTGGGCGAGCAGATCCGTAAAGACATCACCGTAGTGATGGTGGCGCCGAAGTGCCCGGGTACCGAAGTCCGTGAAGAGTACAAACGTGGCTTCGGCGTGCCGACCCTGATCGCGGTTCACCCGGAAAACGATCCGAAAGGCGAAGGCATGGCGATTGCCAAGGCATGGGCAGCGGCGACTGGCGGCCACCGTGCGGGCGTTCTGGAATCGTCCTTCGTTGCTGAAGTGAAATCTGACCTGATGGGCGAGCAGACCATTCTGTGCGGCATGCTGCAGGCCGGTTCTCTGCTGTGCTTCGACAAGCTGGTGGAAGAAGGCACCGACCCGTCCTACGCGGAAAAACTGATTCAGTTCGGCTGGGAAACCATCACCGAAGCGCTGAAGCAGGGCGGCATTACGCTGATGATGGACCGTCTGTCCAACCCGGCAAAACTGCGTGCTTACGCGCTGTCTGAACAGCTGAAAACCATCATGGCACCGCTGTTCCAGAAACACATGGATGACATCATCTCCGGCGAATTCTCTTCCGGCATGATGGCGGACTGGGCGAACGACGATAAAAACTTGCTGACCTGGCGCGAAGAGACCGGTAAAACCGCGTTTGAAAACGCTGCTCAGTTCGACGGCAAAATCAGCGAGCAGGAGTACTTCGATAAAGGCGTACTGATGATCGCGATGGTGAAAGCAGGCGTTGAGCTGGCGTTCGAAACCATGGTGGACTCCGGCATCATCGAAGAGTCTGCGTACTATGAATCACTGCACGAGCTGCCGCTGATCGCGAACACCATCGCCCGTAAGCGCCTGTATGAAATGAACGTGGTTATCTCTGATACCGCAGAATACGGTAACTACCTGTTCTCTTACGCCTGCGTACCGCTGCTGAAAGAGTTTATGACCACTCTGCAGGCAGGCGATCTGGGCAAAGCGATTGCAGAAGGTGCGGTTGACAACGCGCAGCTGCGTGACGTAAACGACGCGATCCGCAGCCACGAAATCGAGAAAGTGGGCCAGAAACTGCGCGGCTACATGACCGATATGAAGCGTATCGCGGTAGCAGGCTAAATCGACGAATCGGGTGGCGAAAGCCACCCGACATGTTTCAGCTACGCAGTACTGCGCCAGGGTATCCCAGCTGGCGCCACGCCTCATACACCACTACCGACACCGCATTCGACAGGTTCATGCTGCGGCTGTCCGGCATCATCGGAATACGAATTTTTTGCTCGGCTGGCAAGGCATCAAGAATGGTGGCTGGCAGGCCGCGCGTTTCCGGGCCAAACATCAGATAATCCCCGTCCTGATAGCTCACCGCGCTGTGCGCTGGGGTGCCTTTGGTGGTCAGGGCGAACATGCGCTGCGGTTTTTCGGCTTCCAGAAACGTGGCGTAATCGTGATGGCGAACGACGGCAGTAAATTCATGGTAATCCAGCCCCGCGCGACGCAGGCGCTTGTCGTCCCACGCAAAGCCCATCGGCTCAATGATATGCAGACGAAAACCGGTGTTGGCGCACAGTCGGATGATGTTGCCGGTATTGGGTGGTATTTCTGGTTCGAATAAAACGATGTTAAGCATGCTGCCCCCTTAATTGCGGGGGCAGAATAGCATCCCCTCACCCCTTTGGGGAGAGGGCCAGGGTGAGGGGATCAGACCTTAAGCAGCGTCGCCATGCGACAGCGGGGCCAGCGCCGCAGGCAGTTTACTCAACTCCTGCACCAGCGAATCCTTGCTAATTTCGCTAATCGTCTTCGCACCGGTCAGCGTCATCGCCACCTTCATCTCTTTCTCGATCAGGTTCAGCAGGTTCGCCACGCCCGCCTGACCGCTGGTGGCCAGCGCGTACAGGTACGCGCGACCCAGCAGCACGCTGTCTGCCCCCAGGGCAATCATGCGCACCACATCCAGCCCGTTACGAATGCCGCTGTCGGCCAGAATCGCAATGTCCCCTTTCACCGCATCGGCGATGGCGGGCAGCGCGCGGGCAGAAGAGAGCACGCCGTCGAGCTGGCGTCCGCCGTGGTTAGAGACCACGATCCCGTCCGCGCCGAAGCGCACCGCGTCGCGGGCATCTTCCGGGTCGAGGATCCCTTTGATCACCATCGGGCCGTCCCAGAATTCGCGGATCCACTCCAGGTCTTTCCACGAGATGGACGGATCGAAGTTATTTGCCAGCCAGCCGATGTAATCTTCCAGTCCGGTTGGTTTGCCGAGATAGGTCGAAATATTTCCCAGATCGTGTGGACGTCCGTTCAGACCCACATCCCACGCCCACTGCGGGTGGGTGACGGCCTGCCAGTAGCGGCGTAGCGCGGCGTTTGGGCCGCTCATGCCGGAGTGCGCATCACGGTAGCGCGCGCCGGGCGTTGGCATATCGACGGTAAAGACCAGCGTGGAGCAACCCGCCGCTTTCGCGCGCTCCAGCGCGTTACGCATAAAGCCGCGATCGCGCAGGACGTACAGCTGGAACCACATCGGGCGCTTGAGGGTCGGGGCGACTTCTTCAATCGGGCAGACGGACACGGTGGAAAGCGTAAACGGAATGCCTTTAGCATCCGCCGCGGCGGCGGCCTGCACTTCGCCACGACGGGCGTACATACCGCACAGGCCTACGGGCGCGAGCGCTACCGGCATGGAGAGCGTTTCGTTAAACAGCTTCGTCTCAAGGCTCAGGTCAGACATATTTTTCAGCACGCGCTGGCGCAGGGCCACCTCAGACAGATCTTCCACGTTGCGGCGCAGGGTGTATTCGGCATACGCCCCGCCGTCAATGTAGTGGAACAGGAAGGGGGGCAAAATGCGCTGTGCCGCGGCGCGATAGTCACTGGCTGCTGAAATAATCATGCTTTGTTCTCCCTGGAAATATCACTCTCGCCAGGCAGACGGGTAATGCGCGCCTGTCGGGCCTGATCTTCATCGAATCGTTTAATGGTGGTGTGCACGAAGCCGAGATGCGCCATCATCGCCTTGCGCGCGGCCTCGGCATCGCCCACCAGAATGGCGTTGAGCACCGCCTCGTGCTGTTCGGTTAGCTGAGCAAAAACCGGCGGGACCAGATACATACGCTGGCGGCTCTGCTTTACGGAGGACTGCAGCAGGTCGAAGAACCCGCGCATGGTCTGCAGCAGAACCACGTTGTGCGACGCCTCGGCAATCGCCAGGTGAAACCGCACGTCAGCCTGCGAGGCGATGTCCGGATCGCTGCTTTGCGTGGCTTCGAAACAGGCTTTGAGCTTCTCTTTGTCGGCCTCGGTTGCCCGCATTGCCGCGTGCCACGCGGTGCTGGTTTCGATGGCGTGACGCGCTTCAAGGATGTCAAAGCTGTAGTCCGGGTCGTTTTCCATCAGCGTTTTCAGCGGCTGGACGATATTTTGCTCGGACCAGTCATCATGCTGCCAGCGCACGAAAGTACCGCCGCCGCGACGGCTCAGCAGCACCCCTTCGTTAACCAGCGTCGCCAGCGCCTCGCGCAGTGAATTGCGCGACACGCCAAGCTGGGCGGCAAGCTGGCGTTCGGCGGGCAATTTCATGCCCGCTTCCAGATGTTGTTCTTCAATCAGCGCCCGCACGCGAGTGGCAATCTCGTCGGAGAGGCGTCTGGGCATCACTATCATGGAATCATCCAGGTTAAGACATAGGCCTGCAGCGTGGTAATAACGCCCACCATGCAGGTAAATATCAGACTGTGTTTAACGGTAAAGCGGAACAGATCTGACTCTTTACCCACCAGTCCCACCGCGGCACAGGCAATGGCGATGGACTGCGGGGAAATCATCTTCCCGGTCACGCCGCCGGTGGTGTTAGCGGCGACCAGCAGCACGTCCGACACGCCAATCTGCTGCGCTGCCGTCGCCTGCAGGGCGGCAAACAGGGCGTTTGATGAGGTATCGGAACCGGTCAGGAACACGCCCAGCCAGCCGAGGAACGGCGAGAAGAAGGTAAACGCGTGGCCGGTATGCGCCAGCGCTAACGCCAGCGTCGAAGACAGGCCGGAGTAGTTCGAGATAAACGCGAACGCCAGCACCATGCCGATGGAGTAGATCGGCAGCATCAGCTCTTTAATCGTTGCCGCAAAGGTCTGCACTGCGGCGGCAGGCTTCATGCGCAGCCACACCACGGAAAGGATAGCGGCAAACAGAATGGCCGTGCCGGTAGCGGAGAACCAGTCAAATTTGAACACCGCCGCGTACGGCGTGGCGTCGTGCACCACCGGCGGCATACGCGCAACCATCTTGTCGAGGAACGGCACGGAGATGTTAATCACCATGTCGTACAGCGCGCCGCCAGGCGCGAACAGCGCTTTAAACGGTGGAACGCTCCACAGCGTCACGGTGGCGGTCAGGAACAGGAACGGTGACCAGGCGCGGACGATCTGCCCGGCCGTATAGCCCGTGCGGGCCAGAGTCTGATCCACATGTGAGGCACCCATATCGGCAAAGCGGAAGATGCGCACCGGCTGCCAGCGTTTCAGGAACAGCGTCAGACAGACCAGCGACACCAGGGAAGAGATAATGTCCGGCAGTTCAGGGCCGAGGAAGTTGGAGCTGAGATACTGGGCAATCGCGAACGAACCGCCCGCCACCATCACCGCGGGCCAGGTCTCTTTCACGCCGCGCCAGCCGTCCATAATCGCCATGATCCAGAACAGCACGATGATGGTCAGGAACGGTAACTGGCGGCCCACCATCTGGCCGATCTCAAAGCTGTCCAGCCCGGTGACCTGTCCGGCCACCAGAATCGGGATCCCCATCGCGCCGAAGGCTACCGGCGCGGTATTCACAATCAGGCACAGGCCCGCGGCATACAGCGGGTTAAAGCCCAGACCCACCAGCAGCGCCGCGGTGATCGCCACCGGTGCGCCAAATCCTGCCGCCCCTTCCAGAAATGCTCCGAAGGAGAAGCCGACGATCAGCATCTGCAAACGCTGGTCCGGCGTGATGGAGAGAATCGACGAGCGAATGATGTCGAACTGCCCGGTTTTTACCGAGATTTTGTAGACAAAGACGGCGGCGATGATGATCCACGCAATCGGCCACAGTCCGTAGAAGAAGCCATAGACGACGGAGGCCAGCGCGCGATCGACCGGCATTTTGTAGAAGAACAACGCCACCATCAGAGCGATGGCAACGGTATAGGTCGCGGCGAGGTAGCCCTTCAGCTTGAGCTTAATCAGCGCAAAGAAGAAGAACAGGATCGGAAGCGATGCGATCAGGCTCGACAGCCAGATATTCCCGGCCGGATCGTAGTTTTGTTGCCAGAGGCTCATGCAGGTCTCCTGGGGACCACACAGTTAGCGTTGCGGGTGAGTCTCCGCTCATCTCTGCATCACAGTCTGTGTAAAAGTGGTCCTGCCAATGTTGTGTTGTAGGGTTAATGACAACAAATAGTTAACCAAATGTTATGGTCAGGCAATGAGTTTGTGAGCGAAAATAATGGAATTGTGAACCAAGGGAGGAAGAAAAGGGGAATTGGTTGGGCCAATTTGAAGCGGGGTGGGGTCTGATGCCCTCACCCCGGCCCTCTCCCACAGGGAGAGGGAGAATTATCAGAACGCGGTCTTACAAAAGCCCGTCATCTCTTTCAGGCCCATTTCGCGGCCAAGCTCGGTCATCGGGTGCACCACCACCAGGCCACGGACGCTTTTTTTCAGCTTGCCCATGTCGGCTTGCTCTTTTTTGGTGATCGCACGGCGGTGCGGCATGTTCATCAGCTTTTGCGCTTCTTTGCTCAGCTTCTGGCCCTTCACTTCGCGCAGACGCTCGATTTCTGTTTCCAGCGTGGCAGCTTCTTTCTCCAGCTCGGCGTACTTCTCAGCGGAATCAACCAGGGAAAGGCCAGCCATCTGGTGACGGATCAGATCCAGACGGTCGCTCAGGCGTTTAATTTCGTTCTTTTCGACTTCTTTCATGACAAATGACTCTAAATCGGGGGAATTTACAGGAAGGATACACCAATGTGCGCAGGCTTACTTCTGAAACGCTTTTTTTAAGCTGATTCGCGAAATCAGCTCAGTCAGGGAAAGTACCATGGTGGAACGGACAACCTGTTGATAACGCAGCTTTTGCATCGCGTACAGCTCAGGGTCGCTGTTATCAAAATGGGGCGCAGGGGGCAATGCGGTGACGCAGTGTAATTCGCCGAAGGGCCCAAGAATTTCATCATCAGTAAAGGTGTACTCATTACCGTCATGATTTAACTCTTCGCGTAATGCCATCAGCAATTCAGCGTCTTCATACTCTGGCCTGCTTAGCACGCCAAGGCCGTAAATCAGCTTCAGACGCACTGAAAGATCGCCCAGCGGTCCGTCTCCGTCCAGTAACGGTTCTACAGCATATTTTACCGCGTAGTCGTCTTTGCGAAACACCTGAAGCACCAGGATATTGACCGCCTCAGTTAACAGCTCGACGGCGGCAATCAGGAAACTTCGTACGGTTTTGCCAGCATTCAGACGCTCAAGCACACGGTTTTCAAAGGCCTGGGTTTGTTCCATTATTGCCTGCATATCTGACAATCTGTTATTCGGGCGCAGGCTAACCTGCGCCGGACTCTGTATCATTTGGTTGCGTTATATGCGCTTACCGCCTCCGCCACCACGTCGCTGTTGGCGTCCAGACCGGAAATCTGCGCCAGCGCAGCCTGCGCGCCGTTGTCATCAATCAGCTGAGCCAGCTCAATCGCCTGCGGATCCTGCTCGCTGCGGTAGTGCATTGCGGCCGCGATCCCTTTCACCAGGTTGGCGTGCGGCAGGCCGTATTCCAGCGTGCCCAGCAGCGGCTTAATCAGGCGATCGCCCGCGCTCAGTTTACGCAGCGGCTGACGACCCACGCGCTCAACGTCATCTTTCAGATACGGGTTTTCAAAACGACCGAGGATTTTCTGGATGTATGCTGCGTGTTTATCAGCATCAAAACCGTAGCGTTTGATCAGCACCGCGCCGCTCTCTTCCATTGCCCTTTTCACCACCGCGCGGATCTTCTCATCGAGGATCGCGTCACGAATGGTCTGATGACCGGCCAATTTTCCGAGGTACGCGGTTATAGCATGACCCGTGTTCAGCGTGAAGAGTTTACGTTCGACAAATGCCATCAGGTTATCAGTTAATTCCATCCCCGGGATGGTAGGCAGGGTGCCTTTAAACTGGGTTTTATCGACGATCCACTCGCTGAAGGTTTCAACGGTCACTTCCAGCGGGTCGTTGGTTGCAGATTCTGATGGCGGTACGATACGGTCAACGGCGGAGTCGACAAAGCCGACGTGCGCTTCAACCCATGCTTTGTCTTCGTCAGCGACAGCCGCCAGAACGTGACCTTTCAGCTGCGTGGTGCCACGCACCATGTTTTCGCAGGCGATGATATTCAGCGGAGCATCGTTGCCCTGTGCTTTACGCTTCGCCAGACCTTTTGCCACCGCAGGCGCGATACGCTCAAGCACCACCGGACCTACCGCCGTGGTGACCAGATCAACGCTGGCAATCAGGTCGATAACGTCGTCGCCAATGCTGCTTACCGCATTCACGCCCGACACGGTTTCAACCTGCTCGTTTTCACCCACTACGTGGACCTGATAGCTATGACGGGCATTCAGGGCATCCAGGACCACCTGATTCACATCGGCAAACGTCAGCGTAATGCCCGCGTCTGCCAGCAGTTTGCCGATAAAACCACGGCCAATGTTACCTGCGCCAAAATGTAATGCTTTCATAGTATTAACCTTCATTAATGTTTTTACCCGAGAGGGCTGGGGTGAGGCTTTTCCCTCACCCTAACCCTCTCCCAAAGGGAGAGGGAATAGTTGGAACTTACTTGTTCAGCAGTGCCAGAACTTCGTCAACGCTTTCAGTCTGTGCCAGGCGCTCGATAACAGACTCATCGTCCAGCGCGTTGGTCAGGCTGGTAATCACCTGAATGTGCTCGTTGTTGCGTGCGGCAATACCAATCACCAGACGGGCGATGTCATCTTCTTCTTCGCCGAAGCGCACGCCGTCAGGGTACTGACAGAACACCACGCCCGTTTTCAGCACGCGGTCTTTTGCTTCAACCGTACCGTGCGGAACCGCGATGGATTCACCCAGGTAGGTTGGGGTCAGTTTTTCACGTTCCAGCATTGCGTCAACGTATTCTGGCTGAACGTAGCCGCCTTTCACCAGCTGCTCACCGGCAAAGCGAATCGCTTCTTCCTTGTTGGTCGCGGTACGACCGAGGAAGATGTTTTCCGCGCCCAGTTTAAACAGGTGAGCGTTGCTCTCGTCGAAGCTGTCCTGCAGGCTGCTACGCACTTTGACTTCGTTATCTTCGTGACGCTGGGCCGCAACCAGACGCTCTGTCAGGCTGGTGTACAGGCCGCTGTCGAGGAAGTTAGTCAGCGAAATGTGCTGCGCCTGAGGCACCTGACGCATGGCGCGTTCGGTCAGATCGCGGTGCGTGATCACCAGGTCAACGTCCGGCGGCAGGCTGTTAATCGCGCTGTTAGTGACAGAGATATTGTTCAGACCCGCATCCTGTACTTTCTTACGCAGCACGCCTGCACCCATTGCGCTGGAGCCCATACCGGCGTCACAGGCAACGATGATTTTACGCACGTGGCTCAGGTCGTTAGAGACATCGCCAGCGGCCAGCGGGGTAGCGCCTTTGGATTCCGCTTTCATGTCGTGCATACGACGGGTTGCCGCTTCGATATCGTCGTCTTCTTTCACTTTGCTGGTTTTCAGCAGGATAGACGCCACCACGAAGGAGACCGCCATCGCCGCACAGATCGCCGCGATGTTAGCGAAGTAAGCCCCTTTTGGCGTCATCGCCAGTACCGCCAGGATAGAGCCCGGAGACGCTGGAGAAACCAGACCACCGCCCAGCACGCTCAGGGTGAACACACCGGTCATACCGCCGAGGATAACGGCCAGGATCAGACGTGGGTTCATCAGCACGTACGGGAAGTAAATTTCGTGGATACCGCCCAGGAAGTGGATGATAGCCGCGCCGCCCGCAGACTGCTTAGCGCTGCCGCGACCAAAGAACATGTACGCCAGCAGAACGCCCATACCCGGACCCGGGTTCGCTTCAATCAGGAAGAAGATGGACTTGCCGAGGTCATGGGACTGCTGAATACCCAGCGGTGAGAAGATACCGTGGTTGATGGCGTTGTTGAGGAACAGGATTTTCGCCGGTTCAACAAAGATAGACGCCAGCGGCAGCATGTCGTGCGCAACCATGAAGTTAACGCCTGCTGCCAGAATTTTGGACAGCACTTCAACCGCAGGGCCAATGCCCATGAACGCCAGAATCGCGAGGATCATCCCGATGATGCCCGCAGAGAAGTTGTTCACCAGCATTTCGAAGCCGGATTTGATCTTGCCATCAACCCAGACGTCGAATTTCTTAATCGCCCAGCCGCCCAGAGGACCGGCAATCATGGCGCCGAGGAACATCGGCATATCCGCACCGACGATAACACCCATGGTTGTGATGGCACCCACGACGCCACCACGGTCACCGCCGACCAGACGACCACCGGTGAAACCGATGAGCAGCGGCAGCAGATAGGTAATCATTGGACCAACAAGCTTCGCCAGCGTTTCGTTAGGCAACCACCCTGTCGGAATGAACAATGCAGTGATGATACCCCACGCGATAAACGCGCCGATGTTTGGCATCACCATGTTGCTGAGGAAACGACCAAAGCTTTGAACTTTGATCTTGAAATCGGATGACATAAAACACCCCTTCTTATGTTTACGCTTAGGCTTGCGGCCCGAGGTTTATCGTTAATGTGCGGCGGCAGAGGTAGCCGGGCCCTGTTCTGATGCTGTGAAATCTGGCACTGAATCGTTCAACTGTCCAGACAGCGAAAATTTGTGTGATCTCAGTCACGTAAATGTAGGGGGTGGGGCGAATAATGAAGTGATCTCCATCACAAAATCAGTGTGTAAAATAAATACAACGCGTAGAAAAGAAGCAAAACCACCCCTGTTTTGCGATCAGTGTCACATTTCTCCGCCGCGTGTTTGTTTCTGAGATGTGACTGGATTCACAAAATATTTTTATGCAGATTTGTCTGCATGTGATCCCTGGCAAACTTTGCTTTGCCATTCGACGCCAGGATGAAAGCAAGCAACACGGAAAGCTAAAAAACCACTTTTAAGATGTGGTATGGCAAAAAAAGAAAAGGTAGATTACGCTCATAATGTAAGGTTAAGTATATTATTATTCAGGATATATTTTGACACGCTTATAAACTTGCATGGAGATATTATAAAAACCGATACTCCCCGCCTTTGAAATAAAAGCATTGCTCTTTTGTTTAAAAATAAATTAATTAGGCTGCACACTGTTTTATTAATTTAATGAGTTGACGTTGTTTAAGTGAGGAGAATATGTTTCTCAACTATTTTGCGCTGGGTGTATTGATTTTTGTATTTCTGGTTCTGTTTTACGGAATCATCGCTATTCATGACATCCCTTATAATATGGCGAAAAAACGTAACCATCCCCATGCCGATGCTATCCATACGGCGGGGTGGATAAGCCTGTTTACGCTCCATGCCATTTGGCCGTTTCTGTGGATCTGGGCGACCCTGTACCGTGAAGATCGCGGTTGGGGGATGCAGAACCATATCGCCACGCCTGACGAGGTTCCCGGCATGGATGCGTTGACCAGGCGCGTGGCAGAATTAGAACAAAAGCTGGCCGCGTCACAACCCGCTATTGATAAGAACACGCTGGAGCACTGATCATGGATCTGTTAATTATTCTGACCTATGTGGCCTTTGCGTGGGCTATCTTTAAAATATTCCGTATTCCGGTAAATCAGTGGACGCTCGCCACCGCCACGTTAGGTGGGGTATTTATTGTTGCGGGCCTCATCTTATTAATGAACTATAACCATCCTTATACCTTTACGGCGCAAAAAGCGGTTATTTCCATTCCGATTACGCCGCAGGTTACGGGGATAGTTACAGAAGTCACCGATAAAAATAACCAGCTTATTAAAAAAGGCGAAGTGTTATTTAAACTGGACCCGGGCCGCTATCAGGCACGCGTCGACAGGCTGAAGGCAGACCTGGTGACCGCCACGCACAATATCGACAATCTGAAAGCACAGCTCTCGGAAGCGGTCGCTAATACGACACGCGTGTCTGCTGAACGCGATCGTCTGTTTAAAGATTATCAGCGCTACCTGAAAGGCAGCCAGGCGAAGGTGAATCCGTTCTCTGAAAGCGATATCGACAACGCGCGTCAGAACTACCTGGCACAGGATGCGATGGTGAAAGGCTCCGTTGCCGAACAAACGCAGATTCAAAGCCAGTTGGACAGCATGGTAAATGGCGAACAGTCGCAGATTGCTTCTCTGCGCGCGCAGTTAGCCGAAGCGACCTATAACCTCGATCAGACCGTGGTGCGTGCGCCAAGCAATGGGTATATCACCCAGGTGCTGATCCGTCCGGGTACTTACGCCGCCGCGCTGCCGCTGCGCCCGGTGATGGTCTTCATTCCTGAACAGAAACGCCAAATCGTGGCGCAGTTCCGCCAGAATTCGTTACTGCGTTTGAAACCGGGCGACGAAGCGGAAGTGGTGTTCAATGCGCTTCCGGGCCAGGTGTTCACCGGTAAACTGACCAGCGTTCTGCCGGTAGTGCCGGGAGGGTCTTACCAGGCGCAGGGCGCGCTGCAGGCGCTGACGGTCGTACCGGGCACCGATGGCGTGCAGGCGCTGATCGAACTGGAGCCAAACGCGGACGTTGATGCACTGCCTGATGGTATCTACGCCCAGGTGGCGGTCTATTCCGACCACTTCGCCCACGTCTCGGTGATGCGTAAGGTCTTGTTACGTATGACCAGCTGGATGCACTACCTCTACCTCGATCACTAATCTCTCCCGAGGCAGGAATGCGATATGCATACCTGCCTTTTTTCGCTGCTTGATCCATACTGACCTCTTTGTGAGCATTCAGGAGCAGGCAATGAAACTCATCGGCAGCTATACCAGTCCCTTCGTGCGTAAAATCTCGATTCTCCTGCTGGAGAAAGGGATTGAATTTGAATTCGTCAATGAACAGCCCTACAACGCCGAAAATGGCGTTGCGCAGTACAATCCGTTGGGCAAAGTCCCTGCACTGGTGACCGATGAGGGTGAATGCTGGTTTGATTCGCCGATAATTGCGGAATACGTCGAACAACTCGGCGTTGCGCCAGCCATGCTGCCGGCCGAACCAAAAGCGGCGCTGGCCATGAAGCAAATCGAAGCGCTGGCGGATGGCATCATGGATGCGGCGTTAACCTCCGTGCGGGAGCAGGCACGGCCAGCCGCACAGCAGTCGGAAACGGAGCTGCTGCGCCAGCGTGAAAAAATCAACCGCAGTCTGGATATGTGCGAGCAGCTCATTCGGGAAGGAAAAATTCAGGTCGATAGCGTGGATCTGGCGACCATTGCCATCGTCTGTGCCATCGGTTATCTCAACTTCCGCCACGTTTCCCCGGGATGGTGCGTCAACCGTCCGTTGCTGGTTAAGCTCGCGGAAACGCTTTGTCAGCGCGAGAGCTTTGCCCGTACCGAACCGCCAAAGGCTTGACGCGGGATATAACACTTCCCGCCAGGAGGCGGTACAATCCCGCCACATGTTAACTCCCTCTCCCGTCGGGAGGGGGGAAGATATTTACTCGCCGGGCGCATTATGACTACTCATCATTCCCTCTATAGCCAAATTCCTGCCACCGATCGTCTGCTTCGCGAACCGCGTATTCAAACCGCTCTGGAACAGTTCGGTCATACCGCGACGGTCGACATGCTACGCCAGCTTCAGGACGAAGCCCGACGCCATATTCAGGCTGAAAATGCGCTGCCCGCCTGGTGTGAGCAGTGGGGTGAGGAAGCGCAGAGAAGGCTGGGAGAGAAAACGCAAAGCGCGTTACGGCCGGTCATCAACCTGACGGGGACCGTGCTGCATACCAACCTGGGTCGCGCGCAACAGGCTGAAGAGGCGGTCGCGGCGGTGGTGCAGGCTATGCGCTCGCCGGTGACGCTGGAGTACGATCTGGACGGCGCTGGGCGCGGTCACCGCGACCGGGCGCTGGCGGAACTGCTATGCCAACTGACCGGGGCGGAAGATGCCTGCATTGTAAATAACAACGCGGCAGCGGTACTGCTGATGCTGGCGGCGACCGCCAGCGGCAAAGAGGTGGTGGTTTCCCGCGGCGAGCTGGTGGAGATTGGCGGAGCGTTTCGCATTCCGGATGTGATGCGCCAGGCGGGCTGTACGCTGCATGAAGTCGGCACGACCAACCGCACGCATGCTAAAGACTACCGCGCGGCGGTGAATGACAATACCGCGCTGCTGATGAAGGTCCACACCAGCAATTACCATATAGAAGGCTTTACCAAAACCGTTGATGAAGCGGAACTGGCGGCGATGGGGCGCGAGCTGAATGTGCCGGTGATTGCCGATCTCGGCAGCGGTTCGCTGGTAGATTTAAGCCAGTACGGTCTGCCAAAAGAGCCCATGCCGCAGCAGATGATTGCCGCTGGCGTGAGCCTGGTGAGCTTCTCCGGCGACAAACTGCTGGGCGGGCCGCAGGCGGGGATTATCGTCGGCAAGCGCGAGCTGATAGCCCAGTTGCAGCAACATCCGCTGAAGCGCGCGTTACGCGCCGATAAAATGACGCTCGCCGCGCTGGAAGCGACCCTGCGGCTCTACCTGCACCCGGAGAAGCTGGCCGAGCGCCTGCCTACGCTGCGCCTGCTGGGCCGTGACGCCGCCTCGATTCGCGCGCAGGCTGAATTGCTGTTGCCGCAGGTTGCGCCGCATTACCCCGATTTTGCCGTGCGCATTGAGCCCTGTCAGTCGCAGATTGGCAGCGGATCGCTGCCGGTAGACCGCCTGCCGAGCGAAGCGCTGACCTTCACGCCGCGTGATGGACGCGGTAGCCACCTTGAGGCGCTATCGGCGCGCTGGCGTGCGCTGCCAACGCCCGTGATAGGCCGTATTTACGATGGCCGAATGTGGCTGGATTTACGCTGTCTTGAAGATGAAGCGCGATTTCTGGAGATGCTGTTGAAATGATTATTGCCACCGCCGGTCACGTCGACCACGGAAAAACTACGCTGTTGCAAGCCATTACCGGCATTAACGCCGATCGCCTGCCGGAAGAGAAAAAGCGCGGCATGACCATCGATCTGGGTTATGCCTACTGGCCGCAGCCCGATGGCCGCGTGCTGGGCTTCATTGATGTACCGGGACATGAAAAATTTCTCTCCAACATGCTCGCAGGGGTGGGGGGGATTGACCATGCCCTGCTGGTGGTCGCCTGCGATGATGGCGTGATGGCGCAAACGCGTGAACATCTTGCGATCCTGCAGCTGACGGGCAACCCGCAGTTAACCGCCGCACTCACGAAAGCCGATCGCGTAGATGAGGCGCGCCTGGATGAGGTGCGCGATGAAGTACAGTCTACCCTGCGTGAATATGGTTTTGCTGATGCACCGCTGTTTGTCACCGTGGCGACAGAAGGGCGTGGTATTGACGAACTTCGCGATCGTTTGCAGCAGCTTACGTCACGTGAGCACCCCAGCCATCACCGCTTCCGTCTGGCTATCGACCGGGCCTTTACCGTAAAAGGTGCGGGACTGGTGGTGACCGGCACCGCGCTGAGCGGTGAAGTAAACGTAGGTGATACGCTCTGGCTGACGGGAGTGAATAAACCAATGCGCGTGCGTGGGTTACATGCGCAAAATCAACCCACTGAGCATGCCCATGCCGGGCAGCGTATTGCGCTGAACATCGCCGGGGATGCGGAAAAAGATGCCATCAACCGTGGTGACTGGCTGCTGGCCGACGCCCCGCCTGAGCCCTCCGGACGGGTGATTGTTTCTCTCCAGACCCATGCGCCGCTGACCCAATGGCAGCCGCTGCATATACACCATGCAGCCAGCCATATTACCGGGCGCGTATCATTGCTGGAAAACGATCTCGCCGAGCTGGTGTTCGATGCGCCGCTCTGGCTTGCGGATAACGACCGCCTGGTGTTGCGCGATATCTCGGCGCGGGAGACGTTGGCCGGGGCGCGCGTGGTGACGCTCAATCCGCCACGTCGTGGCAAGCGTAAGCCAGAGTACCTGCAATGGCTGGCGGCACTGGCGCAGGCCAGCGATGACAAGGCCGCACTGCGGATCCATCTGGAGCGTGGGGCGGTGAATCTCGCTGATTTTGCCTGGGCGCGCCAGCTGAGCGCTGAAGGGTTGCGCCAGTTAACCCGGGAGCCTGGCTTTATTCAGGCCGGTAACAACATGCTGAACGCGCCGGTTGCCGCACACTGGCAGCGCAAGATACTGAGTACGCTCGCTATCTACCATGAACAGCATCAGGATGAACCCGGTCCGGGGCGTGAACGTCTGCGACGCATGGCATTGCCGATGGAAGACGATGCGCTGGTGCTGCTGCTGATTGAAAACATGCGGGAAAGCGGGGTGATTAAAAGCCATCACGGCTGGCTGCATTTGCCGGATCACAAGGCTGGTTTTACCGCCGAGCAAGAGGCGGTCTGGCAAAAAACGGCACCGCTGTTTGGCGATGAACCCTGGTGGGTCCGCGATCTCGCGCGTGAAACCCATACCGACGAGCAGGTGATGCGACAGGTATTGCGTCATGCCGCACAGCAGGGGCTGATTGTGGCGATCGTTAAAGATCGCTATTACCGTAACGATCGGATCGTGGCATTCGCGAATCTGATCCGCGAGTTGGATCAGGCTCGCGGATCTACCTGTGCGGCAGATTTCCGTGACCAGCTGAACGTGGGTCGCAAGCTGGCGATTCAGATCCTGGAATATTTCAACCGTATTGGGTTTACGCGCCGTCGGGGTAATGACCATCTGCTTCGCGACGCGCAGCTGTTCCCTTAAGCGTTACGCATGACGAGCGAGTTTCTGCTTCGCCAGCCATACCGCGCCCAGTCGTCCTGCCTGGTTACCCAGTTCACAGGGCAGAATGGGCACCTTAAGCGCCTCCCACTCCTCGAATCGCTGTAGGTACTTATCGAGCAGGAGATAAATTTTTTCCTGCTCGCTTATCCCGCCGCCAATCAGCACTGCCTGGGGATCGAACATCGAGATCACGCTGTAAACGCCGCGCGACAGAAAATGCGCCCAGGCTTCAATGGCTTCGCGCAGATGCACGTCACTTTCCATACGTTTAAACAGCTCTTCCCCGTGGGGCATTTCGTCTTCCGACAGCGCCAGCGCACGGCTGCAGGCTTTCATCAGGCCACTGGCAGAGGCCACCTCATGCATCGGTTCGCCCTTGTCCCCTACGGGCAGCACGCCAAATTCACCCGCACGGTAATGCGACCCGCGATAGAGATCGCCTTCCATCACAATCCCGCCGCCAATGCCCGTGCCGATGGTGATGCAGACGAAATGTTCATAGTCCTTACCTGCGCCCTGCCAGCGTTCGCCCAGTGCCGCACAGTTGGCGTCATTTTCCACGGTAACGGGAAGATCGGTCAGCCCGGCAAACAGCTCGCACAGGTTTTCACCATCAAGATACTCAAGTGCCCCCGCTTTTGCCGCTTCGCCGGTATGGTGGTTAATATGGCCGGGAAAACTGACGCCGATACCGACAATGTCATTTTCCTTCCGGTACTCTTCGACAACGCTTTTCCAGTTCTCTTTGAATGTGTTTGCATCCTCAGGGGTATCGTACTCATCGGACGTGAGTTCCTTGCCGTTTTCATCAATCACGCCGTGTTTGATGTGGGTTCCGCCCACGTCAAAGCCGATAAATAGCTGCATCGCATCGTTCCTCATGAGCCCTTGAGCTGTTAAGTATGGCTCAGCGGCAGAAACGAAACGTAAAGTACGGTAATCCGTGATACGCCTCGTAAACCCGTCACCGGTTGGCGAGAAAATCGCCAACGGGAGCTACCCTTGTTGTACACCAACAGCAAGGAGACGGTCATGACAAACAATCCTCCCTCATCACGTATCCAGCCTGGCGAGTATGGTTTTCCCCTCAAGCTGAAGCCCCGTTATGACAACTTTATTGGCGGCGACTGGGTGGCGCCCGTCGACGGTGAATACTATTCCAACCTCACGCCCGTCACTGGCCAGCCGCTGTGCGAGATAGCCAGTTCCGGCAAGCGCGATATCGACCTGGCGCTGGATGCTGCGCACAGAGCTAAAGATAAATGGGGGCAGACTTCCGTTCAGGACAGAGCCGCGATGTTGTTCAAAATCGCCGACCGGATGGAGCAGAATCTGGAGCTGTTAGCCACGGCTGAAACCTGGGACAACGGCAAACCGATCCGTGAAACCATGGCGGCAGATGTGCCGCTGGCGATTGACCATTTCCGTTATTTTGCCTCCTGTATTCGTGCTCAGGAGGGGGGAATAAGTGAAGTTGATAAAGACACCGTGGCGTACCATTTCCACGAGCCGCTGGGCGTGGTGGGGCAAATCATCCCGTGGAACTTCCCGCTGCTGATGGCGAGCTGGAAAATGGCGCCCGCGCTGGCGGCCGGGAACTGCATCGTGCTCAAACCGGCGCGTTTAACCCCGTTGTCGGTGCTGCTGTTGATGGAGGTGATTGGAGACCTGCTGCCGCCAGGCGTCATTAACGTCGTCAACGGCGCCGGGGGCGAGATTGGGGAATATCTCGCCACCTCAAAACGCATCGCTAAGGTGGCGTTTACCGGGTCGACGGAAGTGGGCCAGCAAATCATGCAGTATGCGACCCAGAACATCATCCCGGTGACGCTGGAGCTGGGCGGAAAATCACCGAACATCTTCTTCGCTGACGTTATGGATGAAGAGGATGCGTTCTTTGATAAAGCGCTGGAAGGATTTGCGCTGTTTGCCTTCAACCAGGGGGAAGTGTGTACCTGTCCAAGCCGCGCGCTGGTGCAGGAGTCCATTTATGAGCGCTTTATGGAGCGGACAATCCGTCGCGTGGAGTCGATTCGTAGCGGTAACCCGCTCGATAACGTCACGCAGATGGGCGCGCAGGTCTCGCACGGACAGCTGGAAACCATTCTTAATTACATCGATATAGGTAAAAAAGAGGGCGCAGAGATCCTGACCGGTGGCCGCCGCAAGGTGCTGGGGGGGGATCTGCAGGAGGGTTACTACCTTGAACCGACCATCCTGTCCGGTCAAAACAACATGCGCGTCTTCCAGGAGGAAATTTTCGGACCTGTGCTGGCCGTAACGACCTTCAAAACCATGGAGGAGGCGCTGGAGATTGCTAACGATACGCCGTATGGCCTGGGGGCGGGCGTCTGGAGCCGTAACGGAAATCTGGCTTACAAAATGGGGCGCGGTATTCAGGCCGGACGCGTTTGGACCAACTGCTATCACGCCTATCCGGCGCATGCGGCATTTGGTGGTTACAAGCAGTCGGGTATTGGGCGAGAAACCCACAAAATGATGCTGGAACATTACCAGCAAACTAAATGTCTGCTGGTCAGCTATTCCGATAAACCGCTGGGCCTGTTTTAGGTGCCTAAATCAGGCCGTCCCTGGACGGCCTGGTTGATTTGCTGGCGCAGGCAGTTCAGTACACCGTCCAGAACATATTGTACGCGCCAGGGTTGATATTCGCGCTTGCGGAATATTGCTGTCAGATCGAGCCACCACTCTTCCTGATGTGGGAAACAGGGGACCAGCATGCCATGCGTCAGTTCTTTTTTTAGACTTTCTTTTGGCGCGAAGACAATACCAAGATTATTTCGAGCCAGTTCAAGCGCCGTCTGCGTATTATCACAAATATAATTTCCGGTCACTTTATAGTCTTGCGCCTCTTCACTGCCGTGTACGCGGAAGCGCCAGATGTTGGCATCATCTACTAACATCGAGTCTATTAATATACACGAATGATTTATTAAGTCTTCCGGCCCTTTAATGGGGTGTTTAGTTAAATACTCTTTGCTGGCAAATGCGGTGACGGAATATTTTGTCAGCACGCTGGCGACCAGGTTTTCATCTTTTGGCTGGGCGTAAGTAATGAGAATGTCGCAATCGTCTGGAAACGTCACACCGTCGGAAAACTCGTTCCGATCGAGGTTATAGGTTTTTAACGACAGGCGAATATCACCAATCTCTTCAATCTTATGGATCACATGACGCGCCAGATAGGTCACGATACCTGTCGGGGCGTAAATCGTCACTTTGCCGCGTTTTTCATGTTTATAATCGGCAATAAAATTAATAAGTTGGCTATTTTTATCCAGTGTGGCATTCACATAAGGCAGCAACGCCTCACCGAATTGCGTCAGCGCCAGCTGGCGTGTTGTACGTTCAAACACCTTGAGTCCAACGCGGGTTTCAAAATCGGACAAATATTTGCTGACATTGGCCTGCGCCATCCCCAGCAGGGCAGCGGCATCACCAATACTGTGGGTGGCGGCGATGACGGAAATAATTTTTAATTCACGCGGTTTCAACTGCAAGCTATTCATCATGCACGCCCATCTATATGATTTTATATATAGTATTATATAAACGGCAGCGTTGCTTTGGCAAATTTGTAACCATTATTATGCGCCTCGCTTGTTCGGCGTTTAAATGGATTGTATAGAATGACTGTTAAATATAATTTACTCATCGCTGCCGCATTATTTTCGACATCATCGGTAATGGCTGGCGACTTTTCACTAGGGGCGGGGGCGGTATTTAACGAGTCGCCTTACAAAGGGTATAACGAAAATACCACCGCTGTACCGTTAATTAGCTACGAAGGCGATAACTTCTATGTGCGTCAAACCACGGGAGGATGGATCCTGTGGAAAGACAGTAAGAATGAATTCAGCCTGACCGCATCCTGGATGCCGCTGCATTTCGACCCGGATGACAATGACGATCATCAGATGAAGCATCTTGATGAGCGTAAAGCTTCGGCATTCCTCGGCGGCGCGTACTACCGCCATGAAAAATGGGGTTCCCTGAAATTTGCCGTTTCCGGTGACGCGATGGATGAAAGCGGCGGCGTGGCGGGTGAAATTTCTTACTTCTACCCAATCCGCATGGAACGCCTGACGCTGACGCCTTCTGTGGGCATTTTCTACAGCGATGAAAGCTATAACGACTACTACTACGGCGTGTCCGGCAGCGAGTCTCGCCGCTCAGGTCTGGATGAATACACCGCAGGCGACACCTGGACGCCATACGTTGGCCTGGCGGCAAAATATCAATTAACCCAGAACCTGTACCTGAATGCCAGCGCGGTCTACACCGTGTTGCCTGACGACGTGAAGAACAGTCCGATGATTGACCGCGACGACAGCTTCGCGCTGATGACCGGCCTGACCTGGCGTTTCTGATAGCCTAAAGCCGGGTGGCGGCTCTGCCTTACCCGGCCTACGTGGGGCATGGGGCACATCGTAGGCCCGGTAAGGCGAAGCCGCCACCGGGCAGCTAACCGCAGTTAATTATGCTTCATCCACCCATATCCGCATTTCCCCTTCTCCCCGGTTAGCCCAGCTAAACCAGGGAATAAAGGTCAGCGTCTGGGGCTGACGTTGCACCGGCGAGCGGTCGTACTGCCACAGCGCATCCGTGTCCTTCACGTGACACCCGATCCCCTCTGCCTGAATCAGCATCTTGTGCGCGAAAATTCCTTTCCCTTCAAAGACCCTGAACTCGCTGTTTTCAGGCAGAGAAAGGTGATGAAGATTGGCACCGTTATCGGCCTCTTCCAGGCAGTAAACCAGCGGTCCGCGCTGCAGGGCGACTTTCCCCGCCTGCTGGCGGACCTGTGGGTTGCCATACACTCGGCGAACCGGCATAGGTAACGTTAGCTTAATAACGTCACCCTCCTGCCAGCTGCGGGTCAGATAAAGGTATCCACGGGAGATCTCGCCCGTTACCGCTTCACCATTTAATAAAACGTCAGGCGAGGTGCACCAGTCCGGCAGCCGCAGGGCGAGCGTATGCGTGACGGGAGCAGGCGAGGTAATGTCGATTTTTACCTGTTCATGCCACGGATAGTTACCGCTAATTCGCAGCGCCAGGGTTTCGTCGTCAACCGGTATGGCGACATCGTTGCCCACGTAAAGGTTAATAAAAAGCGCATCCTGGCGGACGGTATAAATGTAGTGCCCCAGCGAGGTCAGCACGCGGGCGATATTCGGCGGGCAACAGGCGCAGCCAAACCAGCGTTGGCGGACGGGTTTCACGTGATCGTAGATATGGTTGAACGCCAGGGTTTTCGGGTGCACTTCCAGCGGATTCACATAAAAGAAATGCTTACCGTCCAGCGCCATTCCGCCCAGTACCGTGTTGTATAACGCGCGCTCCATCACGTCGGCGTAGTGGCCGTCGGCCTCCATCTCCAGCATCCTTCGGGCAAACATCATCAGACCGATGGAGGCACAGCTTTCGGCATACACCGTATCGTTGGGCAGATCGTAATCGCTGCTGAATGCCTCGCCGCTGCTTTGCGAGCCGATTCCACCGGTAATGTACAGCTGGCGCTGTGCCATATTTTTCCACAGCCGCAGACAGTCCTGCCGTTTACCCTCGTCATGGCTCAGGCGCGCCAGATGCGCCATGCCCGCCATCAGGTAGACAAAACGCACCGCGTGGCCGATGGCCGTTTGTTGTTCAGAAAGCGGCTGATGCGCCTGGCTGTAGGCTTTGTCCTTGACCATCCAGGCCGGACCATAGGTGTTCCAGTAGGACGTTCTGCCGCGTCTCTCGTATTCGATATCATAAAAGTGAGGCTGAACACCGCGTTGCTCGATGAAATATTTCACCAGCGTGAGATAGCGGGGCTCCTGCGTGATGTCGTAAAGCCTCATCAGCGCCAGCTCAATTTCCGGGTGACCGGGATAACCGTGTAGCTGGTTTTCGCCGGGGCCAAACACGCTGTCAATATGGTCCGCTAGTCTGCAGACAACATCCAGCAGATGGCGTTTCCCTGTGCCCTGGAAATACGCCACGCCCGCTTCAATCATATGTCCGGCGCAGTACAGCTCGTGACATTCGGCCAGATTCGTCCAGCGCTCGTTGGGCGCTTTCACCGTAAAGTACGTGTTGAGATAGCCATCGTCACATTGCGCCGCCGCGACCAGCGCAATCACCTCGTCGGCGGTTTTTTCCAGTTCAGCATCCGGTTTCTGGCACAGCGACCACGCCACGGCTTCGAGCCATTTCGCGACGTCGCTGTCCTGAAATACCATGCCGTAGAAATCGCCTTGCTCCAGGCCCGCCGCTATGCGGAAGTTGGTGATGGCGTGGCTGGGTTCGGCTTCCGTCACGCGATCGTTTAGCGCATCCCACTGGTAGGGGATCACCACCTCACGCACCAGCCGTTGATACTGCCCGAGAAACGGGTCGTTAATTTTCAGTTTATGCAGGTCGGCTTCCATAATGGACATCATGTTCTCCTCAAGAGGGTATGTGACGCTGGCGCAGGTCGGTTGCAATGCGCGACATCATAGGGTTGTTGAGTCTGCACCAGCGGATAGAGACGGCCAGCAGCAGATGAAAAAGGGCAGGCAGCAGCGTCTCCATGGCGGTGATGCCCTGCAGCGAAGCAGGCGTCTGATTGCCCGCGCCTGGCTGGTAGGCGACGGCGATAAACACCAGGCTGATGATCCCGGCGCTGGACGCCCACGCGAGCTTGATGAAAAACAGGTTGAAGGCGAAGTTCATCCCCGACGAACGCACGCCGGTTTTCCACTCGCCATAGTCGTCGGCAAACGCCATCAGCGAGAAGTGCAGCGGCAGGGTGAAGCCCAGGATCACGCCGTTACTCAAAATCACGACCAGCCAAAGCGTCTGGTGCGCCGGGCCACCCGGCAGGAACCACATTCCCACCGCGAGCGCTGCGAGGACCAGGTTGGTGTAGTAGTAGAGTTTGACGGTATCAATACGGCGCGACAGCGGGCTGACAATCACCGCGCCAAGAATGGCGGCAAAGGTCACCATGGTGAAAAACAGCGAGGTGTACGCGGTGCTGCCCTGAAGCACGTAGGTGATGAAGTACATGTATCCGCCGCCGCGAATATTGAAGACATTGATCAGCAGGAACGACATCACCAGCATCAGCAGCAGCTGATCGTTTTTACGCAAACCGGCCAGATGCTCACGCAGGGTGAATTTGCCCATCAGCGCCAGCGGGACGCGCTCGCGTACCCAGAAGAAGCAGCACAGGAACATCACTACGGCGACAGCGCACAGCACCCCAACGCCAAGCTGGTAACCTTTTGCGGCATTGCCCTGGCCCAGCTCCGCGACCAGCCACGGCAGACCGACCGAGACCAGGAAGCCCGCAACGCCGCAGAGTACAAAGCGCCATGACTGGCAGGAGATCACCTCATTGTGACGGGTCGTCATGGTGTTGATCAGCGCGCAGTAGGGAACGTTGATGGCGGTATAGCCAACAGACAGCATCAGATAGGTGCCGAACGCCCACGCGATTTTCACCCCCATGCTGGCTTCCGGAACGGTGAACGTCAGTACGCCGATAATCCCGATCGGGAAGGCGACCCACAGCTGCCACGGGCGAAAACGTCCCCAGCGGCTTTGCGTGCGGTCGGCAATAATGCCCATAACCGGATCGGAAATGGCGTCAAATACGCGCAAGGCAATAAAGAGCGTGCCAACGAGCGCAGGCGTCAGACCAAAAATATCGGTATAGAAGAAGGTCAGAAAATTCATTATCAGGCAGGTAATCACCGTCCCGCCCGCATCACCCAGGCCGTAGCCAATTTTTTCGCGGACGGACAAGTGGCTATCTGTTGCCCCTTGTGTCACGTCTGATTCTGTAATCGGTGTGGAAGTCATGAAGTAACTCCTCAGTAATCGAATTTATTATCGTATTTGTGCAAGGTACTCATTTATTCTGCACCGAACGGAAAGGCCAACAAGGGAAGGGAAAAGTATAAAAAGATGACGATTCCGACCTGATGATAAAAATGTGATTCCGATCGGACAGTTATTCGAATATTGATTAATAATCAAAGCGTAAGTTGAATATCAACGGCAATAAAAGCGGAATGGTGAATATCCATGCTTGAATTATCCATAGCGCTTCCGATTAAGGTCCAAAATGGTGGGTTATTTATCTCCCGGGGCGTGGGCCGCCATCCTGCGCGTAAATTAACGTCGTGGGAGATTATTTTTGTCGAAAAAGGGACATTAACGATTCAGGAAGAAAGCACGTTATTTGAGGTAAAAGCAGGAGAGAGTTTGCTGCTTTGGCCAGACCGACGCCATGTGGGCGTGGGCGACTTTCCGGCCGATCTTAAATTTTACTGGCTGCATTTTGAGGTTGAGCATCACCCGCCCCGGTTGCCAAATTTGGTAATAGAGCAACATTGCCGAGTGAGGGATGCACAGTATGTGATTTCCCTTTTTCGCCAGTTCCTGAGTGAGCAGGAGAAATTACAGCGAAGCGTGGCGCTGGAAATCATTTTTTTACTGATTTTGCAGCAAATTTCCATTTCATCAGGATATGAAGATAATGCTGATGAAGCCGGTGCGGCGATGGCGTGGAAGGCGAAGCAGCTTATTCGCACGCAGTTTCATTTGCCCCTTTCGACGTCGCAACTGGCAAAAGCGTTGCACTGCAATCCCGATTATCTCGGGCGCGTATTTCGCCGGACTTTCCATTTAACCCTGACGGAGGCGATACATCGCCAGCGCGTCAGGGCAGCGGAAAAGCTGTTGCTGGATGGCTCTGCCTCCCTCACCGAAGTGGCAACCCGCTGCGGCTTTAATGACGTGGGCTATTTTCGGCAGATATTTTCAAAACATACGGGATTAACCCCCGCCGTCTGGAAACGGCGGTACTGTAAAGAGCATATCAATTCCGGCTGATCACTGGCCGTAATAGGCATTCACCCCGTGCTTGCGCAGATAGTGCTTGTCGAGCAATTCCTGCTGCATAACCGGTAACTGCGGCGCAAGCTGGCGTGAGAACAGGCCCATATAGGCGCACTCTTCCAGTACCACGGCATTGTGGACCGCATCGGCAGCGTCTTTGCCCCAGGCGAACGGACCGTGGGAGTGCACCAATACTGCCGGGATCTGCATCGGGCTTAAGTCGCGCTCCTCGAAGGTATTAATGATCACTTCACCCGTCTGGTATTCGTACTCGCCCGCGATTTCAGCCGTGGTCATCCGTCGCGTGCAGGGGATCGCCCCGTAGAAATAGTCTGCGTGCGTGGTGCCCCACGCCGGTAAATCCTGACCCGCCTGCGACCAGATGGTAGCGTGGCGGGAGTGGGTATGCACGATGCCGCCAATCTCCGGGTAACGGCGGTACAGCGCGAGGTGGGTCGGCGTGTCTGAAGAGGGCTTTTTGCTGCCTTCAACCACCTGGCCGGTGGCGATATTCACCACCACCATATCCTTCGCCGTCATAACGTCGTACTCCACGCCGGACGGCTTGATCACCATCAGGCCGCTTTCGCGATCCACCGCGCTGACGTTGCCCCAGGTGAAGGTCACCAGCTGGTGGGCGGGCAGCGCCAGGTTTGCCGCCAGCACCTCGGCTTTGAGTTGTTCTAACATGTCATGCCTCCTTCCTGCATACGGGCTTCAATCCAGCGGCGCGCCTGGATGATTTCCAGCACCGGCTCTTTTGCTTTTTCAGTCCACATTTCAATCAGAAACGCGCCGCGATAGTTCAGCTTATTCAGCGTGTTAAACACGCCAACGAAATCGACGCAGCCTTCTCCAAACGGCACGTCGCGGAACTGTCCGGGACTTTGTGCGGTGACGGGCTGGGTGTCTTTCAGGTGAATTGCCGCAATGCGGTCAATGCCCAGCGTCAGCTCGGCGGTGACGTCGTTGCCCCACGCGCTCAGGTTGCCGACATCCGGGTAAACGCTGAACCACGGCGAGGCGAGCATGTCGTCCCACTTTTTCCACTTGCTGATGGAGTTCATAAACGCAGTGTCCATGATCTCCACCGCCAGCATCACCTGCGCGGCGGCGGCCTGCTCGACGGCCCACGCCAGCCCTTCGGCAAAGCGCTGCTGCGTGCCTTCATCATGCTCTTCGTAATAAACGTCATAACCCGCAAGCTGGATGGTGCGAATGCCTAAGTCACGCGCCAGCCTGATGGCTTTGGTCATGATCTCACGGGCGCGTTGGCGCACGGTTTCATCCCGGCTGCCAAAGGGAAAACGGCGGTGGGCAGAAAGACACATCGACGGGATCGCCACGCCGGTTTCCAGCATCGCTTCAACCAGCGAAGCGCGCTGCGTGGTGCTCCACTCGAGGCGTGACAAACGCTCGTCGGTCTCGTCGACTGACATCTCAACAAAATCGAACCCGCAGCTTTTCGCCAGCACCAGGCGTTCCGGCCAGGAGAGATCTTTCGACAGCGCTTTTTCGTAAATACCTAACGGATGTTGACGCATGGTTACGCTCCCCAGATGTCGCGGATTTGCGAATGGAATGCCTGTGCCACCTGCGGCGGATTAGCGGCGCCTGCCAGCGCGCGTCCTGCAATAAACGCTTTTACGTTGATCTGCTTAAACAGCGGCAGGTCGGCAGGGGTGATACCGCCGGTGATCGAAAGCTGTAAACCGATGTCGGAGAGCGCTTTCATTTTCGCGAGATCCGCTTCGCCCCACTGCTGACCGCTGGCCTGCGCGTCGCGCCCGCGGTGGTAGATAGCCTGCTTCACGCCGACGCGATGCCACGCGCGCGCGTCGTCCAGCGTCCAGTTGCCAAACAGCTCCATCTGGATTTCTCCCCCGCAGCGCAGTGCGACCTCGTGGCCTCGCTCAACGGTTGCCAGCGGGGCGGCGCAGATGATGGTCATCCAGTTCGCGCCCGCGCCAAACGCCTGCTCAGCCAGCGTTTCTCCGGCATCGGCGACTTTCCAGTCCGCCACGATGATTTTATCCGGACACTGTTCGCGCAGGGCGCGTACGGCGCTCAGCCCTTCGGTCAGGCACAAAATGGTGCCCGCTTCGACGATATCAACGTGATCTGAAAGCGCCGCGACGTCGCGCTGGGCGGCCTGAAGTGAGGTATGGTCGAGCGCCAGCTGCAGTAATGGTCGGCTCATAGGTCGTACTCCTTAATACGGGCGTGATAGTCCTGAAGTGCTGAAATCAGTAACTGGTAACGGTGATATTTGCGCTGGTAGGCCGCATGGGCGCGCATGTCGGGTTCAATCACCCGAATGTCGTGTTTGAGGGTGCGCTGCGCAGCGTGGAAATCGGGGTAGACGCCGGTGCCTACCAGCGCCGCCAGCGCCGCGCCGGAGCAGCCGGTCTCTTCCACCTGCGGTAGCTCTATCGCCAGCCCGCTGACGTCGGCGAGCATTTGCATCCACACGTCCGAATGGGTCGGGCCACCCGTGACGCGCAGCGCCTGCACCCGGGTAAAACGCTCAAGCATGCGGTTGAGGTGGGTCATGTGGCTGAACACTACGCCCTCGTAAACGGCCTGCAGAAGATGCGCGCGGGTATGCAGCGCCTGCATGCCGTAAAAACCACTGGTCATCTCCAGCCCGGCGTTGCTGCCGTAGAGGAACGGCAGGAAGAATACCTCGCTTTCCGCTTTCGGCAGGCTGGCGACGGCATGGTTGATCTCATCGAATGACATGTCGCCCCATTGGGCAGTGAGCCACTCAAGATTGCCGGATGACGTCGGGCTGGCTTCATGAACGATGTACTGCTGCGGGTGGACGTAACGGCCATACACATAGGGGAACGGCTCGTTATCGCGAAGCGCATTGGCGATCCCGCTGGTGACGGCCCAGGTACCCATGACGGCATTCAGCGTGTGTTCGTCGTGCAGCCCGGCGCAGATCGCGGTGGAAACCACATCAAACAGACCGCCAACGACGGGTGTGCCCGCCGCGAGACCGGTCAGTGCGGCTGCCTGAGGGGTGATTTCCCCGCAAATTTCTGCTGAACCGACAATCGGCGGCAGGGCGCCGTCAATTTCGTTGATACCGAGCCAGCGCGTGAGCTGGGGATCGTACTGCCCGGTATTCATGTTGTAGAGGTTTGACTCGGAGATGTTGCTCTCCTCGCAGCCCTTCACGCCGGTCAGACACCAGCGTAGATAGTCGTGCGCCATCATCACGCAGCCTATCTGCTGATACCGCTGCGGCTCGTTCTCTTTCACCCAGCGCAGGAGCGAGGCCGGGTGCCCTGTCCACAGCGTCTGGCGCGTATGCGGATAGAGCTTTTCGGGAATGCCGTCCTGCTGCCAGCGCTGCACGATCTCCAGCGCCCGGCGGTCTGAGGAGAGCATGGCGTTGCCCAGCGGTTGGTCTTGTTTATCGAGCAGAAACAGTCCTTTGCCCTGAGCAGAAATGCCAACGCCTTTGATCTGCTCTCCGTCGATGCCTGAATGTTTGAGCAGCGTGGCGACGGTAGCGTAGCAGTGCTGCCAGAGCTGGGGCATATCCCGCTCTGCGTAACCTGCGCGCGGGCTGAGCGTGGCAACGGAGCGGCGCTCGATGCAGATTTCCTTGCCCTGGCTGTTGTATAAACCGGCTTTCAGATAAGTACCGCCACAATCGATACCCAGCCAGAAGGGCTCTTTTTCACTCATCTTCATCTCACTTAATTGCCGGGTGGCGCTTCGCTTACCCGGCCTACGGTTCGGTTTTCTCCCTCTCCCCGTGGGAGAGGGCTGGGGTGAGGGCATCAGGCCGCACGCTTGTGCGAATTCACCGTGGGATTAGGCTCTGCACCGGCATCACATTTCGCCGGTAACAGCAGGGCCAGCAGCGACGCCAGCGCCAGAGAAACCGCCAGGCAGTAAACGCCCGCGTCTTTGCTGTACAGGGTGATCAGCACCCCAACCGCATACGGGCCGCAGAAGCCACCGAGGTTGCCCAGGGCGTTGATCACGCCGCGCGCGCCGCCCGCCATCTCTGCGCTGAACAGACGCGCCGGGATGGTCCAGAACACGCCCGCTGCGGATTGCAGGAAGAACCCGCAGCCCACCAGTGCGGAATACGCCAGCCAGGTACTCTCTTTCAGCGCCACGGAGAGGAACATGCAGAGCGCAAAGCCAATCAGCGGCAGGGAGACAAACAGCTTGCGCTTGCCGGTGCGGTCAGAAAGCGTTGAGAACAGGAACATCCCCGCAATGGCCCCGATGTAAGGCAGGATGGCGAGCATGCCCACCTGACCGATGCTGGTGTGTGTCAGCTCCTTCAGGATGGTCGGCAGCCAGAGCGTGTAGCCGTAAATCCCGGTCTGGTAAAAGAAGTTCAGAGCGATCAGCTGCCACATGGTTTTGTCGGAAAGCACTGCGCCGAGTGACGCGTTTTTCACCTCTTTTCCGGCGATGGCCTGCTGTTCAGCCGCCAGCGTTTGCACCAGATAGTTTTTCTCTGCTTCTGAAATCCAGCGGGCTTCCTGCGGACGGTCGTAAACGGTGAACGCCCACAGCACCAGCACAACGACGGACATCAAACCTTCAATGATGAACAGCCAGCGCCAGTCGAGCGCGGTGATGATCCAGCCCGAAAGCGGGGCGGTGATAATCCCGGCGATGGGGACAAACATAATCACAATGGCATTGGCACGACCGCGTTCGGCATCCGGGAACCAGTTGCTGATCATGGTGAGCACGACAGGCAGCATCCCGCCTTCCGCCACGCCGAGTAAGAAGCGCAGCACCAGCAGCTGATACTGATTCGTCACCAGGCCCGTGAGCACAGAGATCACCGCCCAGGCAACCAGCGACCAGCCGATAAACTTCTTGCCGCTGCCGTGGACGGCAATCTTGCCGCCGGGAACCTGCAGGAACAGATAGCCGATAAAGAAGATCCCACCTGCAAGGCCCGCCATAGTGGCGGTAATACCTAGCTCTTCATCCATACCGCCGGGCATGGCAAAGGCGATATTTACGCGATCCATATACGAAATGATGCAGGCGATAAGAATAGGAGGAATGATTCTTAGCCAGCGCTGGCGCGGAATGTCCGCTTGTAGAGTATTCGAGTAAGTGTTCATATTTACTGTCTCAGTCAATGTAACCGGAATAGGGATATTTTTTATTGTTATTGTGTTGCTTTATTCATTTCGCTAATGCCGTCGCGCAAAATAGCGATGCGATGGCTGACGTCAGCATTAGCATTTATTTCCAGTAATTTAATACCGGAGAATTTCAACGTTGCGGCGCTCGCCGCAGTAAAGAGTGATTTTGCGTGTTCAGTAGACATCAAACTGTCGGCGCAGAATGAAGAAAACGGCGCGTGCAGATCCTGCCATTCACCGTATTCCCCGCGGGTAGTCGTGCCCGAAAACATCAGTGCACCCAGCTTTCCGGCACGGAGTGCCGCCTGAACATGGTCAAGCGGGAGCGTCGTATTACGGCCTTCGATAGCCGAGCGCGCCCAGTTGATACAGACGCTGATATCGGTGTCTTTCACCACCTCCAGCACCTGCGCTAAAGGCAAGAAGCCCTTGCGCGGTGCGGGGCCGGTCATGGCATCGCAGTGTTCCAGCACGAGATCGCAGTCCCAGTCCCAGCCCGCAATTTCACGGATGGAACGGGCGAACGCCTCGGTAGCCTGCTCAACTGAAGCATTGCCCACCTGCGGCGCGGCCTGCATCTCCAGGGCAATGACTTTTCCGGGAAAACGGGCGTGAACGGCAGCAATCTTCTGATGCAGATGGCGGTAAAATTCGACGCTGGCTTTACGCTGATCTTCATCGGCGGAGGCCAGGCCAAACGCACCGTTTGTGCCGCGGCGGCGCATGGTTTCCATGACTGCCGTGACGACGATTTGCCAGTCGCCCGGCGTATGACGGAACAGCCATTCGTCGCCAAGAGGATGCAGATTTTCAAGGCAAGGCTGTTCCAGCCCCCGAATGTTCGGCGTGTCGGAAAGTTCCCGCCAGAAGGTTTGTTCTTCTTGTTCCCCTTTCTGGTGAAACGAGGGTGCGCAGGGGTACGCACCAATAATAAAAGCGGTGTTGGACATTTCGCATTCCTGTATATATCAGAAAATTAATCTAATTCGCTGACTGCCACTTTCACCACAATTTTACGAATTGCGGCTTCCTTGTTTTTAATACAGGCAGGACGGTGTACATCCTGCGGGAAAAATATGGCGTAACTGCCGGGGATCATTTCGATAAACGATTCATGTTCGCTGTCGTGATAAAAAATAATATCCCGCTGTTCCAGTAATGATTCGCTTATTTCGTTATTACCGGTATCAATGGCAATACCGATTTTTTCTTCACCCCATGCTAAAAACTGAATATCCAGATAGCGGCGGTGCACTTCCGGGCGGTTCTCGTGCGGCTCCTTTGTCGTCAGGTCGAGAACCTGGGCAAAAATAGTGCGGCCTTCAATTTCCACCACGCCTGGCGGCAGGGTGGTGAAATCCGTAGCGCGCAAAAAATGAAGCGCTTTTTCAATCGCCCGCGGCAGACGGCACGGATTGGGCTGGGAAATATGTCCGAATATCATGGTCCACTCCTTACAGAGACTGGATTTTCGCCCACACGCTGTCGTCGATGGTGATGCCGTCGCGGCGGTTCTCTTCCAGCAGGCGCGTGAATTCATGGCCCGGAAGGCGGACGGCAACGTTTTCATCAGACCGCTGCGCGGTGGTGATAAAGTCCATAATGCGCTGCAGCTTCGCATCGCGGGTTGGGCCGTCGATCAGGCGATCAACCTCGATGGCGATAAAGATCTGCGACACGCCATACTCGTCGCTGTTGTCCTGGGTCACTTCCGCGACGGAGGATCCGTTGGAGAGCAGGGTGGCAATCATGTCGAGCACGATGGATAAGCCAGACCCTTTCCAGTAGCCCATCGGCAGAATGCGGCGGTTTTTCTCAATCACGCCTGGCTCTCGGGTGAGATTACCCTCGTCGTCAAAGCCGCCATCGACCGGCAGTTCGCGCCCGGCCAGGCGATTCACCTCCAGCATGCCGTAGGAGAACATCGACATCGACATATCGACCATGGTGATTGGGCTTGATGGAATAGCCACGATCAGCGGGTTGGTGCCGATGCAGCACTCTTTTGATCCCCATGCGGGCATGACGGCAATAGAGTTGGTCCAGCATATGCCGATATAGCCCTTCTCCGCCGCCTGCCAGCCGTAGCTGCCGCCGCGCATCCAGTGGTTCGCGTTACGCAGTGCCACCAGGCCAATACCGTGGTCGGACGCCAGCTCGGTGGCGCGATCCATCATCTTTTTCGCCGTCAGGTTGCCGATAGAGCGCTGGGCATCCCACTGTTCGATGGCACCCAGCGTCATCACCCGTTTTGGCTGAGCGTCAGGAATGATATCGCCAGCATCAAGCTGCTGAATGAAACGCGGAAAACGGTTAACGCCGTGCGAATAAACGCCGGATTCCGTGGTGCGGGCGAACATCTCGGCGCAGGCGTCTGCGGTTTCCGCTTTCACGCCGCGATCGAGCAGAACCCGATTGAACGCCGCTTTTAACTCTTCAAAGGTCACTTTCATCCCTGTTCTCCTGTTCTTTTTCGGGGCAAGTGCGAGTGCTTTTTTATCGCTAAATTTCACTATGCGAAATCTGATTTCAAATATAGCGATCAAATTTTGCCAGATCAACGACATTCATGTTTTTCAAAATCGATTAAAATCAATTGGTTGTGTTTTTTCTGTTGAGATCGTGAACTGAACCACACTTTGCGCTACCATCAGGGCGCGACAAAAAGGAGCCATTTGATGAGCATGAAAGAGAGCGAAATGACGCAAGAAAAAGAGAGGCCAGCAGGTAGCCAGAGCTTGTTTCGCGGCCTGATGCTGATTGAGATCCTCAGCAACTATCCGAACGGGTGTCCGCTTGCGCACTTATCTGAACTGGCGGGGCTGAATAAGAGCACCGTGCACCGCTTGCTGCAGGGGCTACAGTCGTGCGGATACGTGACCCCGGCACCCGCGGCGGGCAGCTATCGCCTGACCACCAAATTTATCGCCGTCGGGCAAAAGGCCCTGTCGTCGCTGAATATCATTCACGTGGCCGCTCCGCACCTTGAGGCGCTGAACATTGCCACCGGTGAAACGGTGAACTTCTCCAGCCGTGAGGACGACCACGCGATCCTGATTTATAAGCTCGAACCGACAACCGGTATGCTGCGCACGCGTGCCTATATCGGCCAGCATATGCCGCTCTACTGCTCCGCAATGGGCAAAATCTACATGGCGTTTGGTCATCAGGATTACGTGGCGAGCTACTGGGAAAGCCATCAGGAACAGATCCAACCCTTGACCCGCAACACCATTACCGAGCTGAGTGCGATGTATGATGAGCTGGCGGAAATTCGCGATCGCAGCATGGCGATGGACAAAGAAGAGAACGAGCTGGGGGTTTCCTGCATTGCCGTGCCGGTCTTTGATATCCACGGGCGCGTGCCGTATGCGATCTCCATTTCGCTGTCGACGTCGCGCATGAAGCAGGTGGGCGAGAAGAACCTGCTCAAGCCGCTGCGCGAAACGGCAGAGGCTATCTCAAAAGAGCTGGGTTTTAACGTGCGCGAGGCGTAACAGATGAACCGATTTATCATGGCGGATTCGGAAAAATGCATTGGGTGCCGCACTTGCGAAGTGGCCTGTGCGGTTTCGCATCAGGAATTCGTCACCGCAAATGATTTCATGCCCCGCATTCGGGTGGTGAAAGGGGATTCTTATACCACCGCGGTCGGGTGTCATCAGTGCGAGGATGCGCCCTGTGCAAATGTGTGCCCAACCGGGGCAATCCGACGCTCAGCCGGAGCCTGGCTCGTTGAGCAGGCGCGCTGCATCGGGTGCAAAAGCTGTATGGTGGCGTGCCCGTTTGGGGCGATGCAGGTACAGAGGGTGGGGGATCATGCGCAGGCGCTGAAATGTGATTTATGCGCGCATCGCGAGGGCGGACCTGCCTGCGTTGAGGCTTGCCCGACCCACGCGTTAAGCTGTGTTGATCCCACCAGATTACGCACCGAACGGCTGCATCATCTGGCGTAAGAACTTACTGACCGTTTTCGCGCCAGGCGTTCTCAATCTCTTCCGCGAGAATTTTCACGCCCGCTTCGATTTTTTCTGGATCAGGCACATAGTTCATGCGCATGCACTGGTGCGTGTGCGGCCACGGTTTATCCAGCCCCGGGAAGAAGTAATCGCCCGGCACCATCAGCACACCACGCTTTTTCAGTCGCTGGTAGAGAAGTTCCGTCGTAATCGGCAGATCCTTGAACCAAAGCCAGAGGAAAATTGCCCCTTCTGGTTTGTGGATCAGGCAGCGTTCTTCCGGCAAATAGCGGCGAAGTATCGCGATCGTATCCTGAACACGCTGGTAATAGAATGGCTTAATCACGTCATTCGACAGGCGCAGCAGGTCGTTGCGCTTAATCATTTCGCACATCATCGCCGGGCCGATGCCGCCGGGTGAAAGGCTGATAATGCCGTTCATGTTGGTAATGGCGGTGATGATTTTTTCATTGGCAATGATGATGCCGCAGCGGCTGCCCGGCAGGCCCAGTTTAGACAGGCTCATGCACAAAACGATGTTTGGGTTCCACAGCGGGCGGGCTTCGCTGAAGATTATCCCCGGGAACGGCACGCCGTAGGCGTTATCGATCACCAAAGGGATGCCGTGCTGATTGGCCAGCGCGTCCAGTTTCATCAGCTCGTCATCGGTAATCACGTTGCCCGTTGGGTTGGTAGGACGTGATACGCAGATCATGCCCGTCTCTTCACCAATATGCAGGTGTTCAAAATCGACGTGATATTTGAACTGGCCTTCTGGCAGCAGTTCGATGTTCGGGCGCGCGGAGACAAACAGGTCTTCTTCGAGGCCGGAATCGGCATAGCCGATATACTCCGGTGCCAGCGGGAACAGCACTTTTTTGGTCGTGCCGTCGGCGCGACGTCCTGCGAACAGGTTAAACAAGTAGAAAAACGCGCTCTGGCTGCCGTTTGTCAGTGCAATATTCTGTGGCTCAATATCCCAACCCAGCTCTTCACGCAGCATATCGGCGAGGAGTTTCAGCAGCTCGGTTTTACCCTGAGGGCCGTCATAGTTGCAAAGTGCATCGGTTGCTTTGCCGCTTTCCAGCATCTGAACGAGCAGGCTCTGGAAATAGGTCGTCATCTCCGGGATTTGAGCCGGGTTTCCGCCGCCGAGCATGATTGCGCCCGGTGTGCGCAGCCCGTCGTTGAGGTCCTCCATCAGGCGGGTAATGCCTGAATGGCGGGTAAATTTGTCGCCGAAAAGTGAAAACGTCATAGCAGGTGATCTGTCGGGCTTATTATGAAAGGGGGTAACCATAACGCTAGCACCGTGCTGGTGCAAATCAGGTGATGTGGTCGGATTTGTTGTTTTATAGGGTAGGTTTGGATTTGTGCAGTGAATCGTTCTGGTTTGTTTCCCCTCACCCTAACCCTCTCCCCGGAGGGGAGAGGGGATTGCACGGTGCGGTTTTAACCCCCTCGCCCCTCCGGGGAGAGGGACGGGGTGAGGGGGAGAACGTTTATTGATTACCCGCCCATACCACCATCACTTTATCGCCCTTGTGCTCGCGCACGAAGCCGTAGCCTTCCTTCAGTGACAGCGTGGTTTGCTTGCCTTCACCAATCGCCGGGTGACGGGCGCGGAACTGACCCAGAGTTTGCCAGTGAGCGACGGTTAAGGCCTGTTTGCCCGTCACATCCTGCCAGTTCATGTCCGAGCGTGTGCCCTGAAGCGGGTCGGAGCCTGTTGGGCCGAACGGACGTTCAGATTCATCGCCGTAGTAAATCTGCACGCTGCCCGGCGCCAGCATGAGCAGCTCCGCCGCGCGCTGGCCTCCTTCGCGGAACAGTCGCGTATCGTGTGACGAGAGATAGCTCAGCACATTGAAGCTTTGCAGTTTCTCCGCCATCTGCTGCCACGTCATATCGATATCAGCCAGACAGTCCACCGCTTTCGCCGCCTGCTCCTGATAGTCAAAGTTGATCATTGCGTCGAAACCGTGGCGGTAATAATCGCTCTGCATCACGCCGTGGCCCCATGCTTCACCGGTCATCCAGAAGGGCGCATTGTCGAGTTTTTTATCGGGGTTGGCCGCTTTCCACGCTGCCAGTGCCTGGCCTGCCTGATCTTTCAGCTGCTGCCACGCGTCGAGTTCAACGTGCTTCGCGGTATCAACCCGGAAGCCGTCGATACCGTAGTCACGAACCCACTGGCTGAGCCAGTGGGTCAGGTAATCCCGGGGCGTGAAATTCGTCACCGCTTTTGCGCCGGTGTCGGGCTTGTGTTGATAAAAGTTCGGCAAACCGGATGGGGTCGTCGATTCCGTTTTCAGATCCGGCAGGAAGGCCAGCGACATGGTCAAATCGTCGAAGCCCGGGTTGTCGTAATCACCAATGTCGGTGCGGATCCATTTCTTGCCCCACCATTTTTCCCATGCAGCTTTGTCGCTAAAGTTGATGTAGTCGTTAAAGCTGTGCCAGCTTTGGCCCGCGCCGGGCTTCCAGTCCGTCCAGCGTTCACCCAGCGTTTTCTTGAGCTCATCACCCTGCAGATACAGCGCGCCAAACTGGTACTCCTGCATGTCCGCAAGGGTCGCGTAGCCAACGTGGTTCATGACGATATCAAACAGAATACGGATACCGCGCTTGTGCGCTTCGTCAACAAGCTGGCGCAGGTCATCTTCGGTGCCCATGTTGGCATCGAGCTTCGTCCAGTCCTGCGTGTAGTAACCGTGATAGGCGTAGTGAGGGAAATCACCTTTGGTTCCGCCTCCCACCCAGCCGTGGATTTGCTCCAGCGGGGAGCTTATCCACAGCGCGTTGACGCCCAGTTGCTGCAGGTAGTCGAGCTTGCCGGTAAGCCCCTTGAGATCGCCGCCGTGGAAGGTGCCGATCTCCTGCATGCCATCTTTATGACGGCCATAGCTGTTGTCGTTGCTCGGGTCGCCATTCACAAAGCGGTCGGTCAGCACGAAATAGACGGTGGCGTTTTGCCAGCTGAAGGGCGCGGGCTGGTCGGTTTCGGCACGCTCAAGCAGCAGCAGGCCGTTGCTGTTGGCGGCAGGCTGTAGGGTGATTTTGCCGTTTTGCACCGTCGCCGTCTGTTTGCTGTAGAAATCACGCACCACCGTGCCTTCAGGGAAGGTACTGCTTACCTCCAGCGTCAAAGGCTTGCCGTCCCACGTTGGACACTGACGTGCGACGTTCGCGACAGGTTGCTCAACTGTACTCTGAATGGTCAGCATCAGGGTTGGTGTCCCGGAGCGGGTATCGACACGCATCTGATAATCACCGTCACGGAATAGCCGCCACTGGGGCGGTGTGCCCTCACAGTGTTTGAGCGACAGCATCTCATTGAGTTTTATGGAGCCCGTAGGCTGCCAGCACGTGTTGTCAAAACTCACTGTTAAAGGACGGGTACCCTTCGCGAGCTTTGCCTGGCTGGTGAAGACCCCGGTTCCTTCCGCGCGAAATGCGCTAAATCCCGGCGATGACCAGTCTGCATGTGCCAGTGTGGGTAACATCAGGAGAGCCAGTGCGGTGCGTTTCATTCCATTTTCCTGTCGCGGCTTTTTTGACCAGTGTGCCACCGGGTACTGAGGAAAAACTCCTCCTCCGACGGTTTCTGCCAGGAGGACGCGAAGGGATGAGTGATCCCGCGCAAAATTAGGCAGTTATCTGCGATATCGCACACATTTTTTCAGAATTGATGCTTTAGTGAGCATGTTTCAGGTGACATAGTTTCGGATTTGGACTATTTCTATACGTGCTCTGGAAGACTATTTTTGATATGATTTGAGATTCCGCTCTCAAATTTGTGAAAAAAATAAGGTGTTGGGATGATTACATCCGACCAGGAGACCTAATGATATCGACTCCCATTCGACGATATGGGGCTGCGATACTCATGTTACTCACCACGGCATTTTCGGGTGAGGTGCTTGCGAAGACGCACACGGATACAACGAGTAAGAAAGCCCACGTAATAAAGACGACAAGTAGTAAGGTTAGCAGTAAACAAGAGTATTCTCGCAATAGTGCAAAGAGTAGTTCACTTCCTGATTTGCGAAAATACCCTTCCGGAACACCAAGGAAAAAAGCGTTTCTCCGGACGGTAATGCCTTACATCACGAGTCAAAATGCCGCGATTACTGCGGATCGTAACTGGCTGATCTCAAAACAGTACGATAGCCGCTGGTCGCCGTCTGAGCGCACGCGCCTGAAAGAGATTTCCAAACGCTACAAGGTGAAATGGAATGGCAACACGCGTCGTGTGCCGTGGAATTCACTTCTGGAGCGTGTAGACATCATTCCGGGCAGCATGGTGGCAACGATGGCCGCCGCTGAAAGCGGTTGGGGTACCTCGAAGCTGGCGCGCAATAACAACAATCTTTTCGGCATGAAATGCGTGAAAGGGCGTTGTAACAATGCTCCCGGTAAAGTGAAAGGCTACTCGCAGTTTGAATCGGTCAAAGATTCCGTGAATGCCTATGTCGTGAATCTGAACACGCATCCGGCCTACTCTTCGTTCCGTAAGTCTCGCGCCCAGCTGCGTAAAGCGGATCAGGAAGTGACGGCCAGTACGATGATCCACAAGCTGAAAGGTTATTCCACCCAGGGGCAGCGCTATAACAACTATCTGTTTGCGATGTACCAGGATAACCAGCGCTTAATTGCCGCGCATATGTAATCCCCAAAAAAACGCCTTCCATCTGAAGGCGTTTTTCTTTTTATATCAGCACTTCGCTATACCGTTCCCGGTACTCTTTCGGCGTGGTCTCATACTCCTTTCTGAACACCGAGTAGAAATACTGCAGCGACGGGTAGCCGCACATTTGTGAAATTTCATTGATGGAAAGCGACGTGGAGATCAGCAGGCTGCGCGCTTTCTCCAGTTTTTCCGCATGAATAACGGCGTGAATAGTTTCACCCACTTCCTCTTTAAAGCGTTTTTCCAGGTTTGAGCGAGAAATGCCGACCGAATCCAGTACCTGATCCACCTTAATGCCTTTGCAGGCGTGGTTGCGAATGTAGTGCATTGCCTGAATGACGGCCGGGTCGCTTAAGGAACGATAATCGGTTGAGCGGCGTTCGACGACACGCACAGGCGGAACCAGCAGGCGCTGAAGCGGCAAGGCTTCGTTGTCCAGCAGGCGGTGCAGGAGCTTCGCGGCCTGATAGCCCATTTGACGGGTTCCCTGAGCGACAGAGGAGAGCGCCACGCGAGACAAATAGCGGGTTAACTCTTCGTTATCGATACCAATTACGCACAGCTTTTCAGGCACCGGAATATGCAAATGTTCGCAGACCTGCAGCACGTGGCGCGCACGAGCATCTGTTACCGCAATAATCCCGGTCTGGGGCGGCAGCGTTTGCAGCCAGTCCGCCAGGCGGTTTTGCGCGTGCTGCCAGTTTTCCGGTGCGGTTTCCAGCCCCTGATACACCACACCACGATATTTCTCCTTTGCGACCAGCTGGCAGAACGCATGCTCGCGCTCTACCGCCCACCGTTTGCCGCTTGAAGAGGGCAACCCGTAAAACGCAAAGCGATGCACGCCTTTCTCTTTTAAATGGAGAAAAGCGGCCTCGACCAGCGCATGGTTATCGGTTGCGATGTAGTGGACCGGTGGATAGTGATCGGGCGAATGATACGAGCCGCCGACGCCCACAATGGGAACGTCGACGTCTGTTAGCAATTGCTCAATGACGGGATCGTCATAGTCAGCGATAACGCCATCGCCCAGCCAGTCTTTGATGTTCTCCAGACGGGTGCGGAAATCTTCTTCAATGAAAATATCCCACTCGGATTGCGACGCCTGCAAATATTCACCAACCCCTTCAACCACCTGACGGTCGTAGGCTTTGTTGGCATTGAATAACAACGTAATGCGGTGACGCTTTTCAAACATGGCTCACTTTCCCAAATAAGTAACAATACTGTTCTCAGGCACGTCGCTTGGTTGCCGAGTCCATCCAGACTGCCAGCAAAAGAATCGCTCCCTTCACGATATACTGCCAAAACGTTGGGACGTCCATCATGCTCATCCCGTTATCCAGCGAAGCCATAATAAATGCGCCCATCACCGCGCCTGCCACGCTGCCGACACCGCCTGCGAGACTGGTCCCGCCGATGACACACGCAGCGATGGCATCCAACTCGGCAATGTTTCCTGCCGACGGTGAACCGGCCCCCAGACGTGAGCTGAGGATCAGCCCTGCAATCGCCACCATCAGGCCGTTGATGGCAAAGACAGCGAGTTTGGTGCGTTCGACGTTGATCCCTGACAGACGTGCCGCCTCAAGATTACCGCCAATGGCATAAATACGACGACCAAACGCGGTGCGCGTCGCCATAAACATGCCGCCCAGCAGCAGGAGCGCCAGCAGCAGAACGGGCGTCGGGACACCGCGGTAATCGTTCAGCAGCCAGATGGCACCCAGCACAATCACGGCGGTGAGCGCCTGAGGACCGACCACGGAGGTCGATGCCGGAGAAGCCAGCCCCAGCGCCTGACGGCGCATACGGCCACGCCACTGCCATGCGATGAAGGCCATCATGCCCACCACGCCAATCGTAAAGCCGATGCCATCAGAGAGGTAGCTCTGCCCAATCTGCGACATAGACGCGCTGGTGGGAGAGACGGTGGTACCGTTGGTGATGCCAATCAGAATCCCACGGAAGGCCAGCATCCCGGCCAGGGTGACGATGAATGACGGCACCTTACGGTAGGCAACCCACCACCCGTTCCACGCCCCCAGTACCAGACCCAGCGCCAGCGTCACGACAATGGTGAGCGGCAGCGGCCAGCCGAGCCAGACATCAAATATCGCCGCCACGCCGCCGAGCAGGCCCATCATCGACCCGACCGACAGGTCAATCTCCGCTGAGATAATCACAAACACCATCCCCACGGCCAGAATGCCGGTGATGGCAGTCTGGCGCAGCAGGTTAGAGATATTACGAGCACTCAAATAGGAGCCATCGGTCATCCAGGTAAAGAACAGCATGATGGCGATAATCGCCGCGATCATCACGAAGACCTGCAGGTTTAGCGCTTTCAGCCCTGCGAACGCGCCGGGTGTCGGCACAGCGACTTTGATATCAGACGGATTGCTTTTCGACATGACGTTCGCTCCTTAGGGCGGCTTCCATCACCTGTTCTTGCGTCAGGTTCTGGTTAATCAGATTGGCTTTCAGTTTCCCCTCGTGCATAACCAACACGCGGTCGCTCAGGCCGAGCACTTCAGGTAATTCAGACGAGATGACAATGACGGCAATGCCTTGCTGCACAAGCTGATTAATCAGCTTGTAGATTTCATACTTCGCGCCAATATCAATCCCGCGAGTCGGTTCATCCAGGATTAAAATTCGCGGGTTGAGAAGCAGGCAGCGCGCCAGAATCGCCTTTTGCTGGTTCCCCCCGCTGAGGCGTCCAATGGCCAGTTCCGGGGAGGAGGTTTTGACCTTGAGCTTGGCGAGTGACTGAAGAATACACTGCTGCTCGGCAGCGTCGTCCAGGCTCGTCAGGGCGCCGGAGAACTGGTTTAGCGCCGCCAGCGTGATGTTTTTCCCGACAGCCATTACCGGCACGATGCCGTCTTTTTTGCGATCTTCTGGCACCATGGCAATGCCATGGGCAATCGCCTGCTGGCAGTTGTCGATTTTCACCGGCTGACCATCGATGTAAATGCTGCCTTCCCAGCGTCCGGGCCACACGCCAAACAGGCACTGCACGGCTTCGGTTCGACCTGCGCCCACTAAACCCGCAATGCCAAGGATTTCACCGCGGTGAAGGGAAAAGGAGACGTCGTTAACTCGCCTGATATGGCGATTCACGGGATGCCATGCAGTGAGATTTTCCACGCGCAGGATTTCGTCTCCCACGGCATGGGGTTCGTTCGGATAGAGCGCAGTGAGTTCGCGCCCTACCATCATGGTGATGATGTCATCTTCACTCATGCCCTCCGCTTCACGCGTGCCGATGTGTTGCCCGTCGCGGATCACGCAAATGGTGTCCGAAATGGCTTTCACCTCATTAAGCTTGTGCGAAATATAGATGCAGGCGATACCGTGGTTTTGCAGATCGCGGATGATATTGAGCAGAACAGCGGTTTCCTGTTCAGTGAGCGAGGCCGTTGGCTCATCGAGAATCAGCAGTCTTACCTGCTTGTTCAGGGCTTTGGCGATTTCGACCAACTGCTGCTGCCCCAGGCCAAGATCCCCCACGCGGGTATCCGGTGAAATGCTGAGGCTCACCTGCGCCAGCAGCTTTTCACAGCGCAGCGTCATGGTGTCGTAATCCAGTACGCCGTGACGTGAGATTTCGGCCCCCAGGAAGATATTTTCCAGCACGGTGAGGTGCTTCACCAGTGCCAGTTCCTGATGAATAATGGCGATACCTTTACGCTCAGTATCGCGAATGTGTGTGGCCTGAATGACCTCACCGGCAAAGACGATTTCACCCTCATAGCTGCCATGTGGATAGATCCCGCACAGCACTTTCATCAGCGTCGACTTGCCTGAACCGTTTTCACCGCACAGCGAGACCACTTCGCCAGGGTTTAGCCGCAGGCTCACGTTATCGACCGCTTTCACCGCGCCAAAGGCTTTGGTGATGCTCTTCATTTCTAGTAAATAAGACATAACTGCTCCACGTGACCTGAGGGAGAACAGGACAGACCGGTGCGCCCCTGCCGGGCAGGGGCAGCGCGGGATTACAGTTCACTCTTCTTGTGGAAACCGTCTTTAATGACAGTGGCGTCAATATTCTCTTTATTGACTTCAATCGGGGTGAGCAGACGAGCCGGAACATCTTTGAGTCCGTTGTTTAACGTCGCGTCAGATTTAGGCTGTTGACCCTCACCCAGCTCAACGGCAATTTCAGCCGCCGTATTCGCAAGTTCGGTGATGGGCTTGTAAACCGTCATGGTTTGGGTGCCAGCAATGATGCGTTTTACCCCGGCGAGATCGGCATCCTGTCCGGAGATAGCGACTTTGCCAGCCAGCCCCTGGGCGCTCAGGGCCTGGATCGCGCCGCCAGCGGTGGCATCGTTAGAGGCCACGACTGCATCAATTTTGTTGTTGTTGGCCGTCAGCGCGTTTTCCATGATTTTTAGCGCGTTTTCAGGGAGCCAACCATCAGCCCACTGATCGCCAACCACTTTAATTTTCCCGTTGTCGATGTACGGTTTAAGGACTTTCATTTGCCCTTCGCGGAACAGTTTGGCGTTGTTATCCACTGGCGAACCACCCATCAGGAAATAATTCCCTTGAGGCACTTTATCGACCAGGCTTTTGGCTTGTAATTCACCCACTTTTTCGTTGTCGAACGAAATATAATAATCAATGTCTGCGTTATTAATCATGCGGTCATAGGCCAATACTTTTATGCCTTCTTGTTTGGCTTCTTTCACCACGTTACTTAATACCTGGCCGTTGTACGGGATAATGACCAGAACATCGACGCCACGGTTGATCATATTCTCAATTTGCGACATTTGCGTTTCTTCGTTGCCGTTAGCCGACTGAACAAACACGCTTGCGCCGAGAGATTCTGCTTTTTTTACAAAAATATCGCGATCTTTTTGCCAGCGCTCCAGGCGCAGGTCGTCAATGGCCATGCCGATTTTCACCTCTTTGGCATGCCCGGCAAAGCTTGCAAGCAGGAGAGTAGTACAGAGTGTAAGGGACAGGTTCTTTATCTTCATAATTATTAGGCCTTTTTGTAGGGGATGTGTCGCTGAGATAAAAGAAACATTCACTGCTGAGACGCAGCAAATTTTTAACGTGGAAAGGCCCGCTGGCAATTACAGATTTTTATCTTCTCATTATGATATTTGGTTTATTTCTGAATTTATGACCGCGATCGGATTTTAAAATACGTAACTTATTAATTACATTTGATTCTGGAATCTGCACCGAAAAATAGTTTGTCTGCGCATTATTTTGCGAGCCAGCGCACAGTTGTGCATTCTCTCAATAGCAGTGTGAAATAACGTAATTGAGCAAGCCGGAATGTGTATTCACTATTACTCCTGTATCTACGACTCGCCGCATACCCTGATTATGGAGCTCAATATGCAAGCTTATTTCGACCAACTCGATCGCGTTCGTTACGAAGGCACGAAAACGACCAATCCTTTAGCATTTCGTCACTACAACCCGGACGAGCTGGTGCTGGGTAAGCGCATGGAAGATCATCTGCGCTTTGCCGCCTGTTACTGGCATACGTTCTGCTGGAATGGTGCCGATATGTTCGGTGTGGGTTCTTTTGACCGTCCATGGCAACAGCCTGGCGAAGCCATCGAACTGGCGAAGCGTAAAGCGGATGTCGCGTTTGAATTCTTTCACAAGCTGAACGTGCCGTACTACTGCTTCCACGATGTGGATGTCTCTCCGGAAGGCGCGTCGCTGAAAGAGTATCTGAACAACTTCGCGCAAATGGTGGACGTGCTGGCGGCAAAACAGCAGCAGAGCGGCGTGAAGCTACTGTGGGGCACGGCAAACTGCTTTACTAACCCTCGCTATGGCGCGGGTGCGGCAACGAATCCGGATCCCGAAGTGTTCAGCTGGGCGGCCACACAGGTGGTGACGGCGATGAACGCCACGCATCAGTTGGGCGGCGAGAACTATGTGCTGTGGGGCGGCCGTGAAGGGTATGAAACCCTGCTGAACACCGATCTGCGCCAGGAGCGTGAGCAGATTGGTCGCTTTATGCAGATGGTTGTCGAGCATAAACACAAAATTGGTTTCCGCGGTACGCTGCTGATTGAACCTAAGCCGCAAGAGCCGACCAAGCATCAGTACGATTATGACGTCGCAACCGTGTACGGCTTCCTGAAACAATTTGGTCTGGAAAAAGAGATCAAAGTGAACATTGAGGCTAACCACGCTACGCTTGCGGGCCACTCTTTCCATCACGAAATTGCGTCCGCCATTGCGCTGGGCATCTTTGGTTCTGTGGATGCAAACCGTGGTGATGCACAGCTAGGCTGGGACACCGACCAGTTCCCGAACAGCGTGGAAGAGAATGCGCTGGTGATGTACGAAATCATCAAAGCGGGGGGCTTCACCACCGGCGGTCTGAATTTTGACGCCAAAGTGCGTCGCCAAAGCACCGATAAGTACGATCTGTTCTACGGTCATATTGGCGCGATGGACACCATGGCGCTGGCGCTGAAAATCGCCGCCCGAATGATTGAAGACGGTGAGCTGGATAAACGCGTGGCGAAGCGTTATAGCGGCTGGAACAGTGAGCTGGGCCAGCAAATTTTGAAAGGCCAGTTATCGCTTGGTGAGATCGCGAAGTACGCTGAACAGCATCAACTGGCACCGCAGCATCAGAGCGGACACCAGGAACTGCTGGAAAACCTGGTCAATCATTACCTGTTCGATAAATAACAGCATGCAGGCCCGGTAAGCGCAGCGCCACCGGGCATTTCTGTCAAAGGAGTCACCACAATGTATATCGGGATCGATCTTGGCACATCGGGTGTGAAAGCCATCCTGTTAAGCGAACAGGGCGACGTGTTAGCCACGCAGACGGAAAAACTGCAGGTTTCACGTCCGCATCCGCTGTGGTCTGAACAGGACCCGGAGCAGTGGTGGCTGGCGACGGATCGCGCAATCACAGCCTTAGGCGCGCAGCACAGTCTCCGTGACGTAAAAGCGCTGGGGATTGCCGGACAAATGCACGGCGCAACGCTACTGGACAGCCAGCACCGCGTGTTGCGTCCAGCGATCCTCTGGAACGACGGTCGCTGTGCAGAAGAGTGCGCGCTTCTTGAAGAACGCGTACCGACCTCTCGTGACATCACCGGCAACCTGATGATGCCAGGCTTCACCGCACCAAAACTCTTGTGGGTACAGCGCCATGAACCTGAGATTTTCCGTCAGGTAGCGAAAGTTCTGCTGCCGAAAGATTATCTGCGTTTTCGCATGACGGGTGATTTCGCCAGTGATATGTCTGACGCGGCGGGCACGATGTGGCTCGATGTGGCGAAACGCGACTGGAGCGAGGCGATGCTGGATGCCTGCCATCTGACTCGTGACCATATGCCTGCGCTCTTCGAAGGCAGCGAGGCCACCGGCACATTGCAGTCCTCCATTGCTGAACGCTGGAATATGCCTGCCGTACCGGTGGTAGCTGGCGGCGGCGACAATGCGGCGGGCGCTGTCGGTGTCGGGATGGTGGAGGTAGGGCAGGCGATGCTCTCGCTGGGAACCTCCGGCGTCTATTTTGCCGTCAGCGACGGTTATCGCAGCAACCCTGAAAGCGCGGTCCACAGTTTCTGTCATGCCCTGCCCGGGAAATGGCATTTGATGTCGGTGATGCTGAGTGCGGCATCCTGCCTCGATTGGGCAGCGAAGCTGACCGGAATGGCGGATGTCCCTGCGTTTATCGAAGCCGCGCAGCAGGCGGATGAAAATGCCGGTGCCGTCTGGTTTTTACCCTATCTTTCCGGCGAGCGTACGCCGCACAATAACCCGGAAGCGAAAGGGGTGTTTTTCGGTTTAACTCATCAACATGGCCCGGCTGAACTGGCGCGTGCGGTACTGGAGGGCGTCGGGTATGCGCTGGCGGATGGGATGGACGTCGTACACGATTGTGGGCTGAAACCATCAAGCATTACGCTCATTGGCGGCGGCGCGCGCAGCAGTTACTGGCGGCAGATGCTGTCTGACATTAGCGGGCTACAGCTTGATTATCGCACCGGGGGCGACGTCGGGCCTGCGCTTGGCGCAGCGCGGCTGGCACAGATAGCCGCGAACCCTGACAAACCGCTCGCACAGTTGCTGCCACAGCTGGCGCTTGAGCAAACGCATCTTCCTGACGCAGCACGGCATTCGCGTTACGCGGAAAGGCGTGATGTGTTCCGTAGGATCTACCAGCAGCTGCTGCCGTTGATGTCATAAAACGATTGTCTGATAGAGGCATGACGATGTCCTTTTTTGGTCTGTTCGTGCCTGCGTTTCCTCGTCAGGATAAGGTCATACCCACTGACGAGGAGTTCCATCATGTCCCGCACCGCATTAATCAATATTGATACTCAGCAGTCATTTCATCATCGCATGTACTGGCAGGAGGGCGATATTCCTGCTTTTCAACAGGCCATGCTGGGGCTGATTGAAGGCTGCCAGTCGCGAAATATTCCGGTCGTTGATATTTTTCATGTAGATGAAGACGGTCCCTTCACCCTGGAAAGCGGCTATGTCAAACCGATGGCCTTTTTACGTCATCAGCCGGATGTGGTTTTCCAGAAACACGTCCATAATGCCTTCACGGACACCGGGCTCGACCGCTGGCTGCGCGAGCGTGATATCAACCGACTGATTATCTGCGGCATTCGCACTGAACAATGTTGTGAAACTACCGCACGTGTGGCCTCCGATCTGGGCTATGCTGTGACCTTTGTGGGCGAGGCCACGCTGACGTTCCCGATGACGTACAACGGAATTACCCTCAGCGCTGACGAACTGCGTCATCGTACCGAGACGGTGCTGGCCGGGCGTTTTGCCGAGATTAAAACGGTAGCGGAGACGCTGGAGTCACTGTAATGAGCATCGACGTCTGGTTTGTTATGTTGCCCGGGGTGCTGTCATTAGACATGACCGGCCCGGCAGAAACCTTTGTGCTGGCGGGCGACGCGTTTCGCCTGCATTACATTGGCCCGCAGCCTGACGTTCAGACGTCGATTGGCCTGACGATGAGCGGCATTCAGCCGCTGCCGGAACGTCTGCCAGAAGGGAGTTTGCTTGTGCTACCGGGAGTCAGCGACTCCCACGTCCAGTTCTCAACCCCTCTGGCGCAGCAGATTCAGCACTGGCTGATGCGCCTGCAGCCGCAAATCCAGCGCCAGGACATCGCCGTGATGTGCGTCTGTTCTGGCGCGTTGCTGGCGGCAAAGTCGGGCTTGTTGAATAACCGGCAGTGCACCACGCATCATGACGTCATTAGCCGCTTACGCGCTGCAGCCCCCACGGCGACGATTAAAGAAAACCGGATTTTCGTGCAGGATGAGAATATCTGGACCAGCGCAGGGATCACGTCGGGTATCGATCTGGCGCTGCATATGATTAACCGCCTTTGTGGGCCAGAAAAAGCCCTGGCCGTCGCGCGTGAGATGGTGGTCTGGTTCCGCCGCTCAGGGGACGATCCGCAGCTTTCACCCTGGTTACGCTACCGCAATCATCTTCACCCGGCGATCCACCGCGCGCAGGACGCCCTTACCGCTGAGCCGCAAAAAGCGTGGCAGATACCGGATATCGCCGCGCAGGCGCACGTCAGCCCACGCCATCTGACCCGACTTTTTCAGGAACATTTAGGTATAAGCGTTCGGGATTACCTTGAGCAATTGCGTCTGGCCGTGGCCGAACAGTGGTTGTTGCAGGGGCGTGGGGTGGAGCAGGCGTCGCTGGCGGCAGGGTTTTCCTCCCCGCGCCAGTTCCACCGTGCCCGGCAGCGAATCGCTAACTAACGAAGCGACGGGTATCTATTTTTTGCAACAGCATCGACAGCAATAAGCTCACGACCAGCGTGGCGGCAAAAATCCAGATAATATCCAGCAGCGGCCAGTTTTTGAGCTCAATCCCACGCGTGCGAAGAGCGTGGATCACCAGCGCGTGAAAACCATAAATCCCCAGCGAGTGGCGCGAAATCAATCCCACCACGGGAAGCGGGCGTTCATTCAGCTTATTTTTGACGAGTATCAGCAGGGAGACGGCGCAGATAAAGACCATCGGGCCGCAGTACAGATACCAGGTATCGGCAAAATTCCCGCGCCACTTCAGCTCATAAAGCGTACCGCGCGAAATCACGATCACACCGATGATAAATAGCGCGCCACAAAGCCAGTTCATACTTCGTTTTTGTGTATCCATCATGCCAATGGCGCGCCCCAGCATGCCGTAAAGCACGTAGTAGAAGGTATCGCCGTTGATATAGAGGTTCACCGGCAACCACTCAAATCCGTCAATTTTCTGCGAGACGGTATTGGGGTTTGCCACCACGCCAATCACCACCATCAGGGCCAGGAGCATTTTCCCGCTGACGTTCTTCACCTGTATCAGCGGGGAAACCAGGTAGATAACGATAATGGCGAAGAAGAACCACAGGTGATAGAAGATCGGTTTTTGCAGCACGTTTTTCAGCGAAAGTTCGGCGTTAATTGAGGTGAAAAGCGTGATATAGAGCAGCGCAACGGCGCTGTAGAAACCCAGGCATGACGCGATGCGGATAAAATGCCTCGGTTGCGCACTGCGTTCGCCAAAAAAGAGAAAGCCGGAAATCATAAAGAACAGCGGCACGCTCACGCGGGAAGCAGAGTTAAGTATATTAGCGATATCCCAGTTAACGTGGCTGATGCTGTGCGCGTTCGTGACGTACCAGGTCGTCGTGTGGATCATCACCACCATCAGACAGGCTATTCCTCGCAGGTTATCAATCCAGTTAATTTTTGACGACATCAGTTCCTCTTATTCCCTGTAAATAGAGTGTGACTGCGATTAGGGTAAAGTCTTCCCTTGGAAAATTCTGAGTTTAACTCGCGTAACTTGTACGAGGAGCGCGAGATTCGCAGAATGACGCACCATAATCTATAAAAGCGTTGATATTAAAAATAACAGCCACTGACCAGGGCGGTAATAAAAATGATGATGAAGCGTGTGGCGTCACTCTTTCTGCTACTCATACTGGCGGGGTGCAGCGCCTCGCAGGACGTGCCTGAACAAAAAGCACAGCAGGGGAAAATCACCCCTGAACGTTCGCTGAATATGGAGCAGCTCTGCAAAGACCAGGCGGCTCGTCGCTATAATTCCGAGGTGCAGAAAATTACGGTTAACGGATTTGAGCGCTTTCAGGGGAGCTATGAGCTAAAAGGCTATACTGCGCGTAAAGAAGGCTTTGTCTGTTCTTTTGACGCGGACGGTCAGTTTTTACATCTCTCGATGCGCTAATCTGCTCGTATAATCAGCAGCCACAATGCCCTGGCGTTCTGGCTGCGCGCCTTATTCCCCAATTTATCTTAAACAACCCCGTTTCGTACTGTATATCTTGCAGCCAGCGGGTATACTGATCCCTTCCATTTAAAACCACACGTATCCAGCACGAAATACTATGCAAAAGTTTGATACCAAGACCTTCCAGGGCCTGATCCTGACCTTACAGGATTACTGGGCTCGTCAGGGCTGCACCATTGTTCAACCTTTGGACATGGAAGTTGGCGCAGGCACCTCGCACCCAATGACCAGCTTACGCGCGTTGGGGCCGGAGCCAATGGCGACCGCGTATGTGCAGCCTTCCCGTCGTCCTACCGATGGCCGTTACGGCGAAAACCCGAACCGTCTGCAGCACTACTATCAGTTCCAGGTGGTGATTAAGCCATCACCAGACAACATTCAGGAACTGTACCTCGGGTCGCTGAAAGAACTGGGTATGGACCCGACCATTCACGACATTCGTTTCGTGGAAGATAACTGGGAAAACCCAACGCTGGGTGCCTGGGGGCTGGGCTGGGAAGTGTGGCTGAACGGCATGGAAGTGACGCAGTTCACTTACTTCCAGCAGGTTGGCGGTCTGGAATGTAAACCAATCACCGGTGAAATCACCTACGGTCTGGAACGTCTGGCCATGTACATTCAGGGCGTAGACAGCGTTTACGACCTGGTCTGGAGCGACGGCCCGCTGGGTAAAACCACCTACGGCGACGTGTTCCATCAGAACGAAGTGGAGCAATCCACCTATAACTTCGAATACGCGGACGTGGACTTCCTGTTCACCTGCTTCGAGCAGTACGAGAAAGAAGCGCAGCTGCTGCTGGCGCTGGAGACTCCGCTGCCGCTGCCTGCCTACGAGCGTATTCTGAAGGCCGCCCACAGCTTCAACCTGCTGGACGCCCGCAAAGCCATCTCCGTGACTGAACGTCAGCGCTACATTCTGCGTATTCGTACCCTGACCAAAGCCGTTGCAGAAGCTTACTATGCGTCCCGTGAAGCCCTTGGCTTCCCGATGTGCAACCGAAACAAATAAGAGGCGGCCATGTCTGAAAAAACTTTCCTGGTGGAAATCGGCACCGAAGAGCTGCCACCAAAAGCCCTGCGCAGCCTGGCTGAATCTTTTGCTGCGAACGTGACCGCCGAGCTGGATAACGCTGGCCTGGCACACGGTAAAATTGAATGGTTTGCTGCACCGCGCCGTCTGGCGCTGAAAGTAGCAAATCTGGCGGCGTCTCAGCCGGATCGTGAAGTGGAAAAACGTGGCCCGGCCATTGCTCAGGCGTTCGACGCGGAAGGCAAACCGAGCAAAGCGGCAGAAGGTTGGGCGCGTGGTTGCGGCATCACCGTTGACCAGGCCGAGCGTCTGACCACCGACAAAGGCGAGTGGCTGCTGTATCGTGCACATGTGAAGGGCGAAAGCGCGGAAGCGCTGCTGCCGGACATGATCGCGACCTCACTGGCTAAGTTGCCAATTCCTAAGCTGATGCGCTGGGGCGCGTCCGACGTGCACTTCGTGCGTCCGGTTCACACCGTGACCCTGCTGCTGGGCGATGCCGTTATTCCTGCCACTATCCTGGGCGTGGCGTCCGATCGCGTGATCCGCGGCCACCGCTTTATGGGCGAGCCGGAGTTCACCATCGACAATGCCGACCAGTACCCGCAGATCCTGCTGGAGCGCGGTAAAGTCATTGCCGACTACGAACAGCGTAAAGCCAAAATCAAAGCGGACGCGGAAGAAGCGGCACGCCAGATTGGCGGTAACGCTGACCTGAGCGAAAGCCTGCTGGAAGAAGTGACCTCTCTGGTGGAATGGCCAGTTGTGCTGACCGCGAAGTTCGAAGAGAAATTCCTGGCCGTTCCGGCTGAAGCGCTGGTCTACACCATGAAGGGTGACCAGAAGTACTTCCCGGTATACGCCAACGACGGCAAGCTGCTGCCAAACTTCATCTTCGTGGCGAACATCGAATCGAAAGATCCGATCCAGATTATCTCCGGTAACGAGAAAGTGGTGCGCCCACGTCTGGCGGATGCGGAGTTCTTCTTCAACACCGACCGTAAAAAGCGTCTGGAAGATAACCTGCCGCGCCTGCAGACCGTGCTGTTCCAGCAGCAGCTGGGTACGCTGCGCGACAAAACCGACCGCATTGCGGAGCTGTCCGGCTGGATCGCCCGTGAAATCGGTGCCGACGTCAACCACGCTACCCGTGCGGGCCTGCTGTCCAAGTGCGACCTGATGACCAACATGGTGTTCGAATTTACCGACACCCAGGGCGTGATGGGCATGCACTACGCGCGTCATGATGGCGAAGCGGAAGATGTGGCCGTGGCCCTGAACGAGCAGTATCAGCCGCGCTTTGCGGGTGATGACCTGCCGTCCAACCCGGTTGCCTGCGCCGTGGCGATTGCCGATAAGATGGACACCCTGGCGGGTATCTTTGGTATTGGCCAGCATCCAAAAGGCGACAAAGACCCGTTTGCGCTGCGTCGTGCCGCGCTGGGCGTGCTGCGTATCATCGTTGAGAAGAACCTGAACCTCGATCTGCAGACCCTGACCGAAGAAGCGGTGCGTCTGTACGGCGACAAGCTGACCAACGCCAAAGTGGTGGATGACGTCATCGACTTCATGCTCGGCCGTTTCCGCGCCTGGTATCAGGACGAAGGCTACACCGTTGACACCATTCAGGCGGTGCTGGCGCGTCGTCCGACCCGTCCGGCTGACTTCGATGCGCGTATGAAGGCGGTTTCCCATTTCCGTACCCTGGAAGCGGCATCAGCCCTGGCAGCGGCCAACAAGCGTGTATCCAACATCCTCGCAAAATCCGACGAGACGCTGAACGAGCGTGTTAACGCTGCAACCCTGAAAGAGCCGGAAGAGATTGCCCTGGCGATGCAGGTTGTGGTGCTGCGCGACAAGCTCGAGCCGTACTTCGCGGAAGGTCGCTACCAGGAAGCGCTGGTGGAGCTGGCGGAGCTGCGTGACGTTATCGACGCCTTCTTCGAGAAAGTGATGGTGAACGTGGAAGATAAAGATCTGCGTATTAACCGTCTCTCGATGCTCGAGAAACTGCGCGAGCTGTTCCTGCGCGTGGCGGATATTTCGCTGCTGCAGTAATGCAAAAAACCCGCCCCTGACAGGCGGGAAGAACGGCAACTAAACTCATGCCGGGCTGCAAAAGCAGCCCGGCTTTTTTATTACACTCTCTCAAATACCGTCGCGATACCCTGACCCAACCCGATACACATTGTTGCCAGACCAAACTGAGCATCTTTGCGTTCCATCAGGTTGATAAGCGTCGTGCTGATGCGCGCGCCGGAACAGCCCAGCGGGTGACCGAGGGCGATCGCGCCGCCGTTGAGGTTAATCTTCTCGTCGATCTGATCCATCAGCCCCAGATCTTTAATGCACGGCAGGATCTGCGCGGCGAAGGCTTCGTTCATCTCGAACAGATCGATGTCGCTGGCGGTTAAGCCCGCTTTTTTCAGTGCCAGCTTCGAGGCCGGAACCGGGCCGTAACCCATGATGGAAGGATCGCAGCCGACGACCGCCATCGAACGCACGCGAGCGCGTGGCGTCAGGCCTAGTTCGCGGGCGCGGCTTTCGCTCATCACCAGCATCGCGGCGGCACCGTCGGACAGTGCGGACGACGTTCCCGCCGTTACCGTGCCGGTGACCGGATCAAATGCCGGGCGCAGGGTAGACAGCGCTTCGACCGTGGTTTCCGGGCGGATGACTTCGTCGTAGCTGAACTGCTTCAGTACGCCGTCTGCTTCGTGACCGCCGGTTGGGATGATCTCATTCTGAAAGGCACCGGACTGCGTGGCGGCCCAGGCGCGAGCGTGAGAGCGCGCGGCAAAGGCATCCTGCATTTCACGGCTGATACCATGGAGGCGGGAGAGCATCTCGGCGGTCAGGCCCATCATCCCCGCGGCTTTCGCCACGTTACGACTCATGCCCGGGTGGAAATCAACCCCGTGGCTCATCGGCACGTGGCCCATGTGCTCAACGCCGCCCACAAGACAGGCCTGCGCATCGCCGGTCATGATCATGCGCGCCGCATCGTGCAACGCCTGCATGGACGAACCACACAGACGGTTGACGGTGACCGCCGGAACCGAGTGCGGGATCTCCGCCAGCAGAGACGCGTTACGGGCGATGTTGAAGCCCTGCTCCAGGGTCTGCTGCACGCAGCCCCAGTAGATATCGTCCAGCGCTGTTGGGTCCAGCGCCGGGTTACGCGCCAGCAGGCTACGCATCAGGTGCGCGGAGAGATCTTCCGCACGCACGTTACGGAACGCGCCGCCTTTTGAACGGCCCATCGGGGTGCGAATCGCATCAACAATGACAACCTTTTCCATTGTGACTCCTTAAGCCGTTTTCAGCTCGCCAACCGGACGGGCTGGCTCAACTGCTGGATAGTAGGGTTCGTTATGGCGCGCTTTGTTACGCAGACCTTCCGGCACCTCATAAAGCGGGCCAAGGTGCTGGTACTGCTGAACCATATCGAGATAGCGGGCGCTGCCGAGCGTATCCAGCCAGCGGAACGCGCCGCCGTGGAACGGAGGGAAGCCAAGGCCGTACACCAGCGCCATATCCGCTTCTGCCGGGCTGGCGATGATGCCTTCTTCCAGGCAACGCACCACTTCGTTGATCATCGGGATCATCATGCGGGCGATAATCTCATCGTCGGTGAAGTCGCGTTTCGGCTGGCTTACATCGGCCAGCAGGCCGTCCACCACGGCATCTTCTTCTTTCTTCGGTTTGCCTTTGCTGTCTTCTTTATAGCGCCAGAAGCCCAGGCCGTTTTTCTGACCGAAGCGGTTGGCGTCAAACAGTGCGTCAATGGCGTCGCGATAGTCTTTCTGCATGCGCTGCGGGAAGCCTGCCGCCATCACCGCCTGCGCGTGATGGGCGGTATCAATGCCGACCACGTCCAACAGATACGCCGGGCCCATCGGCCAGCCGAACTGTTTTTCCATCACTTTGTCGATTTTGCGGAAGTCCGCTCCGTCGCGCAGCAGCTGGCTGAAGCCTGCAAAGTACGGGAACAGTACGCGGTTAACGAAGAAGCCCGGACAGTCATTCACCACGATCGGGGTTTTGCCCATCTTGCTTGCCCACGCCACCACTTTGGCGATGGTTTCGTCAGAGGTTTTTTCCCCACGGATCACTTCGACCAGCGGCATACGGTGTACCGGGTTGAAGAAGTGCATGCCGCAGAAGTTTTCCGGGCGCTTCAGCACGCTCGCCAGTTCGCCAATCGGAATAGTGGAGGTGTTAGAGGCCAGCACGGTGCCTGGACGAACCTTGTCTTCCGTTTCGGCCAGCACCGCTTTTTTGACTTTCGGATTCTCAACGACCGCTTCAACCACCACGTCCACACGGTCAAAACCGCTGTACTCCAGCACCGGCTGAATGGTGGCGATCACGCCTGCGAGCTTCAGCCCGTCAATTTTTCCGCGCTCCAGCTGTTTATTCAACAGCTTGGCCGCTTCGGTCATGCCGAGCGTCAGGGATTTCTCGTTGATGTCCTTCATCACCACCGGCACGCCTTTCCATGCCGACTGGTAAGCGATGCCGCCACCCATAATGCCTGCACCGAGCACCGCCGCGTGTTTTGGCGTCTCAACGTTTTTGGTCAGTTGTTTGGCTTTACCTTTCACGAACTGATCGTTAAGGAAGATACCGACCAGCGCGCGAGCTTCATTGGTGTGCGCCAGCGGGACAAAGCTCTGATTTTCGAGCTTCAGGGCTTCGTCGCGACCAAAGCGGGCCGCGGCTTCAATGGTTTTCACCGCCGTGATCGGCGCCGGGTAGTGTTTGCCCGCCGTCTGCATCACCATGCCTTTGGCGATGGTGAAGCTCATGGTGGCTTCAATTTTGCTGAGCTTTAACGGCTCCAGCTTCGGCTGGCGTTTGGCTTTCCAGTCGAGATCGCCATTGATCGCCTGACGCAGGATGGCAATAGCACCCTCAATCAGTTTTTCAGGCTTAACCACGCCGTCCACCAGGCCGATTTTCTGCGCCTGTTCTGCGCCGACATCTTTACCCGCGGCAATGATCTCCAGCGCGCTGTCGGCACCCAGCATGCGCGGCATACGCACGGAACCGCCAAAGCCCGGCATGATGCCCAGCTTGGTTTCCGGCAGGCCGATGCGCAGATCCGGCGTGGCGAGACGGTAATCGGTGGCTAATACACATTCACAGCCGCCGCCCAGCGCGTAGCCGTTCACGGCGGAGATCGTTGGGACAGGCAGATCTTCCAGACGATTAAAGACGCTGTTGGCAAAGTGTAGCCACTGGCTCAGCTGTTCTTCAGGCACCAGGAAAAGCGAGAGAAATTCGGTGATATCGGCACCGACAATAAAGGCCGCTTTGTTCGAACGCAGCAGCAGCCCTTTTAATTCAGGTTGTTTTTCAAGAACATCCAGCGCCTGGCCAAGACTGGCCACCGTCGCGGTATCAAGCTTATTCACTGAGCCGGGGGCATCGAACACCAGTTCGGCAATGCCATCTTCCAGCCAGTTGAGGTACAGGGTGTCGCCTTTGTAAAGCATGTCAGTCTCCTGAATCCAGCAAGTGGATCTGGTCATACCAGATGAGACGGAGTGTGGAATTTATGTTAATAAAATGCAAATTTCTCATTAAGAAATTGCTGCATTGATCACGGTCGGTGGAAATCACGCAGCCGGAGTGAGGTGTGCTAAGATGCGATGACTTGAGGTCAAAAAAACGAAAGGAAGAATGATGGACTCACTGGCTTCGCTTTATAAAAATCATATCGTTACCCTACAGGAACGTACCCGCGATGTACTGGCGCGCTTCAAGCTGGATGCCCTGCTAATCCACTCCGGCGAGCTGATGAACACGTTTCTTGATGACCATGCTTATCCGTTTAAGGTCAACCCGCAGTTTAAAGCCTGGGTGCCGGTGACACAGGTGCCAAATTGCTGGCTGCTGGTGGATGGCGTGAACAAGCCGAAACTGTGGTTCTATCTGCCGGTGGATTACTGGCACAACGTGGAACCGCTGCCGACTTCTTTCTGGACCGAAGAAATTGATGTGATTGCCCTGCCAAAAGCGGACGGTATTGGCAGCCAGCTGCCTGCGGCGCGCGGCAACATCGGCTATATTGGCCCTGTTCCAGAGCGTGCGCTGGGTCTGGATATTCCGGCGGATAAACTCAATCCGAAAGGGGTGCTGGATTATCTCCACTATTACCGCGCGTATAAAACCGACTACGAACTTTACTGTATGCGTGAAGCGCAAAAAACGGCGGTGAATGGCCACCGTGCCGCGCACGAAGCGTTCCAGTCCGGTATGAGCGAGTTCGATATCAATCTTGCCTACCTGACCGCAACCGGTCACCGCGACACCGACGTACCGTACAGCAACATCGTCGCGCTGAACGAGCATGCGTCTGTACTTCACTACACCAAACTGGATCACCAGGTTCCGTCGGAAATGCGCAGCTTCCTGCTGGACGCAGGGGCAGAGTATAACGGCTACGCGGCCGATCTGACCCGTACCTGGGCGGCGAATGGGGATACCGATTTCGCGCAGCTGATTAAAGACGTGAACGATGAACAGCTGGCGCTGATTGGCACCATGAAGGCCGGAACCAGCTATGTGGATTATCACATCCAGTTCCATCAACGCATCGCTAAACTGCTGCGTAAGCATCAGATTGTGAAAGACATGAGCGAAGAGGCGATGGTCGAAAACGATCTGACCGGGCCATTTATGCCGCACGGTATCGGTCACCCGCTGGGCCTGCAGGTTCACGACGTTGCGGGCTTCATGCAGGATGATACCGGCACGCACCTGGCGGCACCGTCTAAATATCCTTACCTGCGTTGCACCCGTATTCTTGAGCCGCGCATGGTCTTGACCATCGAGCCGGGGATCTACTTTATTGAATCCCTGCTGGCGCCGTGGCGTGAAGGTCAGTTCAGCAAGCACTTCAACTGGGAAAAAATTGACGCGTTGAAACCGTTTGGCGGCATTCGTATCGAAGATAACGTGGTTATTCATGAGAACGGTGTCGAGAACATGACGCGAGACCTGAAGCTGGCCTGATGGAAAGCTGGCTGATACCGGCTGAACCGGTCACCTTTGTTGAGGAAATCAAGAAAAGCCGCTTTATTACGCTGCTGGCGCACACCGACGGCGTAGAGGCGGCAAAGGCGTTTGTCGAGTCCGTTCGCGCGGAGCATCCTGATGCACGCCACCACTGCGTGGCGTGGGTGGCAGGACCGCCGGACGATTCGCAACAGTTGGGGTTTTCTGACGACGGTGAACCGGCTGGCACGGCCGGTAAACCTATGCTTTCGCAGCTGATGGGCAGCGGCGTGGGCGAGATCACCGCCGTAGTGGTTCGCTACTACGGCGGCATTTTGTTAGGTACGGGTGGGCTGGTTAAAGCCTACGGTGGGGGTGTCCAGCAGGCACTTAATCTGCTGATAACCACCCGCAAAACGCCACTTACCGAATATACTCTGGTATGCGAGTACTCGCAGCTTTCGGGCATTGAAGCGTTACTGAAGCACGTTAACGGTGTGATTGCGCACAGCGATTACCAGGCGATGGTGCAATTACGCGTGGCGCTTCCTCAGGCGGAACTGGCCTCTTTTTCAGCAAAACTCGCTGATTTTAGTCGTGGTTCGTTGCAATTGCTGCCGATTGAAGAATAATCCCCACCTCACTTTTTTGAATACCAAAGGAAGCGGCAGAGATGCATTTTCGTGCCATAACCCGAATCGTTGGACTGCTGGTCATACTCTTTTCCGGGACGATGATTCTCCCAGGACTGGTGGCACTTATCTACCGGGACGGCGCGGGGCGTGCGTTTACCCAGACCTTTTTTGTCGCATTGGCGATTGGCTCGCTGCTCTGGTGGCCAAACCGTCGTGAGAAAGGCGAGCTGAAATCTCGGGAAGGGTTTCTGATCGTCGTGCTGTTCTGGACGGTGCTGGGAAGCGTCGGTTCGCTCCCGTTTATCTTCTCTGAACAGCCCAATCTGAGTATCACGGATGCATTCTTTGAATCGTTCTCTGGTTTAACAACTACCGGAGCGACGACGCTGGTGGGGCTGGATTCTCTCCCGCATGCCATTCTCTTTTATCGCCAGATGCTGCAGTGGTTCGGCGGTATGGGGATCATCGTTCTGGCGGTGGCTATCCTGCCCATTCTGGGCGTCGGTGGGATGCAGCTTTATCGGGCTGAAATGCCCGGCCCGCTAAAAGATAACAAAATGCGTCCGCGTATTGCGGAGACGGCAAAAACCCTGTGGCTGATCTATGTCTTGTTGACGGTCGCCTGCGCCCTGGCGCTGTGGTTTGCCGGAATGCCCGCTTTCGATGCCATCGGGCACAGCTTTGCGACTATCGCTATCGGTGGGTTCTCCACGCACGATGCCAGCGTGGGCTACTTCGACAGCCCGACGATTAACACTATTATTGCTATCTTCCTGCTGATCTCCGGTTGTAACTACGGTCTGCACTTCTCTTTACTGAGTGGGCGCAGCCTGAAGGTGTACTGGCGCGATCCGGAGTTCCGCATGTTTATTGGCGTCCAGTTGACGCTGGTGATCATCTGTACGCTGGTGCTTTGGTTCCACGATGTTTATAACTCGGCCATGACCACGCTAAACCAGGCCTTTTTCCAGGTGGTGTCGATGGCGACAACGGCGGGCTTTACCACGGACAGCATTGCGCGCTGGCCGCTGTTCCTGCCGGTGCTTTTGCTTTGCTCGGCCTTTATCGGGGGCTGTGCGGGGTCTACGGGCGGTGGCCTGAAGGTCATTCGTATACTGCTGCTGTTCAAACAGGGCAACCGCGAGCTGAAGCGTCTGGTTCACCCGAATGCGGTTTATAGCATCAAGCTGGGGAATCGTGCGCTGCCGGAACGTATTCTCGAAGCGGTGTGGGGTTTCTTCTCTGCTTATGCGCTGGTCTTTATCGTCAGTATGCTGGCTATTATTGCTACCGGCGTGGATGATTTCTCCGCATTCGCCTCTGTTGTGGCGACGCTTAATAACCTCGGTCCCGGGCTGGGCGTGGTGGCGGATAACTTTGCCAGTATGAACCCGGTGGCGAAGTGGATCCTTATCGCTAACATGCTGTTTGGGCGTCTTGAGGTCTTTACGCTGCTGGTGCTGTTTACCCCAACATTCTGGCGCGAGTAAGGAGTCATTAATGAAAACATTAGTTCTTTTCTCTACGCGAGACGGACAAACGCGCGAGATTGCCGCTTATCTGGCTTCTGAATTAAAAGAGCTGGGCATTTACGCGGATGTAGTGAACCTGAACCGTGCGGAACACATCGCGTGGCAGGAGTACGATCGTGTGGTGATTGGGGCGTCTATTCGTTACGGGCATTTCCATCCCGCGCTGGATCGTTTTGTGAAGAAACATAAGGACGTGCTCAATAAGCTGCCCAGTGCCTTCTACTCGGTCAATCTGGTTGCCCGTAAAGCAGAAAAGCGCACGCCGCAAACTAACAGCTATACGCGCAAGTTTTTACTTCATTCTCCGTGGCAGCCAACACTTTGCGCGGTCTTTGCCGGGGCGCTGCGCTATCCGCGCTACCGCTGGTATGACCGCTTTATGATCCGCTTGATTATGAAGATGACGGGCGGTGAAACCGATACGCATAAAGAAGTGGTGTACACCGACTGGTCGCAGGTTGCCAGTTTTGCGCGGGAAATCGCGCATATAACGGGCGATTCGCGACTTAAATAAGCGTTAAGTTTGAAAAGTGAGCGAACGAAAAGTTTTTTGTATTTTGTGCTTGTCACTTCAGAATAACTCCCTATAATGCGCCTCCACTGACACGGAACAACGGCATACACGCCGCCGGGTCAGCAGAGAAAAGCGAAAATAAACGCTTGACTCTGAAGCGGGAAAGCGTAATATGCACACCCCGCGCCGCTGCGAAAAGCGAAGCGGCACTGCTCTTTAACAATTTATCAGACAATCTGTGTGGGCACTCAAAGTGACATGGATTCTTAATGTCTTCGGACAATAAATGAATACCAAGTCTCTGAGTGAACATACGTAATTCATTACGAAG
>NZ_JBYAZJ010000013.1:0-29174 GCF_057444735.1 Enterobacter sp. B79-1
CAGTTCTACTTCCGTACAACTGACGTGACCGGTACCATCGAACTGCCAGAAGGCGTTGAGATGGTAATGCCAGGCGACAACATCAAGATGGTTGTGACTCTGATCCACCCAATCGCGATGGACGATGGTCTGCGTTTCGCAATCCGTGAAGGCGGCCGTACCGTTGGCGCGGGCGTTGTTGCTAAAGTTCTCGGCTAATCGCTGATAACATTTGACGCAATGCGCAATAAAAGGGCATCATTTGATGCCCTTTTTGCACGCTTTCACATCAGAACCTGGCTCATCAGTGATTATTTTTGTCATAATCATTGCTGAGACAGGCTCTGCAGAGAGCGTATAATCCGAAAAGCGAATAAGCATTTCGATTTGGTTTGCCTCGCAATCGCGGGGTGAAAATGTTTGTAGAATACTTCTGACAGGTTGGTTTATGAGTGCGAATACCGAAGCTCAAGGGAGCGGGCGCGGCCTGGAAGCGATGAAATGGGTAGTTGTAGCCGTGCTGCTGATCGTGGCAATTGTTGGCAACTATCTTTATCGTGACATGATGCTGCCGCTACGCGCGCTTGCAGTGGTGATTCTGATTGCTGCAGCGGGTGGTGTCGCGCTGTTGACGACAAAAGGCAAAGCGACTGTCGCTTTCGCTCGCGAAGCACGTACCGAAGTCCGCAAGGTCATTTGGCCGACTCGCCAGGAAACATTGCACACCACGCTGATCGTAGCGGCGGTTACCGCTGTAATGTCACTGATCCTGTGGGGACTGGATGGTATTCTGGTTCGCCTGGTTTCCTTTATCACTGGCCTGAGGTTCTAAGATGTCTGAAGCCCCTAAAAAGCGTTGGTACGTCGTTCAGGCGTTTTCCGGTTTTGAAGGCCGCGTAGCTACGTCGCTGCGTGAGCATATCAAATTACACAACATGGAAGAGTTATTTGGCGAAGTGATGGTTCCGACCGAAGAAGTGGTCGAGATCCGTGGCGGCCAACGTCGCAAAAGCGAGCGTAAATTCTTCCCGGGTTACGTGCTGGTTCAGATGGTGATGAACGACGCGAGCTGGCACCTGGTGCGCAGCGTACCGCGCGTGATGGGCTTTATCGGCGGCACGTCTGACCGTCCGGCGCCAATCAGCGATAAAGAAGTGGATGCGATTATGAACCGCCTGCAGCAGGTGGGTGATAAGCCGCGTCCGAAAACGCTGTTTGAACCGGGTGAGATGGTTCGTGTTAATGACGGTCCGTTTGCTGACTTTAACGGCGTCGTTGAAGAAGTGGACTACGAGAAGTCCCGCCTGAAAGTGTCTGTTTCTATCTTCGGTCGTGCGACCCCGGTAGAGCTGGACTTTGCACAGGTCGAAAAAGCCTAAGCAGCGATCAAAAAAGCAACGATTAAATCGTTGCACAAGGCGCGAGATTGGAATACAATTTCGCGCCTTTTGTTTTTATGGGTTACGGCCCGTAAAACGAATTTTATTCACGGGGAGCCTCTCTGAGGCGCTATCACCCAATCAGAGGATTTTAGAATGGCTAAGAAAGTACAAGCCTACGTCAAGCTGCAGGTTGCAGCTGGTATGGCGAACCCAAGTCCACCAGTTGGTCCAGCTCTGGGTCAGCAGGGTGTGAACATCATGGAATTCTGTAAAGCGTTCAACGCAAAAACTGAATCCCTGGAAAAAGGTCTGCCAATCCCAGTCGTAATCACTGTTTACGCTGACCGTTCTTTCACTTTCGTTACCAAAACCCCTCCAGCAGCAGTTCTGCTGAAGAAAGCGGCTGGTATCAAGTCTGGTTCCGGTAAACCGAACAAAGACAAAGTGGGTAAAATTTCCCGCGCTCAGCTGCAGGAAATCGCGCAGACCAAAGCTGCCGACATGACTGGTGCCGACATTGAAGCGATGACTCGCTCAATCGAAGGTACTGCACGTTCCATGGGCCTGGTAGTGGAGGACTAAGAAATGGCTAAACTGACCAAGCGCATGTCCGTGATCCGTGACAAAGTTGATGCGACCAAACAGTACGACATCAACGAAGCTATCGCTCTGCTGAAAGAACTGGCAACTGCTAAGTTCGTTGAAAGCGTTGACGTTGCCGTTAACCTGGGCATCGACGCTCGTAAATCCGATCAGAACGTTCGTGGCGCAACTGTACTGCCACACGGTACTGGCCGTTCCGTTCGCGTAGCTGTATTTGCTCAGGGTGCAAACGCTGAAGCTGCTAAAGCTGCCGGCGCTGAACTGGTAGGTATGGAAGATCTGGCTGATCAGATCAAGAAAGGCGAAATGAACTTTGACGTTGTTATTGCTTCTCCAGATGCAATGCGCGTTGTTGGCCAGCTGGGCCAGGTTCTGGGTCCACGCGGCCTGATGCCAAACCCGAAAGTGGGTACTGTAACCCCTAACGTTGCTGAAGCGGTTAAGAACGCTAAAGCAGGTCAGGTTCGTTATCGTAACGACAAAAACGGCATCATCCACACCACCATCGGTAAAGTGGACTTTGACGCTGACAAACTGAAAGAAAACCTGGAATCTCTGCTGGTTGCGCTGAAAAAAGCAAAACCAACTCAGGCTAAAGGCGTGTACATCAAGAAAGTTAGCATCTCCACCACCATGGGTGCAGGTGTTGCAGTTGACCAGGCTGGCCTGAGCGCTGCTGCAAACTAATGCCTTTACGTGGGCGGTGATTTTGTCTACAATCTTACCCCCACGTTTGCTAACGAAAGTTAGCGGCTAAAAGATTTGTTCGTTGGAGCCTGGCCTAATCCAGGCCTCCGTCGAAGACCGCAGGTGTTTCGCAAGAGACTTAATCCCCTGCGTAGACGGTGACAGAACGCTAAGATTATTTTTGAATACTCTGGCTTGTTTCTGCTCACCGTATTAAGACGCTCTCCTCGTTGGGGAGAGTGAAGTGAGTTCCGGGACATGAGTTCCGGCAAACATCCAGGAGCAAAGCTAATGGCTTTAAATCTTCAAGACAAACAAGCGATTGTTGCTGAAGTCAGCGAAGTAGCCAAAGGCGCGCTGTCTGCAGTAGTTGCGGATTCCCGTGGCGTTACTGTAGACAAAATGACTGAACTGCGTAAAGCAGGTCGTGAAGCTGGCGTATACATGCGTGTTGTTCGTAACACCCTGCTGCGTCGCGTAGTTGAAGGTACTCAGTTCGAGTGCCTGAAAGACACGTTTGTTGGTCCGACCCTTATTGCATACTCTATGGAACACCCGGGCGCTGCTGCTCGTCTGTTCAAAGAGTTCGCGAAAGCGAATGCAAAATTTGAGGTCAAAGCTGCAGCCTTTGAAGGTGAGTTGATCCCGGCATCGCAAATCGATCGCCTGGCAACCCTGCCGACCTACGAAGAAGCAATTGCACGCCTGATGGCAACCATGAAAGAAGCTTCGGCTGGCAAACTGGTTCGCACTCTGGCTGCTGTTCGCGATGCGAAAGAAGCTGCTTAATCGCAGTTATCTTTATAAAGCATTCGCTTACGTATAAACTTATTCTGATTTTCAGGAACAATTTAAATGTCTATCACTAAAGATCAAATCATTGAAGCAGTTGCAGCTATGTCCGTAATGGACGTTGTAGAACTGATTTCTGCAATGGAAGAAAAATTCGGTGTTTCTGCTGCTGCTGCTGTAGCTGTAGCTGCGGGCCCGGCTGAAGCTGCTGAAGAAAAAACTGAATTCGACGTAATTCTGAAAGCTGCTGGCGCTAACAAAGTTGCTGTTATCAAAGCAGTACGTGGCGCAACTGGCCTGGGTCTGAAAGAAGCTAAAGACCTGGTAGAATCTGCTCCAGCTGCGCTGAAAGAAGGCGTGAGCAAAGACGACGCAGAAGCACTGAAAAAATCTCTGGAAGAAGCTGGCGCTGAAGTTGAAGTTAAATAAGCCAACTTTTCTGGTTGCAGCCTAAGTCATTAGGCTGATGGCTGGTGACTTTTTAGTCACCAGCCTTTTTGCGCTGTAAGGCATCAGTAGCATTTCACACTGTTTGACTGCTGGTTGTCCTGACAATGCATGTTTCTATCGACGACTTAATATATTGCGACAGGGTGCTCGCTCTGTGTAAATCGCGACGAAATGATTTAAGCGTGATAGCAACAGGTATTGCGGAAAGTATTCAATTTTCCGGTCCACAAAATGGTGTTGCACAAACTGTCCCTTCGTCGGACAGATGGGTCGACTTGTCAGCGAGCTGAGGAACCCTATGGTTTACTCCTATACCGAGAAAAAACGTATTCGTAAGGATTTTGGTAAACGTCCACAAGTTCTGGACATTCCATATCTCCTTTCTATCCAGCTTGACTCGTTCCAGAAGTTTATCGAGCAAGATCCTGAAGGGCAGTACGGTCTGGAAGCAGCCTTCCGCTCCGTGTTCCCGATTCAGAGCTACAGCGGTAACTCCGAGCTGCAGTACGTCAGCTACCGCCTTGGCGAACCGGTGTTTGACGTTCAGGAATGTCAGATCCGTGGCGTGACCTATTCCGCACCGCTGCGCGTAAAACTGCGTCTGGTGATCTACGAGCGCGAAGCGCCGGAAGGCACCGTTAAAGACATTAAAGAACAAGAAGTCTACATGGGTGAAATTCCACTCATGACAGACAACGGTACTTTCGTAATCAACGGTACTGAGCGTGTTATCGTTTCCCAGCTGCATCGTAGCCCGGGCGTCTTCTTCGACAGCGATAAAGGTAAAACACACTCTTCCGGTAAAGTACTGTATAACGCACGTATCATTCCTTACCGTGGTTCATGGCTGGACTTCGAGTTCGATCCGAAAGACAACCTGTTTGTCCGTATCGACCGTCGTCGTAAGCTGCCTGCAACCATCATTCTGCGTGCGCTGCAATACACCACTGAACAGATCCTGGACCTGTTCTTTGAGAAAGTGATCTTTGAAATCCGCGACAACAAGCTGCAGATGGAGCTGGTGCCGGAACGTCTGCGTGGTGAGACCGCGTCGTTCGACATCGAAGCCGACGGCAAAGTGTATGTGGAAAAAGGTCGCCGTATCACCGCGCGCCATATCCGCCAGCTGGAAAAAGATGATATCAAACTCATCGAAGTTCCGGTTGAGTACATTGCAGGAAAAGTAGCCGCGAAAGATTACGTTGACGAGTCAACGGGCGAGCTGATCTGCCCAGCGAACATGGAGCTGAGCCTGGATCTGCTGGCTAAGCTGAGCCAGTCTGGCCACAAACGTATCGAAACGCTGTTCACCAACGATCTGGACCACGGTGCGTATATCTCTGAGACTATCCGTGTCGACCCAACCACCGATCGTCTGAGCGCGCTGGTAGAAATCTACCGCATGATGCGTCCTGGTGAGCCACCAACTCGCGAAGCGGCGGAAAGCCTGTTCGAGAACCTGTTCTTCTCCGAAGACCGCTACGATCTGTCCGCGGTTGGTCGTATGAAGTTCAACCGTTCTCTGCTGCGTGATGAGATCGAAGGTTCCGGTATCCTGAGCAAAGACGACATCATCGAAGTGATGAAGAAGCTCATCGATATCCGTAACGGTAAAGGCGAAGTGGATGATATCGACCACCTCGGCAACCGTCGTATCCGTTCCGTAGGCGAAATGGCGGAAAACCAGTTCCGCGTTGGCCTGGTGCGTGTTGAGCGTGCGGTGAAAGAGCGTCTGTCTCTGGGCGATCTGGATACCCTGATGCCTCAGGATATGATCAACGCCAAGCCGATTTCTGCAGCAGTGAAAGAGTTCTTCGGTTCAAGCCAGCTGTCTCAGTTCATGGACCAGAACAACCCGCTGTCTGAGATTACGCACAAACGTCGTATCTCTGCACTCGGCCCAGGCGGTCTGACCCGTGAACGCGCAGGCTTTGAAGTTCGAGACGTACACCCGACCCACTACGGTCGCGTATGTCCAATCGAAACGCCTGAAGGTCCAAACATCGGTCTGATCAACTCCCTGTCCGTGTACGCACAGACTAACGAATACGGTTTCCTCGAGACTCCGTATCGTAAAGTGACCGACGGTGTTGTTACCGACGAAATTCATTACCTGTCTGCTATCGAAGAAGGCAACTACGTTATCGCTCAGGCGAACTCCAACCTGGATGACGAAGGCCACTTTGTAGAAGATCTGGTTACCTGCCGTAGCAAAGGCGAATCCAGCTTGTTCAGCCGCGACCAGGTTGACTACATGGACGTATCCACCCAGCAGGTGGTATCCGTCGGTGCGTCCCTGATCCCGTTCCTGGAACACGATGACGCCAACCGTGCATTGATGGGTGCGAACATGCAACGTCAGGCCGTTCCAACTCTGCGTGCTGATAAGCCGCTGGTTGGTACCGGTATGGAACGTGCTGTTGCCGTTGACTCCGGTGTTACTGCAGTTGCTAAGCGTGGCGGTACCGTTCAGTACGTCGACGCATCCCGTATCGTTATCAAAGTTAACGAAGACGAGATGTATCCGGGCGAAGCGGGTATCGACATTTATAACCTGACCAAATACACCCGTTCTAACCAGAACACCTGTATCAACCAGATGCCTTGCGTATCTCTGGGTGAGCCAGTTGAACGTGGCGACGTGCTGGCAGACGGTCCGTCCACCGACCTCGGTGAACTGGCGCTCGGTCAGAACATGCGCGTAGCGTTCATGCCGTGGAACGGTTACAACTTCGAAGACTCCATCCTCGTCTCCGAGCGTGTGGTTCAGGAAGATCGTTTCACCACCATCCACATTCAGGAACTGGCATGTGTGTCCCGTGACACCAAGCTGGGGCCAGAAGAGATCACCGCTGACATCCCGAACGTGGGTGAAGCTGCGCTCTCTAAACTGGATGAATCCGGTATCGTTTACATCGGTGCTGAAGTGACCGGCGGCGACATTCTGGTTGGTAAGGTTACGCCGAAAGGTGAAACCCAGCTGACGCCAGAAGAGAAACTGCTGCGTGCAATCTTCGGTGAGAAAGCGTCTGACGTTAAAGACTCTTCTCTGCGCGTACCAAACGGTGTTTCCGGTACGGTTATCGATGTTCAGGTCTTCACCCGTGACGGCGTTGAGAAAGATAAGCGTGCGCTGGAAATCGAAGAGATGCAGCTCAAACAGGCTAAGAAAGACCTGTCTGAAGAACTGCAGATCCTCGAAGCGGGTCTGTTCAGCCGTATCTATGCGGTGCTGGTTGCCGGTGGCGTTGAAGCTGAGAAGCTCGACAAACTGCCACGCGATCGCTGGCTGGAACTGGGCCTGACCGATGAAGAGAAACAAAATCAGCTGGAACAGCTGGCTGAGCAGTATGACGAACTGAAACACGAGTTCGAGAAAAAACTCGAAGCGAAACGCCGCAAAATCACTCAGGGCGACGATCTGGCACCAGGCGTGCTGAAGATTGTTAAGGTTTATCTGGCCGTTAAACGTCAGATCCAGCCTGGTGATAAGATGGCAGGTCGTCACGGTAACAAGGGTGTTATCTCTAAGATCAACCCGATCGAAGATATGCCGCACGATGCTAACGGTACGCCGGTAGATATCGTACTGAACCCACTGGGTGTACCGTCTCGTATGAACATCGGTCAGATCCTGGAAACCCACCTGGGTATGGCTGCGAAAGGTATCGGCGACAAGATTAACGCCATGCTGAAGCAGCAGGAAGAAGTCGCGAAACTGCGCGAATTCATCCAGCGTGCCTACGATCTGGGTACCGACGTGCGTCAGAAAGTCGACCTGAACACCTTCAGCGATGATGAAGTTCTGCGTCTGGCGGAAAACCTGCGTAAGGGTATGCCAATTGCAACGCCGGTATTCGACGGTGCAAAAGAAGCTGAAATTAAAGAGCTGCTGCAACTGGGTGGTCTGCCAACGTCTGGTCAGATTACGCTCTTTGACGGCCGTACCGGTGAACAGTTCGAGCGTCCGGTAACCGTAGGTTACATGTACATGCTGAAACTGAACCACCTGGTCGACGACAAGATGCACGCTCGTTCTACCGGTTCTTACAGCCTGGTTACTCAGCAGCCGCTGGGTGGTAAGGCTCAGTTCGGTGGTCAGCGCTTCGGGGAGATGGAAGTGTGGGCGCTGGAAGCATACGGCGCAGCATACACCCTGCAGGAAATGCTCACCGTTAAGTCTGATGACGTGAACGGTCGTACCAAGATGTATAAGAACATCGTGGACGGCAACCATCAGATGGAGCCGGGCATGCCAGAATCCTTCAACGTACTGTTGAAAGAGATTCGTTCGCTGGGTATCAACATCGAACTGGAAGACGAGTAATTCTCGCTCAAACAGGTCACTGGTGTCGGGTTAACCCCCGACACCAGATTGTGCTAACTCCGACGGGAGCAAATCCGTGAAAGATTTATTAAAGTTTCTGAAAGCGCAGACTAAAACCGAAGAGTTTGATGCGATCAAAATTGCTCTGGCTTCGCCAGACATGATCCGTTCATGGTCTTTTGGTGAAGTTAAAAAGCCGGAAACCATCAACTACCGTACGTTCAAACCTGAGCGTGACGGCCTTTTCTGTGCGCGTATTTTCGGGCCAGTAAAAGACTACGAGTGCCTGTGCGGTAAGTACAAGCGCCTGAAACACCGTGGTGTGATCTGTGAGAAGTGCGGCGTTGAAGTGACCCAGACCAAAGTACGCCGTGAGCGTATGGGCCACATCGAGCTGGCGTCTCCGACTGCTCACATCTGGTTCCTGAAATCTCTGCCGTCCCGTATCGGCTTGCTGCTGGATATGCCGCTGCGCGATATCGAACGTGTTCTGTACTTCGAATCTTATGTTGTGATCGAAGGCGGTATGACGAACCTGGAACGTAACCAGATTCTGACCGAAGAACAGTATCTGGACGCGCTGGAAGAGTTCGGTGACGAATTCGACGCGAAGATGGGTGCGGAAGCTATCCAGGCCCTGCTGAAGAGCATGGATCTGGAGCAAGAGTGCGAGCAGCTGCGTGAAGAGCTGAACGAAACTAACTCCGAAACCAAGCGTAAAAAGCTGACCAAGCGTATCAAACTGCTGGAAGCGTTCGTTCAGTCTGGCAACAAGCCAGAGTGGATGATCCTGACCGTTCTGCCGGTTCTGCCGCCAGATCTGCGTCCACTGGTACCGCTGGATGGTGGTCGTTTCGCAACGTCCGATCTGAACGATCTGTATCGTCGCGTTATCAACCGTAACAACCGTCTGAAGCGTCTGCTGGATCTGGCTGCGCCGGACATCATCGTACGCAACGAAAAACGTATGCTGCAGGAAGCGGTAGATGCCCTGCTGGATAACGGTCGTCGCGGTCGTGCGATCACCGGTTCGAACAAACGTCCTCTGAAATCTTTGGCCGACATGATCAAAGGTAAACAGGGTCGTTTCCGTCAGAACCTGCTCGGTAAGCGTGTTGACTACTCCGGTCGTTCTGTAATCACCGTAGGTCCATACCTGCGTCTGCATCAGTGCGGTCTGCCGAAGAAAATGGCACTGGAGCTGTTCAAACCGTTCATTTACGGCAAGCTGGAACTGCGTGGCCTGGCCACCACCATCAAAGCCGCTAAGAAAATGGTTGAGCGTGAAGAAGCTGTCGTTTGGGATATCCTGGACGAAGTGATCCGCGAACACCCGGTACTGCTGAACCGTGCACCAACACTGCACCGTCTGGGTATCCAGGCATTTGAGCCAGTCCTGATCGAAGGTAAAGCTATCCAGCTTCACCCGCTGGTTTGTGCGGCTTATAACGCCGACTTCGATGGTGACCAGATGGCTGTTCACGTACCGCTGACGCTGGAAGCCCAGCTCGAAGCGCGTGCGCTGATGATGTCTACCAACAACATCCTGTCTCCAGCGAACGGTGAACCAATTATCGTTCCTTCTCAGGACGTTGTATTGGGTCTGTACTACATGACCCGTGACTGTGTTAACGCCAAAGGCGAAGGCATGGTGCTGACTGGCCCGAAAGAAGCTGAGCGTATTTATCGCGCTGGCCTGGCCTCTCTGCATGCGCGCGTTAAAGTGCGTATCACCGAATACGAAAAAGATGAAAACGGCGAATTCGTAGCGAAAACCAGCCTGAAAGACACGACCGTTGGCCGTGCCATTCTGTGGATGATCGTACCGAAAGGTCTGCCTTTCTCCATCGTCAACCAGGCGCTGGGCAAGAAAGCGATCTCCAAAATGCTGAACACCTGTTACCGCATTCTGGGTCTGAAGCCGACCGTAATCTTCGCTGACCAGACAATGTACACCGGCTTTGCTTATGCAGCGCGTTCAGGTGCATCTGTTGGTATCGATGACATGGTCATCCCAGAGAAGAAACACGAGATCATCTCTGAAGCGGAAGCCGAAGTTGCTGAGATCCAGGAGCAGTTCCAGTCTGGTCTGGTAACCGCAGGCGAACGCTATAACAAAGTTATCGATATCTGGGCAGCGGCGAACGATCGTGTATCCAAAGCGATGATGGATAACCTGCAGACCGAAACCGTGATTAACCGTGACGGCGTAGAAGAGCAGCAGGTTTCCTTCAACAGCATCTACATGATGGCCGACTCCGGTGCGCGTGGTTCCGCAGCACAGATTCGTCAGCTGGCAGGTATGCGTGGTCTGATGGCGAAGCCAGATGGCTCCATCATCGAAACGCCAATCACCGCGAACTTCCGTGAAGGTCTGAACGTACTCCAGTACTTCATCTCCACGCACGGTGCTCGTAAAGGTCTGGCGGATACCGCACTGAAAACAGCGAACTCCGGTTATCTGACGCGTCGTCTGGTTGACGTTGCGCAGGATCTGGTTGTGACCGAAGACGATTGTGGCACCCTCGAAGGTATCACCATGACCCCGGTTATCGAGGGTGGTGATGTTAAAGAGCCACTGCGCGATCGCGTTCTGGGTCGTGTGACCGCGGAAGACATTCTGAAGCCGGGCACTGCAGACATTCTGGTTCCACGCAACACGCTGCTGCACGAGCACTGGTGTGACCTGCTGGAAGCGAACTCTGTTGACTCCGTGAAAGTGCGTTCCGTTGTATCCTGTGACACCGACTTTGGTGTATGTGCGCACTGCTACGGTCGTGACCTGGCGCGTGGCCACATCATCAACAAAGGTGAAGCAATCGGCGTTATCGCGGCACAGTCCATCGGTGAGCCGGGTACACAGCTGACGATGCGTACGTTCCACATCGGTGGTGCGGCATCTCGTGCGGCTGCTGAATCCAGCATCCAGGTGAAAAACAAAGGTAGCATCAAGCTCAGCAACGCGAAGTCTGTTGTTAACTCCGCAGGCAAGCTGGTTGTGACCTCTCGTAACACCGAGCTGAAGCTGATCGACGAATTCGGTCGTACCAAAGAGAGCTATAAAGTGCCTTACGGTGCGGTTATGGCGAAAGGTGATGGCGAGCAGGTTGCCGGTGGTGAAACCGTTGCAAACTGGGATCCGCACACCATGCCGGTTATCACCGAAGTAAGTGGTTTCATCCGCTTCACTGACATGATCGACGGCCAGACCATTACTCGTCAGACCGACGAGCTGACCGGTCTGTCTTCTCTGGTGGTTCTGGATTCTGCTGAACGTACTGCCGGTGGTAAAGATCTGCGTCCTGCACTGAAAATCGTTGATGGTCAGGGTAACGACGTTCTGATCCCTGGTACCGACATGCCTGCGCAGTACTTCCTGCCGGGTAAAGCGATCGTACAGCTGGAAGATGGCATTCAGATCGGTGCGGGTGATGCTCTGGCGCGTATTCCTCAGGAATCCAGCGGTACCAAGGACATCACCGGTGGTCTGCCACGCGTTGCGGACCTGTTTGAAGCACGTCGTCCGAAAGAGCCTGCAATCCTGGCTGAAATCAGCGGTATCATTTCCTTCGGTAAAGAGACCAAAGGTAAACGCCGTCTGGTTATCACCCCAGTAGATGGCAGCGAGCCGTACGAAGAGATGATTCCTAAGTGGCGTCAGCTCAACGTGTTCGAAGGTGAACGTGTAGAACGTGGTGACGTGGTTTCCGATGGTCCAGAAGCTCCGCACGACATTCTGCGTCTTCGTGGCGTACACGCGGTAACGCGTTACATCACCAACGAAGTACAGGACGTTTACCGTCTGCAGGGCGTTAAGATTAACGATAAGCACATCGAAGTTATCGTTCGTCAGATGCTGCGTAAAGCAACCATCGAAAACGCAGGCAGCTCCGAGTTCCTGGAAGGCGAACAGGTTGAATACTCTCGCGTTAAGATTGCTAACCGCGATCTGGAAGCGAACGGCAAAATCGGTGCGACCTTCGCACGCGATCTGCTGGGTATCACCAAAGCGTCTCTGGCAACCGAGTCCTTCATCTCTGCAGCATCGTTCCAGGAGACCACGCGTGTCCTGACCGAAGCGGCTGTTGCTGGTAAGCGTGATGAATTACGCGGTCTGAAAGAGAACGTTATCGTGGGTCGTCTGATCCCGGCAGGTACCGGTTATGCATACCACCAGGATCGTATGCGTCGTCGTGCTGCGGGCGAACTGCCAGCTGCACCGCAGGTCACTGCAGAAGATGCATCCGCGAGCCTGGCAGAACTGCTGAACGCAGGTCTGGGCGGTTCCGACAACGAGTAATCGTTGATGCCCGGTAATAAATATTACCGGGCATATGCCTCGTAGGTCGGGTAAGCGTAGCGCCACCCGACAATAAAAAACCCGCCGAGGCGGGTTTTTTTACATCTGTGTGTTATCAGTTTATCAACGGGATCCGTCGATAAAGTTCAATCATATCGCCCGCCAGATCCTGAATGACCATCGCGTTCATCAGGTGATCCTGGGAGTGAACGGTGATCAGGTTAACCGGAAGCTTCCCGGTCCCTTCGTCAAGACCGATAAGCTGCGTCTGGATCGTGTGCGCATGCTTCACATATTCGCGCGACTCTTCCATCGCCTTCTCGGCTTCGTCAAAGTCGCCTTTACGTGCCATCTGCAGTGCGGTCAGAGCAGCACTTCGCGCCGCGCCCGCGTTCACCAGCAGTTCCATGATTGTGGTTTCTAAGTCTTCCATTATGACTCCAGCAGCTTGAGCGCTTTTTCCAGTACGGCATCACCTTTCATCATGCCGTAATCCATCATGTCGATCACCGCGACTTTTTTGCCCAGCGGGTCGGCCTGCGCCTGAAGTTTCGCCTGCTCGTATTTTACCTGTGGCCCCAGCAATACGATGTCGGCCGTCGCGATATTGTCTTTAAACTCCGCGACCGGAACGGCTTTAATGGTGACTTCAACCCCTTTTTTCTGCGCGGCATCTTTCATACGTTGAACCAGCATGCTGGTTGACATTCCCGCTGCACAGCATAAAACGATGTTCTTCATAATCAGCCTCGATCTACATGTGTTTATTGATAATTATCCCGTGCAGACCGCTTCAACAACCGCTTTACCGTGATTGTGTGTCAGGCATCACAAAGAAATCGGCATTTTTCTGAAACCGGTTACAATTTTGTGGTCACTCGCTGTCAGATGTACGAACGATACGATTTTTTCCCTGCTGTTTTGCCGTGTAAAGCGCGCCATCGACGCTACCTACAAAGTGTTCCAGCGGCTCGAAGTGCCATTCCCCCAGGCCCGCACTGAACGTCACGTGCAGGTTTTCCTCACGCCAGACGCGCCGTTCCACGGCGGTGCGCCACGCTTCCAGCAGCGCGTGAGCGGTAGCGATCGGCTCCGTATGGAAGATCACCGCGAACTCTTCGCCGCCGTAGCGGTAAACAGAGATGTGATGGGGCTGCATGATCTGGATCCCCTCGCGGGCAACGTTACGCAAAACGATATCGCCGCTCAGGTGTCCCCAGGTGTCATTAATGGATTTGAAGTTATCGATATCGATCAGGCCCAGCGCGAAAGGTTGATGGGCGTTCAGCAGTTCATCCACATCGTTGTCGAAAGCGCGGCGGTTTTTACAGCCCGTTAATGCATCATGGGTTGCCTGACGCACATAGGCCTGTTCACGCTCTTTGTTTGACTGAATGGTATGGCTGAGCATTGCCTCAAGGCGCGGGGCCTGGCTGACATCCCCGGTTTTGATGGCGTTGATAATATTCATCAGCACAGTACGGGAAGCATGGCGCAGGTACAAACCAAACAGAATGATGATAATGGCTGCGAGTGCAAATCCCCAACTGACAACAACGGTTTCGTGGCGGGTAATGGCGGTAAGCGTGGCGTCGGATACCCGATAAATAACAAACCAGTCCGGGTTGGTGAAGGAGTAGTAGTAGTACCAGGATTTGCTTTTTGGATCGAATAAATGGCCTTCGCCGCTGGTCATTTTGTCCATCAGCGCTTCGCTGACGTACGGTTTAAAGAGCGCGCCCGTGTCCGGGTGAAGTACCACAGCACCATCGCGTTCGACAACGAAAAATTCACCCTGTACGGGTGCCACCATTTGACGGAGGGTGTATCCCATAGAGGTCAAATCGAGATGAAAAGCGAGCGTTCCCTTCAGCCTGCCTTCGGGTGAAATCACCGGCTTGTAGAGAGTGACGGTTGGGTGGTCGGTAAAGTAGTCCATATAGGGGCTGGTATAGTGGCTAAAGATACTGGCCTCTGCCTGGCCTATAAACCACGGGCGGGTTCGCGCGTCGAATGTCTTGCTCTTTTCCGTTGGAAGCACTTCCGGCGCGCGCAGGTAATGCCCCTGCGTGTCTGTCAAAGAGATGGACGACACGGTCGGCATCAGGTTTTGCAAATGCATTAACATCTGCAGCCCTTGTGCCGGGTCGACGTTGATTGTCTGATTCAGCCGGTCATTGCGCGCAAAATACATCGCTGCACGCCCCAGAATATAGTCGTTTTCACGCAGGATGGATTCGGTATAGTTCACCGCCAGGTTATGGGTGAAATTACCATTAATCTTATGATAATCCTCCAGAAAATCCTTTCTCTGAGAAAGCGTAATCAACACGGCGATCAGCGCGAAGCTGCAGAGGATCCCCGCAAAGCTGACCATAATCGGCCGGGTGAAAGAGAGCTTTTTACTGTGAAGTGCCATGAGCTGTAGATTAATCCAGATGATGAATACGTTACGCCTGCTGATATTCTCTCAGCTTAGTCGCTGTCCTGAGGTTGGTAGCGAATTATACGGAACAGGATTTCAGGCGAGATGATTTATCTTAAGAATCATTAAGAAATTACTCATTATTTTTATTTTATCAACTTTTGTTATGTTCGGGAGGAGGCAGGGCGAAACGAGGAAGAAGCTTTTCGCCCTGGACAGCATCCGTTGCTGACGAAAGCAGAATAGAAAAACCGGGCACCTGTTCACAACTGCCCGGTGTTTATCTCAGAAGACGCCTCGTCATTTTTTTACGTAGTTGCAGCACATTTCAACGTAATTGCGAGGCGCGTCCCAGCCAGCTGTCCCAGTCTTTCCAGACAGGCTGAAGCCCCTGGGCGATCAGCGCTTCAGCGACGGCTTCCGGACGTCGAGCATCGTGTGGCGCAAACTGCTCCAGCTCCGAACGATCGTCGGCGTAACCGCCCGGCTGCGTTTTGGAAAACGCGCTGACGTTGTTAATCGCAAGCGGGATAACGCGATCGCGAAACGCCGGGGATTCACGCGTTGAGAGCGATAATTCAACGTCCGGGGCGAGCAGGCGAAACGCGCAGATAGTTTGTACCAGTTGGCGCTCATCCATCACCGAGGCCGGTTCGATGCCGCCTGTACACGGACGCAATCTGGGGAAAGAGATGGAGTAGCGACTCTGCCAGTAATGCTGCTGGAGCCACAGCAGATGTTCCGCCACCAGATAGTTATCCACTCGCCAGTTGTCTGAAAGCCCCGTCAGTGCGCCGAGGCCGATTTTGTCGATCCCGGCGCGTCCCAGCCTGTCCGGCGTTTCCAGCCGGAAGAAAAAGTCCTGCTTTTTCCCCTTCAGGTGATGCCGGGCGTACGTCGCCTCGTGATAGGTTTCCTGGTAGACCATGACCCCGTCCAGCCCAAGCGTTTTCAGTTCTGCGTACTCGTCCTGCGACAGGGGCTGCACTTCCATCTGCAACGATGCAAACTCACGGCGAATAGCCGGAAGATGCTGACGGAAATAGTCCATTCCCACCTTCCCCTGATGTTCGCCCGTGACCAGCAGAAGATGCTCAAAGCCCATTTCACGAATGGCCGCACACTCGCGCGCAATCTCACCTTCATCGAGCGTTTTGCGCTTAATGCGGTTGCTCATGGAGAAGCCGCAGTAGGTGCAGTCGTTGGCGCACAGGTTTGAGAGGTAGAGCGGAACGTAGAAGCTCACCGTGTTGCCAAAGCGCTGGCGGGTGAGCCGCTGCGCGCGCTGCGCCATCGGCTCAAGGTAGGCGCTGGCAGCCGGTGAAAGCAGGGCCATCATGTCTTCGCGGGTCGGATGACGCGCGTTTAACGCACGCTCGACATCCGCAGCCGTTTTGCTGTTGATGCGCAGGGCAATATCGTCCCAGTGGATCTGCCGCCAGCGATCGGTAAACGAGGTCATCAGAGCGCCTCCAGGAAACCGGTCAGCGGGCTGGTGGCCTGCGCCTGAACACTGCGGGAGCCGGGGCCAGACTGCCGTGCCAGCAAACCTGACTCCACCGCCAGGCGAAACGCGCGCGCCATCGTGACCGGATCGTCAGCCACCGCAATAGCCGTGTTCACCAGCACCGCGTCGGCGCCCATCTCCAGCGCCTGCGCGGCATGGCTTGGCACGCCAATGCCCGCATCCACCACTACCGGTACGTTGGCCTGTTCGATGATGATCTCCAGCATTGCCCGGGTTTCCAGCCCCTGGTTGGAGCCGATGGGGGCGCCCAGCGGCATGACGGCGGCGCAGCCGACCTCTTCCAGTCGTTTACACAGGACCGGGTCGGCGCCGCAGTAAGGCAGGACGGTAAACCCTTGCTGCACCAGTTTTTCAGCTGCCTTCAGCGTTTCGATGGGGTCGGGCAGCAGCCAGCGCGCATCCGGGTGAATTTCCAGCTTCAGCCAGCGGGTGCCGAGCGCTTCACGCGCCAGCTGTGCGGCGAAAATCGCCTCCTCGGCCGTTTTCGCGCCGGAGGTATTCGGTAAAAGCGTAACGCCAGCCTCCAGCAGCGGCGCCAGAATGGCATCGCTATGATGGCGCAGATCAACGCGCTTTAGCGCCAGCGTCACCAGCTGGCTGCCGCTTTCACGGATGGCATCCACCATCAGCTGCGGCGAGGCGAATTTTCCAGTTCCTGTAAACAGATGCGAATCAAAAACTTTATCGGCAATACGTAACATTTCAGCCCCCTGCGATGACCTGAAACAGCAGGATCTGGTCGCCTTCATTGACCTGCTGATGTTCCCACTGCTCGCGCGGCAGGATCTGTTGATTGAGCGCCAGCGCCGTTCCCGGCTTGAGCTGGCGTAGCCTTTCGAGCAGCACGGCAACGGTAAGTCCGTCATCGCACTTCATTGGCTCATCGTTAAACAGAATGCGCATCGCGGCCTCCGCATACCGGGCAGCCGCTGGCGCGGTGCAAGGCCAGATGGCGCCAGCCGCTTGAGCGGGCATCAAACAGCCGCAGCGTATTACGTTCCGTCTCCATGCCGCTGAGCAGCTTGATGGCCTCCAGTGCCTGCAGCGTGCCCATCATACCAACGACTGGACCGAGAATGCCTGCGGTGCGGCAGTTACGCTCTGGCTCGGCATCGTCCGGCCACAGGCAGCGATAGCAGCCCTGCGCCCACGGAGGCGTCAGGACCATCATCTGTCCCCCGAAACCGACCGCGCTGGCGGTGATAAGCGGCGTGTTATGTGCCACACAGACGGCGTTAATCGCCTGACGCGTCGCCATATTGTCCGTGCAGTCCAGCACCACGTCGGCAAGGGCAACTTCACGCTGCAGGCGTTCACCACCGAGCCGCTCCTGCAGGGCAATCAGCTCGATGTCCGGGTTAAGCTGGTTCAGCCGCTGCCGGGTGATCTGCGCTTTAGGTTGGTCGATATCCTCCATGGTGAAAAGAATTTGCCGCTGCAGGTTGCTGATATGTACCTCGTCGTCGTCGGCAAGCACCAGCGTGCCGACGCCCGCACCCGCCAGATAAAGCGCGGCGGGCGCGCCTAAGCCGCCCAGACCGACAATCAGCACCCGGCTGGCGAGCAGTTTTTGCTGTCCGTCGATGGCGATATCCTCCAGCAGGATCTGACGGCTGTAGCGCATAAAATCACGATCGTTCATCACCTGCTCCTGCCAGTTGTAACAGCTGTGCGGTCGCGGCCTGCCAGTCTGCGGCCCGGGTGATGGCGCTGACGACGGCGATACTGCCGACGCCGGTCTCCAGCACCGACGGGGCACGTTCAAGACTGATCCCGCCGATGGCGACGGTAGGGTAATCGGCAAGGCGTTTCACATGACTCGCCAGCTGCGTCAGCCCCTGCGGTGCGGAGGGCATCTGCTTGGTTTGCGTCGGGAAGACGTGACCCAGCGCGATGTAAGAGGGACGGGCCGCCAGCGCCACGTCGATCTCCATGTCATCATGCGTTGAAACGCCAAGGCGTAACCCGGCTACACGGATAGCGCTCAGATCCGTTGTTTCCAGGTCCTCCTGGCCCAGATGCACGCCATACGCCTGGTGCTTAACGGCCAGCCGCCAGTAGTCGTTGATAAACAGGCGGGCGTTATGTCGACGCCCAAGCGCGACGGCGGCAACCACATCGGCTTCCACCTCATCATCGCGTTTATCTTTGATGCGCAGCTGGAGAGTGCGAACGCCAGCCTTCAGCAGGCGCTCTATCCACTCCACGCTGTCCACCACCGGATAAAGCCCTAAGCGGAAGGGCACCGGGGGAAAATCGGGCTGGTACATTACGCCTCCTCTTTTTTGAGGTAGATTTCGCCGCCTTTGGCGCGGAAGGTTTCTGACATGTCCGCCATACCCACTTCAATGGTTTGCGCGGCGGCGTAGTCGCGCACCTCCTGGCTGATTTTCATCGAGCAGAATTTTGGCCCGCACATGGAGCAGAAGTGCGCGACTTTGCCCGATTCCTGCGGCAGGGTCTCGTCGTGATAGGCGCGCGCGGTGAACGGGTCCAGCGCCAGGTTGAACTGGTCTTCCCAGCGAAATTCAAAGCGTGCCTTCGACATGGCGTTATCGCGGATTTGCGCGCCCGGGTGGCCTTTCGCCAAATCCGCCGCGTGGGCGGCAATCTTGTAGGTAATCAGCCCCTGCTTAACGTCCTCTTTGTTAGGCAGGCCGAGGTGCTCTTTCGGCGTCACGTAGCAGAGCATGGCGCAGCCGAACCAGCCGATCATCGCCGCCCCAATGCCTGACGTGAAGTGGTCATAGCCCGGCGCGATGTCGGTTGTCAGTGGCCCCAGCGTGTAGAACGGCGCTTCGTGGCAGTGCTCCAGCTCCTCGGTCATATTGCGGCGGATCATCTGCATCGGCACATGGCCTGGGCCTTCAATCATCACCTGCACGTCGTATTCCCAGGCGATTTTGGTCAGCTCGCCCAGCGTGTGCAGCTCGGCAAACTGCGCTTCGTCATTCGCGTCGCGAATAGAGCCCGGACGCAAGCCGTCGCCCAGTGACAGCGACACGTCGTACGCGGCGCAGATTTCACAGATCTCGCGGAAGTGTTCGTAGAGGAAGTTTTCCTGATGATGGGAAAGGCACCACTTCGCCATGATGGAACCGCCGCGCGAGACGATGCCGGTCAGGCGTTTCGCCGTCATCGGCACGTAGCGCAGCAGCACGCCCGCGTGAATGGTGAAGTAGTCCACGCCCTGTTCCGCCTGCTCCAGCAGCGTGTCGCGGAACGCTTCCCAGGTGAGGTCTTCGGCAATACCGTTGACCTTCTCCAGCGCCTGATAAATCGGTACGGTGCCAATCGGTACCGGGCTGTTACGCAGGATCCACTCGCGGGTTTCGTGAATATAGCGGCCGGTGGAGAGGTCCATTACCGTGTCCGCACCCCAGCGCGTGGACCAGACCAGCTTTTCCACCTCTTCTTCGATGGAGGAGGTCACGGCCGAGTTGCCGATGTTAGCGTTGACCTTCACCAGGAAGTTGCGGCCAATAATCATCGGCTCGGATTCCGGGTGGTTGATGTTGGCGGGGATAATGGCGCGACCGGCAGCCACTTCGTCACGCACAAATTCCGGCGTGATGTTCTCCGGCAGACGAGCGCCAAAGCCTTCGCCCGGATGCTGATAGCGCAGTATTTCGCTACGGATGCGCTCGCGACCCATGTTTTCGCGGATGGCGATGAACTCCATCTCCGGCGTGACGATGCCCTGGCGCGCGTAGTGCAGCTGGGTCACGCATTTGCCCGCTTTAGCACGTTTTGGCGTCAGCAGGCCGGTAAAGCGCAACTCGTCCAAACCGTCGTCGGCCAGGCGTTCTTTGGTGTAAGCAGAGCTTTGCTCGTTTAGCGCTTCGCTGTCATTACGCGCGTCAATCCACGGCTGGCGCAGCTTTGCCAGACCCTGCTGGACGTTAATTGCCACATTGGGATCGCCATACGGGCCGGAGGTGTCGTATACCGGCACGGCTTCGTTGTCTTCGAACTGCGGATCCTCTTTGCTGCCGCCGATAAGCGTCGGGCTGAGCTGGATCTCACGCATCGGGACGCGAATATCGGCCTGCGAGCCGGAAATGTAGATACGTTTAGAGTTCGGGAAAGCAGTGCCTTCCAGGGTGTCGATGAAGTGTTGGGCCTGTGCGCGCTGTTCGCGGCGGGTCAGTTTTGCAGTAGACATAGCTCATTCCAAAGTGAAGGACATGGCTTGTCAGACGACGGATGAAGCAAGAGAGGATCGCCCTCAGGCGATACAACAGCTGTGTGACTCTTGTTCCCTTCGCAGGTATTAGCCTGATCAGGTTCCGCGGATCCCGAATTAACGGTCTCAGCCCGTGCTTTCACACTGGGCACTCCGACAAGAAAAATCCCCCTCGTGAGAGGGGCGAATGGTTGTAAATTACTCGTTAACGATTAAGAACTCAAGCAGGGCGCGCGACGTTCTCTTCATTGCTGGTATTCACGTCATTGTCCAGCACGAGGGCGATCAGCTTATCTTCCAGCGTGAATCGCTCCTCCAGCGCTTCACCGAGATCGGACAGCGCCTGCTGAAACTCAAGATAGTTATCGTGATCGATGGCGTTTTCGAGCGTGGAATCGTAGTAATCCATGATCTGCTGGGTGTTGGCTTCCAGCAGCGGATAGAGTTTGCTGGCCGCTAAATACGGTGTTGTCCCTTCCATTTCGCGGATAATGCGTTCATAAATATTGAAATGGCCGTCGGACAGGTAGTCGACCAGGCTCTGGCAAAAATCATCCAGCGCTTTTTCATTCAGCCGCATGAACGATTCTTTGCCAGGCTTAATACCGACCAGATTGTAATAAGCCACGAGTAGATGCTTGCGCACGTGTAGCCAGCGATCCACCAGTTTGTTACTTCCTCTAACGCGCTCAGTCAGGCTTTCTAGCTGGTTTAACATGGTCGACTCCGCAAGGTTTAGGATTGAATCTGCTTATCCAAAATGTAACCACAATGCTAACAACATGTCAGTGAAGCGAAGGTAGTGCAATAGATATGGATCGTATTATTGAAAAATCAGATCTGGGTTGGTGGATCGTCAGTCACGAACAAAAATTATGGCTGCCCGCCGGGGAAATCCCTCACGGCACGGCGGAAACGTTCGATCTTGTCGGACAAACCGCGCTGTGGATCGGCGAGTGGCAGGGCGAGCCGGTGTGGTTGATCCAACAAGCGCGTCGCCAGGATATGGGGTCTGTGCGGCAGGTGCTGGATCAGGATGTCGGGCTGTTCCAGCTGGCGGGGCGCGGCGTGCAGCTGGCGGAGTTTTACCGCTCGCATAAATACTGCGGCTACTGCGGTCATACCATGCACCCGAGCAAAACCGAGTGGGCGATGCTCTGCAGCCACTGCCGCGAGCGCTACTATCCTCAGATTGCACCCTGCATTATCGTCGCTATCCGTCGGGAGGATTCCATCCTGCTGGCGCAGCATACTCGTCATCGCAACGGCATTCACACCGTGCTGGCCGGGTTCGTCGAAGTAGGCGAAACGCTGGAGCAGGCGGTGGCGCGCGAGGTGATGGAAGAGAGCAGTATTAAGGTGAAGAACCTGCGCTACGTCACCTCCCAGCCCTGGCCGTTCCCGATGTCGCTGATGACCGCGTTTATGGCGGAATACGATAGCGGCGAGATCGTTATCGATCAGAAAGAGCTGCTGGAAGCGAACTGGTATCGCTATGACGATTTACCGCTGTTGCCTCCGCCGGGCACCGTGGCGCGTCGGCTGATAGAAGATACCGTGGCGATGTGTCGGGCCGAGTATGAGTAGTGTTACACTGAGGCCATGACGCTTAAGGAACTGCAAAAATGACCGAACTGAAGAACGATCGTTATCTGCGTGCGCTGCTGCGCCAGCCCGTTGATGTCACCCCGGTGTGGATGATGCGCCAGGCGGGACGCTATCTGCCAGAGTACAAAGCCACGCGCGCGCAGGCGGGCGATTTTATGTCGCTGTGCAAAAACGCCGAGCTGGCCTGCGAAGTCACGCTCCAGCCGCTGCGCCGCTTCCCGCTGGATGCTGCGATCCTCTTCTCGGATATTCTGACCATTCCGGATGCAATGGGCCTTGGCCTGTACTTCGAAACCGGTGAAGGTCCGCGTTTCACCTCCCCAATCAAAAGCAAAGCCGACGTGGATAAGCTGCCGATCCCCGATCCGGAAGGCGAGCTGGGCTACGTGATGAACGCCGTACGCACCATCCGCCGCGAGCTGAAAGGCGAAGTGCCGCTGATTGGCTTCTCCGGCAGCCCGTGGACGCTGGCGACCTATATGGTGGAAGGGGGCAGCAGCAAAGCCTTCACCATGATTAAAAAGATGATGTACGCCGAGCCGCTGGCGCTGCATGCGCTGCTCGACAAGCTGGCGAAGAGCGTCACGCTCTATCTGAACGCGCAGATTAAAGCCGGTGCGCAGTCGGTGATGATTTTCGATACCTGGGGCGGCGTGCTGACCGGACGCGATTATCAGCAGTTCTCCCTGTATTACATGCACAAAATCGTCGACGGTCTGCTGCGGGAAAATGAAGGCCGCCGCGTGCCGGTGACGCTGTTCACCAAAGGTGGCGGTCAGTGGCTGGAAGCGATGGCGGCGACCGGCTGTGACGCGCTGGGCCTCGACTGGACCACCGATATCGCCGATGCGCGCCGTCGCGTGGGCGACAAAGTGGCGCTGCAGGGAAATATGGATCCGTCCATGCTCTATGCTCAGCCCGCCCGCATTGAAGAAGAAGTGTCGACTATACTGTCTGGTTTCGGCCAGGGTGAAGGCCACGTCTTTAACCTCGGCCACGGCATTCATCAGGATGTGCCGCCAGAACACGCTGGCGTATTTGTGGAGGCGGTGCATCGGCTTTCTGCCCAGTATCACAAGTAAGGAGTGGTTATGGATCTCGCGTCGCTACGCGCTCAACAAATCGAACTGGCTTCATCGGTGATCCGCGAGGATCGTCTGGATAAGGATCCTCCGCAGTACATTGGCGGAGCGGACGTCGGGTTCGAGCAGGGTGGGGAAGTGACGCGAGCGGCGATGGTGGTACTGAAATACCCTTCGCTTGAGCTGGTGGAGTATAAGGTGGCGCGTATCGCGACCACCATGCCGTACATTCCGGGCTTTCTCTCCTTTCGCGAATATCCCGCGCTGCTGGCAGCGTGGGAGCAACTCTCGCAAAAACCTGACCTGCTGTTTGTTGATGGACACGGTATTTCACACCCGCGCCGTTTAGGCGTTGCCAGCCACTTTGGGCTGCTGGTGGATGTGCCGACCATCGGCGTCGCCAAGAAACGCCTGTGCGGCGCGTTTGAACCTCTCTCCGCCGAGCCGGGTGCGCTGGCGCCGCTTATCCATAAAGGCGAGCAGTTAGCGTGGGTCTGGCGCAGCAAGGTGCGCTGTAACCCGCTCTTTATCGCCACCGGTCACCGGGTGAGCATGGACAGCGCCCTGGCGTGGGTACAGCGCTGCATGAAGGGCTACCGCTTACCGGAGCCGACGCGCTGGGCTGATGCTGTCGCCTCCTCGCGTCCGGCATTCATTCGTTGGCAGGAAATTCAGCCGTGATTCAGGTAAACTGCGGCTAATTTTCGATTCGAGACATCATCATGTTACAAAACCCGATTCATCTGCGCCTTGAGAAGCTGGAAAGCTGGCAGCACGTGACCTTTATGGCTTGCCTGTGCGAGCGCATGTATCCCAACTATGCCGCGTTCTGCAAGCAGACGGCGTTTGGCGAAGGCCAGATTTATCGTCGTATCCTGGATTTAATCTGGGAAACGCTGACGGTAAAAGACGCGAAGGTGAATTTTGACTCCCAGCTGGAAAAGCTGGAAGAGGCGATCCCCGCTGCGGATGATTTTGACCTGTACGGTGTCTACCCGGCGATTGATGCCTGCGTGGCGTTAAGTGAGCTGATCCACTCCCGCCTGAGTGGTGAAACGCTGGAGCACGCCATCGAAGTCAGTAAAGCGTCCATTACGACCGTCGCGATGCTCGAAATGACCCAGGAAGGTCGCGAAATGACCGACGAAGAGCTGCGTGCCAACCCGGCGGTTGAACAGGAATGGGACATCCAGTGGGAAATTTTCCGCCTGCTGGCAGAGTGCGAAGAACGCGATATCGAGCTGATAAAAGGGCTGCGCGCGGACTTACGTGAGGCCGGTGAGAGCAATATTGGTATAATTTTTAACCAATGAGACAACAAAACGTGATTTAACGCCTGTTTTGTCGCTCCTCGACTCTTCCCTTCTGCCCCCCGTCTGGTCTACATTTGGGGGGCGAAAAAAAGTGGCTATCGGTGCGTGTATGCAGGAGAGTGCTTTTTTGGCATTTTCGTCGCACTCGATGCTTAGCAAGCGATAAACACATTGAAAGGATAACTTATGAACAAGACTCAACTGATTGATGTAATTGCGGACAAGGCTGATCTGTCTAAAGTGCAGGCTAAAGCTGCTCTGGAATCTACCCTGGCTGCTATTACTGAGTCTCTGAAAGAAGGCGATGCTGTACAACTGGTTGGTTTCGGTACCTTCAAAGTGAACCACCGCGCTGAGCGTACTGGCCGCAACCCGCAGACCGGTAAAGAAATCAAAATCGCCGCAGCTAACGTGCCGGCATTTGTTTCTGGTAAAGCACTGAAAGACGCAGTTAAGTAAGACGCGTGGCAGTGAACAGTTTTAACGAAGGGGCGGCAACGCCCCTTTTGTCATTCTGGCGTGGAACGCTCGCGCTGGCAGGCGTGCTGTTGCTGTCAGCCTGTAGCCACGACTCCTCCCTCCCTCCGTTCACCGCCAGCGGTTACGCGGACAACCAGGGCGCGGTCAGGATCTGGCGCAAAGATTCCGGTGGCGAAGTGCATCTGCTTTCTGCCTTCAGCCCGTGGCATAGCGGCAATACCTCGACGGCGGAATATCGCTGGCAGGGAGATGACCTGTTGCTGATTGAACTCAACGTCTACAGCAAGACCCCCGAACACGTGAAAGTGCGCTTTGACGACCATGGCGAGCTGAGCTTTATGCAGCGTGAAGTCAGCGGTCAAAAACAGCAGCTTTCCAGCGATCAAATCGCCCTCTACCGTTATCGTGCCGAACAAATCCGCCAGACCAGCGATGCGCTTCGTCTGGGCCGCGTTGTGCTGCGCCAGGGGCGCTGGCATGCCGATGGGACGGTGACCACCTGCGAAGGGCAGACGGTCAAGCCTGAGCTCGAAACCTGGGCGACCGAACACATACAACGCCGTCAGCGTCATTCATCAATGGAGGTGAGTGTGGCGTGGCTGGAAGCGCCGGAAGGCTCTCAGCTGCTGCTGGTGGCGAACGAAGACTTCTGCACCTGGCAGCCGACAGAGAAGAGTTTCTGACGTAAATCCCCTCTCCCACAGGGAGAGGGTGTGAAATTACTCGCCCTGCTCACGCGCAATCGCGCGATAGCCGATATCCTGACGGCTAAAGCTGCCGTTCCAGTGAATATCCGCCATCAGCGTATAGGCACGCTTCTGCGCTTCTGCAACGGTATGGCCCAGCGCGGTCGCACACAGCACGCGTCCGCCGTTGGTCAGTACGCGGTCATCATCAGCCAGCTTCGTTCCGGCGTGGAATACCTTCGCGCCTTCAATCTCTTCCAGCGGTAAGCCGTGGATCTCATCCCCGGTGTTGTAGTTGCCAGGGTAACCACCCGCAGCAATCACCACGCCCAGGGACGCGCGATCGTCCCACTCTGAGGTTTTCTCGTCGAGCTTGCCTTCGCAGGCTGCCAGACATAGTTCCACCAGATCGGATTTCATGCGCAGCATGATGGGCTGCGTTTCCGGATCGCCAAAGCGGCAGTTAAATTCGATAACCTTCGGGTTACCCTGCTTGTCGATCATCAGACCTGCGTAAAGGAAACCGGTGTAGGTGTTGCCTTCCGCCGCCATCCCTTTCACGGTAGGCCAGATGACGCGATCCATGGTGCGCTGATGTACTTCGTCAGTCACTACTGGAGCAGGGGAGTAGGCACCCATCCCACCGGTATTCGGGCCGGTATCGCCATTGCCCACACGCTTGTGGTCCTGGCTGGTGGCCATCGGCAGAACGTGCTCGCCGTCGACCATCACGATAAAGCTCGCTTCTTCGCCGTCGAGGAACTCTTCGATCACGATGCGGTGGCCCGCGTCGCCAAAAGCGTTGCCTGCCAGCATATCCTGAACCGCGGCTTCGGCTTCTTCGAGGGTCATCGCGACGATAACGCCTTTACCGGCGGCCAGGCCGTCGGCCTTGATAACAACCGGCGCACCTTTTTCACGCAGGTAGGCCAGGGCTGGCTCCACTTCGGTGAAGTTCTGATATTCCGCCGTCGGGATGTTATGACGCGCGAGGAAATCTTTGGTGAAGGCTTTGGAGCCTTCCAGCTGTGCAGCACCTTCCGTTGGGCCGAAGATTGTCAGACCTGCCGCGCGGAACGCATCAACGACGCCAATCACCAGAGGGGCTTCCGGGCCCACAATCGTCAGATCGATTTTCTCGTTCTGGGCAAAGCTCAGCAGCGCCGGAATGTCGGTCACGCCGATAGCCACATTCTGCAGCGCGGGCTCCAGCGCAGTACCGGCGTTGCCCGGTGCCACGAAGACCGTTTTCACCTGCGGAGACTGTGCCGCCTTCCAGGCCAGCGCGTGCTCGCGCCCGCCGTTACCAATGACTAATACTTTCATTTTCAGCTCCGGGAATTAATGACGGAAGTGGCGCATATCGGTGAAGATCATCGCGATGCCGTGTTCGTCGGCGGCGGCAATCACTTCGTCGTCGCGGATTGAGCCGCCAGGCTGGATCACACAGGTGATCCCTACAGCGGCTGCCGCGTCGATACCGTCACGGAACGGGAAGAAGGCGTCAGAAGCCATGGCGGAGCCTTTTACTTCCAGTCCTTCGTCGCCTGCTTTAATACCCGCAATTTTCGCGGAGTAGACGCGGCTCATCTGGCCAGCACCTATTCCGATGGTCATGTTCTCTTTCGCGTAGACGATGGCATTGGATTTGACGAACTTCGCGACCTTCCAGCAGAACAGCGCGTCACGCAGTTCCTGTTCGGTAGGCTGGCGTTTGGTCACCACGCGCAGGTCGGCTTCTGTCACCATACCCAGATCGCGGTCCTGAACCAGCAGACCGCCGTTCACGCGCTTGAAGTCCAGGCCCGGCACGCGTTCTGCCCACTGGCCGCAAACCAGTACGCGTACGTTCTGTTTTGCCGCGGTGATTTTCAGCGCTTCTTCGGATGCAGATGGCGCGATGATCACTTCAACGAACTGACGGGAGATGATGGCCTGTGCGGTTTCAGCATCCAGCTCGCGGTTAAAGGCGATAATGCCGCCGAATGCGGAGGTCGGGTCGGTTTTGTAGGCGCGATCGTAGGCATCCAGAATAGAGGTGCTTACCGCGACGCCGCATGGGTTGGCGTGCTTAACGATAACGCAGGCTGGCTCGCTGAACTCTTTCACGCATTCCAGCGCGGCGTCGGTGTCGGCAATGTTGTTATAGGAGAGCGCTTTGCCCTGAACCTGCTGGGCAGTCGCAACAGAGGCTTCTTTTACCTCTTCTTCTATATAGAAGGCAGCCTGCTGGTGGCTGTTCTCGCCGTAGCGCATATCCTGCTTCTTAATGAAGTTCAGATTCAGGGTGCGCGGGAAGCGGCCAGAAGGATCTTTGCTTTCACCGTGGTAGGCAGGTACCAGGCTACCGAAGTAGTTGGCGATCATGCTGTCGTACGCGGCGGTGTGTTCGAAGGCTTTGATGGCGAGGTCGAAACGCGTTTCTAGCGTCAGTGACCCTTCGTTGGCATCCATCTCATTAATAATGGTTTCGTAATCGCTGCTCTTTACGACGATGGCCACATCTTTATGGTTCTTGGCCGCGGAGCGCACCATGGTTGGGCCGCCGATGTCGATATTCTCTACGGCATCTTCCAGAGAGCAGCCTTCGCGGGCAACGGTCTGGGCAAACGGGTAGAGGTTAACAACCACCATGTCGATTGGCGCGATGTCATGCTGTTCCATAATGGCGTCGTCCTGACCGCGACGGCCAAGAATGCCGCCGTGCACTTTCGGGTGCAGGGTTTTGACGCGTCCATCCATCATTTCCGGGAAACCGGTGTAATCGGACACTTCGGTTACCGGCAGACCTTTATCTGCTAACAGGCGAGCGGTACCGCCTGTAGAAAGCAGCTCCACACCGCGTGCAGAAAGTGCCTGAGCGAATTCGACGATACCGGCTTTATCAGAAACACTGAGCAGAGCGCGGCGGACTGGACGACGTTGTTGCATGGTAAATCCCCTGGATTTCACGATTACAGAGAGCGTTAGATGAATTTTCCTGCGAAAAACTCATCTAACACACCTGACGGGGCATCCTTGTTAAGCGCGAGCATTTTAACGAAAACGTTTGCGCAACGCTCGCACATTTTCACTTTTTCGTATCATTGTGGATAAGTCTGTGTGTAAAAAGGTATAAGGCGGGGTTTTGCTGTGTAATGCAGCAGTCAGTCATTTTTCTGTCATTTAGCGGTTGCGGCCTGCGGAGAACTCCCTATAATGCGCCTCCATCGACACGGCAGATGTGAATCACTTCACAAACAACCGGGTCGGTTGAAGAGAAAAAATCCTGAAATAACGGGTTGACTCTGAAAGAGGAAAGCGTAATATACGCCACCTCGCAACGGTGAGCGAAAGCCGCGTTGCA
>NZ_JBYAZJ010000014.1:0-26311 GCF_057444735.1 Enterobacter sp. B79-1
TGGCGTATATTACGCTTTCCTCTTTCAGAGTCAACCCGTTATTTCAGGATTTTTTCTCTTCAACCGACCCGGTTGTTTGTGAAGTGATTCACATCTGCCGTGTCGATGGAGGCGCATTATAGGGATCCCATTTTTTAGCACAAGTGTTTTTTAGATCTTTTTTTCCGACTGCTGATTTTCCGCGCTTTTCGCTGAAATCCCGCCCGATCTGCTTAAATATTGACGTATTTTGCCTTGCCACGATCCCAAAATATGATCAAAGTCTTCTGTATAGCGTCCATCTGTTGAGGTAGATATGTCTGCAGTACTACGTCCTTATAAAGATCTGTTCCCCCAAAAAGGCGATCGCGTGATGATCGATGCCAGTAGCGTCGTGATTGGCGATGTCCGAATGGCCGATGATGTGAGTATCTGGCCACTGGTTGCGATCAGGGGAGATGTTAACTTTGTGTCTATCGGCGCACGCACCAACATTCAGGACGGCAGCGTTCTTCATGTGACGCATAAATCTTCTTATAACCCTGAAGGTAATCCTTTAATCGTTGGGGAAGACGTTACCGTCGGCCACAAAGTGATGCTCCACGGCTGCACGATAGGTAACAGGGTACTTGTTGGTATGGGTTCAATTTTACTGGATGGCGTAACAGTGGAAGATGACGTGATGATTGGAGCTGGTAGCCTGGTCCCGCAAAACAAACGTCTGGAAAGCGGCTATCTCTATTTAGGCAGCCCGGTAAAACAGATCCGCCCCTTAAAAGAGGCGGAGCTCGAAGGATTAAAATACTCTGCAAATAACTACGTCAAATGGAAGAATGAATATCTGGATCAAGACAACCAGACCCAGCCTTGATCGTCTTCCTGCTGATCGCGGATTAAATCGCTGGCTTCCTCTTCAAGATCCCAGCGATTTTCGCAAAATACTGCTAACGGGTCTGAACCGCCAAAACGACGCAGTAGCGTTTCCCCAGTAATTGCACAGGTCAGCTGCATTCCGTGCACCAGCACCGGGAAACAAACCGCTTGCTGATTTTCATCCCAGATTTCTCTGTCAGGAAAGTGGATCGCCTGATTCACGCCATCAGTTCCTGTTTCAGTTTTTCGATCACGGGTTCCACTGCAGGCAACACACCGTGCCAGAGCAGTACTGCATGAGCTGCCTGGCCCACCAGCATGCCCAGACCATCAGCCAGATGCTTCGCGCCGTGTTGTTCACACCAGGTCAGAAAAGGTGTTTTGCCTTTCTGATAGAACATGTCGTAGCAATAAACGTGGGCACTTACCAACGAAGCAGGGATCGCGGGCACTTCACCGCCAATACCGCTGGAGGTCGCATTAATGACAAGGTCGAACTCATTGTCGGCAAGGTCATCAAGCGCAACAGCACTGACGCTACCGGTATGGGCGAACAGCGCAGCCAGCTCTTCTGCACGGGAGAATGTTCGGTTGGTAATCGTTACCGCACAATCCATTGAAAGAAGAGGAAGCAGCACGCCCCGTGATGCCCCGCCCGCGCCAATCAGCAGGATCCGGAAACCACGCTTAATAAATGAGAGTCTTTCTAAATCGCTGAGTAAACCAATCCCATCAGTGTTGTCACCCAGAAGTCGGCCATCCTCGAGTTGTTTTAGCGTATTTACCGCACCAGCAAGCGCCGCGCGCTCGGTCAATTCATCCGCGCGTTCAAAAGCGTCTTCCTTAAAGGGGACTGTTACATTCGCACCTTTACCTCCCGCCTCAAAAAAAGCATTCAGCGTCGTCACAAATGCATCAACAGGGGCCAGCACGCGACCATACGGATGATCTATCTGCAGTTGTTCAGCAAACAGCTGATGGATCAACGGCGATTTACTGTGAGCGATCGGGTTACCAAAAACAGCATAGGTTTCCATGAGATTACCCCTGGCGAAAACGTTCGCCGGTCAAAGCGTCGCGAATTTCAGACGGATTCAGGCGCCCTCCCGTTTCACCGACAGCGACAGGAAAGTCATTCCCGAACTGCGCCAGTACTTCTTCGGTTGTCCGGCAAGGTGGCAATCCGGTCAGGTTGGCGCTGGTTGAGACCAGCGGTTTACCAAATGCCAGACAAAGCTCAATCACCAGCGGATGATCAGTTACGCGAACGGCGAGGGAATCAAAGCGTCCGGTTAACCAGCGCGGCGTTGTCGGCTGCGCCGGGAAAACGAAAGTCACCGGTCCAGGCCACGCGGAGAAGATACTCTCGCGCTGCGCCGGCGTCAGCATGGAATCATCGATGTAGGGTTTAAGCTGCTCGTAATTAGCAGCGATCAAAATTAGCCCTTTCTCGACGGGTCTTTGCTTTAGGGTGAGCAATCGGCTCACAGCGGTCTCGCTGTCAGGATCGCAACCGACCCCAAAAACAGCTTCTGTTGGATAGGCGATGACTTCTTCATTTTTCAGTACGTCCACGGCATGGGCAATGGAGCCTGATGGCAGGTTATTATTCACTGTTTTGATCCGCCGAAACCGGCTTTCCACATTGTTTACTGGCGCAGAAGCGTTTCATGCCTTGCGCGGTTTTCTTTTCTATAAGTAGCGGATAATTGCAATGAGGGCAGGTTCCCGCTACTGGTTTAAAATTGATAACGAACTGGCATTCAGGGTAGCGATCGCACGAATGGAAGTTCTTACCATAACGGGAGCGGCGTTGTACCAGTTGACCGCGCTGACACTGAGGACACGCAATCGCCGTTTCATCTGGCTTATCAATTTGTTCCGTATGCTCACATTCGGGGTAGCGGCTACATCCAATAAACATGCCGAAACGTCCCTGCCGCAGAGCTAGTTCGCCACCGCAGAGTGGGCAATGCTGACCCTCCAGAATTTTCACGATATGTCCATCCGCCTGGCTCTTCAGGGGACGGACATAATCACATTCCGGATACTGTGAACAACCGAGAAACGGGCCGTGTTTCCCGGACCGAATGACGAGCTCAGCCCCGCACTGCGGGCAGGGCTCGTTTTTATGCACCGTGAATAGTGCTGATTTGGCCATAACAACTCTTGGTCCCGCACATTGAATTAGTGCAGCATACCTTCATTCACTTCAAAGAGTAATTCTTCCATTTGCTGATAGGCATTTTCACAGCCTGGGATATTGAACAGAACCATCAGGATCACCCACTTGAGGTCTTCCAGTTCGAATTCTGCCGTATCCAGCGCCATGACGCGCTCTATCACCATTTCTCGCGTTTCGAGGTTTAGCACCTGAATCTGCTCAAGGAATAAGATGAATCCCCGGCAGCTGGCATCGAGCCTTTCACACTCTTCAGCTGTGTAAATGCGTACAGATAAGGGATCGGAAGCAAGCTGCATCGGTTCGGCGAGGCCGTCCTGATAATCAGCCAGTTTATCCAACCACATCAACGCATTGTAAATATCTTCCCGCTCAAATCCTGCTTCGGTAAGATCCCGTGTCAATTTGTCCTGATCCACGCGCATTTCTGCTTCGTTGTGGATGTAAGTCTCAAACAAATACATCAGTACGTCGAACATGGCATGCCCTCCTTAATCGGACATAGCCGCCGGGTACAGCTGCGATCCACCCTGCTAACTCCAGTTCAAGTAGCTGTGCTACCGTTACTGGCACAGGTTGGCCGGCACGTTCAGCGACAACGTCAACAGGTGTTACCTCATCTCCTACGTTAGCCAGGAGCTTGGGAAATGGCAATGCCACCTTCTCCTGATCTGACGAATAATGTTGCTTTTTAGGTTCATCTGTTAACCAGTGCAAGCCATACCGTAAATTTTCCAGGATATCCTCTATGCAAGTCACAGGCGTTGCGCCTTGCTTTATTAGCCAGTGTGGCCCCTCACATCCTGGATTTCCTATCGGACCGGGTAAAGCAAAGACCTCTCGCCCCTGTTCAAGCGCACATCTTGCCGTAACCAACGAACCGCTTCGCAAAGCAGCCTCAACGACCAGCACGCCCTGACTTAACCCACTAATAATTCTGTTACGTCGAGGGAAATTAGCCGGTCTGGGGGGCGTAGAAAGTGAGAATTCAGACACGAGCGCCCCCTCCGAATGAATAAGCCGCCTGGCCAGGGTCTGATGGCGACGGGGATAGATGCTAAAGAGTCCATTACCCAACACCGCCACGCTTGTGCCTTGTACTGACAATGCAGCGTTGTGGGCCACGCCGTCAATGCCACAGGCCAGGCCGCTGGTAATCGTGAAACCGCATTGTGAGAGCTGTTCACTCAGGATCCTTCCCCATCGCTCACCATACCAGGAGGGCGCGCGACTTCCGACAACAGCAAGTTGAACGGCATTAAGGGCCTCAAGGTTCCCCGTCACGAATAATGCCCCGGGATAATCAGGAAAAGTGCGAAGCAAAGGAGGATAAAGGGGATGGTCGGCAGTTAAGAGATAGTTCCCCGGCTGTTCCAGCCACACCAGGCTACGCTCAAGCTCACCTTCACTGAGAGCAAGAAATCGCCCAGCCTGCGTTGCTGACAATCCGGCTTCTCGAAGCGTCACGCCATCAATCGTTGTCTGTTTACTGAGCTGTGATGCGACTTCCAGCATTGCATCACCACATAGAGAACCTATGTGAATTAACCGTAACCATATCTCTGTCGATGTCATCCTTTCCCCTGCCACAAGCAGCCTCCGCAATCATTGCGATTGGTCACTGATGCTGTCAATCGATGAGGGATTTGTCTAGAATAGAGGTAGTATTCTTATCAACTCCTGAACACGACTCTGGAAATTTATGGCAGTTTTGCAAGTGTTACATATTCCGGACGAGCGCCTTCGCATCGTCGCTGAACCGGTTAAAGAAGTGAATGCAGAAATTCAGCGTATCGTCGATGATATGTTCGATACCATGTACGCCGAAGAAGGTATTGGCCTGGCGGCGACTCAGGTAGACATTCACAAGCGTATTATCGTGATTGATGTCTCTGAGAATCGCGATGGCCGCCTGGTGCTGATCAACCCGGAACTGCTTGAAAAGAGCGGTGAAACAGGTATTGAAGAAGGCTGCCTCTCCATTCCGGAACAGCGTGCTTTAGTACCGCGTGCAGAAAAAGTGAAGATTCGCGCTCTGGATCGTGACGGTAATCCGTTCGAGCTGGAAGCAGACGACCTGCTGGCTATTTGTATTCAGCATGAGATGGATCACCTGGTCGGTAAACTGTTTATCGATTACCTCTCGCCACTCAAGCAGCAGCGTATTCGTCAGAAAGTAGAGAAACTGGATCGCTTGCGTTCTCGCGCCTAAGATCCCCCCGGATACAAGGATCAACGTGTCTAAAACACTACGTATTATCTTCGCGGGTACCCCTGATTTTGCAGCGCGTCATCTCGACGCGCTGTTATCTTCTGGTCACAAGGTTGTTGGCGTCTTTACCCAACCGGACCGTCCGGCTGGCCGTGGGAAAAAGCTCATGCCGAGCCCGGTTAAAGTGCTGGGCGAAGAACATGGATTACCTATTTTCCAGCCCGCATCCTTGCGCCCTCAGGAAAATCAGCAGTTAGTGGCAGACCTGAACGCAGATGTCATGGTGGTAGTGGCTTACGGTTTAATCTTGCCAAAAGCCGTGCTGGATATGCCACGCCTGGGCTGTGTCAACGTGCATGGTTCTCTTCTTCCACGCTGGCGCGGGGCGGCACCTATTCAACGCTCTCTGTGGGCTGGCGATGCTGAAACTGGCGTCACCATCATGAAGATGGACGTAGGTTTAGACACCGGTGACATGCTGTTTAAGCTGGCCTGTCCAATTACTAACGAAGATACCAGTGCCACACTTTACGACAAGCTGGCAGATTTGGGCCCGCAGGGTCTCATTGAGACGCTGCAACAGCTTGCTGATAATACGGCGACACCTGAAGTTCAGGACGAAGCGCTGGTAACCTATGCCGAGAAACTCAGCAAAGAAGAAGCTCAGCTCGACTGGTCACTGTCTGCCGCTCAGCTTGAACGCTGCATCCGCGCTTTTAATCCATGGCCAATGAGCTGGATGATGATTGACGATCAGCCGGTGAAAGTCTGGAAAGCCTCGGTTATTGATGGTGATACCTCTGAAGAACCCGGCACGATTATTGAAGTCAGCAAGCAAGGTATTCAGGTCGCAACCGCGAAAGGCATTCTAAATCTTGAGTCTCTGCAACCTGCGGGTAAGAAAGCAATGAGCGCTCAGGACTTGTTAAATTCCCGTCGCGAATGGTTTATTCCTGGCAACCGTCTTGCCTGACCTCTTTCATTTTTAAGGCCCGGTGTTTCCGGGCATTTTTATTTTTACGGCTATGAAAAAACAAAATCTACGCAGTATGGCGGCACAGGCCGTTGAGCAAGTTGTCGAACAGGGGCAGTCACTCAGTAATGTCCTGCCCTCACTGCAGCAGAAAGTGTCCGATAAAGACAAAGCGCTGCTTCAGGAGCTGTGCTTTGGCGTTCTACGCACCCTTTCTCAGCTTGAGTGGTTAATTAGTAAGCTGATGTCACGCCCTATGACCGGCAAGCAACGCACCATTCATTATTTGATCATGGTGGGCTTCTACCAGCTACTTCATACACGCATTCCTCCTCATGCCGCGCTGGCTGAAACGGTGGAAGGTGCCGTTGCGGTTAAACGCCCTCAACTTAAGGGTTTGATCAACGGCGTACTACGTCAATTCCAGCGACAGCAGGAGGAGCTTCTGGCTGAATTTTCCCACAGCGAAGCACGTTTTCTGCACCCGGAATGGCTGTTGAAGCGCCTGAGAAAAGCCTGGCCACAGCAGTGGCAGGATATTGCTGACGCCAATAACCAGCGCCCGCCGATGTGGTTACGCGTCAACCGTAATCACCATACTCGGGATGCATGGCTGGCTATGCTGGAAGAAGCCGGAATGAATGGGTTCACACATGAAGCCTACCCGGATGCCGTACGTTTAGCCTCTCCGGCACCTGTACACGTGCTTCCCGGGTTTGAAGATGGCTGGGTCACCGTCCAGGATGCTTCAGCTCAGGGGTGTATGACCTGGCTTGAGCCACAAAATGGTGAGCAGATCCTCGATCTCTGCGCAGCCCCTGGCGGTAAAACGACACATATTCTGGAAGTTGCTCCCCAGGCGAGCGTAATGGCAGTTGATGTTGATGAACAGCGTCTTTCTCGCGTCTACGATAACCTGAAGCGTCTTGGAATGAAGGCTCAGGTCAAGCAAGGCGACGGACGTAAACCTGCAGAATGGTGTGGCGAATCGCAGTTTGATCGCATTTTACTGGATGCTCCCTGCTCGGCGACGGGCGTGATTCGTCGTCATCCAGACATTAAATGGCTACGCCGCGATCGCGATATTACGGAGCTGGCCCAACTGCAATCCGACATTCTCGATGCTATCTGGCCACATCTTAAACCAGGCGGAACGCTGGTCTATGCAACCTGCTCCGTACTTCCGGAAGAAAACAGCCAGCAAATTGCGGCCTTCCTTAAGCGTACCCCTGATGCAACATTACGCGATACCGGCACGCCGGAACGACCTGGCCAGCAGAATCTCCCTGGCGCCGAAGAGGGCGATGGTTTCTTTTACGCTAAGCTAATCAAAGAGTGATGTTGAGAACAGGTCACGAGCTATGAAAATTATCATTCTGGGTGCAGGACAGGTTGGCGGAACGTTAGCTGAAAATCTTGTTGGCGAAAACAATGACATCACGATTGTTGATACCAATGGCGATCGTCTGCGCGTTTTGCAGGACAAGTTTGACCTTCGCGTCGTGCAGGGTCATGGTTCACATCCTCGCGTTCTGCGTGAGGCAGGCGCTGACGATGCCGATATGCTGGTTGCCGTCACCAGCTCTGATGAAACCAATATGGTGGCATGCCAGGTTGCCTACTCGCTTTTCAACACCCCGAACAGAATTGCCCGTATCCGTTCTCCGGACTATGTTCGAGATGCAGAAAAACTGTTTAATTCTGAAGCGGTACCGATTGATCACCTGATCGCGCCAGAACAACTCGTTATCGACAATATCTATCGCCTGATTGAATATCCGGGCGCTTTGCAGGTTGTGAATTTTGCGGAAGGTAAAGTAAGCCTGGCAGTGGTGAAAGCCTATTACGGCGGGCCACTCATTGGTAATGCCTTGTCTACGATGCGTGAGCACATGCCACATATCGATACTCGCGTCGCTGCCATTTTCCGCCACGACAGGCCTATACGGCCGCAAGGCTCAACGATTGTTGAAGCCGGTGATGAGGTTTTCTTTATTGCCGCATCTCAGCATATCCGTGCGGTGATGAGCGAGCTTCAGCGTCTTGAAAAGCCTTATAAACGCATCATGCTGGTCGGCGGTGGGAATATTGGCGCAGGTCTGGCGAGACGACTGGAAAAAGACTATAGCGTGAAGTTGATCGAACGCGATCAACAGCGCGCTTCTGAACTCGCTGAAAAGCTGCAGAATACGATCGTATTTTATGGTGATGCGTCCGATCAAGAATTGCTGGCCGAAGAGCATATCGATCAAGTTGATCTGTTTATTGCCGTCACCAACGACGACGAAGCGAATATTATGTCTGCGATGCTCGCCAAACGAATGGGAGCAAAAAAGGTGATGGTACTTATCCAGCGCCGCGCCTATGTTGACCTCGTTCAGGGAAGCGTCATTGATATCGCCATTTCGCCACAGCAAGCGACAATTTCAGCCCTGCTAAGTCATGTTCGTAAAGCGGATATCGTCGGTGTTTCTTCACTTCGTCGCGGTGTTGCTGAAGCCATTGAGGCCGTGGCGCACGGTGATGAAACCACATCACGCGTTGTGGGTCGTTCAATTGATGAAATCAAATTACCCCCGGGCACAATCATTGGGGCTGTGGTGCGCGGGAACGATGTCATGATCGCCAATGATAATTTACGCATCGAGCAAGGGGACCACGTTATTATGTTCCTTACCGATAAAAAGTTTATTACAGACGTCGAACGCTTATTCCAGCCAAGTCCATTCTTCCTGTAATGATTCAGGTGCTCGGGTTAGAGCACCTGGTTATTAACCTTTAAATTTCTAAGACTTTTATTTTTCATAACCTTTATTTATCCTCGATGGCAATTAGCTAATCATTTGTTAAACTTATAGTCGTCAGCTGGCACAAGGAGAACATAATGAGTTTCATGAAAGAATTTCGCGAATTTGCGATGCGCGGGAATGTAGTAGATTTAGCTGTGGGTGTCATTATTGGTGCTGCGTTCGGTAAGATCGTTTCATCACTGGTTGCCGACATTATTATGCCGCCGTTGGGGCTATTAATTGGGGGCATTGACTTCAAACAGTTCGCCGTCACGCTCAGAGATGCACAGGGAGATATCCCGGCAGTCGTTATGCACTATGGCGTATTTATTCAGAATATTTTTGATTTCGTGATCGTGGCGTTTGCGATTTTTATGGCTATCAAGCTCATCAACAAGCTTAACCGTAAAAAAGAAGAACCGGCAGCAGCACCGCCAGCCCCTTCTAAAGAAGAAGTTTTACTGACTGAAATTCGCGATCTGTTAAAAGAGCAGAATAACCGCTCCTGACAGAACACTAAAAGCAGGAAGGCCAGTGGTAAATAAGCGATTCGCTTTTTTGCCACTGGCCTCCCAGTTACCCCGATTCCCATGTTTCCCTTTACGAAGATAACTCCCTTTCCCTTTTTTATTCTTCTCAACGCGCTGTCTGAAAAGCGGGTCGTGAAGTAATGCCTCAATGGCGTTATCCTTAATTTGTCCCTTCGTATGCTGATAGCGGCTCATAATTTCTCCTGAGCATGGTTTATGTTGACGCGAGTGTAGGCCCGGGCTGAGGGAAAATCAACATCCCTGCGTTTCCGTTTCGCCACTGGCACCCTGTTCCAAGGCTTCAAGAATAGAGCAATAAATGCTGCTGTGCGCAGTGCCACAGCATGCGTCATTCAATCTTTGCAGGGAACGCTGCATTGTCTGCAATTCCTGAATTCGGGCCTCAACTTCATCCAGTCGGGCCTGGACGATGCTTTTTGATTCCTGGCAAGTGTGGTGCGCCGGATCGATGCGGATCGACAGTAACTCGCGGATCGACTCAAGCGTGAAACCAAGCTGCCGTGCATAGCGGATAAACCGAAGACGCTGGAGATCGTTGTCGGTATAAAGACGGAATCCACCTTCCGTTCTCACCTCATGATCTATCATTTGCTGTTTCTCGTAGTAACGGATGGTATCTGGCGTTACGTTAGCGAGCTTTGCAAGTTCACCAATACGATACATAGTTATTCCTCATCGATTCTCTGCATTAACCTTTCACAATATTCACCGCGTAAAAAGTCAGTGCTCACACCAGCCTGGCGGAGTTTAAGCTCAATCAGCGTCAGTCGGCGGCTGAGCTCAATATGTTGTGGGTCATCTTTGCGAACACTTTTAAGTAGATCAACAAGTTCAATTGCCTCTCTTCGCTGTTCAAGTTCCGGAGGCAAACAGCCCGCATTTTTAAGTAAGCGGTATCCCGCACGTAATTCAGGTGCAATGTGCGAATCATCCTCCAACACGAGCGGTTCGCCGCTTCCTGGAAGATTATCGAATTCACCTTTGCGTTGGGCATCGCTGATATGGCGTTCTGCCCATTCATCGAGTAACCACATGATGACCTCCGCGGATGAACAGAAAAGATACAGATAGTGTAGAGAGGTGGTGATACTGAGGATATAAAAAAACCCGCCGGAGCGGGTTTTTTTACGTTACTACAGATTACTCTGCAGCAGCTTCTGCTTTCTCTGAACGATCAACCAGCTCGATGTAAGCCATCGGCGCGTTGTCGCCTGCACGGAAGCCACACTTCAGAATACGAGTGTAACCACCGGCACGGCTCGCGAAACGCGGGCCCAGTTCGTTAAACAGTTTTGCCACGATCTCGTTATCACGAGTACGGGCGAATGCCAGACGACGATTAGCAACGCTGTCAGTCTTGGCAAGAGTAATCAGCGGCTCAACTACGCGACGCAGCTCTTTCGCTTTAGGCAGGGTCGTCTTGATGATCTCATGACGAACCAGTGAACCTGCCATGTTGCGGAACATAGCCTGGCGATGGCTGCTGTTGCGGTTCAGTTGACGACCACTCTTACGATGGCGCATGACCTTATCCTTCTCAGTAAAACCTTAACCTGTGATCCGGTTACTCGTCAGCAATGCTTGCCGGTGGCCAATTTTCCAGGCGCATGCCCAGAGACAGACCACGTGAAGCCAGCACGTCTTTAATCTCAGTAAGAGATTTTTTACCCAGGTTCGGCGTTTTCAGCAACTCAACCTCGGTACGCTGTACCAGATCACCGATATAGTGGATAGCTTCTGCCTTAAGGCAGTTAGCAGAGCGGACAGTCAATTCCAGATCGTCAACAGGGCGCAGCAGGATCGGATCGAATTCTGGTTTCTCTTCTTTCACTTCCGGCTGACGTACATCACGTAAGTCAACGAAAGCTTCCAGTTGTTCTGCCAGGATGGTTGCCGCACGACGAATCGCCTCTTCAGGATCGATTGTGCCGTTGGTTTCCATTTCGATGACCAGCTTGTCCAGGTCGGTACGCTGTTCTACACGCGCTGCTTCAACATTGTAGGCAATACGCTCTACAGGGCTGTAGCATGCGTCGACCAGCAGACGGCCGATTGGGCGCTCATCTTCTTCCGAATGAATTCGGGCAGAAGCCGGCACATAACCACGACCGCGCTGAACTTTGATACGCATGCTAATAGCTGCGTTCTCATCGGTCAGGTGGCAGATCACGTGCTGCGGCTTGACGATTTCAACATCACCGTCGTGGGTGATGTCGGCTGCAGTCACAGGGCCAATGCCAGATTTATTCAGAGTAAGAATAACTTCATCTTTACCCTGAACTCTCACCGCCAGCCCTTTCAGGTTGAGCAGGATTTCAAGGATATCTTCCTGAACGCCTTCTTTGGTGCTGTACTCATGAAGTACACCATCAATCTCAACCTCGGTCACCGCGCAACCCGGCATCGATGAGAGCAGAATACGGCGCAGTGCGTTACCCAGAGTATGGCCAAAGCCACGCTCTAAAGGCTCAAGGGTCACCTTGGCGTGCGTCGAACTCACTTGCTCGATATCTACCAGGCGCGGTTTTAGAAACTCTGTCACAGAACCCTGCATTGTGTCCTCTCTTTGGTACTAAGCTTTACTTGGAGTAAAGCTCGACGATCAGGTGTTCGTTAATGTCCGCAGACAGATCAGAACGTTCTGGCTGACGCTTGAACGTACCTTCCATCTTGCCAGCATCAACTTCCAGCCAGGTTGGCTTTTCACGCTGCTCAGCCAGCTCCAGAGCGGCCTTCACGCGAGATTGCTTTTTCGCTTTCTCACGAATGCTAACAACGTCATTCGCTTTAACCTGATAAGAAGCGATGTTAACAACACGACCGTTTACCATGATTGCTTTGTGGCTAACCAGCTGACGTGATTCAGCACGAGTAGCGCCGAAGCCCATACGGTATACAACGTTGTCCAGACGACCTTCCAGCAGAGCCAGCAGGTTTTCACCTGTGTTGCCTTTCAGACGTGCTGCTTCTTTATAGTAGTTACGGAACTGACGCTCCAGCACACCGTAGGTACGGCGAACTTTTTGCTTTTCACGCAACTGCACACCATAGTCAGACAGACGCGGTTTACGCGCACCGTGCTGGCCAGGAGCTTGTTCAATTTTACACTTGGTATCGATCGCGCGAACGCCAGACTTAAGGAATAAGTCGGTGCCCTCACGACGGCTCAGCTTGAGCTTAGGACCCAAATATCTTGCCATTTTCTATCTCCAACTAACCTAAAAAACGGAGCGTTATACGCGACGTTTTTTCGGCGGACGACAACCGTTATGAGGGATCGGAGTCACATCAGTAATATTAGTGATGCGGAAACCAGCGGCGTTCAGAGCGCGAACAGTAGATTCACGACCCGGACCCGGACCTTTAACCATAACTTCCAGATTCTTGATGCCGTATTCTTTTACGGCTTCAGCGCAACGCTCTGCTGCAACCTGAGCTGCGAACGGAGTGGATTTGCGAGAACCACGGAAACCGGAACCACCGGCTGTTGCCCAACCCAATGCGTTACCCTGACGATCAGTAATAGTAACGATGGTGTTGTTGAAAGAAGCATGGATATGAGCCACGCCGTCAGAGACTTGTTTTCTTACACGTTTACGTGCACGAACTGGTGCCTTTGCCATTATTCAATCACCCCGATTATTTCTTGATCGGTTTGCGCGGACCCTTACGGGTACGTGCGTTGGTCTTAGTACGCTGACCGCGCACTGGCAGACCACGACGATGACGCAAACCGCGATAGCAACCAAGATCCATCAGGCGCTTGATGCTCATGCTGATTTCACGGCGCAGATCACCTTCAACGACAAATTTGGCAACTTCGTCACGCAGCGTGTCGATTTGTTCTTCAGACAGCTCACTGATCTTAACATCTTCAGCGATACCCGCTGCAGCCAGAATGGCTTTAGAACGGGTCTTGCCGACGCCGTAGATCGAAGTTAATGCGATCACAGCATGTTTCTGATCAGGAATGTTAATGCCTGCTATACGGGCCACTATGCACTCCTACTATTTAATATGTACGCACCATGCTGAAAAGCCCGTTTTCAGGATACTCAAATGGAAACGTACAGACATACAAAAGATTGGCTGGCTAATCTAGCCAGCTCAACCCAACTTTGCAAGAAAAATATGCGAAATAATCAGCCTTGGCGCTGTTTATGCTTCGGCTCGGCACTGCAAATCACACGGATGACACCATCACGCTTAACGATTTTGCAGTTACGGCATAATTTCTTGACGGAAGCACGAACTTTCATTTTTACTCTCCGTAACTTCTCAGGCGACCATTTAGCGGCCGTAGCCTTTCAGGTTCGCCTTCTTCAATGCAGACTCATACTGACTGGACATCATCAGAGTTTGCACTTGAGCCATAAAGTCCATAATCACGACAACAACGATAAGCAGTGAGGTCCCACCGAAGTAGAACGGTACTTTCATTGCATCACGCATGAACTCCGGGATCAGGCAGATAAAAGTAATATAAAGCGCACCAACCAAAGTCAGGCGAGTCATTACTTTATCGATATACTTCGCCGTTTGCTCTCCCGGACGAATTCCTGGTACAAATGCACCGGACTTCTTCAGGTTATCTGCTGTTTCACGCGGGTTGAAAACCAACGCCGTGTAGAAGAAACAGAAGAAGATGATCGCAGACGCATAGAGTAACACATAAAGTGGTTGCCCAGGCTGCAAATACAGCGAAATTGTTGTCAGCCAGTTCCAACCAGTACCGCCCCCGAACCATGACGCGATGGTTGCCGGGAACAGAATAATACTGGAAGCGAAGATAGCCGGGATAACCCCCGCCATATTCACTTTCAGCGGTAAATGTGTGCTCTGTGCAGCATAGACACGACGACCCTGCTGACGTTTAGCGTAGTTCACCACAATGCGGCGTTGACCACGTTCAACGAAGACAACAAAGAACGTCACTGCAAATACTAATACTGCAACCAACAGCAACAGGAGGAAGTGCAGGTCGCCTTGACGCGCTTGCTCGATAGTATGGGCGATGGCTGGCGGGAGACCCGCAACAATACCGGCGAAGATGATGATTGAGATACCGTTGCCGATACCACGCTCAGTAATCTGTTCGCCGAGCCACATCAGGAACATCGTCCCTGTGACCAGACTTACAACAGCGGTGAAATAGAATGCAAAGCCCGGGTTTAACACCAGGCCCTGCATACCAGGCATATTCGGAAGACCGGTAGCAATACCGATCGACTGGAATATTGCCAGCACCAGAGTGCCGTAACGGGTGTACTGGCTAATCTTACGACGTCCAGACTCCCCTTCTTTCTTCAGCTCTGCCAGGGCCGGATGAACGACCGTCAGCAGTTGGATAATAATTGATGCCGAAATGTACGGCATAATACCCAGTGCAAAGATAGAAGCACGGCTGAGAGCACCACCAGAGAACATGTTGAACATTTCAATGATGGTGCCTCGCTGTTGCTCAAGCAGTTTGGCAAGTACAGCGGCATCGATACCAGGGATCGGAATAAAAGAGCCAATACGGAACACAATCAGCGCGCCGATAACAAACAGCAGTCTGCGTTTCAGCTCGCCAAATCCACCTTTGGCACTTTGAAAATCTAATCCCGGTTGCTTAGCCATCTGCTACTTATTCCTCAATTTTACCGCCAGCAGCTTCGATAGCAGCACGAGCACCTTTAGTAACACGCAGGCCACGAACAGTTACCGGAGTAGAAACTTCACCAGCCAGGATCACTTTCGCGAACTCGATCTGGATACCGATAATGTTTGCTGCTTTCAGCGTGTTCAGGTCTACAACGCCGCCTTCAACTTTCGCCAGGTCAGACAGACGGATTTCCGCTGTGATCGCTGCTTTGCGAGAGGTGAAGCCGAACTTCGGCAGACGACGGTACAGTGGCATCTGGCCACCCTCGAAACCGCGACGTACGCCACCGCCAGAACGAGAGTTCTGACCTTTGTGACCACGACCACCGGTTTTGCCGAGGCCAGAACCGATACCACGACCCAGGCGTTTACCCGCCTTTTTAGAGCCTTCGGCCGGAGACAGAGTATTTAAACGCATCTCTTACTCCTCAACTTTAACCATGAAGTAAACCGCGTTGACCATACCACGAACAGCAGGAGTATCCTCGCGCTCAACGGTATGACCAATACGACGCAGACCCAGGCCAAGCAGCGTTGCCTTGTGTTTCGGCAGACGACCGATTGCACTGCGGGTTTGAGTGATTTTAATAGTCTTTGCCATGGTCAATTACCCCAGAATTTCTTCAACGGATTTACCACGCTTGGCAGCGACCATTTCTGGAGAATTCATATTTTCCAGGCCATCAATAGTTGCACGAACCACGTTGATCGGGTTGGTGGAACCATATGCTTTAGCCAGAACGTTATGAACTCCAGCAACTTCCAGAACGGCGCGCATTGCACCACCGGCGATGATACCGGTACCTTCTGAAGCTGGCTGCATGAATACACGAGAACCCGTGTGAACACCTTTAACTGGGTGTTGCAGGGTGCCGTTGTTCAGCGCGACGTTAATCATATTGCGACGGGCTTTTTCCATCGCTTTCTGGATCGCTGCTGGAACTTCACGCGCTTTACCGTAACCAAAACCAACGCGACCGTTACCATCACCAACTACAGTCAGAGCTGTGAAGGAGAAAATACGACCACCTTTTACGGTTTTAGATACGCGGTTAACCGCGATCAGCTTTTCCTGCAGTTCGCCAGCCTGTTTTTCGATGTGAGCCATCTTACACCTCTACCTTAGAACTGAAGGCCAGCTTCACGGGCAGCATCTGCCAGTGCCTGGACACGACCATGATATTGGAACCCGGAACGGTCAAAGGAAACATTGCTGATGCCTTTTTCCAGAGCGCGTTCAGCAACAGCTTTACCTACAGCTGCAGCGGCGTCTTTGTTACCGGTGTACTTCAATTGTTCTGAGATAGCTTTTTCTACAGTAGAAGCAGCTACCAGAACTTCAGAACCGTTCGGTGCAATTACCTGTGCGTAAATATGACGCGGGGTACGATGTACCACCAGGCGAGTTGCACCCAGCTCTTTGAGCTTGCGGCGTGCGCGGGTCGCACGACGGATACGAGCAGATTTCTTATCCATAGTGTTACCTTACTTCTTCTTAGCCTCTTTGGTACGCACGACTTCGTCGGCGTAACGAACACCCTTACCTTTATAAGGCTCAGGACGACGGTAGGCGCGCAGATCTGCTGCAACCTGACCGATCAGCTGTTTATCAGCGCCTTTCAGCACGATTTCAGTTTGAGTCGGACATTCTGCAGTGATACCGGCCGGCAGCGGATGCTCAACAGGGTGTGAGAAGCCCAGAGACAGGCCTACTGCATTCCCTTTGATAGCTGCACGATAACCTACACCAACCAGCTGAAGCTTTTTAGTGAAGCCTTCGGTAACACCAACAACCATTGAGTTCAGCAGGGCACGCGCGGTACCAGCCTGAGCCCATCCATCCACGAAACCATCACGTGGACCGAAGGTCAGAGCGTTATCTGCATGTTTAACTTCAACAGCTTTGTTGAGGGTACGAGTCAGCTCGCCGTTTTTACCTTTGATCGTAATAACCTGACCGTCGATTTTTACATCAACGCCGGCAGGAATAACGACCGGTGCTTTAGCAACACGAGACATTCTTTCCTCCGATTAGGCTACGTAGCAGATAATTTCGCCACCAAGACCAGCCTGGCGCGCTGCACGATCAGTCATAACACCTTTTGAGGTAGAAACAACTGCGATACCAAGGCCAGCCATAACTTTCGGCAGCTCATCTTTTTTCTTATAGATGCGCAGACCTGGGCGGCTGACACGCTGAATGCTTTCTACAACAGCTTTACCCTGGAAATACTTGAGAGTAAGTTCCAGTTCCGGCTTGGTGTCGCCTTCAACTTTAAAATCTTCGATAAAACCTTCTTCCTTCAGCACGTTGGCAATTGCCACTTTCAGCTTGGCGGAAGGCATGGTGACCGCAACTTTGTTCGCGGCCTGACCGTTACGGATACGGGTCAGCATATCCGCGATCGGATCTTGCATGCTCATCTGTCTTTACTCCCGTGATTCAATTGGTAATTACCAGCTAGCCTTTTTCAAGCCTGGTACTTCACCGCGCATGGCGGCTTCACGCAGTTTGATACGGCTCAACCCAAACTTGCCCACATAACCATGTGGACGACCTGTTTGACGACAGCGGTTACGCTGACGAGACGGGCTGGAATCACGCGGCAGAGACTGCAGCTTGAGAACCGCATTCCAACGATCTTCGTCGGAAGCGTTCACATCAGAAATGATCGCTTTCAGTTCAGCGCGTTTAGCGAAGAATTTATCAGCTAAAGCTACGCGCTTTACTTCGCGTGCTTTCATTGATTGCTTAGCCATTCAGTAACCCTACCTTACTTGCGGAACGGGAAGTCAAAGGCAGCCAGCAGAGCACGGCCTTCTTCGTCAGATTTCGCAGTAGTGGTAATGGTAATATCCAAACCACGCACGCGGTCGACTTTATCGTAGTCGATTTCTGGGAAGATGATCTGCTCACGGACACCCATGCTGTAGTTACCACGACCGTCGAAAGACTTAGCGGACAAGCCACGGAAGTCACGGATACGTGGAACAGCAATAGTGATCAGGCGCTCAAAGAACTCCCACATGCGTTCGCCACGCAGAGTTACTTTACAGCCGATCGGATAGCCCTGACGGATTTTGAAGCCTGCAACAGATTTGCGTGCTTTGGTGATCAGCGGTTTTTGACCGGAGATTGCTGTCAGGTCAGCTGCTGCGTTATCCAGCAGTTTCTTGTCAGCGATCGCTTCACCAACACCCATGTTCAGGGTGATCTTCTCGACCCGAGGGACTTGCATGACAGAATTGTAGTTAAACTCAGTCATGAGTTTGTTAACTACTTCGTCTTTGTAGTAATCATGCAGTTTCGCCATCGTACTACTCCAAATTACTTGATAGTTTCGCTGTTAGACTTGAAGAAACGGACTTTTTTGCCGTCTTCGAATCTAAAGCCTACACGGTCAGCCTTGCCGGTAGCCGCATTGAAGATTGCAACGTTAGAAACCTGAATAGCAGCTTCTTTTTCAACGATGCCACCTGGTTGGTTCAGGGCCGGAACCGGCTTCTGATGTTTCTTAACCAGGTTGATACCTTCAACGACAAGTTTGCCGGAAGACAGAACATTTTTTACTTTACCGCGTTTACCTTTATCTTTACCGGTTAACACGATAACTTCGTCATCACGACGGATTTTCGCTGCCATGATTCGCTCCTTAGAGTACTTCTGGTGCCAGAGAGATAATTTTCATGAACTTTTCAGTACGAAGTTCACGAGTTACCGGCCCAAAGATACGCGTGCCGATAGGCTGCTCGCTGTTATTGTTTAAAATAACGCATGCATTACCATCGAAGCGAATGACAGAACCGTCAGGGCGACGAACACCCTTCCTGGTGCGCACCACTACCGCTTTCAGCACATCACCTTTTTTGACCTTACCACGTGGAATTGCTTCCTTGATGGTGATCTTGATGATGTCGCCTACGCCTGCGTAGCGACGGTGCGAGCCACCCAGAACCTTGATACACATTACGCGACGTGCACCGGAGTTGTCGGCGACGTTCAGCATAGTCTGTTCTTGGATCATTTCAGTGCTCCGCTAATGTCAACTACTACCTGAGACTCTAAAATCAGAGCCGTTAAAAAGCCCCATATCGAGGGCGCGGCATTATAACACCGCTTCTACAATATGGGTAGAAAAAATAAACGGCTCATCGCTGAGCCGTTTATTCGTATTGAGAATGCGTACTGTATTACAGAACCGCTTTCTCTACAACGCGAACCAGCGTCCAGGACTTAGTCTTGGACAGTGGACGGCATTCACGGATTTCAACCTTGTCGCCGATACCACATTCGTTGTTCTCGTCATGTACGTGCAGTTTGGTCGTACGTTTGATGAATTTACCGTAGATCGGGTGTTTCACAATACGTTCGATAGCTACAACAATGGATTTCTCCATTTTGTCGCTAACAACACGACCTTGCAGAGTACGGATTTTATCGGTCATTACGCACCCGCCTTCTGAGTCAGTAAAGTCTTAACGCGTGCAACATTGCGACGCACTTGCTTCAGCAGGTGAGTCTGTTGCAGCTGGCCACTTGCAGCCTGCATACGCAGGTTGAACTGCTCACGCAGCAGGTTCAGCAGCTCAGCGTTCAGCTCTTCAACGCTTTTTTCACGCAGCTCTTTTGCTTTCATTACATCACCGTCTTAGTTACAAAGGTGGTTTTGATAGGCAGTTTCGCTGCTGCCAGGCCGAAGGCTTCACGGGCCAGCTCTTCCGGAACACCGTCCATTTCATAAAGGACTTTGCCCGGTTGGATCAAGGCAACCCAGTACTCCACGTTACCTTTACCTTTACCCATACGAACTTCCAGTGGCTTCTCGGTGATCGGTTTGTCCGGGAATACACGGATCCAGATCTTACCTTGACGCTTAACTGCACGGGTCATTGCACGACGTGCTGCTTCGATCTGACGTGCAGTCAGACGACCACGGCCAACAGCTTTCAGACCGAAAGTGCCGAAGCTAACATCCGTACCCTGCGCCAGACCACGGTTGCGGCCTTTGTGCACTTTACGGAATTTTGTACGCTTTGGTTGTAACATCAGCGACGCTCCTTATTTACGGCCTTTACGCTGCTGCTTTTTAGGTTGAGCAGCCGGTTTTTCCGGTTGTTCAACAGCAGCCATACCACCCAGGATCTCACCTTTGAAGATCCATACCTTAACGCCGATTACACCGTAAGTGGTGTGCGCTTCAGAGGTGTTGTAGTCAATGTCAGCACGCAGAGTGTGCAGCGGTACGCGACCTTCGCGGTACCATTCGGTACGTGCGATTTCCGCGCCGCCCAGACGGCCGCTAACTTCAACTTTGATACCTTTAGCGCCCAGACGCATTGCGTTCTGTACAGCACGCTTCATAGCACGACGGAACATCACGCGACGTTCCAGCTGTGAAGTGATGCTGTCAGCAACCAATTTAGCGTCCAGTTCAGGCTTACGAACTTCAGCGATATTGATCTGTGCAGGAACGCCAGCGATATCCGCTACGACCTTGCGCAGTTTTTCTACGTCTTCGCCTTTCTTACCGATAACGATGCCAGGACGAGCAGTGTGAATAGTCACACGGATGCTCTTAGCTGGACGCTCGATAACGATACGAGATACAGACGCTTTAGCCAGTTCCTTAGTCAGGTACTGACGTACTTTAAAATCGCTGTCCAGGTTGTCAGCGAATTCTTTGGTGTTCGCAAACCAGGTAGAGTTCCATGGTTTTACAATACCCAGGCGAATACCATTAGGATGTACTTTCTGACCCATTGCTAGTCTCCAGAGTCTCAGCGATCGGACACAACCACAGTAATGTGGCTGGTGCGCTTCAGGATGCGATCTGCACGACCTTTCGCACGCGGCATAATGCGCTTCATGCTTGGGCCTTCATCTACGAAAATTTTCGCGACTTTCAGATCGTCGATGTCAGCGCCATCGTTGTGTTCAGCGTTAGCAATGGCAGATTCCAGTACTTTCTTGACCAATACCGCAGCTTTCTTGTTGGTATAGGTCAGGATGTCCAGGGCCTGCGACACTTTCTTACCGCGAATCAGGTCAGCAACAAGGCGAACCTTCTGTGCAGAAGAACGAGCATGGCGATGTTGAGCTAAAGTTTCCATCTCTTCCTCCTACCTTATTTCTTCTTCGCTTTTTTATCAGCAGCGTGGCCGCGATAAGTACGAGTCGGTGCGAATTCACCCAGTTTGTGACCAACCATTTCGTCGGTAACAAAGACTGGAACGTGCTGACGACCATTATGGACAGCGATGGTCAAACCGATCATGTTAGGAAAGATCGTTGAACGACGGGACCAAGTGCGCAGGGGCTTCTTGTCTCCGCTTTCCACCGCTTTCTCTACCTTCTTCAGCAAGTGCAGGTCAATAAAAGGACCTTTCTTGAGAGAACGTGGCATGGCTTATCCTCTAAAATTATTTGCTACGGCGACGTACGATAAATTTATCAGTACGCTTGTTGCTGCGGGTCTTCTTACCTTTGGTCTGAACGCCCCACGGAGATACCGGGTGCTTACCAAAGTTACGACCTTCACCACCACCATGTGGGTGGTCGACTGGGTTCATCGCAGTACCGCGAACGGTAGGACGAACACCACGCCAGCGTGCAGCACCTGCTTTACCCAGAACGCGCAGCATATGCTCAGCATTGCCAACTTCGCCCAGAGTAGCGCGGCAGTCTGCTTCGACTTTACGCATTTCACCAGAACGCAGACGCAGGGTGACATAAGCACCGTCGCGCGCAACGATCTGAACGTAAGTACCAGCGGAACGTGCCAGCTGACCGCCTTTACCTGGTTTCATTTCTACGTTATGAACGGTAGAACCAACCGGGATATTGCGCATCGGCAGGGTGTTACCTGCTTTGATTGCAGCATCAACGCCAGACTGAATCTGGTCGCCAGCTTTCAGGCCTTTAGGGGCCAGGATGTAACGGCGTTCGCCATCTTTGTACAGAACCAGCGCGATGTTCGCGGAACGGTTCGGATCGTACTCAAGACGCTCAACAACTGCTGGGATACCGTCTTTGTTGCGTTTGAAGTCAACAATACGATAAGCCTGCTTGTGGCCACCACCGATGTGACGAGTGGTGATACGGCCATTGTTGTTACGACCACCGGATTTGCTGTTTTTTTCCAGCAACGGAGCAAAAGGTTTGCCCTTGTGCAGCTCAGGGTTAACCACTTTAACTACGTGGCGACGACCCGGAGATGTCGGTTTACATTTAACAACTGCCATTGTATTACTCCTCCGACTTACTCAGCGCCGCCAACGAAGTCCAGATTCTGGCCTTCTTTCAGGGTGACGTAAGCTTTTTTCCAGTCGCTACGACGACCGATACGCTGTCCGTGACGTTTAACTTTCCCTTTAACAACCAGGGTGTTAACGACTTCGACTTCGACTTCAAACAGTTTCTGCACAGCAGCTTTGATTTCTGCTTTGGTCGCGTCTTTAGCAACTTTGAGAACGATGGTGTTTGTTTTTTCCATCGCAGTAGACGCTTTTTCAGAAACGTGCGGTGCGCGAAGCACCTTCAGCAGACGTTCTTCACGAATCATGCCAGCATCTCCTCAACTTGCTTAACAGCATCAGCAGTCATTACGACTTTGTCGAAGGCGATCAGGCTAACCGGGTCGATACCAGTCGCATCGCGTACGTCAACCTTGTGCAGGTTACGTGCGGCCAGGAACAGGTTCTCGTCCAGCTCACCGGTGATGATCAGCACATCTTCCAGAGCCATGTCTTTCAGTTTCTGTGCCAGCAGCTTAGTTTTAGGCGCTTCTACAGAGAATGATTCGACAACGATCAGACGATCCTGACGTACCAGTTCGGACAGGATGCTTTTCAGCGCGCCGCGGTACATCTTTTTGTTAACTTTTTGACTGTGGTCCTGTGGACGCGCAGCGAAGGTCACGCCACCTGAACGCCAGATCGGGCTCTTGATAGAACCTGAACGCGCACGGCCGGTACCTTTCTGACGCCATGGCTTTTTGCCAGAACCAGTTACTTCAGCACGAGTCTTCTGAGCACGAGTACCCTGACGAGCACCAGCTGCATAAGCAACAACAACCTGGTGAACCAGCGCTTCGTTGAAATCACGACCGAAGGTAGTTTCGGAAACAGTCAGCGCGCTCTGCGCGTCTTTCAATACTAATTCCATTGCTATCCCCTTACGCCTTCACAGCTGGTTTAACGATCAGGTCGCTACCGGTTGCACCCGGAACTGCACCTTTAACCAGCAGCAGGTTGCGCTCAGCGTCAACACGTACTACGTCCAGGCTCTGAACGGTTACACGTTCGTTACCCAGCTGACCTGCCATTTTCTTGCCTTTGAACACTTTGCCCGGAGTCTGGTTCTGACCGATAGAACCCGGAACGCGGTGAGACAAGGAGTTACCGTGAGTAGCGTCCTGGGTACGGAAGTTCCAGCGCTTAACGGTACCAGCAAAACCTTTACCTTTAGAGGTACCGGTTACGTCAACTTTTTTAACGTCAGCAAACAGCTCAACGCTAATGTCTTGACCTACGGTGAACTCTTCGCCTTCAGCAAGACGGAATTCCCACAGACCACGGCCAGCTTCAACGCCAGCTTTAGCGAAGTGACCCGCTTCTGGTTTGGTTACACGGTTAGCTTTTTTAGCACCAGTGGTCACCTGAACAGCGCGGTAGCCATCGTTAGCCAGATCTTTGATCTGAGTAACGCGGTTTGCTTCAACTTCGATTACGGTTACTGGGATAGAAACGCCATCTTCTGTGAAGATGCGGGTCATACCCACTTTTTTACCGACTAAACCAATCATTGTATCAACCTCTCAATCGCTCGATGACCTGATCAACCCAGGCTGATCTGCACGTCTACACCGGCAGCCAGATCCAGACGCATCAGAGCATCAACGGTTTTCTCAGTTGGCTCAACGATGTCAACCAGACGCTTGTGAGTGCGGATTTCGTACTGATCACGCGCGTCTTTGTTGACGTGCGGGGAGATCAGAACGGTGAAGCGCTCTTTGCGGGTCGGCAGCGGGATCGGACCGCGGACTTGCGCACCAGTGCGCTTAGCAGTCTCGACGATTTCCGCGGTTGATTGATCGATCAGACGATGATCAAACGCTTTAAGGCGGATACGGATTCTTTGGTTCTGCATGAGACCAGAGCTCCAATTATTTTATAAACGAAAATGATTACTCCTCAAACCCATTACGATTGATGGGAGAGTGTAACCGTTCTTACGTAGCTCCCCAATTGGGAGCATTGTTGAGTAACAAAATGAGTTACTCCGGTTCAGTTCGAACCAGCCGTCAATTACGACAAGCCCGCGCATTATACGTAAATCAGAGAAAGACGCAAGTGCCGTTTAGAAATTAAGCGCTAAAGGCGCGGTATGCGTAAGGACTCGCAACTTTTTACGCAATGTATCCCTTATCGAATCTTTGTCTGGAGCCCCTACGCAATTGTGGTTTTTGTAGATTGTCGGACAGGCCGATTATAACGAGGATGCGCTCAAACCCTGTTGAGGCCTTTTCCATGTTAACTATCCTCCCCTTTCTGCTGTTCTATTTTTCGCTGACTGCCTTTCTTGTATACGCAGATATCCGCTGCGGCCTGCTCCCCGATAAATTTCTCTGCCCACTACTGTGGGTGGGCTTGCTCTTTCAGCTCTGTATCCATCCTGATTTTCTGCCGAGTGCGGTGGTGGGTGCGATGGCAGGATATGTCGGCTTTGCCGCTATTTACTGGGGCTATCGGTTTATCTTTCGCCGCGAAGGGATGGGCTATGGCGATGTTAAATATCTGGCAGCGCTGGGCGCCTGGCATGGCTGGTGCGTATTACCGCTGCTGGCGTTGGTCGCCGCGCTGATGGCACTTTTGTGTCTTCTCATCCTATCTTTAGTTCACCCTGATAAACAGACATTAAAAAACCCACTGCCTTTTGGGCCATTTCTGGCGGCAGCGGGTTTATGCGTTGGCTGGGAAAACCTGATTAGCTTTCCACTTTGATCTGCGACTGAAGGTAATTCTGTAGGCCAATTTTGGTAATGAGATCCAGTTCAGTCTCCAGCCAGTCAATATGGCCTTCTTCGTCGGCGAGGATCTGGATCATCATGTCACGACTAACATAATCATGGACGCTGTCAGCATAGGCGATGGCTTCACGAAGATCTCTTGCGCCTTCGAGCTCCAGTCTGAGATCGGAACGCAGCATCTCCTCAACATCTTCACCAATGCCCAGCTTGCCAAGATCCTGCAAGTTTGGAATGCCTTCGAGGAATAAAATACGCTCAATATATTTATCGGCGTGCTTCATCTCATCGATGGACTCATGGTATTCGACATCATTGAGGCGAGTCAGTCCCCAGTTTTTGAACATTCTTGCATGGAGAAAATACTGATTGATTGCGACAAGCTCATTTCCCAATAATTTATTGAGATAACTTATGATTTTAACATCACCTTTCATTATATAGTCCCTCCGCTTCCACTCATTGAAGCGTAGATCGGGCTACAAGGATGTCAAAAAAAAGATACGGGCTTACGCGATCTCTTTGAATTCCGGGATCTGCATCAATTCGTCCTGCATAATCTCACGCGCTGCGCGAACGCATTTACCGCATTGATTTCCCACCGGAACAAACTTGCGAAGCTGCTGGAATGACTGTGGCTGAAACTGGCGAACGGCCTGACGTATTTTTTTGTCACTCACACCATTACATAAACAAACGTACATAAAAACTCCCGTTCAAAATATGCGCAAAGTGTAAGTGAGAATGGTTATGATTACAATAGCACAAACGCCGGGATGCGAGACGGAAGCAGGCAAAAAATGCGAAAATTTGTGACAGGTTCAAACCGCCAGAAAACAAAAAAGGACGCCGAAGCGTCCTTTTTTCATTCAGGGATAATTAATTAGCCCAGAACTTTAGCAACAACGCCCGCGCCAACGGTACGACCGCCTTCACGGATTGCGAAACGCAGACCGTCGTCCATCGCGATTGGGTGGATCAGAGTCACAACCATCTTGATGTTGTCGCCTGGCATTACCATCTCAACGCCTTCTGGCAGTTCGATGGTACCGGTCACGTCAGTTGTACGGAAGTAGAACTG
>NZ_JBYAZJ010000015.1:0-15351 GCF_057444735.1 Enterobacter sp. B79-1
CTTCTGCAGGTAGTCGGCGTGCGGTGCCACGTCGTCATACACGGTGTCCAGCGTCGGCGCCTGCGGCGGCACGGTGGCCACGTTGATGACGTATTCCGCGGACGGGCCGGAGACGTTGCCCACGCCGTCGGTCTCTTTCGCCGTCAGGGTGTATTTGCCGTCCGGCAGCGGGGTGGTCGGTTCGAGGGACCAGGTGCCGTCTGCCTGTACCTTCGCGGTGCCAATCACCTTGTCGCCGTTGTACACGGTGATGGTGTTGCCTGGCTCTGCGCCGGTACCCTTGATCAGCGGACGGTTATCGTCGGTTTCCCCGCCGGAAGCCACCACGCCTGACGCTTTCACGTCGTCATAGACTTCGGTGATAACCACTTTACTGGCGTCTGGTGCGGTATAGTCGGTGATCAGCACAAAGTCATCTGATTCCGGACTGGTGTTACCCGCCTCATCGGTTGCGGTGGTGGTGATATGGTGCTCGCCTTCCGGCAGCGCTGTGGTTGGTGTGAACTGCCAGCCACCATTCTCATCCACAACAGTGGAGCCAATCAGCTCGCCGTTGTCATAAATATCAACACGGCTGCCCGGCTCTGCGGAACCTTTGAAGGTTGGGTTCGCGTCATCGGTGGTGCTGCCGCTGCTGAGATCGCCACGGCTGGAGCCCACGTCATCTGTCGCAAGGCCCACGACCGGTTTTTCCGGTGCCACGGTATCTACCGTGATATCAAAGGCTGGAGACGTAACGTCGTTACCCGCCGGGTCTTTGGAAACCACGGTCAGGCTGTGATCGCCCTCAGACAGATCCTGATCTGGCGTGAACGTCCAGTTGCCATCCGGATCGACAACGGTAGAGCCCAGAACGTCGTCACCATCTTTAATGGTCACGGTGCTGCCTGGCTTGCCTTTACCGCCCAGTTCCGGACGCGCATCATCGGTCACGTTGCCTGGCTTCAGGTTACCCACGATCGGCCCCTGATCGTCCACCACTTCACCTACGGTGACCTGGTTTGGATCCGGATCGACGGTGAAGGAGATGCCCGGAGACGGTTCACTCGTGTTGCCTGACGGATCGGTGACCGTGGTGGTGAGCTCATGGTCACCTTTATCCAGCGGTTTGTCCGGCGTATAGGACCACTTGCCTTCGTCATCAACGATAACGGAGCCAATCTTCTCGTCGTTGTCGTAGATATCGACCACGCTGCCCGGCTCGGCTTCGCCGCTCAGGGTTGGAGACTGGTCGTCGGTGGTGTCACCCTCGCCTACCGGTCCCTGTTTGTCGCCCACGTTATCATCAAGGATGATATTGTCCGCCGGAGCCGGTGCCGTGGTGTCGATAACAATCGGGAAGCTGCCGCTGGTGCGCGCGTTGCCTGCCGCGTCGGTCGCGGTGACGGTGAAGGTGTGCTTGCCGTCAGCCAGCGCGGTGTCCGGCGTGAACGTCCACTTGCCGTTGCTGTCCGCGGTGACGGAGCCAATCACTTTACCGTTGTCGAGAATAGACACGGTATCGCCCGGCGCAGCGCTGCCGCTCAGGGTTGGAGTGGTGTCGTTGGTGGATTCGCCTTTCTGCAGCGGACCAACGTGCGGCTCTGAGTTGTCCACCACGCTGTTGATGGACGGCTCGGTGCTGACCGGGATCAGAACGGTAATGTCGTAAGACGGTGCTTCACCCGCAACACGGTTGCCTACTGCGTCCTGAGTTTCGAGCGTCAGTTGATTCAGCCCTTCCACCAGCGGAGTATCCAGCGCCAGCGTCCAATTGCCTTCGCTATCAACCACGGCTGAGCCCAGCAGGTGTTTGCCGTTTGCATCCGTGCTGTAGACGAATACGGTGCTGCCCGCTTCGCCGATACCGTTGATAACCGGCTTGCTGTCGTCGGTAACCTCGCCGCTGGCGATATTACCCTGACGGCCGCCGACGTCATCCATCACGGAGGTAATGTTCAGTACATCGCTGGTTGCCGCAGGTGGCGTATAGTCCGTCACCAGCACAAAATCATCAGACTCAGGGCTGGTGTTGCCCGCCTCATCCGTTGCGGTAGTGGTGATATGGTGCTCACCCTCTGGCAGCGGCGTGGTCGGCGTAAACTGCCATGCGCCTTTATCATCAGCAACCGTCGAACCGATATGCTCACCATTGTCATAAATATCGACACGGCTGCCCGGCTCTGCGGAACCGTTGAAGGTTGGGTTTGCGTCGTCGGTGGTGCTGCCATTGCTCAGATCGCCGCGGATAGTGCCCACGTCATCCGTTGCAGATCCCAGCACTGGTTTTTCCGGTGCGGTCGCATCGACGGTGATATCGAAGGACGGTGAGGTCACCTCGTTACCCGCCGGATCTTTGGACACCACGGTCAGGCTGTGATCGCCGTCAGCCAGATCCTGATCTGGCGTGAACGTCCAGTTGCCATCTGGATCGACAACGGTGGAGCCCAGAACGTCGTCGCCATCTTTGATGGTCACGGTGCTGCCTGGCTTGCCTTTACCGCCCAGTTCCGGACGCACATCATCCGTCACGTTGCCTGGTTTCAGGTTACCCACGATCGGCCCCTGATCGTCCACCACTTCACCTACGGTGACCTGGTTTGGATCCGGATCGACGGTGAAGGAGATTCCCGGAGACGGTTCACTGGTGTTGCCTGACGGATCGGTGACCGTGGTGGTGAGTTCATGGTCACCTTTATCCAGCGGTTTGTCCGGCGTATAGGACCATTTGCCTTCGTCATCAACGATAACGGAGCCAATCTTCTCGTCGTTGTCGTAGATATCGACCACGCTGCCCGGCTCGGCTTCGCCGCTCAGGGTTGGAGACTGGTCGTCGGTGGTGTCGCCCTCGCCTACCGGTCCCTGTTTGTCGCCCACGTTATCATCAAGGATGATATTGTCCGCCGGAGCCGGTGCCGTGGTGTCGATAACAATCGGGAAGCTGCCGCTGGTGCGCGCGTTGCCTGCCGCGTCGGTCGCGGTAACGGTGAAGGTGTGCTTGCCGTCAGCCAGCGCGGTGTCCGGCGTGAACGTCCACTTGCCGTTGCTGTCCGCGGTGACGGAGCCAATCACTTTACCGTTGTCGAGAATAGACACGGTATCGCCCGGCGCAGCGCTGCCGCTCAGGGTCGGGGTGGTGTCGTTGGTGGATTCGCCTTTCTGCAGCGGTCCAACGTGTGGCTCTGAGTTGTCCACCACGCTGTTGATGGACGGATTGGTGCTGACCGGGATCAGCAGATTGATGTCGTAAGACGGCGCATCGCCCGCAATGCGGTTACCCGCTGGATCCTGCGTCTCCAGGGTCAGCTTGTTCAGACCTTCCGTTAGCGGGGTTGATGGCGTCAGGCTCCAGGTACCATCGCTGCCCACAACCGCTGAACCAATCAGGTGTTTACCGGATGAGTCGGTGGTGTAGACGAATACGGTGTTGCCTGCTTCGCCAATACCGCTAATGAGCGGTTTGCTGTCATCGGTGATTTCACCGCTGGCAACGTTGCCCTGACGATCGCCCACGTCATCCGCTACGGCAGTAATTTTCAGAACATTTGCTGAAGCATCAGGCGCGGTAGTGTCAACTTCAAACTCCAGCGCTTCCGAGGGATCGCTGGTGTTGCCCGCCTTATCCGTTTGCGTAACGGTGATGCTGTGGTCGCCTTCGCCCAGCGGTTTCTCTGGTGTCAGCGTCCAGTTGCCTTCATCGTCAATGACGGTAGAGCCCAGAACCTCGTCACCATCATAAATGGTCACGGTATCGCCAGGTTCACCTTTACCGCTGAATACCGGACGCGTTTCGTCAGTGACGTCACCGCCCTTCAGCTGACCGGTAATCGGACCGGTATTATCCTCAGCATCAACCATATCCGGTTTTGCTGGCGGCGTAGTGTCAACAATGATCTGAATAGGATCGGAAGGCTCGCCGACATTACCCAGCGGATCTTCCTCAATCACCTCAACATTGTGCTCACCCTCGCTGAGATCTTTCTCAGGCGTGTAAGTCCATTTCCCTTCGTCGTCGACGATAACCGAGCCGATCTCTTTATCGTTATCTTTGATAACGATGGTATTGCCCGGCGTGCCTTCACCACTGAAGGACGGCTTGCTGTCATCAGTCACGTCGCCTGGCTTAAGTGGACCCGTTACCGGACCCGTATTGTCATTAACTTCAGGCGTTTCTGCTTTCCCAGGAGGTTCGGTCAGAACAATGAATTCACGTTCATCTGAAGGCTTGCTGACGTTGCCCGCTTTATCCGTCTGGCTGACCGTAATGCTGTGGTTGCCGTCCGCCAGGTTTTCGGAAGGTTTGAAATACCAACGTCCATCGTCGTTGACCGTGGTTTCGCCGATCTTTTTACCGTTATCGTAAATAGTAATCGTCGCGCCCGCTTCACCGGTGCCGCTCATTTCCGGTTTTGGATCGTCGGTGTAGGTGTCGTCAAGAATTTCGCCGGTGACTTTACCCACCTTATCCATGATGTGTTCAATCGTTGGCGCATCTGGCGCAACGGTATCGACAACGATGGTGATCGGGTCAGAAGGTGGGCTTTTGTTTCCGTCAGGATCTTCAACCACAACGGAGAGGTCATGTTCGCCGTCGCTCAGCGGTTTGTCTGGCGTATAGCTCCACTCGCCTTCGTCATCGACGATGACAGACCCGATTTCCTTATCATTATCGATGATATGGATGGTATCGCCCGGATTTCCTTTCCCCGTCAAAGACGGTTTGGTGTCATCGGTCACGTCACCTGATTTCAGAGGGCCTTTGATAGAGCCTTCATCATCAATTGTCTGGCCAATGCTCGGCTTTTCAGGTGTAGCGTGCTTGTCGCCATCCTCGTCATCGAGTTCGGACAGCGCAAAAGCCGCCCCTACGCCCGCCGCCGCAAGCGCAAACCATCCCAGCATGCCGAACAGCATGTCGTTGTCGTCATCAGGGGCCGTCAGAATTGGGCCACCAGCACCTAACGGATCGCCGCCCAGGGCAACCGGAGACATGCTGCCATCCGCAATGAGATAGCCAGTATCGTAGCTTTCGCCTGACACGGGAATATAGGCATACAGAAGTCCATCTTCTGCCATACCCATCAGCGTTGGGTTATTTTTATCACCATCGAAGTAATCCTCAATGATGATGCTAGGCTGTGTGTCCCCTTCCTGAATAATATGTAATGCTTTACCTACACGTTGAAGGGTAATATTTTCTGGTGCGAAGTCGTCATTGACGTTCTTCAGCAGATACTTATTGCCGGCGATCAGCTTTATCTTAACCGTCCGGCCTGCGTCCGCTGTCAACAACCGAGTTTTTCCGTCTCCGCTGTTCACTGCTAAAATGACTTTACTTTCCGTCATATAAAAGTCCTTGGTGAATTTCACTCGCTAAATTAAGGACATATAAGCACTTCTGTGATTACATCCTTTACTGCTTTGCACTTATGTCTTCCATACATAATTCATGTCTATTGGGTTCATTGACATGATGCTTAAAAATATCATGTCTGGTTTCTTTATATGCTTAGGAAAAAACCACACAGAAATATACGCAGCATTAGGAATAGTTAACACCTGACAGGGAATTAATGAGAGGATATGAAATAATAAAAGGAGCGAGAATTAATCGTAATTAACTTACACCAAAATAAAACAGAAATAAAAGTAATATATTAAAAATATAAAGATATCTTATTAAATAAGAGAAAAAGTAAGGGACGTGGTATGTCGAACCACTGCGGAAGTGGCAAGGGTGGAGACTGAAGAGGAAATGCATCGGAATGCAGAAATGAAAAAGGCCCACGTTATAAATAACGTGGGCCTGAATAGTGGCGGAACGGACGGGACTCGAACCCGCGACCCCCTGCGTGACAGGCAGGTATTCTAACCGACTGAACTACCGCTCCACTGTTCCCGCTTGGGGAACGAGGCGCATATTACGGTTTGCCTCTGGACTCGTCAACGCTTTTTCTCACGTTTTGAATCGTTTGCTGCAAAATTCACCCAAACGGTGATTTAACAAACGTTTCGGCCTCTTTTCAGGCGCGCCACATGCAGCTTCCGCCCTTCTTCTGCACCAGATCGAGCCGGGATTCATGGTTAAGCAGCTCTTCATCGCTGGCTAACACAACCCGCAAACGACTCGCCTGACGCACAACGCGCTGAATGCCCCCTGCGTCGCGCGTCTGCTGGGACTCATTTTCCATACTGAATTTCATCGACGTCTGACCGCCGGTCATCGTCAGATAAACATCCGCCAGGATCTGGGCATCGAGCAATGCGCCGTGCAGCGTTCGCTTAGTGTTGTCTATTTCATAGCGCGAGCAGAGTGCATCGAGGCTGTTACGCTTGCCGGGAAACATCTTCCTTGCCAGCGCCAGACTGTCCGTCACTTTACAGAACGTGTTGGTCTTCGGAATATCACGATTAAGCTTGCTGAATTCATAATCCATAAAGCCGATATCGAACGATGCGTTATGGATGACGAGTTCTGCACCTTTGATGTACTCAAGGAATTCATCCGCGACATCTGCAAAGGTCGGTTTATCCAGCAAGAACTCATCCGCAATACCGTGAACGCCGAACGCTTCCGGGTCCACCAGCCGGTCAGGTTTGAGGTAAACGTGAAAGTTGTTGCCCGTTAGACGACGGTTCACCACTTCAACAGCACCGATCTCGATGATCTTGTGCCCTTCATAGTGTGCGCCGATCTGGTTCATACCGGTGGTTTCGGTATCAAGAACAATCTGGCGAGTAATTGCAGTGCTCATAGCGGTCATTTATGTCAGACTTATCGTTTAACTGAACGTTTCGAATACAGGAAGTCTACCAGAGATGCGTAAACAGGTAGAAATTTTCACCGATGGATCTTGTCTCGGCAATCCGGGCCCGGGCGGTTATGGCGCGATTATGCGTTATCGCCAGCACGAAAAAACTTTTAGTGAAGGCTATTTTCTCACCACCAACAACCGCATGGAGTTGATGGCGGCCATTGTGGCGCTGGAAGCCTTAAAGGAACATTGCGACGTGGTGCTGAGCACCGACAGCCAGTACGTGCGCCAGGGCATCACCCAGTGGATCCATAACTGGAAAAAGCGCGGCTGGAAAACGGCAGATAAAAAACCGGTCAAGAATGTCGACCTCTGGAAGCGTCTGGATGCGGCCTTAGGTCAGCACCAAATCAAGTGGGAATGGGTAAAAGGCCACGCAGGTCACCCTGAGAACGAACGCTGCGACGAACTGGCTCGTGCGGCTGCGTCCAATCCCGCGCATGAGGATGCGGGCTACCAGCCTGAATCTTGATCAGGGCTTTCGATACTGCCGCGTGGCGCCGACGGTCTGACGAATTTGCGTTTTCGATTTGCTTTGCTTCATCGGATTCAGCGTCAAAGGGATTGTTCGCTTACGCGCCACGATAAACTGCATACAGCCCAGGGCGGGCAAATGGGTACTTAGCACAACGCCCCCCTGCCGTGACCAGGGCAGTACCTGAAATCCCCCGTAGCCGAGCACCTCAAAGTTAAGCAGTGAAAGCCAGTCCAGCTGGCGCATCATCGTGAACATGCGGCTGTTATACGGCGGAGTGCGGCGTAAAACCGGGACGAGCTTGCGCAGACCCATCAGGCTCAGTGGATTAAAACCGCTGAGTATTAGCCAGCCATCATCAATCAGCACACGGTCAGCTTCGCGCAGCAGGCGATGGGGATCGCTGCACCAGGGCAACGTATGCGCCAGCAGACAAGCATCAACGGATTTTTCGGCAAAAGGTAAATGCAGCGGGTCTGCTTTCACCTGAACAGGCAATCCCGCGAGCGAAACGTTGACCTGATGCGAGATAGCGCAGCTTTCGGTATTGATTTCCGCGCTGAGATTGCCAATCTTAAGCAGGTGAAAGCCATACATTTTCGCGAGCCACGGCTTAAGCTGCTGTTCTAACGCCTCGCGATAGTACTCACCCCAGGGCAGGTCAGCCCAACGTTCCGGTGCTGCGACAGTCTGAGGTATCCTTGCCGGTTTCATCAACACATCCGCCACGCAGTTAGAGGTAATGTATGAATCTTATCAGTATTCCAGCCTTTCAGGACAATTACATCTGGGTATTAGTCGATGACGATCGCAGATGTATCATTGTCGATCCGGGTGAATCCGCGCCTGTTTTGCAGGCAATCGAAGAAAATGGCTGGCATCCCCAGGCCATCCTTCTTACTCATCACCATAACGATCACGTGGGCGGCGTTCCCGATCTTGTGGCGGCCTTCCCGCATCTTGTGGTGTATGGACCGGCTGAAACACAAGATAAGGGTACGACGCAAGTAGTCGAAGAAGGCGAAAATATCCTCATACTGGGATACGAATTTTCCGTATTTGCCACGCCAGGTCACACTTCTGGACATCTGTGTTTCTACAGCAAACCTTATCTATTTTGCGGTGACACACTCTTTTCAGGCGGCTGTGGAAGGCTATTCGAAGGGACGCCAGCCCAGATGTATCAGTCATTACAGAAGATTAACGCATTGCCTGACGATACCCTCATTTGTTGCGCACATGAATATACATTAGGAAATATGAAGTTTGCCGCGAGCATTTTGCCGGACGATCTGGCGATTTTAGATTATTACCAGAAAGTGAAGGAGTTACGTGCAAAAAACCAAAAAACACTACCCGTTATTCTGAAAAACGAGCGAGAAATAAATTTATTTTTACGAACTGATGATATTGATTTAATTAATAAAATTAACCAAGAAACAAAGTTGCAACAACCAGAGCAGCGTTTTGCATGGTTAAGGTCAAAGAAAGATAACTTCAGATAATTGCGGGTTGCCTTTTCAAAATTTCGCCGTTATCATCGCTCGTCTTTTAAGCAACTATTGACACACACATGAAGGCAAAAGCGATATTACTCGCCTCTGTCCTGCTTGTAGGTTGCCAGTCGCAAAATGGCAGCAACGTACAACAGCACGCACAGAGCCTTTCTGCAGCTGGTCAAGGGGAAGCAGGGAAGTTTACAAGTCAGGCGCGCTGGTTGGACGATGGGACAACTTTCGCGCAGGAACAAGACTTGTGGGCCTCTATTGGCGACGAGCTAAAGATGGGAATTCCGGAAAACAGCCGGATTCGCGAACAGAAGCAGAAGTATTTAAGAAATAAGAGCTATCTCCACGATGTAACGTTACGGGCAGAGCCGTATATGTACTGGATAGCCGGGCAAGTTAAGAAACGTAACATGCCTATGGAGCTGGTACTCCTACCCATAGTGGAGAGCGCTTTTGACCCACACGCGACGTCTGGCGCCAATGCCGCAGGCATTTGGCAGATCATTCCGAGCACTGGGCGCAATTATGGTTTGAAACAGACCCGCAGCTATGATGCGCGTCGTGATGTTGTCGCTTCAACGACAGCCGCTCTCGACATGATGGAACGTCTGAACAAGATGTTTGACGGTGACTGGTTGTTGACGGTCGCAGCGTATAACAGCGGTGAAGGTCGTGTACTGAAGGCAATGAAAGCGAACAGAGCGCGTGGTAAATCTACCGATTTCTGGTCGCTCTCACTGCCACAGGAAACCAAGGTTTACGTACCGAAGATGCTGGCCCTGAGCGATATTCTCAAGAACAGCAAGCGTTACGGTGTACAACTGCCAACACCAGACGAAAGTCGTGCACTGGCGCGCGTTCGCCTTAGCAGCCCGGTTGATATTCAACAGGTTGCCGATATGACGGGTATGTCGGTCAGTAAACTGAAAACCTTTAATGCAGGCGTTAAAGGCTCAACCCTGGGAGCAAATGGCCCGCGGTATGTGATGGTTCCGCAGAAGCATGCTGAACAATTACGTGAGTCTCTGGCTTCTGGTGAGATTGCCGCCGTTCAGTCTACGCTGATCGCCGATACCTCTCCCGTTTCCAGCCGCAGCTATAAGGTGCGTTCAGGTGATACGCTTTCGGGCATTGCATCACGTCTTGGCGTGAATGCGAAAGATCTGCAGCAGTGGAATAACCTGCGCAGCTCCGGTCTGAAAGTGGGTCAAACTCTGACGGTGGGTGCGGGTAGCAGCGCACAGCGTCTTGCCAGGAACAGCGACAGTATTACCTATCGCGTTCGTAAGGGTGATTCGCTGTCCAGTATCGCAAAACGTCACGGCGTGAACATCAAAGATGTAATGCGCTGGAATAATGATACTGACAATCTGCAACCGGGTGACCAGCTAACGCTGTTTGTGAAAAACAGCGCGACGCCAGATTCCTGATGAGACATTCCTGAGATAAAAAGGCACCGATTCCCCTCGGTGCCTTTTTTGTTTTAACCCGCCTTTTGCGCTTCAGCCATAATGGTGTCGCTGGTGAACGAGCCATCTTCCTGCAGTTCAAAGTAAGCTTTCACTTCCGCAGATGCGCTTTCCTGATAAATACGAATCGCCCGGCTCAGCGCTTCCGGCGTGCGCATACGTGCGATCCAGGCGTTATATTCCAGCGGCAAGCGGTCTGTTATCAGCGAGCGGGAAATCAACCCGGCCTCCGTTATCAGCGATAACCATTGACCGCTGGAGTAGTTCTGCACGTGAGAAGTGTCGCGCAGCGCTTCAACCGTTTGCAGCCAGATATCCCGCACCGGATGACCCGGAGACATGACGTCCATAATGATGAAGACGCCTCCCGGCTTCAATACGCGCTTCACTTCCCGTAAGGCCTGGCCGACATCATGCCAGTGGTGGGCGGAGTAGCGGCTAATGACCACATCAAACGACGCATCGTCGAAAGGCAACGATTCGGCGTAACCCTGGCGCGTAGCCACGTTGCTCAGCCCTTTGGCTTTTGCAGCTTCTGCGACCACCTCGAGCATCTGGCTGGATAAATCATACGCGGTCACCTGTGCCACCTGCTGTGCGGCCGTAAAGCTGGCATGCCCTGCTCCACACCCTAAATCCAGCACGTGTGCCTGTGGGAATGCCGCCAGACGCTCCCCGAGACGCACCAGATCGCGCCCAGACGCATGCACGGCGCTGCTCAGATAAGCACTTGCCTGAGAACCAAACTGTTTTTCTACGTTGTCATGATGGGTGTGTGTTGTTGTCATCGTACTGTCCTTTTGTTGGTTAAAAAGTAAAGGGCAGCACCCGCAGAGGCCTGCCCCACGGCAGACCTGACGCACCATTATTTATCAGGTTTGCCGGGACTGAATTCAACGAGTAGAGGATTGTGATCGGAAGCGCGCGTCACCAGAACGGAGGCATCATGCACATTCAAACCACGATAGAAGACAAAATCGAGAGGACGACCAAACGCTTTCTTGCGCTGATCGTCGCTAAAACGGACCTCACGCAGCGACATTTCGCGCGCAAAGCGGTACAACGCATTCATGCGCGGGCGGCTCCAGGCATTAAAGTCCCCGGCCATAATGATCGGCCCGCTGTGATGGGCTATCTGATCGCCAATTGGGAGTAACTGCTTACTGTACACATCCACCCCCAGGCTAAAGTTCACCGCATGGATGTTTACCACCATCAACAGGCGCGTATCCGGTAACGGATAGACCGTCACCAGCGCCGACTTGGCCAGGCGCAAAATCGGCTCACGCTCACGCAGCGGGCAGCAATAGACCGGATGCGCGGCTGACAGAGTCATCACCCCAGAGGGGTGCTGCGGTAAGACGAACGCAGGGACCTGATCGGCGGCAAGATAGTTGGTCGTTGCAAACCTGACCAGCTCCGGCGTGGTTTGTGCCTCTTGCAGGAGAACCAGATGCGCATCTTTACCGAAATTCTTCAGTACGGACAACCACTCCGCGCGCTGCTGCTTGAAGATGTTCCAGACCAGTACCCTGATTTTTTCGTCACTGCTTAAGGGTGTACCGGCTGGCAATGCCTGGCTAAGGCTCGCAAACGACCCCGGAGGCAAGATCCTCTCCGCGGGCATTCCGGCAACATAACGCATGGCATAGGTATTTTTTCGCACTTTTGGAAACGGCCTCTATAACGTGAACCAGCCTGGAAAAACGGACTGGTTCTAATGTTATAGGGATTTTAGGTCACACTTTCAACGCAATTACTGAGAAACCGCTTTCCAGTTTTGTAAGCAAGCACTTACTGCTACTTACCCAAGCGCCACGCGAGCCGGTTTATCAAGCCGTCCACTGAGGCCAATCAGCAGGAAAGCGACAAGTACAATGACCGCACCAATCCACGGCGTTTGGGTTAACCCGAAGTGTTCTACGGTTTGTCCGCCTACGATGGAACCGATCGCGATACCGATATTGAATGCGGCAATGTTCAGGCCCGATGCAACATCTACCGCATTTGGCGTATACAGTTCGGCCTTTTGCACCACGTACACCTGCAGACCCGGCACGTTACCAAAGGCGAAGATCCCCATAACCAGCACGGTGATCAGCGCGGCGTACTGAATCGATGCGGTGAACTGGAAAATCATCAGTAGAATAACCAACGCTGCGAAGATAAATTTAAGAGCCGGTACCGCACCATGCTTATCCGCAAGTTTGCCGCCCCAGATGTTACCAATCGCGACAGAAATACCGTAACCCAGCAAAATCCAGCTTACCGCCGTTGGTGAGAAGCCCGCCAGATCCTGCATCATGGGTGCCAGGAAGGTGAAAGCAGTGAACACGCCACCATAGCCAAGAGCCGTAACGGCGTAAATGATCAGCAGACGCGGATGCGTGAGCACCTTCAACTGATCGCTCAGGCTTGCGCTCGCCCGGCCAGGGATATTGGATGGCACCAACAGCATACTGGCGACCAGGGCAATCACGCCCAGCAGTGATACGGCCAGGAAAGTTTCACGCCAGCCAAAATGTTGACCAATAAAGGTACCTAACGGCACCCCAGTGACCAACGCAACGGTTAACCCACCAAACATGATGGCGATAGCGGATGCGGCTTTCTCTTTAGGCACCAGGCTGGTTGCAATAGTTGAACCGATGGAGAAGAACACGCCATGCGCGAGGCCGGTCAGAAGGCGGGCAATCACCAGCGTGGTGTAGTCCGGCGCCTGCCAGGCCAGCAAGTTGCCAGCGGTGAAGAGCACCATCAGGGCAACTAATAGCTGTTTACGCGGGAAACGCCCTGTCAGCGCGGTCAGTACAGGTGCACCAACAGCAACACCCAACGCATAGATTGACACCAGCAAGCCCGCAGAAGGGAGCGAGATGGCAAGTTGATTAGCGATGGTAGGAACCAGTCCGACAATAACGAACTCGGTCGTGCCTATCGCAAAGGCACTGATCGTGAGGGCAAGTAGCGCCAGTGGCATAAAATACTCCGTCTTTACAGGATTAAGATGACAGGAAGTATGCGCCAGTGCTTAAATAACAAAAATGGTCAGAATATCAATTGAATTTTGCAGGTGGTGCAACAATGAAAGCAACCTCGGAAGAGCTAACAATCTTTGTCGCCGTCGTCGAGAGCGGTAGCTTTAGCCGCGCAGCGGAACAGCTGGGTCAGGCAAATTCCGCGATCAGTCGCTCGGTTAAAAAGCTTGAGATGAAGCTTGGGGTGAGTTTGCTCAACCGAACAACACGACAGCTGAGCCTGACGGAAGAAGGTGAGCGTTATTTCCGCCGCGTGCAGTCCGTCCTGCAGGAGATGGCCGCAGCTGAGACAGAGATTATGGAATCGCGCAGCACACCTCGTGGATTGCTGCGTATCGATGCGGCAACACCTGTGGTTCTGCATTTTCTTATGCCGCTGATTAAGCCCTTCCGCGAACGTTATCCAGAGATGACGTTATCGCTGGTCTCATCCGAAACCTTTATCAATCTTATTGAACGCAAAGTTGATGTCGCGATCCGGGCGGGAACCCTGACTGATTCAAGCTTACGTGCTCGCCCTCTCTTTGCCAGCTACCGTAAAATCATCGCGTCGCCGCAGTATATTGCTGAGCATGGAAAGCCCGAAACGGTAGAAGAGCTGGCGCAACATCTGTGTCTGGGCTTTACGGAACCGGTGTCGCTAAATACCTGGCCTGTCGCCTGTCATGATGGTCAGCTTCATGAAATTACCTGCGGATTATCCTCAAACAGTGGGGAAACGCTAAAACAGCTGTGCCTTACCGGAAATGGTATCGCCTGTTTGTCTGATTACATGATTGATAAAGAGATCGCACGCGGAGAGCTTGTGGAGCTGATGGCAGATAAACGTCTGCCGGTAGAGATGCCTTTTAGCGCGGTTTATTACAGCGACAGAGCCGTCAGTACACGTATTCGTGCCTTTATCGACTTCCTGAGCGAACATATAAAAACAGCTCCCGAAGGAGCTGTGCGAGGGTTTTAGAATACAGAGGGTTGGGTCAATATTAATCCCAGTTCGGCGCTAACCCTTCCGGGCTCACCAGACGATCGTTGCAATCCAGTGCCGCGATCGCTTTTTTATCATCTTCGTCCAGCTGGAGATCCAGTGCTAACAGGTTGCTTGCCAGGTTTTCACGCTTGGTTGAGGACGGGATCACGGCATAACCTTCACCCATTGCCCATGCCAGGATCACCTGGGCCGCTGTCGCGTTGTGTTTCTCCGCGATACGGGTAATCACCTCATCTTTCAGCGCTTTACCGTAGGCCAGCGTCATGTAAGAAGTAATATGGATACCGTGCTGTTTTGCCCAGTCCACCACTTTGCGGTTTTGCAGGTATGGGGACAGTTCAATTTGGTTGGTCGCAATATTTTCTGCGCCAACAGCAGCAATCGCTTTTTCCATCAACGGGATAGTAAAGTTGGAGATACCAATTTCACGCGTTAAGCCCTGCTTTTTCGCTTCCAGCAGCGCCTGCATGAATTCTTCCACCGAGACGGCATCATTCGGTGATGGCCAGTGAACCAGCGTCAGGTCCACATAGTCAGTACGCAGTTTTTTCAGGCTCTCTTTCAGGCTTGGGATCAGCTTATCTTTACTGAGATTCTCAATCCAGATCTTGGTGGTGATGAAAAGGTCGCTGCGCGGTACGCCGCTCTCTTCGAGCGCCTGGCCTACAGCCGCTTCGTTTTCATAAATCTGCGCCGTATCAACGGTGCGATAACCAAGTTCAAGTGCAGTTTTTACAGATGCAATTACTACGTCGTCTTTCAGGCGGAAAGTGCCCAGACCAAATGCAGGGATAGTCATGTTATTCCTCGTTAATCATTATGTTCGTAAACTGAGGAAGATTATGGCGGGTAGTGTTATGAAGAAAAAGAGCGCAGAAAGCAGAGGATTTTTGCTAATTTCGCAATAATTAAACGGCAGATAAGAAAAAAGCCCTGAGCGTTAGCTCAGGGCTTTTAATAAGTGGCGGAACGGACGGGACTCGAACCCGCGACCCCCTGCGTGACAGGCAGGTATTCTAACCGACTGAACTACCGCTCCACCGAAGACTGCTTGTAACCACCGGATTAATGCACCGGCT
>NZ_JBYAZJ010000016.1:0-1841 GCF_057444735.1 Enterobacter sp. B79-1
GAGAACCGCTACGCCAGCGGTGAAGGTGAAACCATTCACCGCACCGATTTCACGGTCATCCCGGCGTCGGTCTCTTATCGCCCGGCGCAGAGCACGGCGTGGCCGCGCACCTACGGCCCGCAGACGGCGAAAGTGGTCGGGCCGCAGGGGGAGAGTATCTGGACGGACAAATACGGTCGCGTGAAGGTGAAGTTCCACTGGGACCGTCTGGCGAAGGGCGATGACACCAGCTCCTGCTGGGTGCGCGTGTCGAGCGCGTGGGCGGGGCAGGGCTACGGCGGGGTGCAAATTCCGCGCGTGGGAGATGAGGTGGTGGTGGACTTTATCAACGGGGACCCGGACCGTCCGATTATTACGGGGCGCGTGTATAACGAAGCCAGCATGCCGCCGTGGGCGCTGCCGGCGGCGGCGACGCAGATGGGCTTTATGAGCCGCACGAAAGACGGTTCCATCGACAATGCGAACGCCCTGCGCTTTGAGGATAAGGCGGGAGGCGAGCAGGTGTGGCTCCAGGCCGAACGCAACCTGGATATCAACGTCAAAAATGATGAATCCCATTCGACTGAAAAGAATCGAACCCAATATGTGGGAGAAGATGAAACCTTACGGGTTGTAAAAAATCAGAAAGCGGGCGTTAAAGGGGAGGTCGTTTGCCTGACGGGTAACAGCCGCAGTGACAAAGTGGTTAACGACTATATTCTTTCAGCGGGTAATACGCTGAGGCTGGAGTGCGGCGAAAGCGCCATTGAATTATCGAAAGATGGAAGCGTTAATATCATTGGCAATAACTTCAACTTTACAGCTAAGCAGAATGCGCAAATAAACACGCTTGGCGGTGAACTGCATCTGAATCCTGCCGGTGGAAGCAATGCGATCGATCCTCCTGGGGCATCCCACCAGACGGCAATCCAGCAGGAAGTGGATGGCTTTTTCGTTTTCAACGCTAATAAGTAAACGTATTCAGGCTGACACATAACCGACTACCCCCGTTACCGTAAGGCGCCGGGGGTAGTCGATGGGATAAATTGTAATGCACTGGTTTTTCTTCCTTTTCTTTTTGATCCTGACGCTGGCGGTTATCTGGAATGAAAAGAGCGTCTTTGATAAAAAACAGTGGATAACAACGGGCCTGATGTTGGTGCTTGTTCTGCTTTCTACGGTTGTCATTGGTTTCTTTTTGAAATGGCTGGCGCTGTCATTTTTATTATTTCCTGTCGCGGTGGCAAAAAAATACTCCATCATCATTTCTATGTCTCTTCTGTGCGTCTGGGGCATGAAATTTGCCGTCGCTTTGCTGTGTGCTCTATTTTCAGGCGTTATGGCCGCGCATAAAAAAATGAATTTTCGCAATTATGAAAAGATCTCCCTTATGTCACGCACCGTAGCGCCGCCCTTATTTGTCTTCGCTAAACTCCTTCTCTCGTTAGGGTGTGTCCTTATGTTTTCAGGCCTGTGGCTTAAGTAAGTGTTGCGATTGACGCTGCTTCGTGTCCCCTGAAACAACGATGTTGCATTTACGGAATAACGATTATGCTCAACCGAATTACCGTTCAGCTCCCGGTCGAGGGGCTGCTCTTCTGGAAACTTTCCGGCCGCGAGGCGATGTCCGAGTCGTTCGCCCTGACGCTGACCCTGCTCGGCACGGATGCGCGCATTGACCGCAGCAAATTGCTCGGGCAGCCGGTCACGGTGACCATCCCGACGCAGAACCTGCTCACCTCCCGCTATATCAACGGCAAAGTCACGCGCGTGGCGGTGAGCGCCGTTGAGCTGACGGGCACCCGCTACGCGGTGTACCAGCTGACGGTGGAGCCGGACCTGTGGCCGATGAAGCGCGACCG
>NZ_JBYAZJ010000002.1:0-554192 GCF_057444735.1 Enterobacter sp. B79-1
TGGTGGTACAGCACGAAAGTGGGGGTGATCGACCTGAAGAAAAAGTCGATCACCATGGGTAAAGGATGTTAAAAAGTGTTCACCATGTCCCCGAACACCTGTCTACCATGTCCCCGGACTGTACAGGGAGAGGGTTGGGGTGAGGGCATCAGGCCGCAGTGCCGCCCAATCGCCCGGTGGCGCTTCGCTTACCGGGCCTACAAATTCCGTTGCCGTCCGGCACACTCCAGCCGGTACACCCAGTCGTCATAACGTACGCCGTCAATCTCATACGCCTTTTCCAGCACCTGCGTACGCACAAACCCCGCTTTCTCCAGCACCCGCACAGACCCGGCGTTGTCCGCCAGCACGTACGCGTTAATCGCTTTTACGCTGGTCTGGCTAAACGCATAGTCACATACCGCGCGCAGCGCCTCGCTGGCGATGCCTTTTCCCTGCGCGGCAGGCACAACAGTGTAGCCGATATCCGCCTCTTCACGGTTCTCAGGGCTGATTTGCAGGCCGATATCGCCCAGCGGCGTATCGTCATCCTGAAAACGAATCACGAAAACATGCTCCGCCATCAGGCGTGCAGCAAACACGCGTCGGGTCTCTTTTTCGGGTGCAATAGCGGCCATATAGCGCATGACGTCGCGGTTTTCGCGCAGCGAGCGGAAGAACGCCCAGTCAGAGGGTTCGAAAGGGGTGAGGTGAAGCCGGGGAGTGGTGATGGTTGCCATTGTTACGCCATTTCATCGGAACATGGCGTATCACTGTAACATATTCAGCGCACCACATCCCCCAGCGCCTCTTCTAAATCGTACCAGCGGAAGGCAAACCCGGCCGCTTCCAGACGTTTTGGCAGCGCACGCTGCCCGCCCAGCACCAGCACCGATGATTCTCCCATCAACAGCCGGATCGCCGTCGCAGGCACGCGTAAAATCGCCGGACGATGCAGGGCATGCCCCAGCGCGTGGGCAAACTGTTCATTACGCACCGGATAGGGCGCAACCATGTTAAACGGCCCGCGCAGATCGTTATCCAGCAGCCAGATAATGCCGTTCACCATATCGTCGATGTGGATCCACGCCAGATACTGACGCCCGTTGCCAATTGGCCCGCCGAGCCCCAGCTTGAAGGGAGGAAGCATTTTACCCAGAATGCCGCCTTTCGGCGCAAGTACCACGCCGGTACGCAGCAGGCAGACGCGGGTACGATCGCTCTGCGCCGCGCAGGCGATACGCTCCCACTGGGCGCAGAGTTTATGGGTAAATTCATTATGCGGCGGCTCCTCTTCGGTCACCACCACTTCGCCGAGATCGCCGTAATAGCCCGTCGCAGAGCCTGAAATGAGCACCGATGGCGGCGTATGGCTGTTGCGAATCAGCTCGACCAGCTTCTCGGTGATAGTCCAGCGGCTGCTGCACAACCGCTGCTTCTGCTCTTCGGTCCAGCGCTTGTCGGCAATGGGTTCACCCGCGAGGTTGATGACGGCGTCAAAGCCGTCCAGATTCTGCTGCTCAGCCAGACCTTTCCAGATGTCGACACCTGCCCCCAGCACCTGACGTGCTTTCTCCGGGCTGCGCGTCACCACGGTAATCTCGTGATGCAGCGCGTGCAGACGGGGAATGAGATGACGGCCAATCAGGCCCGTACCGCCGGTCAGCAGAATCTTCATACAACCTCCAGGTTTATGCCTGGCGTCGCCAGCTTAACGTCATGGAAACGGAGTCGGCGTAACGCAGGGCGTGAAGTTTATCGATCTCGACTTCAGCATAAGTGACCCAGTGATGTTCGCGTGCGATGTCGAGCACATCCTGAGTTAATTTTTCCAGCAAAGAGAAGCGGTTGTTCTCCACGTACTGGATAATGTTTTTGGTGATTGTGCGATAGTTCAGCGCGTCATTGATATCTTCGCTGGCCCGCGCTTTGTCTGCGGGGTAGTGAATAACCACATTGATGACAATGTCCTGCCGGTTGGCAATCTCTTCCTCTTTGATACCGATGAACGTCCGTAAGCGTAAATTTTTTATACGTATAATCGCGTCATGCTGTGACATTGCAGGTCTTCTCCGTGTCAGTATTTGCTGCCCATAATACATGAGAGCGCGTCATGCACCCAACGGGGCAGTGGTCTAAATCTGCTGGATTATTTGCATGGCGCGCTCGGTCGCAGGGCGGGTCCGAATCCGTTCAAACCAGTTATTCACGGCAGGGTATGCCGCCAGGTCAATTCGGTGTTTTTCATGAGTGTTGATCCACGGCCAGCAGGCGATGTCGGCAATGCTGTAATGATCGCCGCCAAGCCACGGCGTTTTCTCCAGCCGACGATTTAGCACGCCATATAATCGCTGGGTTTCAACCTGATAACGTTCTATAGCATAAGGAATAGGCTGTGGGGCGTAGGCGGTAAAGTGATGATTTTGCCCGAGCATCGGCCCGAGACCGCTCGACTGCCAGAAAAGCCATTGCAGGGTGTGGTGACGCTCACGCAGTTCACCGCTCAGCAGCTTGCCGGATTTCTCCGCCAGGTAGAGCAAAATCTCCCCGGATTCAAACAGACTTAACGGCCTGCCGCCGTCGGCGGGCAGATTATCAATAATGGCCGGAATTTTATTGTTGGGCGATATCGCCAGAAAGACCGGCCTGAACTGATCGCCTTTGCTGATATCCACGCGAATGATCCGGTACTCCAGTTCGGCTTCTTCCAGAAAAAGGGTGATCTTATGGCCGTTTGGGGTAGGGGCATAGTAAAGGTCGATCATTCTCAACTCCTGTTAGTGTGAAAAGTGATGCCATAAAAATCAGTATAGGTGCCTGTTGTAAATCGTGAGTTTTCATCAAGTGACAGCGAGCCAAAGAGATTATATGTTGAGTGAAAACCGTTCAGCCAATGAGGAAGTTATGAACCAGCCTGCGATAACGTTGTGGTCCGATGCCTGTTATTTTTCACCCTATGTGATGAGCGTTTACGTCGCTCTGGCGGAAAAAGGATTGTCTTTCACCCTGAAGACCATCGATCTGGACAGTGGCGAACACCTGAAGCCGCAGTGGCAGGGTTACGACCTGACCCGACGCGTGCCGGTGCTGGAGATTGACGGTTTTGCATTGAGCGAATCCTCGGCGATCGATGAATACCTTGAAGATCGCTTTGCGCCGCCGGAGTGGGAGCGCATTTATCCTCACGATCTGCAAAAGCGCGCCCGAGCACGGCAGATCCAGGCGTGGTTGCGTAGCGATCTGGTGCCTATCCGCGTTGAACGTTCCACTGACGTGGTTTTCGCCGCCGTGAAAAAGCCCGCGTTGAGCGCGGAGGGCAGCGCCAGTGCGCAAAAGCTGATTGAGACCGCGTCTGAGTTGCTGGCGCACGGCAACCCGAATCTCTTCGGCGAGTGGTGCATTGCGGATACCGATCTGGCGCTGATGCTGAACCGTCTGATCCTCAACGGCGACGAGGTTCCGCAACTGCTGGTGGATTATGCTGCATTCCAGTGGCAGCGCGCTTCCGTACAGCGCTATGTGGCACTCTCCGCTAAGCGCGCGGGCTGATAAGGCCTGGCGCTTCAGGTATGATAGAGCAGTCTGTTTTCCTGAGGAGTGACTGATGAAACTGATGTTTGCGTCGGATATCCATGGATCGCTGCCCGCTACCGAGCGCGTTCTTTCTCTGTTTGCCGAAAGCGGGACAAAGTGGCTGGTGGTGCTGGGCGATGTGTTAAACCATGGCCCGCGAAATGCGCTGCCGGAAGGGTATGCACCCGCGCAGGTGGCGGAAAAACTGAATGAGCATGCCTCGCGTATTATCGCGGTGCGCGGTAACTGCGACAGTGAAGTTGACCAGATGCTGCTGCATTTTCCCATCACCGCGCCCTGGCAGCAGGTCCTGCTGGAAAAGAGCCGTCTTTTTTTGACTCACGGTCATCTTTTTAGCCCGGATAACCTACCGGCACTCGCCGCTGGCGATGTCCTGGTTTATGGTCATACTCATATTCCGGTAGCGGAAAAACGCGGTGAGATTTATCACTTTAACCCCGGTTCGGTCAGCATTCCGAAAGGCGGTAATCCGGCGAGCTATGGCATGCTGGATGGAAATACCCTGCGCGTTATCGCACTTAATGATCAGCAAGTTATTGCGCAGATAGCGATTAATCCGTAAGTTACACCACAACTGCAAACGCGCCGAAAGAGCGCTTAGACGAGAAGGTTTCCCGATGGTGGAGCAGAATCATTTGGCAAGTACTGAGTGGGTTGACATTGTCAGCGAAGAGAACGAAGTGATCGCGCAGGCCAGCCGCGAACAAATGCGCGCGGAGCGTCTGCGTCACCGTGCAACATACATCGTTGTGCATGACGGCATGGGCAAGATTCTGGTTCAGCGCCGCACGGACACCAAAGATTTTCTCCCCGGTATGCTGGATGCCACGGCGGGCGGCGTTGTGCAGGCAGATGAAGTGCTGCTGGATTCCGCGCGTCGCGAAGCAGAAGAAGAGTTAGGTATCGCCGGCGTGCCGTTTGCCGAGCACGGCCAGTTCTATTTCGAGGACGAAAACTGTCGCGTCTGGGGCGGGCTGTTTAGCTGTGTCTCTCACGGGCCTTTCGCCCTGCAGGAAGAGGAAGTGAGCGAAGTCTGCTGGATGACGCCGGAAGAGATCACCGCGCGTTGCGACGAGTTCACCCCGGACTCCTTAAAAGCACTGGCGCTGTGGATGACCCGCAACGCCAAAAACGAATCCGCTAAGCCAGAAAGCAAAGCGGAAAAAGAGGAAGAGGCTGAGTAAGCCTTAACAGCTTTCCCGCAGACAGAGGCTGGACGCGATAGGTTTATGGTCGCGCCAGTCTCCATCATTCAGACGTTCCAGCAACGCTTTCCCTGCCTCAATTCCAATCTTACGATGCGGTACCGCCATGGTCGTCAGCGGCGGCTGACAGACGCGGCTCACGTCGCTATCGCCAAAGCCTACCACTGCTAAATCGTCCGGCACTTTAATGCGTCGACGCTGGCATTCATAGAGTGCCCCGCAGGCCAGTTCGTCCGAGACGCACACCAGCGCATCCAGTTCCGGCCAGGCCAGCAGGAATTCCGGCAACTGTGCCGCGCCCGTGGAGAAATTTGGCGGCATGGCGGCGTTAATCACTCTGTTCGGCGACAAATGGTGGCGAAGCATGGCTTTGTACCAGCCCTGCAAATGCTGCTGGAAAATCCACTGCTCCTGGTTTGCGCACAGCAGGCCGATATTTTGGTACCCGCGCTGAATCACCATTTCCGTCAGTTCGTACATGGCGGCGACGTTATCAATGCCGATATTCATATCAATCGGATCGGCGCGCATCGCCCCCATTTCCATCACCGGAATGGAGGCATTTTTCAGCCAGTGGCGCACGGTGTCCGTGTGCTCGACGCTGAGCAAAATGGCGGCGGCGATATTTGACGCCAGCAGCGTTTCCAGTAATTTCTCTTCCTGTTCAAGACGGTGCTGGGACTCTGCCAGCATGATCTGATATCCGGCGGGTTGCAGCACCTGCTGTAGCCCGGCGAACATCTCTGAGCAACCGGCTTCGGAGAGGTTAGGAACAACCATTGCGATCGTCCATGAAGAGGCTGACGCCAGCGCGCTGGCCGCAAGATTAGGCATGTAGCCCAGCTCCTGCACCGCAGCGTCTATTTTTTCTCGCAGTTTATCGGAAACCTGTTCGGGCGTGCGGAGCGCACGGGACACGGTCATTGTGCCCACACCGGCAAGCAGTGCGACATCGGCCAGCGTCACCTTACCGGTACTGCGTCGTTTTCGGGTTAGAGACATACACCTTCCTGCTAACAGGGCGCGACTACTATCATCCTTCGCTTCACGTGAAAGGCAGTATACGCCTTAAATCCCTTTTTTTGCTGTGATTTAGCACCGTGATTGCAATTTGATAGCGCTATCACATTTCTGCATGTTAACTATTGGTAGCGCTATCTTTGTGATCCTGATCGCAGTCATTCATTGAGGTGTTGAATAAAGTTTGCTCATCTTTAGCGTTGTAGCCGGAGGGCAAAGTGCTCAAAAAATGGATATATGATACAACCATCACGCTGCAGGAGAGCGTAGAGGACTGGCCGCAGGCGCTGGAGCTGTGCGCGAAGCCGCTGCTGGATTTGCAGGTGATTTCGCCGGAATACATCACGGCCATCATCGAACAGCATCATACTTTGGGTCCTTATTACGTGCTGGCACCAGGGCTGGCGATGCCGCATGCGCGGCCGGAAGAAGGGGCGAAAGGACTCGGCCTGTCATTATTAAAACTGAAAAAAGGTGTCTCTTTCGGTGCCGGTGAGTTTGACCCCGTCGACGTGATAGTCATGCTGGCGGCACCGGACAAACATAGCCATATCGAAATGATCTCGGCGCTAGCAGAATTATTTTCCAGCGATGAGGATATGGCTGAATTACATCAGGCGAATACGCGGGAGGAGATAAAAACCATTATTGACCGCTTCTGATTTAATTCTTTAATCCGATTATTCACAACATTACGCGTCAGCGTGGTGGGGCGTACTCTACTCAAAATAAGGGAACAACAATGAAAATCATGGCTATTTGCGGGTCCGGCCTTGGCAGCAGTTTTATGGTCGAAATGAATATCAAAAAGGTACTTAAAAAGCTGGAAATTGAGGCAGAGGTTGAACACTCCGATCTCTCGTCTGCAACGCCTGGCGCAGCCGACCTGTTCGTGATGGCAAAAGACATCGCGGCCAGCGCCAGCGTGCCGGAAAGTCAGCTGGTGGTGATCAACAACATCATCGACATCAACGAACTTGAAGCGCAGCTGCGTGCCTGGTTCGAAAGACAATAACCCTGATTAGGCGAGGTGGATATGTTTATCCTTGAAACGCTGAATTTCGTTGTTGATATTTTAAAAGTCCCTTCGGTGCTGGTGGGATTAATTGCCTTAATCGGTCTGGTTGCGCAGAAAAAAGCGTTTTCGGACGTGGTGAAAGGAACAATTAAAACTATTCTCGGCTTTATTGTGCTGGGCGGCGGCGCCACGGTGCTGGTGGGGTCGTTAAATCCTTTGGGCGGAATGTTTGAGCACGCCTTTACTATTCAGGGCATTATTCCAAACAATGAAGCGATTGTGTCGATTGCGCTGGAAAAATACGGTGCCTCGACCGCGCTGATTATGGCCTTTGGGATGGTGGCGAATATTATCGTCGCGCGCTTTACCCGCCTGAAATACATCTTCCTGACAGGTCACCACACTTTCTACATGGCGTGCATGATTGGCGTGATCCTGACGGTGGCGGGCTTTGAGGGCGTGGGTCTGGTCTTTACCGGCTCGCTAATCCTCGGCCTGATCATGGCCTTCTTCCCGGCGATTGCGCAGCGCTACATGAAGCGCATAACCGGCAACGATGAGATTGCCTTCGGCCACTTCGGCACGCTGGGCTACGTGCTGTCCGGCTGGATTGGCAGCAAGGTCGGTAAGGGCTCACGCTCAACGGAAGAGATGAACCTGCCGAAGAACCTGAGCTTCCTGCGCGACAGTTCGATCTCCATCTCCCTGACCATGATGATTATCTACCTCATCCTGGCGGTGAGCGCCGGACGTGAGTACGTAGAGGCGACCTTCAGCGGCGGCCAGAACTACCTGGTCTACGCCATCATCATGGCGATCACCTTTGCGGCGGGCGTGTTCATCATCCTGCAGGGCGTACGCCTGATACTGGCGGAAATCGTCCCGGCCTTTACCGGCTTCTCGGAAAAACTGGTGCCCAACGCGCGCCCCGCGCTGGACTGCCCGGTGGTGTATCCGTATGCGCCAAACGCGGTGCTGATTGGCTTCCTGTTCAGCTTCCTCGGCGGGATTGTGGGGTTGTTCATCTGCGGCCAGTTCAGCTGGGTGCTAATCCTCCCGGGTGTGGTACCGCACTTCTTCACCGGCGCAACGGCGGGCGTGTTCGGTAATGCCACCGGCGGACGTCGCGGGGCAATGATTGGCGCCTTTGCTAACGGCCTGCTGATCACCTTCCTGCCGGTTCTGCTGCTGCCGGTGCTGGGCGCAATTGGCTTTGCCAACACCACCTTCTCGGACGCCGACTTCGGCGCGGTTGGGATTGTGCTCGGCAACCTGGCGCGCTTCCTGTCGCCGCTTGCCATTACCGGGCTGGTTGTGGCGTTGTTCGCGCTGCTGGTGGCGTACAACGTCTTCGCGAAAAACAAACCTGCGGGCGGTAACGCGCAGGAAAACACCGGAGCCAAATCATGAATGAGAAAGAGATAACCGAACTCGCGCGTCAGATCCGTCTTGAGACGTTGAAATCCCTGACGCAGCTGGGCTTTGGCCACTACGGTGGCAGTATGTCGGTGGTTGAAACCCTGGCCGTGCTGTACGGCGCGGTGATGAAAATCGACCCGGCGGATCCGGACTGGCCGGAGCGAGACTATTTTGTCCTGTCGAAAGGACACGCGGGCCCGGCGCTCTATAGCACGCTGGCGATCAAGGGCTACTTCCCCGTTGAAGAGCTGAGCACGCTCAACCAAAACGGCACGCGGCTGCCAAGCCACCCGGACCGCCTGAAAACGCGCGGCGTGGATGCCACCACCGGCTCGCTGGGGCAGGGTATCTCCATTGCCGGCGGTATGGCGCTGTCGCAAAAGCTGGCGGGGCGACCGAATCGGGTGTTTTGCATCGTCGGTGATGGCGAGCTGAACGAGGGACAATGCTGGGAAGCCTTCCAGTTTATCGCCCACCATCGCCTGAACAATCTGACGGTGTTCGTGGACTGGAACAAGCAGCAGCTCGACGGCGAGCTGGACGAGATCATCAGCGCGTTCGACCTGGAGGGGAAATTCCGCGCCTTTGGCTTTGACGTGGCGACGGTGAAGGGCGACGACATTCCGGGTCTGCTGGCGGTAACGTCGCGGGTCCCCGAGGCCGAAGCGCGTCCATTAGTTGTCATCCTCGACAGCATCAAAGGGCAGGGTGTGCCGTATCTGGTGCAGCTCAGCAACTCGCACCACCTGCGATTGACCGCAGAGAGCAAAGCGGCCCTCAACGAGACGATTCGCCAACTGGAGGCTTCACATGATTAAGGTTGCACCGGCAGGAGAGAAAGACGCCGTTGAGATGCGTAAGGTCTACGCTGGCTTTGTGGCAAAGCAGATTGAGGCAGGAAGCGAGATTATCGCCCTGGAAGCGGATCTGATGAGCTCGATGGCGATGGACGGCGTGGCGCGCAATTATCCGCAGCACGTGATTAACTGCGGGATTATGGAGGCCAACGTCATCGGCACCGCGGCGGGGCTGTCGCTTACCGGGCGTAAGCCGTTCGTGCACACCTTCACCGCGTTTGCCAGCCGCCGCTGCTTCGATCAGCTGTTTATGTCCCTGGACTACCAGCGTAACAACGTGAAGGTGATTGCGTCGGACGCGGGCGTGACGGCCTGCCACAACGGCGGGACGCATATGTCATTTGAGGATATGGGCATCGTACGCGGCCTGGCGCACTCGGTGGTGCTGGAGGTGACCGACGCGGTGATGTTCGAGGACGTGCTGCGCCAGCTTATCGACCTCGAAGGCTTCTACTGGGTGCGGACCATTCGTAAACAGGCGCCGAGCGTGTACGCCCCGGGCTCTACCTTCACCATTGGCAAAGGCAACGTGCTGCGCGAAGGAAGCGATATTACCCTGATTGCCAACGGCATCATGGTGGCGGAAGCGCTGGAGGCGGCTCGCCAGCTTGAGCAGGAGGGCGTAAGCGCGGCGGTTATCGACATGTTTACCCTGAAGCCCATCGACCGGATGCTGGTGAAAAACTACGCCGAGAAAACCGGGCGCATCGTCACCTGTGAAAACCACAGCATTCACAACGGCCTGGGGTCGGCGGTGGCGGAAGTGCTGGTGGAAACCTGTCCGGTACCGATGCGGCGGGTGGGCGTCAAGGAGCGCTACGGTCAGGTAGGGACGCAGGATTTCCTGCAGAAGGAGTATGGCCTGACGGCACATGACATTGTGTCGGCGGCGAGAGAGCTGCTGTAAATAAAAAAGGCGACCCTTTGTGGTCGCCTTTTTGTTGCCCGGTGGCGCTCACGCTTACCGGGCCTACGGTCCTGTAGGCCGGATAAGCGAAGCGCCATCCGGCAAGACCTTACAATTACTGCTGCTGCGAAGACTGGATCGCGGTCAGAGCGATGGTGTAGACGATATCGTCAACCAGCGCGCCACGGGACAGGTCGTTCACAGGTTTGCGCATGCCCTGCAGCATTGGCCCGATGGAGATCAGGTCTGCAGAACGCTGTACCGCTTTGTAGGTGGTGTTACCGGTGTTCAGATCCGGGAAGATGAACACGGTAGCGCGACCTGCAACCGGCGAGTTCGGCGCTTTGGATTTCGCAACGTCAGCCATTACCGCAGCATCGTACTGCAGCGGGCCGTCGATCATCAGGTCAGGACGTTTTTCCTGCGCCAGACGGGTCGCTTCACGCACTTTCTCTACGTCGCTACCTGCACCAGAGGTACCGGTAGAGTAGGAGAGCATCGCCACGCGCGGTTCGATACCGAAGGCAATCGCAGAGTCTGCGGACTGGATAGCGATTTCCGCCAGCTGTTCTGCGGTTGGATCCGGGTTGATCGCGCAGTCGCCGTAAACGTAAACCTGTTCAGGCAGCAGCATGAAGAATACGGAAGAAACCAGAGAGCTGCCCGGTGCAGTTTTGATCAGCTGCAGCGGTGGACGGATGGTGTTCGCCGTGGTGTGAACCGCACCGGAAACCAGACCGTCAACTTCGTCCTGCTCCAGCATCAGCGTGCCCAGCACCACGTTGTCTTCCAGCTGTTCGCGCGCAACGGCTTCGGTCATGCCTTTGCTCTTACGCAGCTCAACCAGACGGGCTACGTAGCTTTCGCGAACCACTTCAGGGTCAACGATTTCGATGCCAGCGCCCAGCTCAACGCCCTGAGACGCCGCCACGCGGGTGATCTCATCCGGGTTACCCAGCAGCACACAGGTCGCGATGCCGCGCTCTGCACAGATAGCAGCGGCTTTAACGGTACGTGGTTCGTCGCCTTCTGGCAGAACAACGCGTTTGCCTGCTTTACGCGCCAGCTCGGTCAGCTGGTAACGGAATGCTGGAGGAGACAGACGGCGGCTGCGCTCGGAGGTCGCCGTCAGGGATTCGATCCAGTCTGCGTTGATGTAGCCCGCAACGTATTCCTGAACTTTCTCGATACGCTCGTGGTCATCAACCGGTACTTCCAGGTTGAAGCTCTGCAGGCTCAGGGAGGTCTGCCAGGTGTTGGTGTTCACCATGAAGACCGGCAGGCCGGTGGCGAACGCGCGTTCGCACAGCTTGCTGACGCGTGGGTCCATCTCGTAGGCACCGGTGAGCAGGATCGCACCGATTTCCACGCCGTTCATCGCGGCCAGGCACGCTGCAACCAGCACGTCTGGACGGTCTGCGGAGGTGACCAGCAGGGAACCTGCGCGGAAGTGCTCCAGCATGTGCGGAATGCTGCGCGCACAGAAGGTCACGGACTTCACGCGGCGGGTGTTGATGTCGCCTTCGTTAACCACGGTGGCGTTCAGGTGGCGCGCCATATCGATTGCACGGGTGGCAATCAGATCGAAGCTCCATGGCACCGCGCCCAGTACTGGCAGCGGGCTGGATCCCTGCAGCTTAGCCGGATCAATCTTGATGACTTTCGCTTTAGAAGAGTCGTCGAAGATCTCGGACAGGTCAGGGCGAGTACGGCCCTGTTCATCCACTGGCGCATTCAGTTTGTTCACGATCACGCCGGTGATGTTGGTGTTTTTCGCGCCGCCGAAGCTGCTGCGCGTCAGTTCGATACGCTCGTTCAGCTGCTCTGGGGTGTCAGTGCCCTGAGACATCACGAAAACGATCTCTGCGTTCAGGGTTTTCGCAATTTCAAAGTTCAGAGACTGGGCAAACTGGTGTTTGCGCGTGGGGACCAGACCTTCAACCAGCACCACTTCCGCGTCTTGCGCGTTAGCGTGGTAGTTGGCGATGATCTCTTCCATCAGCACGTCTTTCTGGTTGCTGGAGAGCAGAGATTCAACGTGGCTCATCTTCAGCGGTTCAGCCGCTGGCAGATTGGAATTCTTGCGAACGATGGTGGTGGTCTGGTCTGGCGCATCGCCACCGGCACGCGGCTGGGCGATTGGCTTAAAGACGCTCAGACGAACGCCTTTGCGTTCCATAGCACGGATCACGCCAAGGCTGACGCTGGTCAGGCCGACGCTGGTTCCGGTAGGGATCAGCATAATAGTACGGGACACGGTTTATCCTCTTTCGTTACCGCCGCGATTGGGCGGGTTACAAAACAGCACCGCCAGCATTGCTGGCGGTGTGGAATCAGGCAGTCAGACGGTTCGCGTCTTGCGCGATGACCAGCTCTTCGTTAGTTGGAATAACGATAGCAGGGCGGGTACCTTCTTTGTTGATGAAGCCAGACTTGCCGAAGCGGGCAGCCAGGTTACGCTCGTGATCAACCTCGAAGCCCAGAACGCCCAGTTTGCCCAGGGACAGTTCACGAACCATAGCCGCGTTCTCACCAATACCACCGGTGAAGATTACCGCGTCCAGACGGCCTTCCATCAGTGCAGTGTAAGAACCGATGTACTTCGCCAGACGGTGGCAGTAAACGTCCATTGCACGTTTAGCGTCTGCTTTCTCTGCGTAGTTGTCTTCAACGTAACGGCAGTCGCTGGTCACTTCGGTCAGACCCAGCAGGCCAGACTCTTTGGTCAGCATTTTGTTGATGTCGTCAACACTCATGCCCAGGGTGTCGTGCAGGTGGAAGATGATTGCCGGGTCGATGTCACCGGAACGGGTACCCATCACCAGACCTTCCAGCGGGGTCAGACCCATAGAGGTATCAACACATTTACCGTTGCGGATAGCAGAAACAGAACCACCGTTGCCCAGGTGGCAGGTGATGATGTTAACTTCTTCAACCGGCTTGTTCAGAACTTTTGCGGCTTCCTGAGTCACATAGAAGTGGCTGGTGCCGTGTGCGCCGTAACGACGAACGCCATGCTCTTTGTACAGGCTGTACGGCAGGGCATACAGGTAAGACTCTTCCGGCATGGTCTGATGGAACGCGGTGTCAAACACGGCCACGTTTTTGTCTTTCAGATTCGGGAAGGATTTCAGCGCTTCAGCGATACCGATCAGGTGAGCCGGGTTGTGCAGCGGCGCGAAGGACGCAGAGTCCTTGATACCCTGAATCACAGATTCGTCGATCACGACGGAGCTGGTGTATTTTTCGCCGCCGTGGACGATACGGTGACCAATCGCAGTCAGCTGAGCAGACAGTTCTGGTTTTTGTGCCAGAATAGTGTTAACGATAAAGTTCAGCGCTTCACTGTGAGCGGCGCCTGCACCTAAAGCCGCTTCTTGTTTGCTGCCGTCCATCTTCCACTTGATACGTGCTTCAGGCAGATGGAAACATTCGGCCAAACCAGAGAGGTACTCGTCACCGTTGAGCGCATCGATGATGGCGAATTTCAGTGAGGAGCTACCGCAGTTCAGAACCAGTACTAACTTACTCGACATGGAAGTACCTATTATTGATACGTGGCTAAAAAAACGTCAGTGAGTCTAAAAGCGTAACGCATGATGACCCAGACATTTATGATTAACATCATGCCAGGCGAACATTCCGGCATGATGAAAGAAATACCTATGATTTTATGCCATTTTGAACATTTTTCAGACAATGGCATAATATGCGATAATTTGACGAGTTAACGGTTCTCGTCTACGGCCTTATCAGGCTGGCACAGGATACCCGATACGGGGTAGCGATGACAAAATATTTTGAACGTTGTCATAGCCTGTTGTGGTTTTGCACAAAAATTTTAATTTTTATATGTGAAGTTGAGGTACAGCCATGTCGACACCCGAAAATCCATCCGTGAATTTCTTTAGTCTGTTTCGTCGGGGACAGCATTACGCGAAGACGTGGCCACTGGAAAAGCGCCTCGCGCCGATGTTTATAGAAAACCGCACTATCCGCGCCACGCGCTTTGCGATTCGCTTTATGCCTCCTGTTGCCATCTTTACCCTGTGCTGGCAAATTGCCCTCGGCGGCCAGCTTGGACCTGCCGTCGCCACCGCGCTCTTTGCGCTGAGCCTGCCGATGCAGGGGCTATGGTGGCTGGGGAAACGCTCAATTACGCCGCTGCCGCCTACAATTTTACACTGGTTTTATGAAGTCCGTGGAAAACTTGAGGAAGCCGGTCAGGCGCTGGCACCGGTCGAAGGCAAGCCTGATTACCAGGCGCTGGCTGACACGCTCAAGCGCGCTTTTAAGCAACTTGATAAAACATTCCTTGATGACTTGTGATTGATCATCGAAACGACTAATAAAAGAAGGCACAGTAACAAACAGTTACCGTGTCTTTTTTTTAAAGTGCAATGCGCTACAGGAGTCGAAAGATGGAAATGACCCATGCCCAACGTCTGATTTTGTCTAACCAGTACAAGATGATGACTATGCTTGATCCCGATAACGCAGAACGCTACAGCCGCTTGCAAACTATCGTCGAACGCGGGTTTGGTTTACAGATGCGCGAACTGGATCGCGAGTTTGGCGAACTGAAAGAAGAGACCTGCCGCATCGTGATCGACATCATGGAGATGTATCATGCGCTGCATGTGTCCTGGACGAATCTCAAAGATCGCCAGTCCATTGACGAGCGCCGCGTAACCTTCTTAGGCTTTGATGCCGCAACGGAAGCGCGCTACCTGAGCTACGTTCGCTTTATGGTGAACACCGAAGGGCGCTATACCCATTTTGATGCGGGTACTCACGGCTTTAACGCGCAAACCCCAATGTGGGAAAAATACCAGCGCATGCTGGGCGTATGGCATTCCTGCCCGCGCCAGTACCATTTAAGCAGCAACGAAATTCAACAAATCATTAATGCCTGACGGAGGTGCGTGTGCAGTGTAAAGGTTTTCTGTTTGATCTGGACGGTACGCTGGTGGATTCGCTGCCGGTAGTGGAGCGTTCATGGTGCCATTGGGCCGACAGGCACGGCATCGACCATCAGGACGTACTGAATTTCATCCATGGCAAACAGGCCATTACCTCCTTGCGACACTTCTTAGCGGGACGTACTGAGGAAGAGATTCAGGCAGAGTTCAAATACCTCGAGAACATTGAGGCTACCGATACGGAAGGCATCACCGCGCTGCCGGGCGCACGCGAGCTGCTTGAACATTTGAACGAAGCACATATTCCGTGGGCCATTGTGACCTCCGGCTCCATTCCCGTAGCCCATGCTCGCCATAAGGCGGCGGGTTTACCGAAGCCAGAGGTGTTCATTACTGCAGAGCGCGTCAAGCGCGGCAAGCCAGAGCCGGATGCGTTCTTGCTTGGGGCAGAGTTGCTGGGCCTTGCACCGGCGGACTGCGTGGTGGTGGAAGATGCAGCAGCCGGCGTGCTGGCCGGGCTTAACGCAGGGAGCCACGTGATCGCCGTTAACGTCCCGGCGGACTCTCCCCGGTTGAGTGAGGCGGATTTTGTGCTGAATACACTGACCGCGATTAACGTCACGAAGGGACCCGGCGGAGTTGTAACCGTCTCGCTAAAAATGTAATCCCATGATATAGCCCCACATTGTTGGGGCTTTTTTATGGCAGAATTCGTTATCTTCCACTGACAAGGATAGGTTGTGAACGGTGAACTGATTTGGGTCCTGAGCCTGCTGTTAATCGCCATCATTCTTTTCGCTACAGGCAAGGTGCGCATGGATGCCGTCGCCCTGTTTGTCATCGTCGCGTTTGTGCTGAGCGGCACGCTCACGCTACCCGAGGCATTCTCCGGGTTTAGCGATCCCAACGTTATTCTTATCGCCGCCCTGTTTATCATTGGTGACGGGCTGGTGCGCACCGGCGTGGCGACCATTATGGGAACGTGGCTGGTGAAGGTGGCGGGCAGCAGTGAAACCAAAATGCTGATCTACCTGATGGTAACGGTTGCCGGACTGGGGGCGTTTATGAGCTCAACGGGCGTGGTCGCCATCTTTATTCCGGTGGTGCTGAGCGTCTCCATGCGGATGCAGATCTCGCCGTCGCGCCTGATGATGCCCCTGAGTTTTGCCGGTTTGATCAGCGGCATGATGACGCTGGTGGCGACGCCGCCAAACCTGGTCGTCAACAGTGAACTGATCCGTGAAGGATTCCAGGGCTTCAGTTTTTTCAGCGTTACTCCGATTGGGCTGGTCGTTCTGGTGATGGGCGTGGTCTACATGCTGCTGACCCGTTTTGCCCTGAAAGGCGAAAATCAGGATAAAAGCAAAGAGGGCTGGAAGCGACGCACCTTTCGCGATTTGATTAAAGAGTACCGTCTCACCGGGCGTGCACGACGTCTGGCTATTCGCCCCGGCTCACCGATGATTGGCCAGCGGCTGGACGATCTTAAGCTCCGTGAACGCTACGGTGCGAACGTCATCGGCGTGGAGCGCTGGCGACGTTTCCGCCGGGTGATTGTCAACGTTAACGGGGTGTCGGAATTCCGCGCGCGGGACGTTCTGCTGATTGATATGTCCACCGCAGAGGTAGACCTGCGTGAGTTTTGCAGCGAACAGCTGCTGGAGCCGATGGTGCTGCGCGGCGAGTATTTCTCCGACCAGGCGCTGGATGTCGGTATGGCCGAAGTGTCGCTGATCCCGGAATCGGAGCTGTTGGGGAAAACCGTGCGGGAAATGGGGTTCCGAACCCGCTATGGCTTGAACGTCGTGGGACTGAAGCGCGATGGCGTGGCGATGGAAGGCGCAGTGGTGGATGAGCCGATCCTGCTGGGTGACATCTTTCTCGTCGTCGGTAACTGGAAGCTGATTAGCCAGCTCGGGCAAAATGGGCGTGATTTTGTGGTGCTCAATATGCCGGTTGAAGAGAGCGATGCGTCCCCGGCGCACAGCCAGGCACCTCACGCGATTTTCTGTCTGGTGCTGATGGTCGCACTCATGCTGACCGATGAAATCCCCAATCCGGTCGCGGCCATCATCGCCTGCCTGCTGATGGGGAAATTCCGCTGCATTGACGCCGAAAGCGCGTATAAAGCCATTCACTGGCCGAGCATTATTCTGATTGTCGGGATGATGCCCTTTGCGCTGGCGTTGCAAAAAACCGGCGGGGTGGATTTGATCGTTAAAGGCTTAATGGACGTAGGCGGCGGGTATGGGCCGTACATGATGATGGTCTGTCTGTTTATCATGTGCGCCTCCATCGGGCTGTTTATCTCCAATACCGCGACGGCGGTACTGATGGTGCCTATTGCGCTGGCGATGGCGAAATCCATGGGCGTGTCGCCGTATCCGTTCGCGATGATGGTGGCGATGGCGGCCTCCGCGGCATTTATGACGCCGGTATCTTCACCGGTGAATACGCTGGTGCTGGGGCCCGGGAATTATAGATTCAGCGATTTCGTGAAGATTGGCGTGCCGTTCACCGTGCTGGTAATGGTGGTGTGCGTGGTGTTAATTCCGGTCCTGTTCCCGTTCTGAGAATATTGCCGGGTGGCGGCTGCGCCTTACCCGGCCTACAAACCGTAGGCCCTGCAAGCGCAGCGCCGCTGGGCGACAGTCAGAGGGGGGAATCCTGGCTAATCTCATCCAGCGACAGATGGAAGCTCGGTACAAATACCTGCATAAAATAATCCATCTCTTCGCTGCGGCGCGACTCCAGCGTTTTTTCCAGACGCGTTTTCGCCAGTAAAAACTCGTTATTCCCCGCAGACAGCTCTTCCAGACACTTCAGGTAGGCGCAGAGCGCGTCGGCCTGCTTCACCAGCAACTTTTCATCTTCCGTATACTGATGTTCATCGATAAGCGGCTCAAAGATATCGCGTAATTCATCCGGCACCATATCGATCAGCTTCTGCTGAGCAATCTTCTCAATCGCCTTATATTCCTGCGCAATCTGCGAGTTGAAATATTTCACTGGCGTCGGCAGATCGCCGGTCAGTACTTCCGAGGCATCATGGTACATCGCCAGCAGGGCAATACGTTCAGCGTTGACCTGCCCGTTGAATTTGCGGTTCTTTATGGCGGCCAGCGCGTGAGCGACCATCGCAACCTGCAGACTGTGCTCTGAAACATTTTCCGTGCGGACGTTGCGCATCAGCGGCCAGCGGTTGATCAGCTTCAGGCGGGAGAGGTGGGCAAAGAAATGACTCTGACTCATAGGTTACCTTTTGTCTTTACTGCGACAGGCGTTCATTGTGCGGGGAGGGGAGGCAAGATGCAAATTTGCGGATTATGTAGGCCGGGCAAGCGCAGCGCCACCCGGCAGAAAGGCAATGTTACTGATGGTATCCAGAGAGGAAGCGCCCGAAGCGGCTGATGGCCATTTCGAGGTCATCTTCGCGCGGCAGGGTCACAATGCGCACGTGATCCGGCCACGGCCAGTTAAACGCCGTACCCTGAACCAGCAGCACTTTTTCCTGCAGCAGGAAGTCGAGCACCATCTTCTGGTCGTCGTGAATATTGAAGCGCTTCGCGTCAATTTTCGGGAACATATAGAGCGCGCCGTTAGGTTTCACGCAGGAGACGCCAGGAATATCGTTGATCAATTCCCACGCGCGGTTACGCTGTTCATACAGGCGACCACCGGGAACGATAAACTCGCTAATGCTTTGGTAGCCGCCGAGCGCCGTCTGGATCGCGTGCTGTGCAGGAACGTTGGCACATAAACGCATCGACGCCAGCATTTCCAGCCCTTCAATGTAGCCTTTGGCGTGCTTTTTCGGACCGTTCAGTACCATCCAACCCTGACGGAAACCGGCTACGCGGTAGGTTTTAGACAGGCCGTTAAAGGTGACGGTCAGCAGATCCGGGGCCAGCGCGGCGATCGAGTGGTGTTGTGCCGCGTCGTACAGGATTTTGTCGTAGATTTCGTCGGCAAAAATGATCAGGTTGTGCTGGCGGGCGAGCTCGACGATCTCCATCAGCAGTTCTTTCGAATAGACCGCACCCGTCGGGTTGTTCGGGTTAATGATCACGATGCCACGCGTGCGAGGCGTAATTTTCGCGCGAATATCATCAAGGTCCGGGAACCAGTCAGAGGACTCGTCACAGAGATAATGAACGGCTTTACCGCTCGACAGCGACACGGCCGCCGTCCACAGCGGGTAGTCCGGCGCAGGTACCAGCATTTCGTCGCCGCTGTTCAGCAGCGCCTGCATCGCCTGCACAATCAGTTCAGAGACGCCGTTGCCGATATAGATATCTTCAACGGTAACGTCACGCATACCGCGCGCCTGATAGTGCTGCATGATGGCTTTACGCGCGGAATAGAGTCCTTTTGAATCGCAGTAGCCTTGTGCAGTAGGAAGGTTGCGGATCACATCAACCAGAATTTCATCCGGCGCTTCAAAACCAAATGGCGCAGGGTTACCAATGTTGAGTTTCAGAACCTTATTGCCTTCTTCTTCAAGGCGTTTGGCCTCTTTCAGAACCGGGCCGCGGATGTCGTAACAGACGTTATCTAGTTTGCTGGATTTTTCGATAGGGGACATGAACCTTTAACCTTTTCGCTAGTATTGCCACTCCCTGCCGTGGAAGTCTGCACGGAACAATGTACTCCCCCCTCGCTTCGTTTTGAAGGGTGTACAGGAGAAGATTTTGTACAATGCGTCAATTCCTGTGGAATCTATTTCACTGCTTGCAGTGAGTTCTGTTGTGCTAAAGTAATGTGATAAGTATGTTCTTAAGTTGATTGTGCTGTTTATTTTGAGTTGTATTTCATATTATGCTGATAAAAATAAAAAACATGCCCATTACGCAGTAAGAAGTTCCCCTAAGTGACTTTTCGTAAAATCAGATGCTTCGAGACAGACTGTTAGAATAGTATGCTTAGGCTAAAAGTTACTCATGTGAAATTAATGTTAAGTGTTATTAATGAATGGTCTTAATCTAAATTAAAATTTATTTATTATTAACCAACAAAATGCAACTTTAGTTAATTTTAATAAAATTAGTTGAGAGGCTTAACAGCCCCTCTTAATCCTTAATATTGCAATAAGACTTATAAATAAAGTGGATTTGGGTTAAGATGTCTTTCAGGAAAGCGGGTGCCAGAGCCCTATGTTTTGTATATCTGGATCCGCTTTTCTAAATTAATTGATTGTTATTGTTGGATTTATCTCTGGCTGGTGTGTGCCGAACACATCCTGCTACGTTAACCGCGCTGCGATAAAGATGGCCGTAAAGGTGTCATACCTTTAATGTAATTTACAGAAACCTGCGAACATCTAAATATTCTGAACGTTTAAGAGAATAAAAATAACGTCATGAAACGTGCTTTCTGACTGTTGATATACAGCAGCACAATAACTATCTGTCAGGCAGTCTGCCGGGCCGGGATGCGAGGGAAACCTTCAGAGGGAATTGCTTAACTGTTACACACAGCTTCAACCCGGGCAGCTCCGCACGAGCAACCTGAAAGTGAATAGATATGATAAATGCAAATCGTCCGATAATGAATCTCGACCTCGATCTGCTGAGAACGTTTGTTGCGGTCGCCGATCTCAACACTTTTGCAGCAGCTGCTGCCGCAGTTTGCCGAACCCAGTCTGCCGTTAGCCAGCAAATGCAGCGGCTGGAGCAACTGGTCGGTAAAGAGCTTTTTGCGCGTCATGGCCGTAATAAGCTCTTAACGGAACACGGTATCCAGCTACTGGGTTATGCCAGGAAAATACTTCGCTTTAATGATGAAGCATGTATGTCTTTAATGTTTAGCAACCTCCAGGGGGTGTTAACATTAGGGGCATCTGATGAGTCAGCGGATACGATATTGCCGTTTCTTCTCAATCGTATCAGTTCGGTTTATCCGAAGCTTGCGCTGGATGTTAGCGTAAAGCGTAATGCTTTTATGATTGAGATGCTCAAAGAGAATGAAGTGGATCTGGTGGTCACGACGCATCGTCCTGGGCAATTTGATTGCCTGACGCTGCGGACTTCTCCAACGCATTGGTATTGCGCGGCTGAATATGTACTGCAACAAGGTGAGCCCATTCCATTGGTCTTACTGGATGATCCAAGTCCGTTCCGGGATATGGTGCTGTCGGCGCTCAACGAGGCCAACATTCCGTGGCGTTTGGCCTATGTGGCCTCAACGCTACCTGCTGTTCGAGCTGCCGTGAAAGCGGGGCTCGGCGTAACAGCGCGTCCGGTGGAAATGATGAGTCCGGACCTCCGCGTGTTGGGTAAAAGTGATGGTCTTCCTGCGTTGCCGGATACGGAGTATCTGTTATGCCACAACACAACCAGCAATAACGAGCTGGCGAAAGTCGTGTTTGAGGCGATGGAAAACTACCATAACCCCTGGCAATACGAGCATGTTACTCCGGAAGGGGGGGATGACTCCCTGATCGTTGAAGGGGACTTTGAGTGATCAAACACTCAAAATTCTCGTAACAAATTGTAAGTGTAAAAAAGAGCCACTCGCGCGATTTTCGCGTGAAGTGGTTTTTTTTTGGTAAAAATACCCTTTCCGAATACAGGGTTTCATCAGGTAAGCTTTGAATATCAATGAGCTAAATGCTTTTGGTTAAATCGTGTTCGTTTTCCGTTCTAACTTGCCGCTTCCCCGTTCAATGTTAAAAAAACAGGAAATATGTTGCCGGTTTCTTGATTGAATTAACAAAAGCGTGTCTCAGATCAAGAAAATACTCCTATTTGGGGGGAGGAATCGTTGGCAAATCCTGTCAAAATAGGAGGGTTATTTTTTTTACTTCCAAAACGGACACGATTCAACAACATGCATTTGACGTAAAGTCAGGTACCCACCAGGGTTAAAAGGGCATGAAATGTTAATGAGAATCGCTTGATGTCATTTAATGTGAAGAAACCTTTGTTAAAGTTGACAAAAGGTTATAGAAAGGAGTAAAAAACCCCATCATTTTGCTGTCTATGTCTCATTTCTGACAGTTAGTGTAAGGTTATTTGTTCCTCCCCATGAATCGATGTGATGCCCATCTGCCAGCAAGAGCAGTGTCGTCGGTATCACTTTTGATGAGTAAGCAATGAGTATGTCAACATCCACAGAAGTCATCGCTCATCACTGGGCATTCGCAATCTTTCTTATTGTAGCCATTGGCCTGTGCTGCCTGATGTTAGTCGGCGGCTGGTTCCTGGGCGGTCGCGCCCGCGCAAGGCACAAAAACACACCTTTCGAATCAGGTATTGATTCCGTAGGTACCGCTCGCTTACGCCTGTCTGCCAAGTTCTACCTGGTAGCCATGTTCTTCGTCATCTTCGACGTGGAAGCGCTTTACCTTTTCGCATGGTCGACCTCCATTCGCGAAAGTGGTTGGGTGGGCTTTGTCGAGGCCGCAATTTTCATTTTAGTGTTACTGGCCGGTCTGGTTTATCTGGTGCGTATTGGCGCGCTGGACTGGACGCCTGCGCGTTCACGCCGTGAGCAGATCAACCCGGAAAACAGTATCTCTAATCGTCAGCAGTAACAGCGAGGCAATAAGATGGATTATACGCTCACCCGCATAGATCCTAACGGTGAGAATGACCGTTACCCCCTGCAAAAACAGGAGATCGTAACCGACCCCCTGGAGCAAGAAGTCAATAAAAGCGTGTACATGGGCAAGCTCGAACATGCCATGCACGATATGGTCAACTGGGGTCGTAAGAACTCCATCTGGCCTTACAACTTTGGCCTTTCTTGCTGCTACGTTGAAATGGTGACGTCATTCACTGCGGTGCATGACGTTGCGCGTTTTGGGGCAGAGGTACTGCGTGCTTCCCCACGTCAGGCTGACCTGATGGTGGTGGCCGGTACGTGCTTTACCAAGATGGCCCCGGTTATTCAGCGTCTTTATGACCAGATGCTGGAGCCAAAATGGGTTATCTCCATGGGCGCATGTGCAAACTCTGGCGGTATGTACGACATTTATTCCGTCGTGCAGGGCGTAGATAAGTTTATCCCGGTGGATGTCTACATTCCGGGCTGCCCGCCGCGTCCGGAAGCTTACATGCAGGCGCTGATGCTGCTGCAGGAGTCTATCGGTAAAGAACGTCGCCCACTGTCGTGGGTTGTTGGCGATCAGGGTGTGTATCGCGCGAACATGCAGTCCGAGCGCGAGCGTAAACGTGGTGAACGTATTGCCGTCACCAACCTGCGTACGCCTGACGAAATTTAATTTGCGCCTGTGGGCCTGGAGAACACCTTCGCATATCACTACTCAAATAGCGCGAAGCCAGGCTTAACAGTCACCACGGACCATTTGCAATGGTGAACAATATGACCGACTTAACCGCGCAAGAAGCCGCCTGGCAGACACGGGATCATCTCGATGACCCAGTCGTTGGCGAACTGCGCAACCGTTTTGGGCCGGATGCCTTTACTGTTCAGGCCACCCGCACCGGGGTACCCGTTGTTTGGGTGAAGCGTGAACAATTACTGGAAGTGGTCGATTTCCTCAAGAAATTGCCGAAACCTTACGTCATGCTGTTTGACTTACACGGCATGGATGAACGTCTGCGTACTCACCGCCAGGGTCTCCCTGCTGCGGATTTTTCCGTTTTCTACCACCTGATCTCAATAGACCGTAATACGGATATCATGCTCAAGGTGGCATTGTCTGAAAACGACATGCATCTGCCGACGATTACCAAACTTTTCCCGAACGCGAACTGGTACGAGCGTGAAACCTGGGAAATGTTCGGCATGACCTTTGACGGCCACCCGCACCTGACGCGCATCATGATGCCGCAGACCTGGACCGGCCACCCGCTGCGTAAAGACTACCCGGCACGTGCAACCGAATTCGACCCGTTTGAGCTGACCAAAGCCAAGCAGGATCTGGAGATGGAAGCGCTGACCTTCAAGCCGGAAGACTGGGGCATGAAGCGCGGTACCGAAAACGAGGACTTCATGTTCCTCAACCTCGGTCCGAACCACCCGTCTGCGCACGGTGCATTCCGTATTATTCTTCAGCTTGACGGCGAAGAGATTGTCGACTGCGTGCCTGACATCGGCTACCACCACCGTGGTGCTGAGAAGATGGGCGAGCGTCAGTCCTGGCACAGCTACATTCCGTATACCGACCGTATCGAGTACCTCGGCGGCTGCGTCAACGAAATGCCATACGTGCTGGCCGTTGAGAAACTGGCGGGTATCACCACGCCGGATCGCGTTAACGTGATTCGCGTCATGCTGTCAGAACTGTTCCGTATCAACAGCCACCTGCTGTACATCTCCACGTTCATTCAGGACGTCGGCGCGATGACCCCGGTATTCTTCGCCTTTACTGACCGTCAGAAAATCTACGATCTGGTGGAAGCGATTACCGGTTTCCGTATGCACCCGGCCTGGTTCCGCATCGGCGGTGTGGCACACGATCTGCCGCGCGGCTGGGACCGTCTGCTGCGTGAATTCCTCGACTGGATGCCAAAACGTCTGGCGTCTTACGAGAAAGCCGCGCTGCGTAACACCATCCTGAAAGGTCGTTCTCAGGGCGTTGCAGCCTACGGCGCGAAAGAAGCGCTGGAGTGGGGGACGACAGGTGCAGGTCTGCGTGCGACCGGTATTGATTTCGACGTGCGTAAAGCCCGTCCTTACTCTGGCTACGAGAACTTCGACTTTGAAGTCCCGGTGGGCGGCGGTGTTTCCGACTGCTATACCCGCGTGATGCTGAAAGTGGAAGAGCTGCGCCAGAGTCTGCGCATCCTTGAGCAGTGCCTCAACAACATGCCGGAAGGCCCGTTCAAAGCGGATCACCCGCTGACGACGCCGCCGCCGAAAGAGCGCACGCTGCAACATATCGAAACCCTGATCACCCACTTCCTGCAGGTTTCCTGGGGTCCGGTCATGCCGGCGCAAGAATCCTTCCAGATGATTGAAGCGACCAAGGGTATCAACAGTTACTACCTGACCAGCGACGGCAGCACCATGAGCTACCGTACCCGCGTGCGTACGCCAAGCTTCGCGCACCTGCAGCAGATCCCGGCCGCCATTCGCGGCAGTCTGGTCTCCGACCTGATTGTGTATCTGGGTAGTATCGATTTTGTTATGTCAGATGTGGACCGCTAATTATGCACGAGAATCAACAACCACAGACCGAGGCTTTTGAGCTGAGTGAAGCAGAACGTGCCGCCATTGAGCACGAGATGCACCACTACGAAGACCCGCGTGCGGCGTCCATTGAAGCGCTGAAAATCGTACAGAAACAGCGTGGCTGGGTGCCGGATGGGGCGATCTACGAGATCGCAAAAGTGCTGGGTATTCCGGCAAGTGACGTAGAAGGCGTAGCCACGTTCTACAGCCAGATCTTCCGTCAGCCGGTTGGCCGCCATGTGATCCGCTACTGTGACAGCGTTGTCTGCCACATCACCGGTTATCAGGGCATTCAGGCTGCGATTGAGAAGAAGCTCAATATCAAGCCGGGCCAGACCACGTTCGATGGACGCTTTACTCTGCTGCCGACCTGCTGCCTGGGTAACTGCGACAAGGGGCCGACCATGATGATTGATGAGGACACTCACAGCCATCTGACGCCGGAAGCGATTCCTGACCTGCTGGAGCAGTACAAATGAAAACTGTAATTCGTACTGCTGAGACGCATCCGCTGACCTGGCGTCTGCGCGATGACAAACAGCCGGTATGGCTTGAAGAATACGAAAGCAAAAACGGCTATGCCGGCGCGCGTAAAGCCCTTGGCGGCATGGCGCCGGACGACATCGTTAACGCGGTAAAAGACTCTGGCCTGAAAGGGCGCGGCGGTGCGGGCTTCTCCACCGGTCTGAAGTGGAGCCTGATGCCGAAAGACGAATCCATGAACATCCGTTACCTGCTGTGTAACGCCGATGAAATGGAGCCGGGCACCTATAAAGACCGCCTGCTGATGGAGCAGCTGCCGCACCTGCTGGTGGAAGGCATGCTGATCTCCGCGTTTGCGCTGAAAGCGTACCGTGGCTACATCTTCCTGCGCGGTGAGTACATCGAAGCGGCAGAAAACCTGCGTCGCGCGATTGCGGAAGCCACCGAAGCGGGTCTGCTTGGGAAAAATATCCTGGGCACCGGGTTTGACTTCGAACTGTTCGTGCACACCGGTGCCGGGCGTTATATCTGCGGTGAAGAAACTGCGCTGATTAACTCCCTTGAAGGCCGCCGCGCGAACCCTCGTTCCAAGCCACCGTTCCCGGCAAGCTCCGGCGTATGGGGTAAACCGACCTGCGTAAACAACGTCGAAACCCTGTGTAACGTTCCGGCTATTCTCGCCAACGGCGTGGAGTGGTATCAGGGCATCTCGTCAAGCAAAGATGCCGGTACCAAGCTGATGGGCTTCTCTGGTCGCGTTAAAAATCCTGGCGTCTGGGAACTGCCGTTCGGTACCACCGCACGCGAAATTCTTGAAGACTACGCGGGCGGCATGCGCGATGGCCTGAAATTCAAAGCCTGGCAGCCGGGTGGGGCAGGGACTGACTTCCTGACCGAAGCCCACCTCGATCTGCCGATGGAATTCGAAAGCATTGGTAAAGCAGGCAGCCGTCTGGGTACGGCGCTGGCGATGGCTGTCGACCACGAGATCGGCATGGTCTCGCTGGTGCGTAACCTGGAAGAGTTCTTTGCCCGCGAGTCCTGCGGCTGGTGTACACCGTGCCGTGACGGTCTGCCGTGGAGCGTGAAGATCCTGCGTGCAATCGAACGTGGCGAAGGCCAGCCTGGCGATATCGAGACACTTGAGCAACTGTGTCGATTCTTAGGCCCAGGCAAAACCTTCTGTGCCCACGCACCGGGTGCCGTCGAGCCGCTGCAGAGCGCGATTAAATATTTCCGCGACGAATTCGAAGCAGGCATCAAGCAGCCGTTCAGCAATACCCATTCAATCAATGGTATTCAGCCGAACCTGCTGAAAGCGCGCTGGTAAAAACAGAATTTTGATTAACGCTCGGTTTCGACCGAGACAACTGGAAGCATGCTAATGGCTACGATTCATGTAGACGGCAAAGAATACGAAGTCAACGGGGCGGACAACCTGCTGGAAGCTTGTCTGTCTCTTGGCCTCGATATTCCGTACTTTTGCTGGCATCCGGCGCTGGGCAGCGTCGGTGCTTGCCGCCAGTGTGCGGTGAAGCAATATCAAAACGCGGAAGACACGCGTGGTCGCCTGGTGATGTCCTGTATGACGCCAGCCACCGAAGGCACCTTTATTTCGATTGATGACGAAGAAGCCAAACAGTTCCGCGAAAGCGTGGTGGAATGGTTGATGACCAACCACCCGCACGACTGTCCGGTTTGTGAAGAGGGCGGTAACTGCCACCTTCAGGATATGACCGTCATGACCGGTCACAGCTTCCGTCGCTATCGCTTTACCAAGCGTACCCACCGTAATCAGGATCTGGGGCCGTTCATCTCTCACGAAATGAACCGCTGCATCGCCTGCTACCGCTGCGTGCGTTACTACAAAGACTACGCAGACGGTCAGGATCTGGGCGTGTATGGCGCACATGACAACGTCTACTTCGGTCGTCCGGAAGACGGTACGCTTGAAAGCGAATTCTCCGGTAACCTGGTAGAAATCTGCCCGACCGGCGTATTCACGGATAAAACCCACTCCGAGCGTTACAACCGTAAATGGGACATGCAGTTTGCGCCAAGCATCTGCCAGCAGTGTTCCCTCGGCTGTAACACCAGCCCGGGTGAGCGTTACGGCGAACTGCGCCGTATCGAAAACCGTTATAACGGTACCGTTAACCACTACTTCCTCTGCGACCGCGGTCGTTTCGGCTATGGCTATGTCAACCTGAAAGACCGTCCGCGTCAGCCGGTTCAGCGCCGTGGCGACGACTTCATTACCCTGAACGCTGAACAGGCGATGCAGGGTGCGGCAGATATTCTGCGCCAGTCGAAGAAAGTGATCGGTATCGGCTCCCCGCGCGCCAGTATCGAAAGCAACTTCGCGCTGCGCGAGCTGGTTGGGGCGGAAAACTTCTATACCGGTATCGCTCAGGGCGAGCAGGAACGTCTGCAGCTGGTACTGAAAGTGCTGCGTGAAGGCGGTGTCCACACCCCTGCGCTGCGCGAAATTGAATCTTATGATGCGGTTCTGGTGCTGGGTGAAGACCTGACGCAGACCGGGGCACGCGCGGCACTGGCGGTTCGTCAGGCGGTGAAGGGGAAAGCACGTGAAATGGCAGCGGCGCAGAAAGTGGCCGACTGGCAGATTGCGGCAATCCTGAACATCGGTCAGCGCGCGAAGCATCCTCTGTTTGTGACCAACGTTGACAATACCCGTCTGGACGACATCGCGGCGTGGACCTACTGCGCACCGGTTGAAGATCAGGCGCGTCTTGGCTTTGCGATTGCCCACGCGCTGGACAGCAACTCTCCGGCCGTTGAGCTGGATCGCGACCTGCAGAACAAGGTCGACGTGATTGTTCAGGCCCTGGCCGGTGCGAAAAAACCGCTGATTATTTCCGGGACCAACGCCGGTAGCGCCGAGATCATTCAGGCGGCAGCCAACGTTGCCAAAGCCCTGAAAGGCCGCGGTGCCGACGTTGGCGTGACCATGATTGCCCGTGCGGTGAACAGCATCGGTCTGGGTATGATTGGCGGCGGCTCGCTGGAAGCAGCGTTAAGCGAACTGGAATCCGGTTCTGCTGACGCCGTTGTGGTGCTGGAAAACGATCTGCATCGCCATGCCTCTGCTGCTCGCGTTGACGCCGCGCTCTCCAAAGCGCCGCTGGTGATGGTGATTGACCATCAGCGCACGGCGATTATGGATAAAGCGCACCTGGTGCTCTCTGCGGCAAGCTTCGCAGAAAGCGACGGTACCGTTATCAACAACGAAGGCCGCGCACAGCGTTTCTTCCAGGTTTATGACCCGGCGTACTACGACAGCAACACCGTGATGCTGGAAAGCTGGCGCTGGCTGCACTCCCTGCACAGCACCGTGCAGAGCCGTGAAGTGGACTGGACGCAGCTCGACCACGTTATCGACGCGGTAGTCGAAAAGCTGCCTCAGCTGGCAGGCATTAAAGATGCCGCACCTGAAGCAAGCTTCCGCATTCGCGGCCAGAAACTGGCGCGTGAACCGCACCGTTACAGCGGTCGTACCGCAATGCGCGCCAATATCAGCGTGCACGAACCGCGCCAGCCGCAGGACAAAGACACGATGTTCGCCTTCTCAATGGAAGGGAACAACCAGCCGTCTGCGCCGCGTTCGCAAATCCCATTCGCATGGGCGCCAGGCTGGAACTCCCCGCAGGCATGGAACAAGTTCCAGGCTGAAGTGGGTGGCTCCCTGCGCCACGGCGATCCGGGCGTGCGTCTGATTGAAGCCTCCGAAACCGGTCTGGACTTCTTTACCACCGTACCGGCGAGCTTCCAGGCCCAGGATGGCAACTGGCGTATCGCGCCGTACTACCATCTGTTCGGTAGCGACGAGCTGTCCCAGCGTTCACCGGTCTTCCAGACCCGCATGCCGCAACCATACATCAAGCTCAACCCGGCGGATGCCGCGAAGCTTGGCGTTAACGCGGGCGCAAACATTGCCTTTAGCTTTGACGGCCAGACCATCAGCCTGCCGCTGATTATCTCTGAAGGTCTGACAGCAGGGCAGGTGGGTCTGCCAATGGGTATGCCTGGCATCGCGCCGGTACTGGCGGGTGCGCGTCTTGATAACCTGCAGGAGGCAAAAGCATGAGTTGGTTAACGCCGGATCTTATCGACATCCTGCTGAGCATTCTGAAAGCGGTTGTGATTCTGCTGGTGGTGGTCACCTGCGGCGCGTTCATGAGCTTTGGTGAACGTCGTCTGCTCGGTCTGTTCCAGAACCGTTACGGACCGAACCGCGTGGGCTGGGGTGGTTCACTCCAGCTTGTGGCGGACATGATCAAGATGTTCTTTAAAGAGGACTGGATCCCGCGCTTCTCGGACCGCGTGATCTTTACTCTGGCACCGATGATCGCCTTCACCTCGCTGCTGCTGGCGTTTGCTATCGTTCCGGTCAGCCCGACCTGGGTGGTCGCTGACCTGAACATCGGCATTCTGTTCTTCCTGATGATGGCAGGCCTCGCGGTTTACGCGGTGCTGTTCGCAGGCTGGTCCAGTAACAACAAATACTCGCTGCTGGGTGCAATGCGTGCTTCCGCGCAGACGCTGAGCTACGAAGTGTTCCTGGGTCTCTCCCTGATGGGCGTGGTGGCGCAGGCCGGTTCATTTAACATGACCGACATCGTCAACAACCAGGCCGACATCTGGAACGTTATCCCGCAGTTCTTTGGGTTTATTACCTTTGCTATCGCGGGCGTGGCGGTGTGTCACCGTCACCCGTTTGACCAGCCAGAAGCCGAACAGGAACTGGCCGACGGTTACCACATTGAATATTCCGGTATGAAATTCGGTCTGTTCTTCGTGGGCGAGTACATCGGTATCGTCACCATTTCCGCTTTGATGGTAACGCTGTTCTTTGGTGGCTGGCATGGCCCGTTCTTACCGCCGTTCATCTGGTTCGCGCTGAAAACCGCGTTCTTTATGATGATGTTCATTTTGATTCGTGCGTCCTTACCGCGTCCGCGTTATGACCAGGTAATGTCCTTCGGCTGGAAAGTGTGCCTGCCGCTGACGCTCGTCAACTTGTTGGTAACGGCGGCTGTCATTCTCTGGCAGCAGCCATAAGGGGCTTTAGACCATGACCTTAAAAGAATTATTAGTAGGTTTCGGCACCCAGGTACGCAGTATCTGGATGATCGGCCTGCACGCGTTTGCCAAACGCGAAACCCAGATGTACCCGGAAGAGCCGGTATATCTGCCGCCGCGCTACCGTGGCCGTATCGTGCTGACGCGCGATCCGGACGGTTCTGAGCGCTGCGTTGCCTGTAACCTGTGTGCGGTAGCGTGCCCGGTAGGCTGTATCTCTCTGCAAAAAGCCGAGACGGTAGATGGCCGCTGGTACCCTGAGTTCTTCCGCATCAACTTCTCACGCTGCATCTTCTGCGGTCTGTGTGAAGAAGCGTGCCCAACCACGGCGATTCAGCTGACTCCAGACTTCGAACTGGGTGAGTACAAGCGTCAGGACCTGGTGTACGAGAAAGAGGATCTGCTGATTTCCGGTCCGGGCAAATACCCGGAATATAACTTCTACCGGATGGCGGGTATGGCAATCGACGGCAAAGATAAGGGCGAAGCAGAGAACGAAGCTAAGCCTATCGACGTCAAGAGCCTGTTACCGTAAGGAGAGGGCAATGGAATTCGCTTTTTATATCTGTGGCCTTATCGCCATCCTGGCTACGCTGCGAGTGATCACGCACACCAATCCGGTGCATGCGCTGCTGTACTTAATCATTTCGCTGCTGGCCATTTCCGGGGTGTTCTTTGCGCTGGGCGCGCACTTCGCCGGTGCGCTGGAAATCATCGTCTACGCCGGTGCCATCATGGTGCTGTTCGTGTTCGTGGTGATGATGCTGAACCTGGGCGGCTCTGAAATTGAGCAGGAACGTCAGTGGTTAAAACCGCAGGTGTGGATTGGTCCGGCAATTCTGTCGGCCATCATGCTGGTGGTGATTGTTTACGCCATTCTGGGCGTGAACGATCAGGGCATCGACGGTACGCCGATCAGCGCTAAGACAGTGGGTATTGCTCTGTTTGGCCCTTACGTTCTGGCGGTTGAACTGGCGTCAATGCTGCTGCTGGCAGGTCTGGTTGTTGCCTTCCACGTCGGCCGCGAAGAGCGTGTTGGCGAGGTGCTGAGCAACCGCACTGATGACCGCGCGAAAAGAAAAACGGAGGAGCGCGCATGATCCCCTTAACACATGGACTGATCCTCGCTGCGATTTTGTTCGTTCTGGGCTTAACCGGTCTGGTTATCCGCCGCAATCTGCTGTTTATGCTGATTGGTCTGGAAATCATGATTAACGCCTCCGCGCTGGCCTTCGTGGTCGCCGGGAGCTACTGGGGCCAGGCCGACGGTCAGGTGATGTACATTCTCGCCATCAGCCTTGCGGCTGCCGAAGCGAGTATTGGCCTGGCGCTGTTGCTGCAGCTCCATCGTCGCCGCCAGAACCTGAACATCGATTCAGTAAGTGAGTTGCGTGGATGAACATGCTTGCCTTAACCATTATTTTTCCGCTGATTGGCTTCGTGCTGCTGGCGTTTTCTCGCGGCCGCTGGTCTGAGAATCTGTCTGCGACCGTGGGTATCGGCTCAATCGGTCTGGCTGCGCTGGTCACAGCGTATGCGGGTATCGACTTCTTTAACAACGGACGTCAGCCTTTTAGCGTGCCGCTGTGGACCTGGATGTCGGTCGGTGATTTCAACATCGGTTTCAACCTGGTGCTGGATGGTCTGTCTCTGACCATGCTCTCCGTGGTCACCGGCGTCGGCTTCCTGATCCACATGTTCGCCTCCTGGTATATGCGCGGTGAAGAGGGGTATTCCCGCTTCTTCGCCTACACCAACCTGTTTATCGCCAGCATGGTTGTTCTGGTGCTGGCCGATAACCTGCTGCTGATGTACCTGGGCTGGGAAGGCGTGGGTCTGTGTTCTTACCTGCTGATCGGTTTCTACTACACCGATCCGAAGAATGGCGCAGCGGCCATGAAAGCGTTCGTCGTGACCCGCGTGGGTGACGTGTTCCTCGCTTTCGCGCTGTTCATTCTCTATAACGAACTGGGCACGCTGAACTTCCGCGAAATGGTGGAACTGGCACCGGCGCACTTCGAAGCAGGCAACAACATGCTGTGGTGGGCAACGCTGATGCTGCTGGGTGGTGCTGTGGGTAAATCCGCGCAGCTGCCGCTGCAGACATGGCTGGCAGATGCGATGGCGGGTCCAACGCCTGTCTCCGCGCTGATCCACGCCGCGACCATGGTCACCGCCGGTGTCTACCTGATTGCGCGTACCCATGGCCTGTTCCTGATGACCCCGGAAATTCTGCATCTGGTGGGTATCGTTGGTGCGGTCACACTGGTGCTGGCAGGCTTTGCCGCACTGGTGCAGACCGACATCAAACGCGTTCTCGCGTACTCCACCATGAGCCAGATTGGTTACATGTTCCTGGCGCTGGGCGTTCAGGCGTGGGACGCAGCCATTTTCCACCTGATGACGCACGCGTTCTTTAAAGCGCTGCTGTTCCTTTCATCCGGTTCGGTGATCCTGGCCTGCCACCACGAGCAGAACATCTTCAAGATGGGCGGACTGCGTAAGTCTATCCCGCTGGTGTATGTCTGCTTCCTGGTGGGCGGCGCGGCGCTGGCGGCACTGCCGCTGATCACCGCGGGCTTCTTCAGTAAGGACGAAATCCTTGCGGGTGCCATGGCGAATGGTCATATCAATCTGATGGTTGCGGGTCTGGTCGGTGCGTTCATGACCTCCCTGTATACCTTCCGTATGATTTTCATCGTATTCCACGGTAAAGAACAAATTCACGCTCACGCAGGGAAGGGGATCACCCATCACCTGCCGCTGATTGTGCTGCTGGTACTCTCCACCTTCGTTGGCGCGATGATTGTGCCACCGCTGCAGGGCGTACTCCCGGCGACAACCGAGCTTGAGCACGGTCGCGTTCTGACGCTTGAAATCACCTCCGGCGTGGTTGCTATCGCGGGCATCCTGATTGCTGCATGGCTGTGGCTGGGTAAACGTACGCTGGTAACTGCCGTTGCCAACAGTGCGCCGGGCCGTCTGCTGGGCACCTGGTGGTACAACGCGTGGGGCTTCGACTGGCTGTACGACATGATCTTCGTTAAGCCGTTCCTGGGCATCGCGTGGCTGGTAAAACGCGACCCGCTGAACAGCCTGATGAATATCCCGGCGATCCTCTCCCGCTTTGCAGGTAAAGGCCTGCTGTACAGCGAGAACGGTTATCTGCGCTGGTATGTGGCATCCATGAGCATCGGTGCGGTTGTCGTGCTGGCGCTGCTGATGGTGTTGCGATAGTGGTTTTGCCCGGTGGCGCTGCGCTTACCGGGCCTACGAGAGCGTAGGTCGGGTAAGCGTGAGCGCCACCCGACACAACAAACCGCACTAACGCGTGAATTTTGTCGAATTTGTTGAAAATCGGTCCCTTAGGGACTTTAACAAGGAATAAAAATCGCCATGTTACTACCCTGGCTAATATTAATTCCCTTCATCGGCGGCTTCCTGTGCTGGCAGACTGAACGCTTTGGCGTGAAGATGCCGCGCTGGATCGCGCTGATCACCATGGGATTAACGCTCGCACTTGGCCTGCAACTCTGGTTGCAGGGTGGCTACTCTCTGACCCAGTCTGCGGGCATTCCGCAGTGGCAGTCTGAGTTTATCCTGCCGTGGATCCCACGTTTCGGCATTACGATCCACCTCGCGATTGACGGTTTGTCGCTGCTGATGGTGGTGCTGACCGGCCTGCTCGGCGTTCTGGCGGTACTTTGCTCCTGGCGTGAAATCGAAAAATACCAGGGCTTCTTCCACCTGAACCTGATGTGGATCCTGGGCGGCGTGATCGGCGTGTTCCTTGCCATCGACATGTTCCTGTTCTTCTTCTTCTGGGAGATGATGCTGGTGCCGATGTACTTCCTGATCGCGCTGTGGGGCCATAAGGCGTCCGACGGTAAAACGCGTATCACGGCGGCAACCAAGTTCTTCATCTACACCCAGGCGAGCGGTCTGGTGATGTTGATTGCCATCCTGGCGCTGGTCTTCGTGCACTACAACGCGACCGGTGTCTGGACCTTCAACTATGAAGAGCTGCTGAAGACCCCGATGTCTCACGGTGTGGAATACCTGCTGATGCTGGGCTTCTTCATCGCCTTCGCGGTGAAAATGCCGGTGGTTCCGCTGCACGGCTGGCTGCCAGACGCGCACTCTCAGGCGCCAACGGCGGGTTCCGTTGACCTGGCGGGCATCTTGCTGAAAACGGCGGCCTACGGTCTGCTGCGTTTCGCACTGCCGCTGTTCCCGAATGCCTCCGCTGAATTCGCACCGATTGCCATGTGGCTCGGCGTGATCGGTATCTTCTACGGCGCGTGGATGGCCTTCACGCAGTACGACATCAAGCGTCTGATTGCCTACACCTCCGTTTCCCACATGGGCTTCGTGTTGATCGCAATCTACACCGGCAGCCAGCTGGCGTACCAGGGCGCGGTCATTCAGATGATTGCGCACGGCCTGTCCGCCGCGGGTCTCTTCATCCTGTGCGGTCAGCTGTACGAACGTCTGCACACTCGCGACATGCGTATGATGGGCGGCCTGTGGGGCAAAATGAAATGGCTGCCTGCGCTCTCCATGTTCTTCGCGGTTGCCACCCTGGGTATGCCGGGCACCGGTAACTTCGTCGGCGAATTTATGATTCTGTTCGGCAGCTTCAAAGTGGTTCCGATGATTACCGTCATCTCCACCTTTGGTCTGGTGTTCGCGTCCGTGTACTCGCTGGCGATGCTGCACCGCGCTTACTTCGGTAAAGCGAAGAGCGAAATTGCTGCACAAGAACTGCCGGGGATGTCGCTGCGTGAGCTGTTCATCATCCTGCTGCTGGTCGTACTGCTGGTGCTGTTGGGCTTCTATCCGCAGCCGATTCTGGATACCTCGCATAGCGCGATGGGCAACATCCAGCAGTGGTTTGTTAATTCTGCTTCTACTACAAGGCCGTAATTCGCCATGACAATAACTCCACAACAACTGATCGCGCTGCTACCGCTGCTGATCGTCGGATTGACGGTGGTGGTTGTGATGCTCTCCATTGCGTGGCGACGCAATCACTTCCTGAATGCGACCCTGTCCGTTTTGGGTCTGAACGCTGCGTTAGTCTCCCTCTGGTTTGTTGGCCAGGCGGGCGCGATGGACGTCACGCCGCTGATGCGCGTTGACGGTTACGCCATGCTGTACACCGGTCTGGTTCTGCTGGCGAGCCTGGCAACCTGCACCTTTGCGTACCCGTGGCTTGAAGGCTACAACGACAACAAAGAAGAGTTTTACCTGCTGGTACTGATTGCCGCACTGGGCGGCATTCTGCTGGCGAACGCGAACCACCTGGCCGCACTGTTCCTCGGTATTGAGCTGATCTCACTCCCGCTGTTCGGCCTGATTGGTTACGCCTTCCGCCAGAAACGCTCTCTGGAAGCGGCGATCAAGTACACCATCTTGTCCGCTGCTGCCTCGTCGTTCCTGCTGTTCGGTATCGCGCTGCTGTACGCACAGACGGGTAATCTCTCCTTCCTGGCCATCGGCAAGAGCCTCGGCGACGGCATGCTGCACGAGCCGCTGCTGCTGGCGGGTCTGGGCATGATGATTGTTGGCCTCGGCTTCAAGCTCTCTCTGGTGCCGTTCCACCTGTGGACGCCAGATGTATACCAGGGCGCACCGGCTCCGGTGTCGACCTTCCTGGCGACAGCGAGCAAAATCGCTATCTTCGGTGTGGTGATGCGTCTGTTCCTGTACGCACCGGTAGGTGACAGCGAAGCGGTTCGCGTGGTGCTGGGCATTATCGCGTTCGTCTCTATCATCTTCGGTAACCTGATGGCGCTGAGCCAGACCAACATCAAGCGTCTGCTGGGCTACTCGTCTATCTCACACCTGGGTTACCTGCTGGTGGCGCTGATTGCGCTGCAGAGCGGCGAGATGTCGATGGAAGCCGTGGGCGTGTATCTGGCAGGTTACCTGTTCAGCAGCCTCGGCGCGTTCGGCGTGGTGAGCCTGATGTCCAGCCCGTACCGTGGCCCGGATGCGGATTCACTGTTCTCCTACCGTGGTCTATTCTGGCACCGTCCGATTCTGTCTGCTGTGATGACCGTAATGATGCTCTCGCTGGCGGGTATCCCGATGACGCTGGGCTTTATCGGTAAGTTCTACGTGCTGGCAGTCGGTGTTCATGCGGGTCTGTGGTGGCTGACGGCGGGTGTCGTTATCGGCTCCGCGATTGGTCTCTACTACTACCTGCGCGTGGCCGTGAGCCTGTACCTGAGCGCGCCTCAGCAGCTTAACCGCGATGCACCGTCCAACTGGCAGTACAGCGCCGGGGGTATCGTGGTGCTTATCTCTGCGCTGCTGGTGCTGATCTTCGGTATCTATCCGCAGCCGCTGATTGATATCGTGCAGCGAGCGATGCCATTAATGTAAAAACAAAAAACCCGCCTCGGCGGGTTTTTTATTGCCCAGCGGCGCTACGCTTGCAGGGCCTACGGGTTCTGTAGGTCGGGTAAGCGAAGCGCCACCCGACTAAGCTAACTGCTTCCTGCTTATAAGCGGCCCGTCAATCTTCTTCATCGAGCGGTCCAGCACTTCTTCAATCACCGACGACAGCTCGTTCAGCTCAAACTTCGCCACGTAGCCGTCGGCCTTCACCTTGCGAATATGGTCTTCGTTGGCGTTGCCGGACAGAGACGAGTGGATCACCACCGGAATATCCTTCAGGAACGGATCGGTTTTGATTTTGCGCGTCAGCGTAAAGCCGTCCATCTCCGGCATTTCGAGGTCGGTCAGCACCAGTGCAATTTTATCGGTGATGGGAACCCCTTCAGCCTGCGCCTGTGCCGCCAGCACGCCAATTTTCTCCCACGCGTCTTTACCGGTAATGTGCAGCTGCGCGGGGATTTCCATCGCCTGCAGGCCTTTCTCCAGCATCGAGCGCGCCACTTTGGAATCTTCCGCAACAATCGCGACCGAGCCCGGCTTGATATTGAATTTGGTGGTTTTCAGATTGGTCGCGTGCAGATCGTGGTTAGCCGGGGTGATGTCGTACAGGATCTGCTCAACATCCAGCACCATCGCCAGATCGTTGGTATCGGTCTTCTCGTCCAGACAGGCGATGCTGGTGATATAGCGCCCGCTGACGGCGGTTTCGGCCGCATGAACCTGTTTCCAGTCGAGACGCATGATGTTCTCAACGGACTCCACGGCAAACGCCTGCACGCTGCGGGCGTATTCGGTGATCAGCAGAATGTTCAGTCCGGTCGTCGGCTTGCATCCGGCCACGGCGGCCAGGTCAATCACCGGGATCACCTGGTCGCGAATGTTCACCATCCCCATCAGCGGAGACTTCATGCCCGCGGGTTTGGTGAACGCCGGCATCGGCACAATTTCGCGCAGCTTGAACACGTTAATGCCAAACAGCTCGGACTTATTTTCGTTCAGAGAGGTGCCAAGACGGAACAGCAACAGTTCAAAACGGTTCGACAGGGTCAGATTCGCCCTGTCATCAATATCTTTCTGGAAATTATCCATTCTACCCTCAAGAGAAATGCTGACCTTTTAATCGTTATCGGCATCCTGAGGGAAAAATGAAGGACTAAACGCTGACCTGAGTGAAATCTTCCGCCAGCTCACACGCCGGGAACAGGTGACGGCACTCTGCCAGCAGGCTTGCACATCCCCGCGCGTCGTAGCGCGAGCTAACGTGAGTGACGATCAATCTCCCGACACCCGCGTCACGGGCAAGCTGCGCCGCCTGACGCGTCGAGCTATGGCCCCGGCTGTTGGCTTTCTCTTCCATCGCCGTTTCAAGCGTCGCTTCATGCACCATCACATCTACGCCCTGGGCAAGCAGATGGGCGGAAGGGCACGGCGCGGTATCGCCAAAGATCGCCAGCTTTTTCCCCGGCTGCGGCGCCGCGAGGTAGTCCTGACCGTTCACCACGCGCCCGTCTTCCAGCGTGACAGTCTCTCCCTGCTTAAGACGCTGGAACAGCGGGCCGGGCTTTATACCGTCAGCGATGAGGGCCGCGGCGTCGAGCGCGCCGGGTTTGTCGTGCTCTTCAATGCGATAGCCGTAACACTCAACCGGGTGATTAAGCGGCTGAGCGGTGACGGTATACGCGCCATCGTAGAAGACCAGACCTTCGGCGATCTCCACCACGTCGAGGGGATAATCCGTCCACGAGCCGCTCAGGCGCAGCGTCGTTTCAACAAATTCCCGGATACCCGCCGGCCCGTAAATCGTCAGCGGGTTGGCATTACCGGCCATCGAGCGGCTGCAGAGCAGGCCGGGCAGGCCGAAAAGGTGGTCACCATGCAGATGGGTAATAAAAATTTTATCCAGCTTGCCCGGATGATAAGCGGTATGCAGCAGCTGGTGCTGCGTACCTTCACCGCAGTCAAACAGCCACAGCCCGCCGCGGGTGGGGTGCTTAAGATCCAGCAGTATCGCCGTCACGTTTCGTGAGCGGGTTGGCACGCCAGCGGACGTACCCAAAAAAATCAGTTCCATAACGCAATCAGCCCTTTGCCGAACGGGGAGGGGTTTAGTATAACGTGATGAACCCCAGTAAGGAGACAGACATGATCCAGTGGCAAGATTTACACCATAGCGAACTCACCGTTCATTCTCTGTATGCCCTGTTGAAGCTGCGTTGCGAAGTCTTTGTTGTTGAGCAAACCTGCCCGTATCAGGACATCGATGGCGATGACCTCGTCGGCGAGAACCGTCATATCCTCGGCTGGCGCGAAAACGAACTGGTGGCGTATGCGAGGATTCTGAAAAGCGACGACGATTTCGAGCCGGTGGTGATTGGCCGCGTCATCATCAGCGATAAAGCGCGCGGTGAAAAACTGGGCTATCAGCTGATGGAGAAAACCCTGGCATCGTGCGAAAAACAGTGGCCAGACAAGGCGTTATACCTCGGCGCGCAGGCGCATCTTCAATCCTTTTACGGGCACTTTGGCTTTGCGCCAGTGACGGATGTGTATGACGAAGATGGCATTCCGCATATCGGGATGGCGAGGGAAACGAAGCAGGCGTAATGGCGAGTCGTTGGCTATAGTTAGCGGACTGGTGTAACAACATGGAGAAAAATATGTCATTTCAATCCTGGGATACCCGTATCGACGACGACCTGGCCTTGCTGAGCGAGACGCTGGAAGAGGTGTTACGTTCGTCCGGCGACCCTGCCGATCAGAAATATATCGAGCTTAAAGCGCGTGCCGAAAAGGCACTGCATGAAGTGAAAAACCGCGTCAGCCATGCGTCTGATAATTACTACTACCGCGCGAAAAAAGCGGTATATCGTGCTGATGATTACGTGCATGAAAAACCGTGGCAAGGCATTGGCGCCGGTGCTGCCGTCGGGCTGGTACTGGGGCTGCTCTTAGCCCGTCGTTAACAGCGTTTTAAACGGTTAACCACTCCCTATACGTGGGTACTGATATTTCTTATGGTACCCCGTATAATACGAGGTTTTAACAGGGAGAGGTTCGCGTGCATTCGATATTCCTCGCGCTGGAGCAACTGCGCACACGGCTGGCGCAAGCGTTACCCGCAACACCCGGTTTACGTCATTTCGACGTCTCTTTCCCGTTAAACGACGCATTCGATCCCCTGGCCTGGCTGGGTGCTCAGCAATGCTATCCCCAATTTTACTGGCAGCAGCGTAGCGGCGATGAAGAGCTGGCCGCGCTGGGTGCCGTTATCCATTTTTCTTCTCTCGCGTTGGCCTCGCAGTTTTTGCAGAGGCAGCATGCAGCCAGCGATACCCGCATCTGCGGCCTGAACGCCTTTACCCCGGAAAAGGGCAGCCTGTTTTTACCGCGCCTGCTCTGGCGACGTTCAGGCGGCGTTGCCACCCTGCGCCTGCAGCTGTGGAGTGAATGTTCCCTTCAGGACGATGCACAGGTGGCACAGCGTTTTTTAGGCAGTCTTCAGGAGGCCAAACCGATCCGCCCGCTGTCCGTTCAGGTGGAGCGCGAAACGCACCAGCCGCAAAAACCGGAATGGCTGCGCCTTATACGGCAGGCAACGGAGACTATCGCGCACGGTGAGTTTGAAAAAGTGGTCCTCGCCCGCGCCACCGATCTGCAATGCCATCAGCAGGTAAATGCCGTTGCCCTGATGGCAGCCAGCCGCGCGCTCAACCTGAACTGCTACCACTTCTGCATGGTTTTCGATGCCAGCAATGCGTTTCTGGGCTCTACGCCCGAGCGTCTGTGGCGTCGGCGTGGCACGTTGCTGCGCACCGAAGCGCTGGCAGGCACCGTCGCCAGCCACGCGGATGACGCTCAGGCCCGGCGTCTGGGCGACTGGCTGATGAAAGACGATAAAAATCAGCGTGAGAATATGCTGGTTGTAGAGGACATCTGCGAGCGCTTGCAGCATCACACCCAAACGCTGGAGGTGCTGCCCGCGCAGGTCGTGCGGTTGCGGAAGGTACAGCATCTGCGGCGCTGCATCTGGACCGAGCTCAAACACGCTGACGATGAACAGTGCCTGCACGTTCTGCAGCCGACGGCGGCGGTGGCCGGGCTACCGCGCCAGGCGGCGCGTGCGTTTATCCAGAATGTGGAACCTTTTGACCGCGAGTGGTATGCCGGATCGGCCGGGTATCTATCGCCTGAGCAAAGTGAATTCTGCGTGGCGCTGCGCTCTGCACGCGTCCACGGCGCGGCGCTGCGGCTCTACGCCGGGGCGGGGATCGTCAGCGGGTCTGACCCGGAACAGGAGTGGCAGGAGATAGAAAACAAAGCCGCCGGGCTGCGTTCTCTGCTCCTTAGGGATTAATACTGATTCGCGCATTCCCGATTCATATCAAAATTCCAAATTTTTCTATTATTTATACTGTGTCGCATTCTTGATACCGGACAAACTCATGTCAGTAAGTTCTTTTAACCGACGCTGGGCGACGGTGATCCTCGAAGCCCTGACCCGCCACGGCGTCAGGCACGTGTGTATTGCACCGGGCTCCCGCTCCACGCCGCTGACGCTGGCGGCGGCTGAAAACCGGGCCTTTATTCACCACACCCATTTTGACGAGCGCGGTCTGGGTCATCTGGCGTTAGGGCTGGCGAAAGCCAGCAACGCCCCCGTCGCGGTGATTGTCACCTCCGGAACCGCGGTAGCGAACCTCTATCCGGCTCTGATTGAAGCCGGGTTAACCGGTGAAAAACTGATCCTGCTGACGGCCGACCGTCCTCCTGAACTTATTGACTGCGGTGCCAATCAGGCGATCCGCCAGCCGGGTATTTTCGCATCTCATCCTTCCCAGACGGTCTCGTTGCCGCGTCCAACTCAGGATATTCCGGCAAGCTGGCTGGTTTCCACCCTTGACCACGCGATGGGCTCGCTGCGCAGCGGCGCGCTGCATATCAACTGCCCGTTTGCCGAGCCGCTCTACGGTGAACTGAATGACACCGGTTTGGCCTGGCAGCAGCAGCTCGGCGACTGGTGGGAGAGCGAAAAACCCTGGCTGCGCGAGCAGACGCACCTGGAAAGCGCGAAACAGCGCGACTGGTTCTTCTGGCGACAGAAGCGCGGCGTGGTGATTGCCGGTCGCATGAGCGCGGCTGAAGGCAAGCTGGTCGCCGAATGGGCGCAAACTCTCGGCTGGCCGTTGATTGGCGACGTGCTTTCCCAGACCGGTCAGCCGCTGCCGTGCGCCGATCTCTGGCTGGGCAATGCCAAAGCGGTCACCGAACTGGCGCAGGCGCAGATTGTGGTCCAGATCGGCTCCAGCCTCACCGGGAAACGTCTGTTGCAGTGGCAGGCTACCTGCACACCGGAAGAGTACTGGCTGGTGGATCCGCTGGAGGGGCGGCTCGACCCGGCGCACCATCGCGGTCGTCGTCTGGTGAGCGAGATTGATAGCTGGCTGGAACTGCATCCGGCAGAAAAGCGTAAACCCTGGGCGGTGGCGATCCCGGAACTCTCGCGCCAGGCGTGGGAGCTCACCAACGCGCAGTGCGAAGGTTTTGGTGAAGCCGAGCTGGCGCACCGTATTCGCCACTATCTTCCCGAGCAGGGGCAGCTGTTTGTCGGCAACAGCCTGGTAGTCCGCCTCATTGATGCCTTCTCTAAGCTGCCCGCAGGCTATCCGGTTTACAGCAACCGCGGAGCCAGCGGCATCGACGGGCTGATTTCCACGGCGGCAGGCGTGCAACGCGCCAGTGCGAAATCGACGCTGGCGATTGTTGGCGACCTCTCTGCACTGTATGACCTCAACGCGCTGGCGCTGCTGCGTCAGGTCTCCGCGCCCTTTGTCCTGATTGTGGTGAACAACAACGGCGGGCAGATTTTCTCCCTGCTGCCGACGCCGCAGAGCGAGCGCGAACGCTTCTACCTGATGCCGCAAAACGTGCAGTTCGAGCATGCCGCCGCCATGTTCAGCCTCAAGTATCATCGTCCTGAAAACTGGGAACAGCTGGAGACGGCGTTAAGCAGCGCCTGGCGGCAGCCGGGCACCACGCTTATTGAGCTGGTGGTGAACGATGCTGACGGCGCGCAGAAGCTGCAAAATCTGCTGGCGCAGGTGAGCCACCTGTGACCCTGGCTGGCGTGCAGCATAACGGTAAGCCGGGTTACCCCTGGCTTGTCTTTCTGCACGGGTTTTCCGGCGATTGCCGCGAGTGGCAGGCTGTCGGGGAGTCTTTGCGCGATTATCCCCGGCTGTATCTCGACCTGCCGGGACACGGCGAATCAGCCAGTGTCAGCGTCGCTGGGTTTAACGATCTCAGCGATTTGCTTGCCAGCACCTTACTTAGTTACAACATACTTAACTACTGGCTGGTGGGGTACTCCCTCGGCGGCCGCATTGCGATGTTTCAGGCTTGCCAGCAGCCAAAGGGCTTATGCGGCATTGTCGTTGAAGGGGGTCATCCCGGGCTGCAGGATGCGGGCTCGCGAGAGGCGCGGCTGGCGTCCGATCGCCGCTGGGCGACGCGTTTTCGTGCTGAACCGCTCCCTGACGTCTTTGCCGACTGGTATCAGCAGCCGGTGTTTGCCTCTCTTACGGATGCGCAGCGCGGCGAACTGATTGCCCTGCGTAGCCGAAACAACGGCGCGAATCTGGCGGCAATGCTTGAGGCCACGTCGCTGGCCGTGCAGCCCGACCTGCGTTCTGCGCTGAGCGCGTACAACGCCCCTTTTTATTATCTCTATGGCGAACGTGACGAGAAATTTGCGGCCATCGCCGCCGAACTGAACGCCGAACGCCACGTTATTCCTCACGCCGGGCACAACGCCCACCGGGAAAACCCCGGCGCGGTCGCCGCGAGTCTGGCTCAGATACTGCGTCTTCGAACAAAGGACACTCTATGATCTATCCTGATGAACACATGCTTTACGCCCCGGTTGAATGGCAAGACTGCTCCGAAGGCTACACCGACATTCGTTACCATAAGTCCACCGACGGCATCGCCAAAATCACCATCAACCGTCCGCAGGTACGCAACGCGTTCCGTCCGCTGACCGTGAAAGAGATGATTCAGGCGCTGGCCGACGCGCGCTATGACGACAACATCGGCGTGATTGTCCTGACCGGTGAAGGTGACAAAGCGTTCTGCTCCGGCGGCGATCAGAAAGTGCGCGGCGACTACGGCGGATACCAGGATGATGCGGGAACGCACCACCTGAACGTCCTCGATTTCCAGCGCCAGATCCGTACCTGTCCAAAACCGGTTGTCGCGATGGTGGCGGGTTACTCCATCGGCGGCGGCCACGTGCTGCACATGATGTGCGACCTGACCATTGCCGCTGAAAACGCTATCTTCGGCCAGACTGGCCCGAAAGTCGGCTCCTTCGACGGCGGCTGGGGTGCGTCCTACATGGCACGCATCGTTGGGCAGAAAAAAGCGCGTGAAATCTGGTTCCTGTGCCGTCAGTACAACGCGCAGGAAGCGCTGGATATGGGCCTGGTGAATACCGTGGTGCCAATTGCCGATCTTGAAAAAGAGACCGTGCGCTGGTGCCGCGAAATGCTGCAAAACAGCCCAATGGCGCTGCGCTGCCTGAAGGCGGCCCTCAACGCCGATTGTGACGGACAGGCGGGTCTGCAGGAGCTGGCGGGTAACGCCACCATGCTGTTCTACATGACCGAAGAGGGTCAGGAAGGACGCAACGCGTTTAACGAAAAACGCCAGCCGGACTTCAGCAAATACAAACGGAACCCGTAATGCGTCGCGCGCAGGTTTACCGCTGGCAGATACCGATGGACGCGGGCGTGGTGCTGCGCGAGCGGCGGTTAAAAACCCGTGACGGACTCTTCGTGCATCTCCGGCAGGGCGAGCGGGAAGGCTGGGGCGAGATTTCACCGCTGCCGGGCTTTAGCCTGGAGTCGCTGGATGACGCGCAGGCGGCGCTGATGGCCTGGGCGCGCGCGTGGCGGGAAGGCGCTAATCCGGCCCTGCCAGACCTGCCTTCCACTGCATTCGGTATCAGCTGTGCGCTGGCGGAGCTTGACGGCAGCTTGCCTCAGGAAGCCAACTACCGCGCGGCGCCGCTCTGTACCGGCGATCCGGACGAACTGTTCGCGCAGCTCTCCGCCATGCCCGGCGAGAAAGTGGCGAAAATCAAAGTTGGCCTGTACGAAGCGGTGCGCGACGGCATGGTCGCCAACCTGCTGCTGGAAGCGATTCCGGATCTGCGCCTGCGGCTGGATGCCAACCGCGCCTGGACGCCGCTTAAGGCGCAGCAGTTCGCGAAGTATGTCAGCCCGGCCTACCGCAACCGCATCGCGTTTCTGGAAGAACCGTGCAAAACGCGGGATGACTCCCGCGCCTTTGCCCGTGAAACGGGCATCGCGATTGCCTGGGATGAAAGCCTGCGCGAAGCCGATTTTGAATTTGTCGCCGAGCCGGGCGTGAGTGCGGTGGTCATTAAGCCGACGCTGACCGGCAGCCTGGACAAGGTGCGTGCGCAGGTCTCGGCTGCGCACGCCCTGGGGCTGACGGCGGTGATCAGTTCGTCCATTGAGTCCAGCCTTGGGCTGACGCAGCTGGCGCGCATTGCGGCCTGGCTCACGCCGCAGACCATCCCTGGCCTCGACACGTTAAGCTTGATGCAAACGCAGCTTATTCGTCAGTGGCCGGACAGCATACTGCCGTGCCTCGACGCTGAGGCGCTGGAGCCGCTGCTATGAGTTTTACCGACTGGCCGTGGCGGCACTGGCGCACGCAGCGTGCGGAAAAACCCGCGCTGCGCCTGGACGACGATGTTCTCACCTGGCAACAGCTTTGTGCACGCATCGATAGCCTTGCCGCCGGGTTCCATCGTCAGGGCGTGCAGGAGGGCGACGGCGTTATGCTGCTCGCCCATAACCACCCGCAAACGCTGCTTGCGTGGCTTGCGCTGCTGCAGTGCGGTGCGCGCATCCTGCCGGTCAATCCCCAGCTTCCGCGCCCCTTGCTGGACGTCCTCCTCCCGCAGATGACGCTGCGCCATGCGCTGGTACTGGACGGCGCGTTTGACGGGCTCTCTGCCCTTAGCCTGTCAGAACTCGCAGGGGAATATGCGGCCGCGTGGCAGCCGGATCGCCTGGCTTCCATGACGTTAACCTCTGGCTCGACGGGGTTGCCAAAAGCGGCGGTTCACACCTGCGCGGCGCATCTTGCGAGCGCGCAAGGCGTGCTGGCGCTGATGCCCTACGGCGGGGACGACGACTGGCTGTTGTCGCTGCCGCTGTTTCACGTTTCTGGTCAGGGGATTCTGTGGCGCTGGCTGCTGGCGGGCGGGCGCTTGACCGTGCGCAAGAAGCAGCCGCTGGAGCAGGCGCTGGAGGGCTGCACGCACGCGTCGCTGGTGCCAACCCAGCTGTGGCGTTTGCTTCATACTCAACACCACGTTGCGCTGAAAGCCGTTCTGCTCGGCGGAGCGGCAATTCCCGTTGAACTGACCGAGAAGGCGCGGGAGCAGGGCATTCGTACCTTCTGCGGTTACGGCCTGACGGAGTTCGCCTCTACCGTTTGCGCGAAAGCGGCGGACGGTGAGCCGGATGTGGGAACCGCCCTGCCGGGTCGGGAAGTGAAGCTGGTCGAGGGGGAAATCTGGATCAAAGCGCAAAGCATGGCGGCGGGCTACTGGCGAGACGGTGCGCTTCTTCCGCTCACTAACGCGCAGGGCTGGTTTGCCACCCGCGATCGTGGGGAATGGCGCAACGGACGTCTGACAATTTTAGGCCGTATGGACAACCTCTTTTTCAGCGGAGGAGAGGGGATCCAACCCGAATCGCTGGAGCGTGTTATCGCCACGCATCCGCAGATAAGCCAGGTGTTTATCGTCCCGCTGGACGACGCCGAGTTCGGACAGCGTCCGGTGGCGGTGGTGGAGTGCGAGCCGGGAACGGATATCGCGCAATTCCCTGACTGGATCCAGGGCAGGCTGGCGCGTTTTGAACAGCCGGTACACTGGCTGGTGCTGCCCGCAGAGCTAAAAAATGGCGGGATAAAAATCTCCCGCCAGGCGTTAAAACAGTGGGTCAATGCCCTGCTGAGGGGCTAATCAGCCGACGTTCGGCTGAGGCTTGCGCTGGCGTCGACGCAGCAGGCGCAGGACCGGCGGCACCACAATCACCATGATCGCCATGGCCAGCAGGATCTTCGTTACGCTGCTCTCCCACAGTATCGACATATTGCCGTTGCTGATGGAGAGGGCGCGGCGCAGGTTCTGCTCCAGCATCTCACCCAGCACAAAGCCTAAAATCAGCGGTGACATCGGGAAGTGCATCTTGCGTAAGATGTATCCCAGCACGCCGAGCAGCACCATCAGCACAAGGTCGAATGTGGTGCTGTGCACCGCGTACACCCCAACCGCAGAGACCGCCGCAATGGCGGGCACCAGGAACCACAGGGGTATGGTCAGCATGCGGGTAAACAGACCGATCAGCGGGATGTTCATCACCAGCAGCATCACGTTGGCGATCAGCAGTGCCGCAATCAGGCCCCAGACGATGTCCGGCTGCTCGGTGAACATCGCCGGACCCGGGGTGATGTTATAGAGCGTCAGCGCGCCCATCATCACCGCCGTGGTGCCGGAGCCCGGCACGCCGAGCGTCAGCATCGGGATAAACGAGCCGCAGGCCGAGGCGTTATTGGCCGCCTCTGGCGCCGCCACGCCGCGTATATCGCCCTTACCGAAGCTGTCGCTGTTGCCGCTCAGCTTTTTCTCGGTCATGTAGGTGATGGCGCTGGCGATGGTCGCCCCCGCGCCGGGCAGGATGCCGACGAAGAAACCAATCACCGACGAACGCAGGGTAGCACCCACACACTGCGCCCCCTCTTTGGCATTAAAGAGCATGCGGCCGGTTTTGCGCACCAGCGTCTGCCCGCTGCTGGTATGTTCCAGCATCAGTAAGATTTCTGAGACAGAGAACAGGCCAATCACGACGACGATAAACTGCACGCCGTCGGACAGGTGAACGCTGTCGAAGGTAAAGCGATAAACTCCGGTGTTGGCATCCACACCGACGGTGGCCAACCCTAAGCCAATCAGCGCAGACAAAAACGATTTGAGCGGGTTTTGCGCCATCATGCTGCCGAGGCAGGCGATAGCGAACACCATCAGTGCAAAATACTCCGCCGGGCCAAACGCCAGCGACCACTGGGCCAGCGCAGGGGCGAACAGAATGATGCCGCCAATGGCAATCAGCGAACCGCAGAACGAGCTGACGGCAGAAATGGAGAGCGCCACGCCGCCGCGTCCCTGTTGCGCCATGGGATAACCGTCGAGCGCGGTCATAATGGCGGCGGCATCGCCGGGCACGTTCAGCAGTATGGAGGAGATGCGTCCGCCGTACTCGCAGCCGATATACACCGTCGCCAGTAAGATCAGGGCGGATTCAGCCGGCAGGTGCAGGGCAAAGGCTAGCGGCAGAAGTATCGCCACGCCGTTAATCGGACCAAGACCGGGCAGCAGGCCGACGATCGTGCCCACGAAGCAGCCGATGAGGGCGATCACCAGGTTTTCCGGGGTCATCGCTACCGCGAACCCCTGAGAGAGGTAAATCCAGGTATCCATAGCGTGCTCCGTTAGTTAAACCATGCGCCAAGAGGTAGGGTCACGTCCAGCAGGCGGTCGAAGGCGTACCAGAGCAAAATGCCCAGCACCGCACCTGACAGCCCCGCCGCGGGCAGCGTGGCGTTGAACAGCATGCCAATCACCATCGTCAGAATAGCGGTGGCAACCGGGAAGCCGAGCCACTCAAAGCCCCACGCGTACATCAGCAGGACAATCACCATCACCAACAGGCGTTGCAAAATCCTGCGTGGCGGCCACTCCACGGTATCCGGATGGCGCAGCAGCAGGGCCACTGAGCAGAGCAGCATCAGTCCGACGATGCCCATCGGAAAGGGGCGTGGCCCCACCGGTTCATAGCTGTATTCGCTGTGGATCTGCCAGGCGACGAACAACCCGCCAATGCAGAGCAGCAGCCATATCCCGGCAAAAATACGATCGCTCATAGCGCCTCCGTTTACTTCGCCAGACCGAAGGCTTTCGCCTGTTCGCGGTAGTCATTCACCTGTTTTTTGACATACTCGTCCAGCTGCTTGCCGTTGAGGTTGAACTCGAACAGGCCGCGCAGATCGCGCTGCTTTTTGAACTCATCGGTTTGCTGGAGTTTGGCGAAGGCATCCACCCACCACTGGTATTCAGCGTCGGTCACTTTCGGCCCAACGAAGAAGCCGCGAATAATCGGCCAGACCAGGTTGTAGCCTTGCTCTTTGGCGGTAGGGACGTTCGCCAGCTGGCCCGGCAGACGGTTTTCCGAGAAGACCGCCAGCACGCGGATTTTATCCCCGCTCAGGTAAGGCACCATTTCACTGAGATCGCCGGAGACGGCCTGCACGTGATTACCCATCAGCGCCGTGACCGGCTCGCCGCCGCCTTCAAAGGCGACATAGCGCATCTTGTGTGGGTCCACTTTTGCCTGCTGCGCCAGCAGGGCGGCTTTCATCCAGTCCTGGCTGCCGATCGACGCACCGGCGCCAATCACCACGCTGTTCGGGTCTTTTTCCATCGCAGTCAGCAGGTCTTTCAGCGATTTCCACGGGGAATCAGCGCGAACGGCGATCATGCCGTAATCCGTGCCGACGGTCGCGAGCCAGCGCACGTCATCCACGCCGTAGCGGCCAAACTTGCCCTGCGACAGGTTCAGCAGCGAGCCGCCGGAGAAGGCCACCACGGTGCCCGCTTCGGCAGGACGCTGCGCCACAATGGCGTTGTAAGCCACCGCGCCCACGCCACCGGGCATGTAGGTGACGCGCATCGGTTTCTCGATGGTCTTTGTCTCCATCAGGCTGACCTGAATCAGCTTGCAGGTCAGGTCAAAGCCGCCGCCTGGTTTGGCCGGGGCGATGCATTCGGTGCGGGATGGAGCATCCTGCGCCTGGACGACAGAGGCATTCAACATCAATACGCTTGCAGCAAGGGTCGAAAGTAATTGTTTTTTCATCGTTTATCCTCACGCCGGAGAACCGGGAGTACGGGTACGGGGGCTTTTTTTCTGATTATGTGAACCACCTTGTAGCGGTTCCGTTGCGTGATTGTTAAAACATTAACCTTTCATTTCCCTTTCACTGCGACACGAACTTTACAGGATGTGATATGCGTCTCTTACTGGCGGAAGATAATCGTGAACTGGCTCACTGGCTGGAGAAAGCGCTGGTGCAGGGAGGTTTTGCCGTTGACTGCGTTAACGACGGACGGGCGGCCGACCATCTGTTGCAGGGTGAAAACTATGCCGTCGCGATTCTGGACATCGGCATGCCCGGATTCGACGGGCTGGAAGTGGTCCATCGTCTGCGAAAGCGCGGGCAGACGCTTCCCGTGCTGTTTCTCACTGCCCGCAGCAACGTGGCGGACAGGGTGAAAGGACTGAACGCCGGGGCGGATGACTATCTGCCGAAGCCGTTTGAGCTGGAAGAACTTGATGCGCGGCTGCGCGCGCTGCTGCGCAGAAGCGAAGGGCGAACCCAGGAGCGTCAGCTTTTTGGCGAGCTGGAATACGACGATGACGGTTTTTTTCTGCTGCACGATGAACCGCTCTCCCTGACGCCGCGCGAGCTCTCCCTGCTGAAGGTGCTGATGCACCGCCGTACCCGGCCCGTTTCCCGCCAGCAGCTGTTCGACCAGGTGTTTAGCCTGAACGACGACGTGAGCCCGGAGAGCATCGATCTCTACATTCACCGCTTGCGCAAGAAACTGAGCGGCAGCGGGGTGAAGATTACCACCCTGCGCGGGCTGGGTTACGTGCTGGAGTGTGGCGATGAAGTGGGCTAAACCGCAGTCCCTTTATCTGCAACTTCTGCTGTTTCTGGGGTTACCGCTGCTGCTGTTATGGGGATTATCAGCGTTTAATAGCTACGTCAGCGCCCTGCAAGCGGCGACGCAGGCTTATGACCGCACGCTGTTATCGTCGGCGCGTACGGTCTCTGAGCGGCTTGAAGTGCATAACGGCAAGCTGCAGGTGAATGTGCCCTGGGTGGTGCTCGACAGCTTTGAGCTCAACATGAATGACAGGCTGTATTACAAGGTGGTCGACCCCGCCGGGCAGGTGATCTCCGGCTACGACGACCTGCCGAAGATGCCGCCTTCAACCTCGCGCACCACGCTCTACCCGGCGCTGGCCTGGTTTTATCACACCGAGTATCGCGGGCAGGCGATTCGCGTGGCGAAGCTGCTTCAGCCGATCAACGAAGATAACGTCGTCGGGATGGCGGAGATCTATGTCGCTGAAACGCTGCAGTCCCGTCGCTATCTTGCCAGCCAGCTGCTTTTTTCGTCCTGGGTATCTCAGGGGCTGCTGGTCCTGCTGACGCTGATCTTAACCGCCTGGCTGTTGCGTCGAGTGCTGCGTCCGATGCGCCAGCTGTCCTCGCTCATGGTGCGCCGGGAGCCGGGGCTGCTGTCTCCACTGCCCGAGCTGCTGCCCTGGTCAGAAACGCGCCTGCTGATTGTGGCCTTCAACCGCTATATTGACCGGCTGCGTGGCGTGCTGTCGCGGCAGGAGCGCTTTAATGCCGATGCCTCTCACCAGCTTAAAACTCCGCTGGCGGTGCTGAAAACGCAGGTCTCCGTGGCCCTGACGCGGGACGATCCGGCGCTGTGGCAGGAGAGTTTACGGGCGATGAATGTGACACTGGATAACACCATTGTGCTGACTGAACGCCTGCTTCAGCTTTCGGCGGTGAAGCGAAAAGAGCAGGGGGAGCGGCAGTTTATCCCGGTGGATCTGGTGCAGGTCGTGCAGAATTGTTGCTTTTCACGGCTGGCGCAGGCGCGCGGCAAAGCGATTGACCTGGGGTACGACGGTGAGCAGCAGCCGACGATCATCGAAGGCGATGAGGTTTTGCTGGGCGAGCTGTGCGCAAACCTGCTGGAGAACGCCATCAAATACACGCCGGAGCACGGGATCGTAACGGTTTACCTGCGCGTGGATAACGGCGCGGTTGACCTGAGCGTGGAAGACAGTGGGCCGGGGATTGCGGAAAATCTGATCCCGCAGGCGATGCTACCGTTTCGCCGTCTGGATAACGTCGGTGACGCGGCAGGATCCGGCATCGGGCTGGCGCTGGCGAGCGATATTGCCCGGCTGCACCGCAGCCATCTTCAACTTTCCCGCAGTGAACACTTGGGCGGGCTGAGTGTGAAAATGCGCTTTCTGCTGATGGGATAAAGGCAGATATTATCAAATCGTTACAAACTAATTGTCTGACGCACGCAGAGTGCTTGATCCCGCAGTGAGGCAGGTTAAAATCTCGCGGTTTTGGGACTTATTATCTATAAATTGTGCGGGATCACGACAATGAAAAAAGTGGCATTAATGGGCTTAGGCCTGATGGTTATCTCTTCGGCGGCTAACGCCATTAGCTTCAACGGCTCGGCGGGTGAGGATTACACCCATCTGGGCTTTGGTCTTGGCACGGATAGCGCCGGTCTGGCAATGACCGGCGGCTGGACGCATAACGATGACGACGGCGATGCGGCAAGCCTTGGACTCGGCTTCAACGTTCCTCTTGGTCCATTCCTGGCGACCGTCGGCGGCAAAGGGATCTACACCAACCCGAACGACGGCGACGAAGGCTACGCGGCGGCGGTCGGCGGCGGCCTGCAGTGGAAAATTGGCGACAGCTTCGGTCTGTTCGGCGAGTACTACTACTCTCCGGATTCGCTCTCCAGCGGTATCGAAAGCTATGAAGAAGCCAATGCCGGTGCGCGCTGGACTATCATGCGTCCGATCACTATCGAAGCGGGTTATCGCTATCTGAACCTGGCGGGTAAAGACGGCAACCGCGACAACGCGCTGGCTGATGGCCCTTACGTGGGCGTGAGCGCAGGCTTCTAATCTCTTCGGCGCGGCGTTCTGTCGCGCCAGTTTCTCTCTGCTCCCCCCATTCAATTGCGCTATAGTGTTTCGACCATATAAGCGGGAGAACACAATGATTAACGTGGAGATGTTATCCACCGGCGACGAAGTGCTGCATGGGCAAATTATTGACACCAATGCCGCCTGGCTTGCCGATTTATTCTTTGAGCAAGGATTACCGTTAACGCGCCGCAACACCGTGGGCGACAATCTTGAGTCACTGGTGAGCGTTCTTCGCGAGCGCAGCGAGCACTGCGACGTGTTGATTGTGAACGGTGGACTCGGCCCCACCAGCGACGATCTCAGCGCGCTGGCTGCCGCCACCGCGAAAGGCGAGGGGCTGGTATTGCACGAGGCGTGGCTGGCGCAGATGGAACGCTTCTTCTCCGATCGTGGTCGCGTGATGGCACCGAGCAACCGCAAGCAGGCTGAAATACCCGCCAGCGCAGAGCTGGTCGATAACCCGGTCGGTACCGCCTGCGGGTTTGCCGTACAGCTCAACCGCTGCCTGATGTTCTTCACCCCCGGCGTGCCTTCTGAATTTAAAGTGATGGTCGAGCAGCAAATCCTGCCGCGCCTGCGCGCGCGTTTTACGCTGCCAGAGCCGCCGCTGTGTCTGCGCCTGACCACCTTTGGCCGCTCGGAAAGCGATCTGGCCCAGAGCCTGGATCATCTCCAGCTGCCGCCGGGCGTCTCGATGGGCTATCGCTCGTCGATGCCCATTATCGAACTCAAGCTGACCGGCCCGGCGACGGAAAAAGCCGCCATGCTGGCGCTGTGGCCTGAAGTGCAACGCGTCGCGGGCGAGAGCCTGATCTTTGAAGGCACGGAAGGGCTGCCCGCACAGATTGCCCAGAGCCTTCAGTCCCGTCAGCTGAGCGTCACCCTCAGCGAACAGTTCACCGGCGGCCTGCTGGCGCTGCAGCTTTCTCGCGTGAATGCGCCGCTGCTCGCCAGTGAAGTGGTGCCGTTCCAGCAGGAGACGCTGGCGCAGACCGCACGCTGGGCGTCAGAGCGCAGGGTGAAACACTTTGCCGGTCTGGCGATGTTTGTGGGCGGGCTGGATGAGGAACATCTCAATTTTGCGCTGGCAACGCCGGAAGGCACGCATGCGCTGCGAGTGAAAATGAGCATCACGCGCCACAGCCTGGCGGTGCGTCAGGAGGTCTGCGCGATGATGGCGCTGAACATGCTGCGCCGCTGGCTGAACGGTAAAGAAGTCGCCAGCGAACACGGCTGGATTAACGTCGTGGAGTCGCTGTTCATCGAATGATGCGTTTGCCGGGGTCTCTCGCCCCGGCAATGCTTACCCCAGCGCTTTCGCCAGCAGGGTAATGGGATGTTCACAGCGTTTGCTGGTGGACATCTCAATCTGCCACTTGCAGGTTTCGCAGTCCGTTACCACGATATCCGCGCCGCTCTCTTCAATCTGGCGGAACAGCGGGGCGCCAATCGCCTGTGACGTTTCGTAGTTTTCACGCTTAAAGCCGTAGGTGCCCGCAATCCCGCAGCAGCGTGAGTCCAGCACCGTCAGCTCCAGCCCCGGAATAAGCCGCAGCAGCTCCAGCGTATAGAGCGACCAGCCCATTTTCTCCATGTGACACGGCGTGTGATAGACCACCTTCAGCGGTAATGCCTTCAGCGGCAGCGTCTGTCCGCCGTCCAGCTTGCGCCACAGGAAGCGCGTCGCCAGCTCAATATGCTCGCGCAGTCCGGTATTATCGACATCCAGCAGGTGCGGATACTCATCGCGCAGCGTAAAGGTACAGGTGGACGAGGTGGCCAGTACCGGGATCCCCTTGTCGACGATGGCCTCGCGCAGCGACGAGACGTTACTTTTCGCCTGCTTACGCGCTTTATCGGTAAATCCGTTGGCAATCAGCGGGACGCCGCAGCACTTCTCCTTGCTAAGGAGCTGTACGCCGGTACCCATGGCGTTCAGCACTTTCAGCAGATCTTTACCCAGCTGCGGGTGGTTGTAATTCACATAGCAGCCATGGAAAAAGGCCACCTGGTCGGCGTACCGGGCCTGTTCCGCCGCGACGGACCTGTACCAGCGGCGGAAGGTGCCGTGAGAATATTTCGGCAGGCTGCGGTGATGGTCGATTTTAAGCGTGGCATCCAGCAGCTGACGCACCGGCTTGAGTGAGGTCGCGGCATTCACCAGCGGGGCAAAGGGCGTCGAGACGCTGCCCATCAGATCGGTATGGCTCAGGATCGCGTCCCGCAGCGTCGGCTTTTGCGTGCTGTAGCGCGCCCGGGCGCGCTGGATGATATCGCCGATTTTAACATCCGACGGGCAGGCCACTTCGCAGCGTTTGCAGTTGATGCAGTATTTCAGCGCCTCGTCGTACAGCTTGCCGTCCTTCAGACGAAGACGCTCGCCGTCCGGCCCGGCCTGCTTCGGACCGGGGTAGCGCGGGTTCACGCCGCTGACCGGGCAGACGGTGGTGCAGACCGTGCATTTGATGCAGCTTTCGAAACGGGTGTCGTTCATTGTGCAGCCTCCGTGCGCTGAATAATCTGCTCTGCAACGTGGAGCGCCGTGACGGCGCAAACCCCGCCGCCGCAGCCCTGTGCGATGGGATCGTATCCGCCCAGTACGGAGCCGATGGCGAAGAGATTGCCGATCGATTTACCGGAAAGCTGCGGGTGCAGATGCGTATCGGCGATGACGCCGAACTGTTGCCAGGGCTGCGGCGTGAAGAAATCACTCTGATACCAGTCCGCGCGGGAAGCGCTCTGCCGGACATCCAGCCCCATAATGGCTTCCCTAATGCCGTTGCGTGTGCTCAGCAGCCCGTTGCTGAAGAAACTGCCGCTTGCCAGCACCGCGTAGCGCGCGCGAAGTGGAATGTCATCATGGTTGCGCGTCCAGATTTCGCTCACCGCGCCGTCGTTCAGGGTGATTTTTTTCACCTCATCCCCCGCCATCCACACGCCGCCCTGCGCAACAAACTGGCGCTGAAGCTGGGTGTGCAGACGAATGCCCGGCACGGAAGGGGGAAGCGTAGGCAGCAGGCCGAGCGAGCAGGGCAGACGATCGGACAGCCAGCGCCAGAGCCGGTTGTCGTTTAAACCAAAGCAGGCGGGCATCAACAGGGCATCGCAGGTTTCGCCGAGCGGCCTGAGCGCGTCATACAGCAGCGGCCATTTGTCCTCGTTATCCAGAAAACGGGCGATATTCACCGCGCGAAACTCGCTCGGGTTATCGCGCAGGACATCCAGTTCAGGCAGTTCTATCTCTGCCGTCTCGGCGTTAACGCCCTGGCGACAGAGCGACGCCGCCGCGAGATGGGGCTGAAAATCCAGAAAGCCGCTAATGCCCACCACCCGCACGCGCGCGGCGTTAAGGGGGGCGACGGGCACCTCTTCCGGGCTGAGCCACGCGGAGCGCAGGGTGCCGAGCGGCGTGACGCGCTGGTGATTTTGCCTGGCGCTTCCCTTCAGACGCGCGCCGCAGTCCGCAAGCAGCGCTTCGGTTTCCAGGGCAAAACGATCAACGTTGTGGGCACCAATCAGGTGATACGGGTGCTCCGGCGGCAGCGTATCGCGGTACGCTTCATCCACCAGATCCAGCGATCCCGACGAGAAGTGCAGGGCGCTCTGGCCGCGGGTGATAATGGCGCAGCGCAGCCCCTGCTTCGTGAGTTTGATGCCGCAGAGCAAGCCTGCCAGCCCGCCGCCGACGATTACGGTATCAAATTTCATCGCGTTGCTCCTTCTCAAGACCGCAAAGTCCCTGGTAGACCCAGCGGGTAAATTCGCTTTCGCGCAGGGCGTCCCCCCAGGCGACAGGTTGAATGCCTTTCCAGCGCTCGTTTAAAAACGCGCTGAGCTGATCGAGCGACTGGGTGGCGGTGGTGGTGTGAAAACGCTGCAGCAGGCCGGCGGCACGACAGGCGCACAGCTCGCCCTGGCAGGTGCCCATGCCCACGCGGGTGCGGCGGCGGAGGTCGAGCAGGCTATTGACCGTCAGGCTCTCCACCGCGTACTGCACCTCACCGGCGGTGACGGCTTCGCACTCGCACACCAGGCTGCGGCTCAGCCGTCCTTCACCGAGCCACTGTGGCGTTCTGTCGCCGTGGCGGTAAATCGCGGATCCGCGCAGCGGCGCGGGCAGGGAGATGATTTTTTGCAGGGTTTTTTCGGTGGACTGTCGCGAGCCGGGCAGAGGCTGGTCTGCCGTCACGCAGGCTTCGGTATTCCCCAGCTTGCGGCAGACGGCATCGGTCGCCCACTCGGCCATCAGGCGGTAGGTCATCAGCTTGCCGCCTGTGATAGTGATAAATCCGTCCATGCCGTCGCGCTCGGCGTGATCGAGCAGCACGATGCCCCGGCTGACGTTGCGTCCGCTCGGGTCGTTGTCGCTGGCGACCAGCGGACGCACGCCCGCGTAGGCGCGAAGAATACGCGTCTGCGCCATTACCGGGGCCAGTTTTTCCCCTTCCCGCAGCAGGATGTCGACCTCTTCAGCGGTCACGCGGTTGTAGTCAATCTCGCTGTAGTCGACGTGGGTTGAGGTGGTACCGATTAACGAAATGGTGTCGCCCGGGACGAGGATATCGGCGTCGGACGGTTTGCGGCAGCGGTTGATCACGTGGTTATTGATGCGGTGGTCGAGGATCAGCAGCGATCCTTTCGCCGGGAACATGCGCACCGACAGGTCGGCGTATTCCGCAATGCGCTGCCCCCAGATCCCCGCTGCGTTGACCACTACGGCGGCATACAGCTCGCTGTGTTCGTTGTACTGCGTATCAAGGATCCGCACGCCGCAGATGCGATGACCTTCGCGTATAAGCCCGGTCACTTCGTGCCCGGTCAGAATGCGTGCGCCATGCTCGCGGGCGTCCAGCATATTGGCGGCCGTCAGGCGGAAGGGGTCGACGGTGCCGTCAGGCACCTTCACCGCGCCGATAAGCGCCGGGTTAACCGACGGTTCCAGCCGCCTCGCCAGCGCCGGGTCCAAGGCCTCCGCCTGAATGCCCGCCGCGGTGCAGGCGGTAATAAAGGTCTTCTGAAAGGCGAGGTCATCTTCGGGCAGGGTAATAAAGAGGCCGTCAGTCGGCTCAATGCAGTGGCGGGCGATACGCTTGAGGATTTGGTTTTCAGCAATACATTCACGCGCGGATTCACCGTCGGTCACCGCATACCGCGCGCCGCTGTGCAGCAGGCCGTGGTTACGCCCGGTTGCGCCCGTGGCGATATCATGACGCTCCAGAAGTGTGACGCTGAGGCCGCGCAGCGCGCAGTCGCGTGCGATCCCGGCGCCGGTTGCACCACCACCAATGATTATCACATCGCTATAACGAGGATCGTGAATGGTCATTGTTTACCCTCTATGTTCGTTTTTTTATCATTTAGCCATATCAATCGTGTGGTTTGTTTGATTTCGAACATAAACGCGCGAAATTCGAAAGTGAAACGTGATTTCATGCGCTTTTTTGCGCATTCTGTCATATTTCTGTAACAATCTGTGCGTTGATTCACAGTAACAATCACCGTGATTTCTTAACATCCCCGCCACTGGAATTCAGGTGCGAGCCACCTGCCCATTTAATTCAAGGCCACGGAGGCTGTCATGCTCAGTATCTTCAAACCCGCGCCGCATCGTGCGCGTCTGCCAGAGGCAGAAATTGATCCGCTTTACCGCCGTCTGCGTTGGCAAATCTTCCTGGGGATCTTCTTCGGGTACGCGGCGTACTACCTTGTGCGTAAAAACTTTGCGCTCGCCATGCCGTATCTGGTGGAGCAGGGCTTCTCCCGCGGCGATCTGGGGTTCGCGCTGTCGGGGATCTCCATCGCCTACGGTTTTTCCAAATTCATTATGGGTTCGGTGTCGGATCGCTCGAATCCGCGCGTGTTCCTGCCCGCCGGCCTGATCCTGGCGGCCGCGGTCATGCTGTTCATGGGCTTTGTGCCGTGGGCAACCTCCAGCATTGCCGTCATGTTCGTCCTGCTGTTCCTCTGCGGCTGGTTCCAGGGGATGGGGTGGCCGCCGTGCGGACGCACCATGGTGCACTGGTGGTCGCAGAAAGAGCGCGGCGGCATCGTGTCGGTGTGGAACTGTGCCCATAACGTCGGCGGTGGGCTTCCGCCTCTGCTGTTCCTGCTGGGGATGGCCTGGTTTAACGACTGGAAAGCCGCGCTGTATATGCCCGCCTTTGGCGCCATCGTGGTGGCAATTATCGCTTTCGCGCTGATGCGCGACACGCCGCAGTCCTGCGGCCTGCCGCCGATTGAAGAGTACAAAAACGACTATCCGGATGATTACAGCAAGGAGCACGAAGAAGAGCTGACCGCAAAACAGATCTTCATGAAGTACGTGCTGCCCAACAAGCTGCTGTGGTACATCGCGGTCGCCAACGTGTTCGTTTACCTGCTGCGCTACGGCATCCTCGACTGGTCGCCAACCTACCTGAAAGAGGTGAAGCACTTCGCGCTGGATAAATCCTCCTGGGCCTATTTCCTGTATGAATATGCCGGGATCCCGGGCACGCTGCTTTGCGGCTGGATGTCAGACAAAGTGTTCAAGGGCAACCGCGGTGCGACGGGCGTGTTCTTTATGACCCTAGTGACCATTGCCACCGTCGTTTACTGGCTCAACCCGCCGGGCAACCCGTCAGTAGATATGGCCTGCATGATCGTTATCGGTTTCCTGATTTACGGTCCGGTGATGCTGATTGGCCTGCATGCCCTGGAGCTGGCCCCGAAAAAAGCGGCAGGCACGGCGGCGGGCTTTACCGGTCTGTTCGGCTATCTCGGCGGTTCGGTCGCGGCGAGCGCCATTGTGGGCTATACCGTTGACTTCTTCGGCTGGGACGGCGGTTTTATGGTGATGATTGGCGGTAGCGTGCTGGCGGTACTGCTGCTGATTGTCGTCATGATCGGTGAAAAACGTCACCACGCGGAAGTGCTGGCGCGTCGTCAATAAGGAGCAATGCGATGAAATTAACCCAACTTGCAACCGGCCTGCTGCTGGCCGGTTTAATGACCGGCTCCGCGCTGGCGGCGGACAAAATCGTTATTGCCCACCGCGGTGCCAGCGGCTATCTGCCGGAGCATACGCTCCCGGCGAAAGCGATGGCCTATGCCCAGGGCGCGGATTATCTGGAGCAGGATCTGGTGATGACCAAGGATGACCAGCTGGTTGTCCTGCATGACCATTATCTTGACCGCGTGACGGACGTGGCGGAGCGTTTCCCAGACCGCGCGCGAAAAGATGGGCGCTACTACGCCATCGACTTCACGCTGGCGGAGATCCGCTCGCTGAAGTTTACCGAAGGCTTCGAGATTGAAAACGGCAAGAAGGTGCAGGTCTATCCGGGCCGTTTCCCGATGGGCAAGTCCGACTTCCGCATCCATACCTTCCAGGAGGAGATTGAGTTTGTTCAGGGGCTGAACCACTCCACCGGTAAAAACACCGGTATCTACCCGGAGATCAAAGCTCCGTGGTTCCACCATCAGGAAGGGAAAGACATTGCCGCGAAGACGCTGGAGGTGCTGAAACAGTACGGCTATACCAGCAAGAAGGACAAAGTTTACCTGCAGTGTTTTGACGCCGCCGAGCTAAAGCGCATCAAAACCGAGCTGGAGCCGAAGATGGGGATGGATCTCAATCTGGTACAGCTGATTGCCTACACCGACTGGAATGAAACCCAGGAGAAGCAGCCGGACGGCAAGTGGGTGAACTACAACTACGACTGGATGTTTAAGCCGGGCGCGATGAAGCAGATTGCGCAGTACGCCGATGGTATCGGGCCGGATTACCACATGCTGGTGGCGGAAGGCTCCACGCCGGGCCACGTGAAGCTGACGGCGATGGTGAAAGAGGCGCATGCCAGCAAGATGCAGGTGCATCCGTATACCGTGCGTGCAGACCAGCTGCCGGAGTACGCAACGGACGTGAATCAGCTTTATGAGGTGTTGTATAACCAGGCGGGCGTGGACGGACTGTTTACGGATTTCCCGGATAAAGCGGTGAGCTTTTTGAAGGATTAACGCTGAAATTGCCGGGTGGCGGCTGCGCCTTACCCGGCCTAGGAACTGCGGTTTTGTAGGTCGGGTAAGCGAAGCGCCACCCGACGCAATCACATCTCGATCTCAATATCGCCTTTTGCCCGGCAGCAGCAGGGCAAAATTTCTCCTTCACTGATAAAGGCCAGCGGTTCGGTCAGCCAGTCCACCTGGCCTGCGACCAGACGGCAGCGGCAAGAACCGCAATAGCCTTCACGACACTGGTACTCTACCTCCACCTGATGCGCTTCTAGCGCCACCAGCAGAGAAGGGTGCTCTTCCTGGCACAACACTTCGGTGCCCGAAAGGCTCAGCGTTACGCGCGTCATCAGAGCTGGAAGTCGCTCAGGTCGTCAGTGTTGACTTCAGAATCAATCTGACCGACCAGGTAAGAACTCACTTCCACTTCCTGCGGTGCCACCTGCACGTTATCGGACACCAGCCAGGTGTTGATCCACGGGATTGGGTTGGAGCGCGTCTGGAACGGCAGGTCGAGGCCGACCGCCTGCATGCGGATGTTGGTGATGTACTCAACGTACTGGCACAGGATGTCTTTGTTCAGGCCAATCATGGAGCCGTCGCGGAACAGGTAGTCTGCCCACTCTTTCTCCTGCTGGGCCGCCAGCACGAACAGATCGTAGCATTCCTGCTTGCACTCTTCGGCAATCGCAGCCATTTCCGGGTCGTCCGCGCCGCTGCGCAGCAGGTTCAGCATGTGCTGAGTCCCGGTCAGGTGCAGGGCTTCGTCACGGGCGATCAGGCGGATGATTTTGGCGTTGCCTTCCATCAGCTTGCGCTCGGCAAAGGCGAAGGAGCAGGCGAAGCTCACGTAGAAGCGGATCGCTTCCAGCGCGTTAACGCTCATCAGGCACAGGTACAGCTGCTTTTTCAGCGCGCGCAGGTTCACGGTAATGGTTTTGCCGTTCACGTTATGCGTGCCTTCGCCCAGCAGATGCCAGTAGCTGGTCATCTCGATCAGCTCGTCGTAGTAGTGGGCAATGCCTTCCGCGCGCTTCTGGATCTGCTCGTTGGTGACGATATCGTCAAACACCACCGCCGGATCGTTCACGATGTTGCGGATGATGTGGGTGTAAGAGCGGGAGTGGATCGTCTCGGAGAACGCCCAGGTTTCTACCCAGGTTTCCAGCTCAGGAATCGAGATCAGCGGCAGCAGCGCCACGTTCGGGCTACGACCCTGAATGGAGTCCAGCAGCGTCTGGTACTTCAGGTTGCTGAGGAAGATATGTTTTTCGTGATCCGGCAACGCCTGGAAATCGATACGGTCGCGGGAAACGTCCACTTCTTCCGGGCGCCAGAAGAAGGAGAGTTGCTTTTCAATCAGCTTTTCGAAGATGTCATATTTTTGCTGATCGTAGCGTGCCACGTTGACCGGCTGGCCGAAGAACATCGGCTCTTTGAGCTGGTCGTTTTTCGTCTGTGAAAAGGTGGTGTATGCCATGAATGTGTCCTGTGGTGTTATTTCCCTCACCCCGGCCCTCTCCCACAGGGAGAGGGGGAAAGAGTTCCCTCTCCCTGTGGGAGAGGGTTAGGGTGAGGGGATTTATTAGATCTTACATGCGCCGCTTTCGCAGCCATCGTCCTGAATTGACGGCACCATGTCGTCCTGCGCGTCTTCCGCACCGTCACGGGTGTTGTGATAGTACAGGGTTTTCACGCCAAACTTATACGCGGTCAGCAGGTCTTTCAGCAGTTGCTGCATCGGAACCTTGCCGGACGGGAAGCGCGTCGGGTCATAGTTGGTATTGGCAGAGATCGACTGGTCGATAAACTTCTGCATGATACCCACCAGCTGCAGATAGCCGTCGTTGTTTGGCATTTCCCACAGCAACTCGTAGTTGTTACCCAGCGTTTCGTAATCCGGTACCACCTGACGCAGCACGCCGTCTTTCGACGCTTTGATGCTGACGTGGCCGCGCGGTGGTTCAATGCCGTTGGTGGCGTTGGAGATCTGCGAAGAGGTCTCGGACGGCATCAGGGCAGAGAGCGTGGAGTTACGCAGGCCGTGGGTCTTGATGGACTCGCGCAGGCCTTCCCAGTCGAGGTGCAGCGGCTCGCTGACAATCGCGTCCAGGTCTTTCTTGTAGGTGTCGATTGGCAGAATGCCTTTCGCGTAGGTGGTTTCGTTGAACCACGGGCACGCGCCTTGCTCTTTCGCCAGCTCGTTGGAGGCTTTCATCAGGTAGTACTGAATGGCTTCGAACGTCTGGTGCGTCAGGTTGTTGGCGCTGCCGTCGGAGTAGCGTTTACCGTTTTTCGCCAGCCAGTAGGCGAAGTTGATCACGCCGATACCCAGGGTACGACGACCCATCGCACCGCGTTTAGCGGCCGGGATTGGGTAATCCTGGTAGTCCAGCAGGGCGTCGAGCGCGCGAACCGCCAGCACGGCCAGCTCTTCCAGCTCGTCCAGGCTCTTAATCGCACCCAGGTTGAACGCGGACAGCGTACACAGCGCGATTTCACCGTTTTCGTCGTTCACGTCTTCCAGCGGTTTGGTCGGCAGGGCGATCTCCAGGCACAGGTTAGACTGGCGCACTGGTGCAACAACCGGGTCAAACGGGCTGTGGGTGTTGCAGTGGTCCACGTTCTGGATGTAGATACGACCGGTAGAAGCACGTTCCTGCATCATCAGGGAGAACAGGTCTACCGCCTTCACGCGCTGTTTGCGGATGCTGTCGTCTTTTTCGTATTTGGTGTACAGACGCTCGAACTCGTCCTGATCGGCGAAGAACGCGTCATACAGGCCCGGGACGTCGGACGGGCTGAACAGGGTGATGTCCTCGCCCTTCAGCAGACGGGTGTACATCAGCTTGTTGATCTGCACGCCGTAGTCCATGTGACGCACGCGGTTGCCTTCCACGCCGCGGTTGTTCTTCAGAACCAGCAGGCTTTCCACTTCCAGGTGCCACATCGGGTAGAACAGGGTCGCTGCACCGCCGCGCACGCCGCCCTGAGAGCAGGATTTTACTGCCGTCTGGAAGTGCTTATAGAACGGAATACAGCCGGTGTGGAACGCTTCACCGCCGCGAATCGGGCTGCCCAGCGCACGGATGCGACCAGCATTGATGCCGATACCGGCGCGCTGGGAAACGTATTTCACGATGGCGCTGGAGGTGGCGTTGATGGAATCCAGGCTGTCACCACACTCAATCAGTACGCAGGAGCTGAACTGACGGGTTGGGGTACGCACGCCAGACATGATTGGCGTCGGCAGAGAAATCTTGAACGTCGATACCGCATCGTAGAAACGCTTCACGTATTCCAGACGGGTGTCGCGCGGGTAGTTAGAGAACAGGCAGGCAGCCACCAGAATATAGAGGAACTGGGCGCTTTCGTAGATCTCACCGGTTACGCGGTTCTGAACCAGGTATTTGCCTTCGAGCTGCTTCACCGCCGCATAGGAGAAGTTCATGTCGCGCCAGTGATCGATAAACCCGTTCATCTGCTCGAACTCTTCTTCCGTATAGTCTTCCAGCAGATGCGTGTCGTATTTGCCCAGCTCGACCATTTTCACCACGTGATCGTACAGCTTAGGCGGCTCAAACTGACCGTAGGCTTTTTTACGCAGGTGGAAAATCGCCAGACGTGCAGCGAGGTACTGATAATCCGGTGCTTCACGGGAGATCAGATCCGCCGCTGCCTTGATGATGGTTTCATGGATATCAGACGTTTTGATGCCGTCGTAGAACTGGATGTGGGAACGCAGTTCAACCTGGGAGATAGATACGTTGTTCAGTCCTTCTGCTGCCCAGTCGAGAACTCGATGGATTTTGTCCAGATTGATACGCTCGGTGGTACCGTCGCGCTTTGTCACCAGCAGACTCTGATTCATGTGGGGTTTACCTGTCCGTGAAATAAAAAATATCCCCCGCTTATCCACAGATCCGTCTTGTGACTAACTCTGTGGATAAATACTACATATAGGGGGTTTGCGATAAGAAAAACGCTATATGGTGAGTATTCTAGTATCGAATCTTTTCAGCACAAGGGTTGATTTTGACGTTAAATTGAGGTTGTGAAAGGGTAAAAAAGGCTAAGTCCTCGTACCGTAAGGCCTGGAAGACATGTCAATAATTAAGAAAAAAAATTCAAAATTTGATCGAGTGCTGATTTCTTCAACGGGAGGTCAGAATTGCGCAACATGATGTCGCGCAATCTTTATAAGAATAACGAATGACGTTAGGTGTTTTTGGTGGTTGTGTGCAACATATAATTAACATCTACGCCCGGTGCGAGCTTGAATTTATCCGTTAATGGATTGTAATGCAGACCGGTGATGTGCTGCTCCTTGAGCCACGTCTGGTCAACCCAGCTTAACAGCTCCGCAGGCTTGATGAATTTCTTCACGTCGTGCGTGCCTTTCGGCACCATGCGCAGCACATATTCTGCGCCAACAACGGCCATCAGCCAGGCTTTACCGTTACGGTTGATGGTCGAGAAGAAGACCTGTCCACCCGGTTTCACCAGTTTTGCACAGGCGTGCACCACGGACTGCGGATCGGGAACGTGCTCCAGCATCTCCATGCAAGTCACCACATCGTACTGATGAGCATGTTTTGCCGCGTGCTCTTCCACGGTTTCCTGCACGTATTCCACCTGGATGCCGGACTCCAGCGCGTGAAGACGGGCAACCTGCAGCGGTTCAAAGCCCATATCCAGGCCGGTAACGGTGGCCCCTTCGCGCGCCATGCTTTCAGCCAGGATGCCGCCGCCGCAACCGACGTCGAGAACTTTCTTACCGAACAGACCGCCGGAACGCTCCGCGATATAGCCCAGACGCAGCGGGTTAATGCGATGCAGAGGTTTGAACTCACCTTCGAGATCCCACCAGCGGGACGCCACCGCTTCAAATTTGGCAATCTCTTCGTGGTCAACGTTGTGAGCCACCGGGGATTTTTCGGCATTCATGGGCGCTTTTACTCCTTATTTAGCAAGACAAAGGAGTATATCAGCCCGCGCGGGTGAATAAAGCTTATTGGTTTACCTCAATCACCGCGGCTGTGTTATAATTTGCGACCTTTGAATCCGGGATACAGTAGAGGGATAGCGGTTAGATGAGCGACCTTGCGAGAGAAATTACACCGGTTAACATCGAGGAAGAGCTGAAGAGCTCCTATCTGGACTATGCGATGTCGGTCATTGTTGGCCGTGCGCTGCCGGACGTCCGCGATGGCCTTAAGCCGGTACACCGTCGCGTACTATACGCCATGAACGTATTGGGCAATGACTGGAATAAAGCCTATAAAAAATCTGCCCGCGTCGTGGGTGACGTCATCGGTAAATATCACCCGCATGGTGATACCGCCGTTTATGACACCATCGTCCGTATGGCGCAGCCATTCTCCTTGCGCTACATGCTGGTAGATGGTCAGGGTAACTTTGGTTCTGTTGACGGCGACTCCGCAGCGGCGATGCGTTATACGGAAATCCGTATGTCGAAAATCGCCCACGAGCTGATGGCCGACCTGGAAAAAGAGACCGTTGATTTCGTCGATAACTACGACGGCACCGAGCGCATTCCTGATGTTATGCCAACCAAGATCCCGAACCTGTTAGTGAACGGTTCGTCCGGTATCGCGGTCGGTATGGCTACCAACATTCCGCCACACAACATCACCGAAGTGATCAACGGCTGCCTGGCCTATATCGACGATGAAGAGATCAGCATTGAAGGGCTGATGGAACACATCCCGGGCCCGGACTTCCCGACGGCGGCGATCATCAACGGTCGTCGTGGTATTGAAGAAGCCTACCGCACCGGTCGCGGCAAGATTTATATCCGTGCCCGCGCCGAAGTGGAAGCGGACGCCAAAACGGGTCGTGAAACCATTATCGTTCACGAGATCCCGTATCAGGTGAACAAAGCGCGTCTGATTGAAAAAATCGCCGAGCTGGTAAAAGAAAAACGTGTTGAAGGTATCAGCGCGCTGCGTGACGAGTCTGACAAAGACGGTATGCGCATCGTGATTGAAATCAAACGTGACGCGGTGGGTGAGGTTGTGCTGAACAACCTGTACTCCCAGACTCAGCTTCAGGTCTCCTTCGGTATCAACATGGTTGCGCTGCACCATGGTCAGCCGAAGATCATGAACCTGAAAGAGATCCTGAGCGCGTTCGTGCGTCACCGCCGTGAAGTGGTGACCCGCCGTACAATCTTCGAGCTGCGTAAAGCGCGCGACCGTGCCCACATCCTTGAAGCGCTGGCCGTTGCCCTGGCTAACATCGACCCGATTATCGAGTTGATTCGCCGTGCGCCGACCCCGGCAGAAGCGAAAGCTGGCCTGATCGCGCGTCCGTGGGAGCTGGGTAACGTAGCCGCCATGCTGGAACGTGCGGGCGACGACGCTGCGCGCCCTGAGTGGCTGGAGCCTGAATTCGGCGTGCGCGACGGTCAGTACTATCTGACCGAGCAGCAGGCACAGGCGATTCTGGATCTGCGTCTGCAGAAACTGACCGGCCTTGAGCACGAAAAACTGCTCGACGAATACAAAGAGCTGCTGGAACAGATTGCTGAACTGCTGCATATCCTGGGTAGCGCAGACCGCCTGATGGAAGTGATCCGCGAAGAGCTGGAGCTGGTTCGCGATCAGTTCGGTGATGCGCGTCGCACCGAAATCACCGCAAACAGCTCTGATATCAACATTGAAGATCTGATCAACCGCGAAGATGTGGTGGTCACCCTGTCTCACCAGGGCTATGTGAAGTATCAGCCGCTGACCGACTACGAAGCACAGCGTCGTGGCGGTAAAGGGAAATCTGCGGCACGTATTAAAGAAGAAGACTTTATTGACCGTCTGCTGGTGGCGAACACCCATGACACGATCCTCTGCTTCTCAAGCCGTGGTCGTCTCTACTGGATGAAAGTCTATCAGCTGCCGGAAGCAAGCCGTGGCGCGCGTGGCCGTCCAATCGTCAACCTGCTGCCGCTGGAAGCGAATGAACGTATCACCGCTATCCTGCCGGTACGTGAGTACGAAGAGGGCGTGAACGTCTTTATGGCGACCGCGAGCGGTACCGTGAAGAAAACCGCGCTGACCGAATTCAGCCGTCCGCGTTCGGCCGGTATTATCGCCGTGAACCTGAACGAAGGCGACGAACTGATCGGTGTGGATCTGACCTCCGGTTCCGATGAAGTGATGCTGTTCTCCGCCGCCGGTAAAGTGGTGCGTTTCAAAGAGAACGCGGTCCGCGCAATGGGCCGTACGGCAACAGGCGTTCGTGGGATCAAACTGGCGGGTGAAGACTCCGTTGTTTCCCTGATCGTTCCACGCGGCGAAGGGGCTATCCTGACCGTCACGCAGAACGGCTACGGTAAACGTACGGCGGAAAGCGAATATCCGACTAAGTCCCGTGGTACGCAGGGCGTTATCTCTATCAAAGTGACCGAGCGCAACGGTTCCGTTGTCGGCGCGGTGCAGGTGGACGACGCCGACCAGATCATGATGATCACCGATGCCGGTACGCTGGTGCGTACTCGCGTATCTGAGATCAGCGTGGTGGGTCGTAACACCCAGGGCGTGATCCTCATCCGTACAGCGGAAGATGAAAACGTGGTGGGTCTGCAGCGTGTTGCTGAGCCTGTGGATGACGAAGAACTCGACTCCATCGATGGTACGGTAGCGGAAGGCGATGATGAAATCGCGCCGGAAGCGGACACCGACGAAGATGCAGCGGATGACGCTGACGAGTAATGTCTCCTGACGCAAAAAGGGCCGGTTTCCGGCCCTTTTCTTTTGCACAAGCAGACAAGTGAACGTTGCGACAAGCCGCGTTTACCGCTACCTTAACCACATTCTTTTTGACCCCGATGGCGGAGCCTCGCCCCTTTGAAATACCTCGTCTCCTTTCGTACCACGCTGAAAGTCTCTCGCTATCTGTTCCGGGCGCTGGCGCTACTGCTTTGGTTGCTGGTGGCTCTGTTCTCGGTGTTTTTCATCGTTAATGCGCTACACCAGAAAGAAGCGGAGATCCGCCAGGAGTTTAACCTCAGCTCCGATCAGGCCCAGCGCTACATTCAGCGCACCTCTGACGTCATGAAGGAGCTGAAGTACATTGCCGAGAATCGCCTGACGGCGGAAAACGGTATTCTTGCCATTCGTGGGCGCAATGATAAAACCGAAGTACCCGACTTTGAGCCCCTGTTCCCGGACTCTGACTGCTCCGCAATGGGCAGTACCTGGCGCGGCTCGCTGGAATCGCTGGCGTGGTTTATGCGCTACTGGCGTGACAACTTCTCCGCGGCCTATGACCTGAACCGCGTCTATCTTATTGGCAGCGAAAATCTCTGCATGGCCGATTTTGGCCTGCGCGACATGCCCGTAGAGCGTGATGACGCGCTGAAAAGCCTGCATGAGCGTATTGTGAAATACCGCAATGCGCCGCAGGACGAGCGCGGGAATAACATCTTCTGGATTAGCCAGGGCCCGCGCACGGGCGTGGGCTATTTCTATGCCCTGACGCCGGTGTATCTGGGCAACCGCCTGCAGGCGCTGCTGGGCATTGAACAAACCATCCGCATGGAAAACTTCTTCACGCCGGGCAGCCTGCCGATGGGGGTGACCATTCTCGATGAAAACGGTCATTCCCTGATCTCCCTCGCCGGGCCGGATAACCGTTTGAACGTTGATCCACACTGGATGCAGGAGCGGTCGTGGTTTGGCTACACCTCCGGTTTCCGCGAGCTGGTGTTGAAGAAAAGTCTGCCGCCTTCGTCGCTCAGCATTGTCTATTCGGTGCCGGTGGATATGGTGCTTGAACGCATTCGCATCCTGATCCTCAACGCCATTTTGCTGAATATCGCGGTGGGCGTGGCGCTGTTTATGCTGGCGCGCATGTATGAGCGGCGGATATTTATTCCGGCTGAGGCAGACGCCCAGCGTCTCGAAGAACATGAGCAGTTTAACCGTAAGATTGTCGCCTCTGCGCCGGTGGGGATCTGTATCCTGCGCACCCAGGACGGCACCAATATCCTCAGTAACGAGCTGGCGCATAACTACCTGAACATGCTGACGCATGAGGACAGGCAGCGGCTGACGCAGATTATCTGCGGGCAGCAGGTTAACTTTGTGGACGTGCTGACCAGCACCCACACCAACCTGCAAATCAGCTTCGTCCATTCGCGCTATCGCAATGAAAACGTGGCCATTTGTGTGCTGGTGGATGTCTCCGCGCGTGTGAAAATGGAAGAGTCGCTTCAGGAGATGGCGCAGGCGGCCGAACAGGCCAGTCAGTCGAAATCGATGTTCCTTGCTACCGTCAGCCACGAGCTGCGCACGCCGCTTTACGGGATCATCGGTAACCTCGATCTGCTGCAGACGAAAGAGCTGCCGAAAGGGGTTGATCGCCTGGTCACGGCGATGAACAACTCTTCAAGCCTGCTGCTGAAAATCATCAGCGATATTCTCGATTTCTCAAAAATTGAGTCAGAGCAGCTGAAAATCGAGCCGCGCGAGTTTTCCCCGCGCGAGGTCATGAACCATATTAGCGCCAACTATCTGCCGCTGGTGGTGCGTAAACAGCTGGGACTGTACTGCTTTATCGAACCGGACGTGCCGCTGACGCTGCACGGCGATCCGATGCGCCTGCAGCAGGTCATCTCCAACCTGCTGAGCAACGCCATCAAATTCACCGATATCGGCTGTATTGTGCTGCACGTGTGCCGCGCAGGGGACTATCTGACTATCCGCGTGCGTGATACGGGCGTGGGCATCCCGGCGAAGGAGGTGGTCCGTCTGTTCGACCCGTTCTTCCAGGTCGGGACGGGCGTGCAGCGTAACTTCCAGGGCACCGGGCTGGGGCTGGCGATTTGTGAAAAGCTCATCAGCATGATGGACGGGGATATCTCGGTTGACACCGAGCCGGGCATGGGAAGCCAGTTCACCATCCGTATTCCGCTCTACTCGGCGCAGTATCCGGCTAAAACGACGGTCGATGGGCTGAGCGACAAGCGCTGCTGGCTGGCGGTGCATAACGCTTCGCTCAATGATTATCTGACGGCGCTGCTTAACCACAGTGGCGTACGGGTATGCCGATATGAAGGACAGACTCCAGACGTGGACGATATGCTGATCGCTGACGACATGCCGGAACAGGCGTGGCCGGGAAGAGGAGTGATCATGTTCTGCCGTCGCCACATTGGTATTCCGCTGGAGCGCGCGCCGGGGGAATGGGTGCACAGCGTGGCGACCCCGCATGAGCTGTTAGGGCTACTGGCGCGCATTTACAGCGTACAGCTTGAAGACAGCGATGGCGCAACGGCACTGCCGTCACCGGATGCGCTGGCGTCGGTGAATGACGATATGATGATTCTGGTGGTGGACGACCATCCGATCAACCGCCGCCTGCTGGCCGACCAGCTTGGCTCGCTCGGATATCAGTGTAAAACCGCCAACGACGGCGTCGATGCGCTGAACGTGCTGAGTAAAAACCATATTGATATCGTGCTGAGCGACGTGAATATGCCAAACATGGACGGCTACCGTCTGACGCAGCGCATTCGCCAGCTTGGCCTGACGCTGCCGGTCGTTGGCGTGACGGCTAACGCCCTGGCGGAAGAGAAGCAGCGCTGTCTGGAGTCGGGAATGGACAGCTGCCTGTCGAAGCCGGTGACGCTGGACGTATTGAAGCAGACGTTGTCTGTTTATGCGGACCGCGTGAGAAAAACGAGAATATAAAAAAGGCCCGCGAGGGCCTTTTTTATTTGCCCGGCGGCGCTGCGCTTGCGCGGGCCTACGGGTTTTGTAGGCCGGGTAAGCGCAGCGCCACCCGGCATTTACAGTGGGGATCAATCCTTATCCGTTGCGCTCAGCGTCACGGAGGAGAGATAGTTGAGCAGCGCAATATCATTGTCCACACCCAGCTTCATCATTGCTGATTTCTTCTGGCTGCTGATGGTTTTAATACTGCGGTTCAGCTTCTTGGCAATCTCGGTTACCAGGAAACCTTCTGCGAAGAGACGCAGAACTTCGCTCTCTTTTGGAGACAGGCGCTTGTCGCCATAGCCACCCGCGCTGATTTTCTCCAGCAGGCGGGAGACGCTTTCAGGCGTGAATTTCTTGCCTTTTTGCAGCGCTGCCAGCGCTTTTGGCAGGTCGGTTGGTGCACCTTGCTTCAGCACAATCCCTTCGATATCCAGATCCAACACTGCGCTCAGAATCGCCGGGTTGTTGTTCATGGTCAGAACGATGATCGAGATGTCCGGGAAGTGACGTTTAATGTATTTGATGAGCGTGATCCCATCACCGTATTTGTCTCCAGGCATGGACAGGTCGGTAATGAGCACGTGTGCATCAAGTTTAGGAAGGTTATTGATCAGTGCTGTAGAGTCTTCAAATTCACCGACTACATTCACCCACTCGATCTGTTCAAGTGATTTGCGAATACCGAACAGTACAATCGGATGGTCATCGGCAATAATTACGTTCATATTGTTCATGTATAAGGCTACCTTGCTACAGCAAGCTCTTGACATAGGTGTCAATGTCGCTGATGTATTTTTCAATGCCAGAGGCATCTTTCTCACGAATTAGATGTTCCAGCGTTTCACATAACTGCTTGCCGGGAACCAGATTAAGCATGGCAAACACCCCTTTAAGCCGGTGTGCTGTCTGTGCCAGCGCTGCAAAATCATTCGCAGCGGACTCAGTATACAACCGCTTAACATCATCTGGTACTGTATCAACAAAGAGTGAATAGTATCCGCTGGCGTGGAGCTCGGCATTTTCATTGCCGCCTAACGGTGATTCCGCTATCTCTTCCTGCGCCAGTTGCTCTTCTATAAGTTGTAGTACAGCTTCCTGCATCGCATTGCTTATATTAAAGTTGACGCGCAGCTGGCCTGGGCCGATTTTTCGCACGCCTGACTCATCATCGCTTAAAAGCAAGCCTGTGGCAGTAAGATTAGACGGATTATCAGTTAAAAATAGATCAAATTCTTGACTCGCAAGCCTTTCGTCCGGCGTGATGCAGGCCGCACCCCAGTTTTCTAACTGGCGAACCACGATATTGCGGATCTCGTTTGAGGTCACATCAACCATCACCACCACATCATCCAGCAGACGTTCTTCATCTTCTTCCTGTGGATTCGCCGCCATTTTGACATGCAGCGAGTAGCGTGTGCCGAGGGATTCACGCGCCTTGATATTCAGGTGACCGCCCAGTTTACGTGCCAGCTGATCGCACAGCCAGAAGGTGAGGGCGTTCGCTTTGCCGTAGTGATCGCTCTGGGTATCGTTCAGGAACGGGAAGTGCAGATTATCAATTTCACTTACGGTGACGCCTTCACCCGTGTCCAGAATACGGAACGTCAGGCGATCCTCCGTCGATTCGTCGGTGCTGACTTCGAGAGTAATCTTGCCGATCTGGGTGGTGGTGACCGAATACTGGATCAGCATCAGCAGGATCCGACGCAGCGCTTCGCGATCGCCATGGCGCTCGTCATTCGCCGGGAGGTGGTTGTTGATCAGCAGCTGCAGCCCTTTGCGCTTAATGACCGGGAGCACCTCCGGAACCACTTCATCGATCAGATCCTGGATAGAAAAGAGCGTTGGGGTGCCTTTCCAGATGTCATTTTCCAGCATGTTTGCAAGCTGGATTTCGTCGACCATACGTACCAGCGACTCGGCCTGGCTCGTCAACTGCTGGCCTTCTGGCGTATTCAGACCCGCAGCCTGAGCAACCAGCGTTTTTAACGGTTGTTTGAACGCATCACCGATATTTTGCATAAACGCCGTGCGGCCATGCTGGTTTTTCTCGTAAAGCCGCTGCGCCTGCTTGAGCTTTTTGTTGACCAGCACTTCACGGTCCTGATCGCGAATAACAAAGATTTGCGTACGGGATGCAACCTGGCTGCTGAACTGACGGATCTCATACAGCTCGTTATTAATGGTCGCCTGAATCACCCCCTGGTGCTGGTCCGCCATCGCCGTGATGTTCTGCAGGTTGAGGTGGGGCAGAAGGTGATCGGCAATCTTGTTGCTCATCACCGTGCGGTTGGCTTCCTGATCGTGAACAAGCACCCCGAGCGGCAGCACCGAAATAATCTCTTCATTCAGGGCGCGCAATACGCGAAGTTCATTACTGGTGCCCGCAGAGACAGCAGAAGTGTCACTCTGACGTCCCGGCTGGAAGCGGAACGTGCTGTAGCCAAACAGCGCCAGCGCCAGCAGACCGATATTCAGCAGCAGCGGCAGCAGGATGTTTTGCAATGTATCCAGCAGCAAGGTGCCAAACGGCACCTGCCACACCAGACGCATGCCGGTTGAATTTAACGATGACGCAATTTCAATTTTTGAGCCGTTAAATGAAATAGAGACGCTCTCGGCCCCTTCTTTATCCGGCGGGTTGCGCAGGTTTTGCGTGCTGTTGTCAGGCTCCAGACGGAAGCTGTCCAGCGGCATGTCCGGGGGGATCAGGTCATTGATCGGCAGATCGAACGCCACCACGGTTGCGAGGTGTCCCGGCTGGTTAAACGTCGTGCGCAGCGTAAAGTAATGCCCATTTTGCCAGGCCAGACGGCGCAAAGAGGAGAAACTCTCGCGCTCATCCAGGGCGTTGGCTTGCTGCAACATTTCTGCGCGGCGTGAATCCACAATGCTGCCTACCGTCGTCTCTTTAAATCCGGATGAGAGGTCTTTGAGCGGTAGGGTAGAGATCAGGATCATGCTGTTGTCCTGACCGTTCAGGTAGTACATCGACCAGGGCACGGTCTCTGCGCCCCAGAGAGTATCAAGATAGGTTGAAATGCGCTGCGTCATCTCAAGCGTCGCGCTGTCATGCGAACCGAAAATCAGGGCTTCTGTCTTACGCTGAGGTTTTTCCAGGTAATACACATCCTGCTTAAGGCGTGTCTCCTGTAATCCTTCCCCGGTGGTGGTTGCGGGCGCGGCGGCAATGTTGTCGTAGATCTGCCAGGTCGCATAGCGCCATGTGTCGATCCGTTTGTGTACCGCATGAGTGATATCAACGATCTGGTAACTCTTGTCCTTCAGCCAGGCATTGACCGCACTTTGAACCATAACCCCCATCGTGACCAACAGCACAACGATCAATAGAAGAAAGAAACGGGTGATGCTCCCGGGAAGGAGGGAGAATTTGCTCAGGGCGGTAGTTTCAGTCTGACTCATTGATATCTTTAACCCGTGATGGCCGTGCTTTAAGGGGATACGGCAGTATAAAGGGTAAAACCTGAATTTCCAGCGTCATGGTCTGAGAATGACGGACTTTTTCCACGAAGAATGTCGGCAGTGCTCGGTGCGTAAAATATGTACAAATGACGGCGGGGTGTATAAATATAAATCGACATCTTTCCGGGAATAGCACGAATAAACAAGAAATTGAGTTTTGTAGAAATGATGCGGGTCCGCGAAGGGTCAGGGGGCGATTTAGTTAATAGTCGTTACGATTTCGGGGCGGTAGCACAAGAAAAATATAATTGCGTAAAGAAAGGTAAAAAAAAACCGAACGCTCGGCATTCGGTTCAATTAGGGATAAACAGACATTCAAAACTGAATGACGGTAATAAATAAAGTTAATGATGATAGCGAGAGTTATTTTAGTGATATTGGCTTGTTTTGTTTTATCATTCAGTGCTGTCATGGGTTTTTATGTAATGGTATGATTTTAAGCTTCTTTTTTTTCATTTTGATTATTGGTGCTATATTTTTGACCCTTGCGTGCTTTGTAAAAGTTCCTTGATATTTACAAATTGAAACATCTTGATAGATAAATGAAACATCTTAAAAGTTTTCGTATCATATTCCCGTTGGATTATTCTGTATTTTTGAGGAGAATGAAGTTGCCGACTGGTTAAGAGGGTTAATCAGTAAGCAGTGGTAATAATAAGGCATATAACAGAGGGTTAATAAAATGAAAGTTAAAGTACTGTCCCTCCTGGTACCAGCACTGCTGGTAGCAGGCGCAGCAAATGCGGCTGAAATTTATAACAAAGACGGCAACAAATTAGATCTGTACGGTAAAGTTGATGGTCTGCACTATTTCTCTGATGACGACAGCGTTGACGGCGACCAGACCTACATGCGTCTTGGCTTCAAGGGCGAAACGCAGGTTAATGACCAACTGACCGGTTACGGCCAGTGGGAATACCAGATTCAGGGTAACTCCGGCGAAAACGAAAACAACTCCTGGACGCGTGTGGCGTTCGCGGGTCTGAAATTTGCTGACGCGGGTTCTTTCGATTACGGTCGTAACTACGGTGTTGTTTACGATGTCACCTCCTGGACTGACGTACTGCCAGAATTCGGCGGCGACACCTACGGTTCTGACAACTTCATGCAGCAGCGTGGTAATGGCTTCGCGACCTACCGTAACCAGGACTTCTTCGGTCTGGTTGATGGCCTGAACTTCGCGCTGCAGTATCAGGGTAAAAACGGTAGCGTAAGCGGTGAAGATCAGACCAACAACGGTCGTTCTGCACTCCGTCAGAACGGTGATGGCTACGGTGGTTCTATCACTTACGATCTGGGCGAAGGCTTCGGTATCGGTACTGCTCTCACCAGCTCTAAACGTACCAACTCCCAGAACGACATGGGCTTCGGTACCGGCGATCGTGCTGACACCTACACCGGTGGTCTGAAATACGACGCGAACAACCTCTACCTGGCTGCACAGTACACCCAGACCTACAACGCGACCCGCGCGGGCGATCTGGGCTGGGCTAACAAAGCACAGAACTTCGAAGTGGTTGCACAGTACCAGTTCGACTTCGGTCTGCGTCCATCCGTGGCTTACCTGCAGTCTAAAGGTAAGGATCTGGAAAACGGCTACGGCGACCAGGATATCCTGAAATATGTTGACGTGGGCGCGACTTACTACTTCAACAAAAACATGTCCACCTATGTTGATTACAAAATCAACCTGCTGGACGAGAACGACTTCACTCGTAGCGCTGGCATCAGCACTGACGATGTCGTCGCGCTGGGTCTGGTTTACCAGTTCTAATCGCTTCATTGCGTGACTAAGGGGCCTTCTGGCCCCTTTTTTTGGGTCTTACAACGAGACCATTTTGGTGTACTCTTGCCGCCCTGGCATGAGGATAATAATGAATGGATATGATTTTTTTACGCGCCAGCGTTCTGGCTACGCTTTTTTTCCTGACAGCGTGTGACGCGCCTGCTCCCTCAGCACAAACTGACGCGCCAGCGGCGACGGTGCTGGAAGGGAAAACGATGGGCACCTTCTGGCGCGTGAGCGTCATGCATCTCGACACGGCGCGGTCTGACGAACTTCGCGGCAAAATTCAGTCCCAGCTCGACGCTGACGACCAGCTGCTTTCAACCTATAAAAACGACTCCGCGCTCATGCGTTTTAACCTCTCAACCAGCACCTCTCTGTGGCCGGTGAGTGAAGCCATGGCCGATATTGTGACGGAGTCGATGCGCGTGGGGTATAAAACCAACGGCGCGATGGACGTGACCGTCGGGCCGCTGGTGAATCTGTGGGGATTTGGCCCCAACAAGCAGCCGGTGACCACGCCTGACCAGGCGGCGATTGATGACGCCCGCGCGCGCACCGGGCTGCAACACCTGACGGTCATTAACCAGTACGGTCAACAATATCTGCAAAAAGACATTCCCGATCTCTTTGTCGATCTCTCAACGGTAGGCGAGGGGTATGCGGCAGATCATCTTGCGGCGCTGATGGAGCGGGAAGGCATTTCCCGCTATCTGGTCTCGGTGGGCGGTGCGCTCGTCAGCCGGGGGATGAACGCCAGTGGCAAACCGTGGCGGGTGGCCATTCAAAAACCCACCGATCGGCAAAACGCGGTGCAGGCTATTGTGGATATCAACGGCCACGGGATCAGCACCTCGGGAAGCTATCGCAACTATTATGAGCTCGACGGCAAACGCATTTCGCATGTCATCGATCCGCAGACCGGCCGTCCGATTACCCATAATCTTGTTTCCGTTACGGTGATCGCGCCGACGGCACTGGAAGCGGATGCCTGGGATACCGGCCTGATGGTACTCGGCCCGGAAAAGGCCAAAGAGGTGGCGCGGCAGGAACAGCTCGCGGTCTATATGATCACCAAAGAGGGCGACGGGTTCAAAACCTGGAGCTCGCCGCAGTTTACGGGCTTCCTGGTGAGCGAAAAAAATTAAAAAGCAAGGTTGCGGGTTTTTGTTCGGTGGCACTCGGGCAAGGTAGGATTATGCTTGTAAGAGGAGCTGATGATGAAAAACGTAACCTTTACTACCGATGAAGATCGCTGGCAAGCCGTGCTTGGCCGCGATCCTCGCGCCGATAATCAGTTTGTCTTTGCGGTTCAGACGACGGGGATTTATTGCCGTCCGTCCTGTCGTGCCCGCCACGCGCTGCGTAAAAATGTCCGTTTCTATCCTGATGCTCAGCACGCTGTTCAGGACGGCTTTCGCCCCTGCAAACGCTGTATGCCGGACAAGCTCAACCCACATCAGCAGACGCTGGCGAAAGTTGAACAGGCCTGCCGCCTGCTGGAGAAGGATCCGGCGTTAACGCTGGAGGCGTTGGCGCAGAAGGTCGCCAGCAGTCCTTTCCATTTCCACCGTCTGTTTAAATCCGTGACCGGCATGACGCCTAAAGCCTGGCAGCAGACCGCTCGGGAGCACCGTCTGCGCAGCGCGCTGGCGCAGGGGGATAAAATTACCGACGCTGTACTGGCGGCAGGGTTTCCCGATAGCAGCAGTTATTATCGGAAAGCCGATGAGGCGTTGGGGATGACGGCGAAGCAGTACCGCAGCGGGGATGTCGCGGTTCGTTACGCCATCAGCGACTGTTCCCTGGGGCGTTGTCTGGTTGGCGAAAGCGAGCGCGGGATCTGCGCAATCCTGCTGGGTGACGACGATGCGACTTTAGAAGGGGAGCTGTTGACGCTGTTTCCCCGCGCGGAGCGAGAAGTGCTTGAAGGTCCGTTCGCGCAGCGCATCCAGCAGGTGATGAGCAGTATTGACAGCCGCTCGGTGCCGCTGGCGCTTCCGCTGGATATCCGCGGAACGGCTTTTCAGCAGCAGGTCTGGCAGGCCCTTCGCAACATTCCCTGTGGTGAAACGGCAAGCTACCAGCAGGTGGCAAAGGCGATGGGTAAACCCAATGCCGTACGCGCCGTGGCAGGTGCCTGCGCCGCAAACAAACTGGCGATCGTCATTCCTTGCCATCGCGTAGTGCGAAACGACGGGGCGCTTTCGGGTTATCGTTGGGGGACGGCACGAAAAGCGATATTGCTTAAACGTGAGGCGAGTCGCCGGGAGGATTAATGCTCGATCTTTTTGCCGATGCGGAGCCCTGGCAGGAGCCGCTCGCGCCGGGGGCGGTGATCCTGCGCCGCTTTGCGCTTTCCCGCGCAGCGGCGTTACTGACTGGCATTGATGAGGTGGCGGCCGTCTCGCCATTTCGCCATATGGTGACGCCGGGCGGGTATACCATGTCGGTGGCGATGACCAACTGCGGTCAACTCGGCTGGGCGACCAACGAACGCGGCTACCTGTATGCACCGAATGATCCCTCCACCGGCAGGCCGTGGCCGCCGATGCCGGATGCGTTTCAGCGACTCTGCCACGAGGCTGCGGTTGCCGCCGGGTATGCCGATTTTCAGCCGGATGCCTGTCTGATCAACCGCTATGCCGTAGGGGCAAAACTGTCGCTGCATCAGGATAAGGATGAGCCGGATCTGCGCGCCCCAATCGTTTCGGTCTCTCTGGGTCTGCCCGCGGTCTTTCAGTTTGGTGGATTACGTCGTAACGATCCGCTTAAGCGTCTGATGCTGGAGCACGGTGATGTAGTGGTCTGGGGCGGCGAGTCGCGGCTCTTTTATCACGGCATTCAACCGCTTAAACCCGGCGTTCACCCGCAAACGGGGGCGTTTCGCTTTAACCTGACGTTCCGTCAGGCGGCTTATGGCGAATAAAAATAAGAATTATTCTTGATGTAAACGCAAGGCAGTTTACACTGCGGGCTGATTTTCTTGTCCGGATTGCTCTGCATGCAACTACTTCTTCTTGTCTGGCGTCAGTATCGCTGGCCTTTTATTGCGGTGATGGCGTTAAGCCTTGCCAGCGCCGCGCTGGGTATCGGCCTGATCGCCTTTATCAACGTCCGTTTGATTGAAATGGTCGACACCTCGCTGGCCGTTCTGCCGGAATTCCTGGGTTTATTGCTGCTGCTGATGGCGGTCACGCTGGGTTCACAGCTGGCCCTGACCGCGCTCGGCCACCACTTCGTTTTCCGTCTGCGCAGCGAATTTATCAAGCGGATCCTCGACACGCAGGTTGAGCGCGTGGAGCAACTCGGCAGTGCCTCCCTGCTGGCAGGGCTGACCAGCGACGTGCGCGCCATTACCATCGCCTTTGTGCGTCTGCCGGAGCTGGTGCAAGGTATCATTTTGACCTTCGGTTCGGCGGCCTACCTTGCCTGGCTCTCCACCAAAATGCTGGCGGTTACCGCGCTGTGGATTGTCATCACCATCTGGGGCGGGTTCCTGCTGGTGTCGCGCGTCTACAAACACATGGCGGTACTTCGCGAAACCGAAGATAAACTTTACAACGATTACCAGACGGTGCTGGAAGGGCGCAAGGAGCTGACCCTGAACCGCGAGCGCGCTGAGCATATTTTCAATAATCTCTATATCCCGGACGCGCGCGAATACCGGCATCACATCATTCGCGCCGATACCTTCCACCTGAGCGCGGTGAACTGGTCGAACATCATGATGCTGGGTGCCATTGGCCTGGTGTTCTGGATGGCGAACAGCCTGGGCTGGGCGGACACCAATGTGGCGGCAACCTACTCGCTGACGCTGCTGTTTTTGCGCACGCCGCTGCTCTCGGCCGTCGGTGCGTTGCCCACCTTGCTGAGTGCGCAGGTGGCGTTTAACAAGCTCAAAAAATTCGATCTCGCGCCGTTTAAGGCTGAATTCCCGCGTCCGCAGGCCTTCCCGAACTGGCAGACGCTGGAACTGCGTAACGTCACGTTCCGCTATCAGGATAACGCCTTCTCCGTGGGGCCGGTTAACCTGACGATTCACCGTGGCGAGCTGCTGTTCCTGATTGGCGGCAACGGCAGCGGTAAATCCACGCTGGCGATGTTGCTGACCGGGCTTTATCAACCGCAGTCGGGCGAGATTTTGCTGGACGGTAAGGCGCTGAGCGCAGAGAAACCGGAGGATTACCGTAAGCTGTTCTCGGCGGTATTTACCGACGTCTGGCTGTTTGATCGGCTGCTGGGGCCGGAAGGCCAGCAGGCCAATCCGGCGCTGGTGGAGAAGTGGCTTGGGCATCTGCAGATGTCTCACAAGCTTGAGCTTCAGGACGGCAAGATCCTGAACCTTAAGCTCTCGAAAGGGCAGAAAAAGCGCGTGGCGCTGCTGCTGGCCCTGGCGGAAGAGCGTGACATCATCCTGCTGGATGAATGGGCGGCCGATCAGGACCCGCATTTCCGCCGCGAGTTTTATCAGGTGCTGCTGCCGCTGATGCAGGAGATGGGCAAAACCATTTTCGCCATCAGCCACGACGATCATTACTTCATTCACGCCGACCGTCTGCTGGAGATGCGCGACGGCACGCTGAGCGAGCTGACCGGTGAAGAGCGCGATGCAGCATCGCGTGACGCGGTGGCGCGCACGGCCTGAGTGCGATTGTGCCGGGTGGCGGCTTCGCCTTACCCGGCCTACTTTTTTTAACCTCCCTCGCTGTTTTTTTACCCATCCCGCCCCGTTGTTTATTCTTATTTACATATCCCCGCGCTATGCTTAATGCCAACTCATTTAATGGATTTATGATTGATGTCGGTATTAAAGAAAAACAGCGCCAGACAGCGTGACCAGGAGCGTGCGCGACTTATCTGGCTTCTCACGACCGATAAAGCGGTCACTTCTGCGTTATTAGGCAAACTGACCCTGGCTGAGCAATATGATGTCGGCACCTTAGCCGACGATATTGCTGAGGTAGGTGCGCTGGTTGCTCATTTACCCCCGCCGGATCTGGCGGATACTCTCGAAGCGCTTCCCTCGGAAGAACGCCACGCCCTGTGGCGGCTGGTGCAGGATCACGAGCGCGGACAGGTGTTGCTTGAGGCGTCGGAAAACGTCTGGGACGACCTGATCGATGAGATGAGCGACCGCGATATCCTGGATGCCCTGCAAACGCTGGATATCGACGAGCAGATTTACCTCGTTCAGCACCTGCCGCGGAACCTGACCGGTCGCCTGCTGGCGTCACTGCCTGCGGAGGAGCGGGCGCGCGTGCGTCAGGTGATGCACTACGAGAAAAACAGCGTCGGCGCGATCATGGAGTTCGGCGTCATCATGGTGCGTCCTGACGTCACGCTCGGTACGGTGCAGCGCTATTTGCGACGTCTGGGCAGCATGCCGGACAACACCGATAAACTGTTCGTTACCTCCCGGGACAAAACTCTGCTCGGCGAGCTGGAGCTGAAAACCATCCTTCTGAACAGTACCCAGCGGCGGGTGAGCGAGGTGATGGAAACCGAGCCGATGGTCTTCTCTCCGGAAGACGATGCGGAAAAAGCGGCACGAACCTTCGAACGTGACGACCTTGTGAGCGCGGCGGTAGTGGATTCCGTCGGCAAGCTGATGGGGCGTCTGACCATCGATGAAATCATTGACGTGGTTTATGAAGAGACCGATAACGATTTACGTGCTCTCGGTGGGATCAGCGCGGAAGATGACGTCCATGCGTCCGTGGGCAAAGCGGTCAAAACCCGCTGGGCGTGGCTGGCCATTAACCTCTGTACCGCGTTTATCGCCTCCCGGGTGATTGACGGCTTTGAGCACACCATTTCACAGCTGGTGGCGCTCGCCTCGCTGATGCCGATCGTCGCAGGGATTGGTGGTAACACCGGAAACCAGACGATAACCATGATCGTTCGCGCCCTGGCGCTGGAAAATATTCAGCCGGGTAACTTTTCGTGGCTTATTTTTAGAGAGATGGGCGTCGCGCTCATTAACGGCCTGGTGTGGGGCGGGATTATGGGCGGCATCACCTGGTGGTTGTACGACGATATGGCGCTGGGCGGCGTAATGATGCTGGCGATGGTGCTGAACCTGCTGGTGGCGTCGATAATGGGCGTGATTATCCCGCTGACGATGACCAAACTGGGGCGCGACCCCGCGGTGGGGTCGAGCGTGATGATTACCGCCATCACCGATACCGGTGGTTTCTTTATTTTTCTTGGGCTGGCGACGATTTTTCTTCTGTAGCCCGACGTTTAATGCGGGCGGGAAGCAGTGCCATGACGATAATCCCGCCCAGTACGCCAATCGCCAGATTCCCGGTTGATACCGTGGCGGCAACGGTGACCAGCATGACCACCGTTTCCGCTATCGGGGCATTTTTTACCGTTGCAGGCTGAAGGCTGTGCCAGCTGAAGGTTTTAACGGCGACAATCGCCATGATCCCCGCGAGCACCGCCATCGGGATTTTGGCCATCACGTCGCTGAGCGCCGTCACCAGGATCAGCAGCACGATGCCCGCCGCAAGCGTTGAAATACGGCTTCGGCCCTTGCCCATCTCCACGTTGACGATGGTTTGTCCGATCATCGCGCAGCCCGCAATGCCGCCATAAAAACCAGACAGAATATTGCCGACGCCTAATCCAATGCTTTCGCGGCGTTTACTTGACGGCGTTGCGGTCAGCTCATCCACCAGCTTTGCCGTCAGCAGGGATTCCAGCAGGCCGACAAACGCGATGCTCAACGCGCACGGCCAGATAATGCTCAGCGTCTGCACATTGAGCGGGACCAGAAGTTCGGTAAGCCCCGGCAAATCGCCGCTCATGGAGCCTTCATCGCCCACGGTCGGCAGGATTTGGCCGGTTGAAACGGTGAACAAGGTTAACAGCACAATCGCAATCAGCGGGGAAGGGATGCTTTTGATATAGCGCGGCACCCACAGCACGATCAGCAGCGTCAGCACGAACAGGCCCACAATCAGCGGGCTTCGGCTCCAGAAATGCGGCACCTGTGCGAAGAAGATCAAAATGCCCAGGGCGTTAACAAACCCGGTCATGACCGACTGGGGAATAAAGCGCATCAGTCTTGCCATGCCCAGTACGCCAAACAGAATCTGAATCACGCCAGCCATCAGCACGGCGGGAAGAATGTACTGTACGCCATGCTGATGCACCATTGGGCCAATGACCAGCGCCACGGAACCGGCCGCGGCTGTGACCATCGCCGGACGACCACCGAGTACAGACAGGGCAAGACACAACACCACGGAGGCGATCAGGCTGACCTTCGGGTCAACGCCCGCCACCACGGAAAATGAGATGACCTCGGGGATCAGCGCCAGAGCGGTGATCACGCCCGCCAGCATTTCACGCGTCAGCAGCTTAGGGGAACGCAGCACGTTGGCTACGCGGTCTTCGGGAGATACAGCTGAATGGGGTAAGGACATAACAGTTCGCTGGTTAGGGCAGGCTTCCGTGCGCGCGATCACAAAGTGCAGCATAGTATCCACAAAATTCAGTGATTGCCAGTTGCCAGCGTAATCCCCTACAAACAATCCATCATTAAATTTCACAATTACAATAATTTCGTAACCTTTAAACAATATTTAAAAGTTGTTACCGTGCCTCCGCAGCTTTTTTCACCTGCAATTTCCACGCATCAAGCACTTTTACACTAAGGCATAAATTATGAAAAAAATGACTGCCATGCTCTTTTCTCTGGCCGTGGGGCTTAACACCGTCTCAATGGCGGCGAAAGCAGACGCACCAAAAGAGCAGGAAACGGACGTCCTATTAATTGGTGGCGGTATCATGAGCGCCACGCTGGGAACTTATCTGCACGAACTGCAGCCGGACTGGTCCATGACCATGGTTGAACGCCTCGATGGCGTGGCGCAGGAGAGCTCTAACGGCTGGAACAACGCCGGTACCGGACACTCGGCACTCATGGAACTGAACTATACGCCGCAGAAAAAGGACGGTTCCATTAGTATCGAGAAGGCGGTAGAGATCAACGAAGCGTTCCAGATCTCACGCCAGTTCTGGTCACACCAGGTCAACAGCGGCGTGATGCACGATCCGCACTCCTTCATTAACACCGTACCGCACATGAGCTTTGTGTGGGGCGACCAGAACGTCAACTTCCTGCGCGCGCGCTATGCCGCTCTGCAGCAGAGCACCTTGTTCCGCGGGATGAAATACTCTGAAGATCATGCCCAGATCAAAGAGTGGGCGCCGCTGGTGATGGAAGGTCGTGACCCGAATCAGAAAGTAGCAGCGACCCGTACCGAAATTGGTACTGACGTCAACTACGGTGAAATTACCCGTCAGCTGGTCGCGTCTCTGAAGAAAAAAGAGAACTTCAATCTGCAGCTCAGCACCGAAGTGCGCGGCTTTAAGCGCAACGCGGACAACAGCTGGAGCGTGACCGTTGCCGATCTGAAAAACAATGAAGCCGAACACGTGATCAAGGCGAAATTTGTCTTCATCGGTGCCGGCGGTGCGGCGCTGAAGCTGCTGCAGGAGTCCGGTATTCCTGAAGCTGATGACTATGCGGGCTTCCCGGTCGGCGGCCAGTTCCTGGTCTCTGAAAACCCGGAAGTGGTGAACCGTCATCTGGCGAAAGTGTACGGTCAGGCTTCCGTGGGCGCGCCACCGATGTCCGTTCCGCACATCGACACCCGTATGCTTGACGGCAAACGCGTGGTGCTGTTCGGGCCGTTCGCGACGTTCTCCACCAAGTTCCTGAAAAATGGCTCCCTGTGGGATCTGCTCAGCGCAACCACCACCTCTAACGTGAAGCCAATGATGGACGTGGGGCTGGATAACTTCGATCTGGTGAAATACCTGATTAGCCAGGTGATGCTCTCTGATGACGATCGTTTCGAGGCGCTGAAAGAGTACTACCCGCAGGCGAAGAAAGAAGACTGGCGTTTATGGCAGGCGGGTCAGCGCGTACAAATCATCAAGCGCGATCCTAAAGAAGGCGGCGTGCTGCGTCTGGGTACCGAAGTGGTGAGCGATAAAGATGGCACCATTGCCGCGCTGCTGGGTGCGTCACCGGGTGCGTCTACCGCTGCGCCAATCATGCTGCACCTGATGGAAAAAGTGTTTAAAGATAAAGTCGCCAGCCCGGAATGGCAGGCGAAGCTGAAAACCATTATTCCATCTTACGGTACGAAGCTGAACGGTAACGTGGATGCGACGGAGCAGGAGCTGGAGTACACCAGCCGTGTACTGCAGTTGCAATACGTGAAGCCACAGGCGGCGGATGCTGCGCCAAAAGCGGAGCTGAAGCCTCAGGCGGAAAACAAACCGGTTGCGGATATCGCGCTGTAGTGTAAAAAAGCCGGGTGGCGCTGACGCTTACCCGGCCTACGTTCGATGTTGTTTTGTAGGTCGGGTAAGGCGAAGCCGCCACCCGACTTATTTTTAACGTACGACCGCTTGTCCGACAGTTTCATCTGCCTTCCACACGCGATACTTCACTTCCACGTTTTCAGGCGTATAGACCACGATCGGCAACTTGCTGTTATAGCGCAGCAGGCTGTTATCACCCAGATACGCGGTGACAAATTTCTTCTCTTTTTTGCCGTCCGGACACGCCATCATGGTGGAAACCGGCGACGTCACTTTGTCGAAGACATAGTAGTCGTAACCCCAGCCTTCCAGGGTTTTGCTTTCCAGCTGACCGCCCAGACGGTGCTGATTGCAATCTACTTCCAGCGTCTTGCCGATTAACAGCTCGACTTTAAAGTTCGCTTCTTCCTGCTGAGCCGGTAACTGAATTACCTGACGCTTCATCCCTTTTTCCGCTTGCGGATACGGCGCGACTTTTTCAAGCGGCTGTTCACTTTGCGTGTTACTGGCGAAAGCCCCGGTGCTGACACAGGCGGCGATAAGAGCGATAGCAAATTTAGGTGCGTTTTTCACAGTCATTCCTTTAAGTCAAAACGATCCTGCCGAGATTAACATAATCACCATGAATGACTGGAGTGATTTACTTATATTTTCATTGAGTGCAGTGTAATAAACTGCATTTCTGCATTAAAAATGGTTTTTAATGCTGGTGTGGAGACGGTGGGGAGATCGTGTTATTTTAAGCCTCAGATAATGTTATTCATCTGTAAAGGGAAGAGAGATGGTTCGCGCAAAACTGAAAACACCTGAAGGCCGTAAATTCCTGCTGGCGCTGCTGGTTGTGTTTATGATTGCTGCTGCATGCGTTGGAAGGGCAACCATTGTTGGCGTCATTGAACAGTACAACATTCCCCTCTCTGCATGGACGACCAGCATGTACGTTCTGCAATCGGCGATGATCTTTGTTTACAGCCTGGTGTTCACCGTTCTGCTTGCCATTCCGCTGGGCATTTTCTTCCTGGGCGGACGCGATAAGCACTGATCGTTTATCGGCGAGAATCAAGCCAGCCTCTCGGGCTGGCTTTTTTTATGTCTGATGATATTTATTCGCATTTCCAGGATATTCTGTGTCGAACGAGATTGTTCTACAGAAAGCAGGAGATGCTCAATGTTATCCCGGTTTGCAACGCTCAGCCGGATCCCGAAAGGAGTCTGGGTTGTAGGTGGCGTTAGCATGTTGATGGATATCTCCTCGGAGATCATTCACAGCCTGCTGCCGTTGTTTATGGTCACAACGCTCGGTGCCAGCGTGATTTTCATCGGTCTTATTGAAGGTTTGGCAGAAGCCACGGCGCTGTTTATTAAAGTCTTTTCCGGTGCAATCAGCGACTATCTCGGCAAGCGAAAAGGGCTGGCGGTGTTGGGCTACGGGCTGGGCGCGCTGAGCAAACCGCTGTTCGCCATCGCCTCGTCATCCGGCATGATTCTGGGGGCACGACTCATCGACCGGGTGGGGAAGGGCATCCGCGGCGCACCGCGGGACGCGCTGGTCGCTGACGTGACGCCGCCGGAACTGCGCGGTGCGGCGTTCGGTCTGCGTCAGTCTATGGATACCATCGGTGCATTTCTTGGCCCCTTGCTGGCCGTCGGGTTAATGCTGCTGTGGAACGACGATTTTCGCACCATATTCTGGATCGCAGTGATCCCCGGCGTGCTCGCCGTAGCGTTACTTTTCTTCGGACTTCGTGAACCGAAAACCCCTGTCGAACATAAGCGAACCAATCCGATTAAAAAAGAGAACCTGAAGCGGCTGGGCAAAGGCTGCTGGTGGGTCATTGGACTGGGGGCCGTCTTCACTCTGGCTCGCTTTAGTGAAGCGTTTCTGGTGCTTCGCGCGCAGCAGTCGGGCGTCCCGCTGGCGTTGATCCCACTGGTGATGGTGGCCATGAACCTGCTCTATTTCCTGTCAGCCTATCCTTTTGGCAAGCTCTCAGACTCAATGAGTCACACCCGGCTGCTGCAGTGGGGATTGGTGGTATTAATAGGTGCCGACGTTGTGCTGGCGCTGAGTTCCCACTGGGGCGGGATTATTTTAGGCGTCGCGCTGTGGGGCTTGCACATGGGGATGACGCAGGGACTGTTGGCGGCAATGATTGCGAAAACTGCACCAGCGGATTTACGCGGCACCGCCTACGGCATTTTCAGCATGGTCAGTGGCGTTAGCTTGCTTATTGCCAGCGTGGGGGCAGGAGCGATCTGGGAAGCGGCAGGCGCAGAATATACGTTTTATGCCGGGGCGGTGATTTGCCTGGCTACGCTGGTTTACTTGCGTAAAACGCCGGACGCGCTGAAATAAAAAAACCAGCCGTAAAAGGCTGGTTTTAAAAGTTTTGGTCGGCACGAGAGGATTTGAACCTCCGACCCCCGACACCCCATGACGGTGCGCTACCAGGCTGCGCTACGTGCCGACGCATGAAAGGAATACTACTCGATTCCTTTTTGAATGCAAGGGGAAGAACGCGCTAACTGGTTTATTATTAATCAGTTAGCGATAAACCGTTTCTCGTCCGTCAGGACCTGCAACAGCAGGCTGAGCTGTGGTTTTTGATCCTTCAGCTTCTCGCCCTTCAGGTTATAGGTCTGATAACTCCCGTTACTGTTCAGTACCAGCGTCAGCTCAGGTGTCGTCACCGCCAGCGTATTGCCACCTGCGGCAGTCACCCAGTTATGACGACGAGTGGCGCTAAAGAGATCTTGCCCCTGAGAGTACTCGTTAGCCGGCGTGCTGACGTGCAACAAGCGCTGCATCAATGTGGTCATCACATCTTTATGATCGGTAAGCATATTGATGCGCTGCGCAGGGGTACCCGGCCAGTGAACGATCAGTGGCACATGCAGGTTCGGACGTGACCAGGCCATGCTCTCCATGTCGTCGCCCAGCGGCACGCCATGGCCTGCAGTGATAATCACCACCGTATTGTCCAGCTTGCCCGAGTCGTTCAGGGCGGTCAGCACGCGCGCAATTTGTGCATCAACATCACCTGCCGCACGCGTGTAACGACGGGTGAAGCCTTTCTGATTGCTGTCATCCGTTGTGCCGTTAAACGCAACCCAGGAGAACCAGCGGTTATCTTCCTGAGCGTAGCGCTGCAGCCAGTTAATCCACTGGTTTGCCGTCTGGGTGTCAGACTGGCTCTGCGCGGCAGGCAGAGAGAAATCAGAGAGCAGAGCCTGACGGTACAGCGAACTGTTGAAGCCATCGGACGCGAACAGCCCCAGCTGATAACCTTGCTGGTTAAGCCCGGTAATCAATGCTGCTGGCGTGCGTGAAGACAGTACACCATCCATGTAGCTCGGCGATATCCCATAGAACAGGCCGAAAATACCCGCGTCGGTTGAGTTGCCCGAGCTCATATGCTGCGTAAAGGTGATGTTCTTATCCGCGAACGCCGCCAGTGCGGGCATCTGCTTCTCGTAGCGCGAATAGTTCAGACCATCAACGGTGATCAGCAGAACGTTTTGCCCGCGGCCCATGTCGCGATAGCGCAAATCGCTCAGCGGATACTGCACGCTGACCGCTTCCGGATTACCTTGCTCGACCAGGCGGCGCTGATACTCCTGCGCATCCAGCAGACCGTGTTTCTCAAGGAAACGACGTGCCGTCATCGGATACGAGAGCGGCAGGTTTGCGCGCTGCATGGTGATAGGACGATAGAAGTTCGCATCCGCCCAGATATACATGAGGTGCGAACTGATGAATGAGATGAAAAAGAGCGCGGCAACGGGCTTCGCGTAATGGCGCCGCCGGGTGAGGCTTCGCAGCTTCTGCCAGCTCCAGGTGGCGAACAGCATCTCAATCAGAAGAATAATGGGCACGCTGATAAACATCAGCTGCCAGTCACGTGCGGTCTCGTTCTGATCGGGGTTAATGACCAGCTCCCAGACAATAGGGTTGAGATGCAGGTGGAAACGGGTAAAGACTTCGCTGTCGATCAGCAAAAGCGTCATGCCCGCGGTCGCAAGGATGGCGGACAAGAACCGCATCAGACGCTGCGACATGACGATAAACGTCAGAGGGAACAGGATGAGCAGATAGGTGGCGAAGACCAGAAAGCTAAAGTGACCGACCAGGCTTATCCAGGAGTAAACACGTCCGATAAGCGTGGTGGGCCAGTCCGCCACAAACAGATAACGGCAGCCGAGAACCATCGCCAACAGAATGTTGAACAGGGCAAACCAGTGCCCCCAGCTGACCATCTGGGAGACTTTTTCACGGTAGCGCTGACGATTCGTCACCATAAACTGTTGTTCGTTTCCCTTAGTGTGCCTGGTCGTCGCTAACCGAGGACTGCAGTGCCTGGGCGAAAGATTTGGCGATCGCCTGACGTTGAGCCGGAGCAACGCTGGTGTTGATAAGGTTGGTAACCATATTTCCCAAAACCATCAGGGAGAGATCGGTTGGCGTTTTATGTTTTTCCAGTACGTTGACCAGCTCACTGAGCAGTTGTTCAACGTGTTCGTCACTGTAGCGGGAATGTTGTGGCATAAATCAAAATCAGTTTGTTGAGAGAAGGGCGACATATTACCGTAGCAACAGCTTTTTTTCCCCTTTTTTATCTTCTGTTGCACACATGCGCTGGTGGTGGTTGAATACCGCCCGGTCTAAAAGGAGAGTTTATCATGAGTCTGGAAATCAACCAGATTGCCTTGCACCAGCTTATCAAGCGTGATGAGCAAACCCTTGAAGTGGTGCTGCGCGATTCGTTACTTGAACCCACGGCGACCGTTGTGGAAATGATGGCGGAGTTGCACCGCGTCTACAGTGCTAAAAATAAAGCCTATGGTCTGTTCAGCGAAGAGAGCGAACTGGCGGATAGCCTGCGTCTTCAGCGTCAGGGCGAAGAAGATTTCCTGGCATTCAGCCGTGCCGCAACCGGGCGTCTGCGTGACGAGCTGGCAAAATATCCGTTCGCCGATGGTGGTATCGTCCTGTTCTGCCATTACCGTTACCTGGCGGTGGAATACCTGCTGGTGACCGTGCTGAACAACTTAAGCAGCATGCGCGTGAATGAGCAGCTGGACATCAGCTCGACGCACTATCTGGATATCAACCATGCGGATATCGTGGCGCGTATTGATTTGACCGAGTGGGAAACCAATCCGGAATCGACCCGCTATCTGACTTTCCTGAAAGGGCGCGTGGGGCGCAAAGTCGCCGATTTCTTTATGGACTTCCTCGGCGCCAGCGAAGGTCTGAATGCCAAAGCGCAGAACAAAGGTCTGCTGCAGGCGGTTGATGATTTTACGGCAGAAGCGCAGCTCGATAAATCCGAGCGTCAGACCGTGCGTCAGCAGGTTTACAGCTACTGCAACGAGCAGCTGCAGGCAGGCGAAGAGATTGAGCTGGAATCACTGTCAAAAGAGTTGGCAGGTGTGAGTGAAGTCAGCTTCCAGGAATTTACGGCTGAAAAAGGCTATGAACTGGAAGAGAGCTTCCCGGCAGATCGCAGTACGCTGCGTCAGCTCACCAAATTTGCCGGTAGCGGCGGTGGATTAACCATCAACTTTGACGCCATGCTGTTGGGGGAACGCATCTTCTGGGATCCGGCCACCGACACGCTGACCATCAAAGGCACGCCGCCGAACCTGCGCGATCAGCTGCAGCGCCGCACCTCTGGCGGTAAATAGCAGCCATAAAAAAACCCCGCAGAAGCGGGGTTTTTATTCGACGAGTTTGCGATTACGCGCGAACGAAGTCGATGTGAGACAGTTTTGGCTTGAACGGGTGACGCTGTACAGCCTGAACCTTCACTTTTTCTTCTTTACCGCCAACAACGATGGTCAGAACTTCGCTGTAGAATTCAGCTTTGGTCTGCAGGTTCCATACTTTGTCGTGGTCCAGTTCGATTGCAACTGGAGCAGCTTCGCCACCGTAAACGATAGCTGGGAACTTGTTGGCGTTACGCAGGCGGCGGCTCGCACCCTTACCCTGCACGTTACGTACTTCTGCTTCGATAGTGAACATTGATTTCTCTCTGTATTTAAAACCCTACTACAGGCGACCCAGCAGCAGGTGAGTGTTCTGCCTCACGGATGTGAAGCGGGCGGCATTTTACACTCAAATGCCCCTCACATCAACGAAAAGTCCCGTTAACCGCGCAATTCATTTGCCCGGCGGAAGCGTCCTTCGTAGTCGAAGACCTTCTCACGCACCTGCCAGAACTGGCCTTTCCTGCGGGCGACAACAAAATCCGGGTGGCGCAGCAGCGCCTGCTGATGAACGATATCAGCAACGGTTATCCAGCGCAGCGGTACCCCCGGCGTGCGGGTGTGCGGGCGGATAAAGAGTTGCTCAAAAGCCGTTCTCTGTGCAGGTGTGTGCACCCGGAAACGCTCGCTGACGTCTGCGCCATCCTCATCGTAGTAGGTGATTTTCAGCCATTCGCCTTTTTCATCCGCACCGGGCTGCAGGGCCATGCCGGAACAACGCAGCACCAGGGCATCTTTCAGCTTCAGCGCAGCCTTAAGCATGTCATCAGGGTCGACCAGGATCGTGTCACACTCCCGGCAGCGACAGGCGGCAATATCGTTTTCGGCATTGCACTGCGGACAGTTTTTAAAGCGGAAACGAAAATCGCACTGCTCGCGATGGCCTTCATCGTCTTCAAACCAGCCCTGACAGCGGCGGCCAAAGTGTTCGATCAGCGTACCGTCGGCGGTAGTTTTCCCCCAAAAGGTATTGGCAAACCCGCAGGCGGGACAAAACACCTGGACCGGCACGTTGTCACTTTTGCCTTTCGGTGTGCCGACCTCAGGGGAGTACAGATCGTGCGGATTCCCGGCGTAATCCAGAATCAGGCAGTCGGTTTTGCCCGGCGAGAGGCGTAGGCCGCGGCCCACAATCTGCTGATAGAGACTCACCGATTCGGTCGGGCGTAAAATAGCAATCAGGTCAACGTGCGGCGCATCAAACCCGGTGGTTAACACCGACACGTTGACCAGATAGCGAAACCGCTGCGCTTTGAAGGCGTCGATCAGGCTGTCGCGCTCCGGTCCGGGCGTTTCGCCGGTGATCAGCGCCGCGTCGTCAGCGGGCAGCAACCCGGTAATTTCTCGGGCATGCTCAATGGTGGCCGCAAAGATCATCACCCCTTTGCGCGTCTGCGCAAACTCTTCAATCTGGCTGATGATGTGCGGGGTAATGCGCTTTTGTTTTTTCAGCTCCTGATTAAGATCGGCCTCGCTGAATAATCCGTTGCTTTGCGCCTGCAGGCGGCTGAAGTCGTACTGCACCACCGGCATATCCAGCCGCTCCGGCGGCGTCAGGTAGCCATGTTTAATCATGTAGCGCAGCGGAAGCTCATAAATGCAGTCGCTGAACAGGGCTTTCGCATCCCCGCGCACCATGCCGTGATAATGGAAGTGATAAATCCAGCCTTTCCCCAGACGAAACGGCGTGGCCGTCAGGCCGAGAAGGCGAATGTGAGGGTTCACTTCCTTCAGATGCGTCAGGATTTGCTGATACTGGCTGTCGTCGTCATCGCTAATGCGGTGACACTCGTCGACAATCAACAGTGAAAACTCGCTGCGAAACAGGTCCAGGTTACGGGCGACCGACTGCACGCTGCCAAACACCACTTTGCCGTGACTCTCTTTGCGCTTCAGCCCGGCGGCGAAAATATCGGCCTCAAGTCCAAGCGCACAATATTTGGCATGGTTTTGCGCTACCAGCTCTTTAACGTGCGCCAGCACCAGCACGCGCCCGCGTGCCAGACGCGCCAGCTCGGCGATGACAAGGCTTTTGCCTGCACCTGTCGGGAGCACGATGGCTGCCGGTTCCCGATGTTTACGGAACCAGGCGAGGGTGGCGTCGACGGCTTCTTGCTGATAGGGGCGAAGTGTAAAAGTCATGGTGTCTCGGTTTCGTTATTCCGCACATAGTATGCCACGAAACTTTTTCCCTTGAGTGGCGCAACCAGACCATTATACTGAACCGTTCTTGACTGCTTCTTTTTCGGGCGCGTTGTCCGACTTCCAGCACCATTAAGGCTAAAAAGATTTCATGCGACTTGATAAGTTTATCGCTCAGCAACTCGGCGTAAGCCGCGCTATTGCCGGGCGCGAGATTCGCGCCAGCCGCGTTACCGTGGATGGCGATATTGTGAAAGACACCGCTTTCAAACTCCAGCCTGAACATCAGGTGGAGTATGACGGCAATCCGCTGACCCAGCAGCACGGTCCGCGCTATTTCATGCTCAACAAACCGGAAGGCTACGTCTGTTCAACGGACGATCCGGATCACCCGACGGTGCTCTATTTCCTTGATGAGCCAGTGGCGCACAAGCTGCATGCCGCGGGTCGTCTGGATATCGATACTACCGGTCTGGTGCTGATGACCGATGACGGTCAGTGGTCTCACCGCATCACCTCTCCGCGCCATCACTGCGAGAAAACCTATCTGGTCACGCTGGAGTCGCCGGTATCGGATGACACGGCAGAGCAATTCACCAAAGGCGTTCAGCTGCATAATGAAAAAGATCTGACCAAACCGGCGGTGCTTGAAGTCATCACCCCGACGGAAGTGCGTCTGACCATCAGCGAAGGTCGCTATCACCAGGTGAAACGGATGTTCGCCGCAGTGGGCAACCACGTTGTGGGCCTGCATCGTGAACGTATTGGTGCGATTGAGCTTGACCCGGAACTCGAGCCAGGCGAATACCGCCCGTTAACGGAAGAAGAGATCGCCAGCGTCGGTCTGCCTTCACGCTAAATTTCAGGAGAACTCTGTGACCACCAGGCCACACTCGTCTTTCAAGATCGTTTTCATCCTTGGCCTGCTGGCGATGCTGATGCCGCTCTCCATCGATATGTATCTGCCCGCGTTGCCGGTGATTTCCGCGCAGTTTGGCGTACCGGCGGGCAGCGCGCAGATGACGCTCAGTACCTATATTCTCGGTTTTGCTATCGGTCAGCTTCTGTATGGGCCGATGGCGGATAGCCTTGGGCGCAAGCCTGTTATCCTGGGCGGAACGCTGGTCTTTGCGGGTGCAGCCGTCGCCTGTGCGCTGGCGCAGAGTATCGATCAGCTGATTATCATGCGCTTTTTCCACGGTCTGGCCGCCGCCGCCGCGAGCGTGGTGATCAACGCCCTGATGCGCGATGTCTACCCGAAAGAAGAGTTCTCCCGCATGATGTCGTTCGTCATGCTGGTCACCACCATTGCGCCGCTGGTGGCCCCGATGGTCGGTGGTGCCGTGCTGGTGTGGTTCAGCTGGCACGCCATTTTCTGGATCCTGGCGGTTGCCGCGCTGCTGGCGTCGGCGATGATCTTCTTCTTTATTGATGAAACGCTGCCCGTCGAGCGTCGGCAGAAGTTCCACATTCGTACGACAATGGGGAATTTCGCCTCGCTGTTTCGCCATAAGCGCGTGCTGAGCTACATGCTGGCGAGCGGCTTCAGCTTTGCCGGGATGTTCTCCTTCCTGAGCGCCGGGCCGTTTGTTTATATCGAACTGAACCACGTTTCACCGCAGCACTTTGGCTATTACTTTGCGCTGAACATCGTGTTTCTGTTTGTTATGACCATCATCAACAGCCGCTTTGTACGGCGGGTAGGGGCGATCAATATGTTCCGCGCCGGGCTGTGGATCCAGTTCGTTATGGCTATCTGGATGGTGGTGAGCGCGTTTCTGGGGATTGGCTTCTGGGCGCTGGTGGTGGGCGTGGCGGCGTTTGTCGGCTGCGTGTCGATGATCTCTTCCAACGCGATGGCGGTAATCCTTGACGAATTCCCGCACATGGCAGGCACGGCGTCGTCACTGGCGGGGACGTTCCGCTTTGGGATTGGCGCTGTCGTTGGGGCGCTGCTCTCGATGGCCACGTTTAACACCGCATGGCCGATGCTGTGGGCTATCGCTTTCTGCGCAACCAGCTCCATTCTTTTCTATCTTTATGCCAGTCGGCCGCGTAAAGCCGCTCACTAAAGCACGCTGAAGGCCCGATTCGGGCCTTTTTTGTTGATGCATATCAACCAAAGCGCTGTTCGTTTACCCTGTGTTTGTTTCTTTTATGTAAAATCTATTTATGTAAAAAGTCACATCATTGTATTTAAAAAGGTTGAGTTAGATCGCAGAAACGGGTACATATAGCGCCCACGCGAGCCTGCAATGCCTATAAAAACCGCTAAATAGTGCAGGTTTGCAATCATGTGATACTATAAATGTAAATAAATTGTGAAGTAATTTTGCTTCCGGGGAACGAACGTGAATACATTACAACTCTCCATTGTCCATCGCTTGCCCCAGAGCTATCGCTGGTCGGCGGGTTTTGCAGGTTCGAAAGTTGAACCGATTCCGCAAAGCGGCGCAGGGTGCGAGAATTGTTTGGTTGCGCTCAAACTGCTGAGTCCGAGCGACGAAAATGCATGGCCGGTCATGGAGCGCCTCAGTCAGGCGCTGACGGATATCGAAGTGGATAGCTCCGTGCTGGAATGCGAAGGCGAGCCTTGCCTGTTTGTGAACAGCCAGGATGAATTCGCTGCCACCTGCCGTCTGAAAAACTTCGGCGTGGCAATTGCCGAGCCTTTCTCTGGTCAATATCCTTTCTGAGCGCTAGTCTGCTGACAGTAGCTGGCGCGTGTAGCTCTGCGTCGGCGCAGTGAATACGCGCTGGCACTCTCCCTGTTCGACGACTTCTCCCTGCCGCAACACAATCACCTGATGGCACAACGCCCGCACCACCTGTAAATCGTGGCTGATGAAGATATAGGCCAGCCGATGTTTCTCCTGTAACCCTTTTAACAGCGTCAGGATCTGCGCCTGTACGGTTCTGTCCAGTGAAGAGGTGGGTTCATCAAGAATGATCAACTCAGGTTTCAGGATCAACGCGCGGGCAATCGCGATGCGCTGGCGCTGACCGCCGGAAAATTCCGCAGGATAGCGGTGGCGCGTAGCGGGATCTAATCCCACTTCAGCCATGACAAGCATGACCTCTTCTTCACGTTGCTGAGCGCTCAGCGTGGGACGATGTACGCGCAAACCCTCTTCAACAATCTGCAAAATACTCAGTCTTGGGTTAAGCGAGGAGTTGGGATCCTGAAAAACAACCTGCATGCGTGGACGCACGGGCAACATCTGGCGACGGTTCCGGGTGTGAAGCGGCATGCCGTCAAAGAGGATCTCACCCTGCGAGGCGATTAAGCGCAGCAGCGCCAGCCCGGTGGTGCTTTTGCCAGAACCCGACTCACCAACCAGCCCCAGCGATTCACCGGGACGCAGAGAGAAGCGAATATCTTTCAGAACCGGGTTCCGATCGACAACGCGCCATAAAATGCCTTTACGAACGGGAAATGAAACGCCCAGCCCCTCAACGCGCAGCAGCGGCTCGCTGTCGGCATCCAGGGGAACGGGATCGCCGGAGGGTTCGCTGTTGAGCAGGCGCTGCGTATAGGGGTGTTGAGGTGCCGTCAGCAGCGAGGCTGCCGTATTTTGCTCAACACATCGTCCGTTTTGCATCACCGCCACGCTGTCAGCCAGCTTTCTTACGATGCTCAGGTTGTGCGTAATAAACAGCAGGCTCATGTTCAGCTCGTCACGCAGTTCCCGCAGCAGCGTCAATATCTGCGCCTGAACCGTCACGTCCAGTGCCGTCGTCGGTTCATCGGCGATCAGCAGTTCAGGACGCGTCAGCAGCGCCATGGCGATCATCACGCGCTGACGTTCTCCGCCAGAGAGCTGGTGCGGAAAATCGGTCAGCCGTTTGGCGGCATTGCGAATGCCCGTGCGCTCAAGGCAATCGAGAATTTCACCCCGCGCCGCCTCTTTGCGCATGCCCCGGTGAAGTGACAGCACTTCGTAGAGCTGTTTTTCCAGCGTATGCAGCGGGTTGAGTGAGACCATCGGCTCCTGAAAAATCATGGCAATCTTATTGCCGCGGATCCCGCGCAGGGTTTGCTCATCCGCATGCAGCAGCGAACTGCCATGGAACAGAATGTCACCCTGCGGATAGCTGACCGGCGGGGAAGGGAGCAGACGCAGGATGGAGAGGGCTGAAACGCTCTTACCGGAACCCGATTCCCCCACCAGCGCCAGCGTTTCGCCGCGCTGGATCTGCAGTGACAGGTCATTCACCACCGTGCGGGTTTCGCCCTGCTTCGAAAAGGCAATAGACAGGTTTTCAATGCTCAGAAGAGGTTGCGTCATCTATACCGCCTTGTCGGGATCAAAGGCATCGCGCACGGCTTCGCCAATAAAGATCAGCAGCGAAAGCAGCACGGCCACTGAGAGAAACGCAGTGATGCCAAGCCACGGCGCCTGAAGATTGTTCTTGCCTTGCAGCAGCAGTTCTCCGAGCGATGGCGAGCCGAGCGGCAGCCCAAAACCAAGGAAATCAAGCGAGGTGAGGGTGGTGATGGAACTGCACAAAATAAAGGGCAGAAAGGTCAGGGTTGCGACTACGGCGTTGGGGAGCATATGGCGGAAAATAATCGCCCGATCGCTGACCCCCAGCGCCTGTGCGGCACGGATATAGTCAAAGTTCCGCGTGCGCAGAAATTCCGCGCGCACTACGCCCACCAGCGCCATCCAGCCAAACAGGACGGTGATCCCCAGCAGCCACCAGAAGCCAGGCTGCACGACGCTGGACAGCAGGATGATCAGAAACAGCGTTGGCATTCCTGACCAGACTTCAATGATGCGTTGCCCCCAGAGATCGAGCTTTCCGCCGTAATAGCCCTGAACGGCACCCGCGACGACGCCCATGACGCTGGAAAAGAGCGTCAGCATCAGCCCGAAGAGCAGGGAGATCCGCGTGCCGTAAAGAATGCGCGCCAGCACGTCACCGCCGTTCGCGTCGGTTCCCAGCCAGTTCTGCGCGGAGGGAGGCGAAGGGAAGGGGGTTGAGGTAGCAAAGTTTATGCTGTTTGCGCCAAAGCGAATGGGGGCCCAGAGCGCCCAGCCGTGCCTGTCGATTTGATCGCGAAGCCACGGATCCTGATATTCAGCCGGGGTCGCAAACGGGCCGCCAAAATCACTCTCGCTGTAGTTGTTCAACACAGGCACATACCAGCGGTCGTTAAAATGCACCAGCAGCGGCTTATCGTTCGCAATCAGCTCGGCGCACATGCTTAAGATAAACAGCACGGCGAAGATCCACAGCGACCAGTAGCCGCGGCGGTTGTGGCGAAAGCGTGCCCAGCGGGCCTGGTTGACGGGGCTTAAACGCGGCATCAGCGGCCCTCAAAATCGATTCGGGGATCGACCAGCGTATAGCTGATATCACTGATGATATTCAGCAGCAGGCCAATCAGGGTGAAAATATAGAGTGTGCCAAACATGACCGGGTAATCGCGCGAGACGGTGGCCTCATAGCCCAGCAGTCCCAGACCGTTCAGGGAGAACATCACCTCTATCAGCAGCGAGCCGGTAAAAAACATACTGATGAAGGTGGCCGGGAATCCGGCAATCACCAGCAGCATCGCGTTGCGGAAAACGTGCTTCCACATGATCTGTTTTTCACCCACGCCCTTTGCGCGCGCGGTGACAACATACTGTTTGCGGATTTCATCAAGAAAGGCGTTTTTGGTCAGCATCGTCAGCGCTGCAAAACCGCCAATGACCGTCGCGAGCACCGGCAGCGTGATGTGCCAGAAATAATCGGTGATTTTTTGATACCACGGCAGGGTGCTGAAATCAGCTGACACCAATCCCCGGAGCGGGAAAATATCGAAATAACTCCCCCCGGCGAAAAAGACGATAAGCAGAACCGCAAACAGAAACGCCGGAATCGCATAGCCGATGATGATGAAGGTGCTACTCCAGATATCAAAGCGGCTGCCATTGTAGACCGCTTTTCGAATGCCCAACGGAATGGAGACCAGATAGATAATCAACGTTCCCCACAGACCAAGGGTGACGGAAACCGGCAGGCTTTGCTTAATTAACGTCAGCACGGATGCGCTGCGAAACAGGCTATCGCCAAAATCAAAGCGGACGTAATCCCAGAGCATCTTGAAATAACGCTCATGCAGCGGTTTATCAAAGCCGTAGCGATGGGTGATCTCGGCGATCACCTCGGGATCCAACCCGCGCCCGCCGCGGTAGTGGCTTTCGCTGATATTCCCCACGCCGGTCCTTGCGTGACTCGCGCCCATCGCTTCACCGCCGCCGCCGGGCATTCCCCCGCTGTGGCCAAATTCCACAGCGGCGATAGCCTGATCCACCGGTCCGCCAGGGGCAATCTGGACGATGAAAAAGTTAATCGTGATGATGGCCCACAGCGTCGGGATAACCAGCAGCAAGCGGCGGATCAGATAAGCACCCATTGTTATTCCTTAACGCCGCTCTGCGGGCAGTTTGGCGGCTTTGTTCACGTCATACCACCAGGTATCGAAACCCAGCGTATAGACAGGGCGTACAGAGGGCAGCGAGAATTTGTCCCAACGGGCAAGACGATCTTCGCCCATGTACCACATTGGCAGCATGTAGTAGTTCCAGGTTAACACCCTGTCGAGCGCGCGGCCAAGCGGAAGCAATTTTTCTTTATCGCCCTGCGCGGCCACGATTTTCTCAATCAGCGCGTCGATCGCCGGGCTCTTAACGCCGGGGGCATTGTAGGAGGAGTTGATATAACTGGAGGCCCATGAAATTTGCAAATCGCCGCTGGGCCACGGCTGCGCGGCCCACAGGCTCTGCATCATATCGTAATCCCGGCTGCGCTTGCGGTTGGTGAGCTGAGCGATATCCACCTGGCGGATATTCAGAGTAATTCCCAGCCGGGCGAGATTCTGCTTAAACGGCAGTACCCACTGGTCATTTGCCCCTGAAGCGAGCAGGAGCTCGAAACTCAGCGGTTTGCCCGTTTGCACGTTCACCCGTTTTTGATTTTTCAGGTGCCATCCCGCCTCATCCAGCAGCGCGCTGGCTTTCAGAAGGTTGTCACGGTCAAAGCCCTTACCGTCGGATTTAGGCGGTTCAAACACGCTCGTAAAGACCTCTGGCGGGAGTTCCGCCTTCAGCGGAGCCAGCAAGACCAGCTCATCGGCATCAGGATAGTCACGAGCGGCATATTCAGTGTTCTGGAAATAGCTGTTAGCGCGGCTGTAGGCGCCGTAAAACAGCGCCTTGTTCATCCACTCGAAATCGAATGCCAGGGTAATCGCCTCGCGCACCCGACGGTCGCTGAATACCGGGCGCTGGATGTTAAACGCCAGCCAGCGGGTATCCTGGGCAGATTCATTTTTATGCTCGTCTTTAACGATGTAACCGTTGGCAAAGTTTTTCCCGATATAGCGCGTAGCCCAGTTTTTAGCGCTGCTCTCCACGCGCAAATCAAACGCACCCGCTTTAAACGCCTCAAACGCCACATTATCGTCAAGGTAATAATCATAGCGAAGGGTGTCAAAGTTCCAGCGGCCACGGTTTACCGGAAGATTAGCAGCCCAGTAATCTTTGACCCGGGAATAGACCACATACTGCCCCATACGCCAGTCGGTAATGCGATACGGGCCACCCGCCAGCGGCGGCGTGGAGAGCGGGTCGCTCAGCTTGTGGTTTTTCCAGAAGGACTCAGGCATGACGGGCAAGGAGAACAGGCTCAGCATATTCTCTTTGTTAGGTTCGCTCAGTTCGATACGCACGGTCAGCGGGGCGATAGCTTTTACGGTGGTGCCTTTGTACACCAGACGGAACTGCGGGACCCCTTCGGTCATAAACTTGTGAAACGTGAAGGCCACGTCGCGGGCGCTAACCGGCGTGCCATCATGAAAACGCGCCTGCGGGTTAAGTGAAATTTCGGCCCACGCGAAGTTATCCGCGTAACGTACGTTTTCCGCCACCAGCGGGTAGTAGCTGCCCGGCTCATCGTCTGACGTCACAAACAGCGTGTCATAGAGGGACTCCGTACGCGCCGCCGCCACGCCGCGTAGGGCAAAGCGGTTAAAGTTATCGAAGGTGCCCGTGGCCGAGAGCGTCACGTTTCCGCCTTTAGGCGCGGCGGGGTTGACGTAATCGTAGTGGGTAAAATTAACCACGTATTTAGGTTCGCCAATCACCGCGAATGCCGTGCTCTCTTTGATGGTTTGCGCCTGGCTGGACAGGCTCACCACCGCCATTAACATCACTACGACGCGCATAAACATCTCGTGGCGGATCCTTCGTTCACATTAAAACTGAATAATAAGTGACGTCGCCGCCATTGTGAAATTATTCACCGGACATCATATTGGGTTGCCATGTGCGAAACTGCGCCAACGGCATAGGGCGGCTGATCCAGTATCCCTGCAGGAAGTTAACGCCATGCTCGCGCAGCCAGGCCGCCTGCTCGGGCGTTTCCACTCCTTCGGCGACGGTGGACATGTTCAGTCGCCTTGCGAGGGTCAATACGGCATCAAGTACGGGCGATGTAACGGTTTCGGTTCCAATGGCATTGACAAAACCCCGGTCGATCTTGATATAGTCCATTGTGAAATGCTCGAGATAAATCAGGGCACTGTGGCCGGTCCCGAAATCATCAATCGCGATTTCAAAGCCTTCATTGTGTAGCCATTCAAAAAGCTGGTTGGCCTCGCGCTGATTAATCATGTCGCGCTCGGTGATTTCCAGTACCGTCTGGAAATGATCGGGCGGCAGCGAGGCGTTGAAGCTTTGCATATCTTCTTTAAAACTCTCCGCATGCAAATGCCCTGGCGCAATGTTTATCCCCAGCTTGGCTCCCGCAGGCAATACGCTTTGTAATACCGGTGCGTCACGAATAATGAGATCAAAAAGATGCAGCGTCAGAGGAACAATCAGCTTTTGCGCTTCAGCAAAGTTAATAAACGCATCCGGTGGGATTTCGCCCATCGTCGGGTGCTTCCAGCGCATCAGCACTTCCACACCGCGCATTTTCAGCTCTTTAGCATCGACCACGGGCTGATACACCACATAGAACTGATTGTGCTTAATCGCGGTTAAAATTTCCTTACCCGGATTCAGACGTATGGTCAGGATATAAAAATTGAGCGTTCCGGCGGCTATGCCGCACACCAGCCCGAAGAAGAGGGCGAAGAGGATTTCCTCGCTGGTCCAGGCTTCGGCATAGATCTTGATGGTCAGCGGAATGTCTTTCAGCGTGGCGGTGCGGGCGGCGTGTTCATGGAGATCTTCCGCCTTAACCAGCGTGCTGGACATTGTCGACAACGCGTTGTCGCCAATAATGATGGCAATACCCGCGAACTCGTCCTGACGCGCGGCATAGAGCAGGTACGGTGTCAGATTGAGATTCACCGAGGTAAAGACGCCGCCGTCCTTAACCAACGGATTACGGTACCAGATGGCAATGGCCGGTTTATTCGGCAGCATGGGCGTGCCGGACAGCAGGGCAATATCGATCGGTTTGTTGATGTGCAGCTCGGGTATAAGCGCTTCCATCGGGGAATTCATTGGCCCTGTGGCGGAAGAGCAGAACGCTATTTTGTCTCTGACCAGCAGGAAGGCGCGCACATTAATACTGAAGGCAGCGCGTGAAGTCAGTTCAGCGTTAACCTCATGGCAATTGTTCAGCGTAAGCGGCTGGAGGAGATCGATAGACTCTTTTAGCTCCCCGAAGTAGCTCTCCATGTAGATGCTCACATCTTCAATCAGGGTATCGAATCTGACTTCCCGCTTGTGGTAACTCCAGAAAAACTGCAATGAGCCCAGGAGCAGGGCGACAAACAGCCCTGTGACAATACTGAGAAACAGTATCTTGCGATGACTGGAAAAGTAGCGGGTGAACATAGAGATCGTGATTCCTGAGTAGCCGCTGAATGTATTCAGTGTAACGGGCAAAAAAAAACACCGCCGAAGCAGTGCTTTTTTTTATTATATCGCCAGCCAAGGGATAACCAACGATACAATCATCATATTAACTGCGGGTCAATACACGGCGCGCTTCGTTGTAGCGCTTCTTCCAGTACGGTTCATTCATGCTGGAAATGGTCACACCGCTGCTGGTGGAAGCATGAACGAACTGGTCGTTGCCAATGTAGATACCAACATGTCGACCCGTAGAACCCGCACGGAACAGAACTAAATCACCGGTACGCAGTTTGGAACGTGAAATCGACTTGCCCGTCTCCTGCTGTTCATAGGTTGAACGCGGAAGATCTAACCCAAATTGTTCGCGGAAGGTTCGTTGTACGAAACTGGAACAATCAATGCCTTTTTTCGTGCTGCCGCCAAGACGATAACGCACGCCTTTCCAGTCAGCATACTGGTCCATAATACGGGACTTCACGTCCAGATTACGCACCATATTCTCAAATTCATCCTGAGAGGCTTGCAGTGACGAGGAATCTTCTGTTCCCACAACACGCGTCTCAGGATGCATATTCTTAGCGGTGTTCGATGTACTACATGCCGAAAGCAGAACCGCTACTGCTATCGCCGGGATCCCCCGCATGAAATATCTCAAAATCGGTTGAGATTTGACCATTTTGTTTATTTTCCCTTGAAGTCCTTAACGATAAATATCGTTATAAAAATGCCAAACGTGACGAGACTAATTAGCTGTTCACATTGAGACAATTCTTTCTGGTCAGATTTGTGGCGCAGTGCACAAATTTATTCACCATGATAATAATTATCTCAGTGGGGCAAAACGAGTTCGAGATTAACCGATTGCAAGGGGCATTGCGAGCAAAAAAGTCCGATTTTTTATAAGAAATTGTGATACCGAGAGTAAAAAAACGTAAATGCCCCAAAATGCCGTCAGAAGCGGCTCCAGCTCAGGCAATTGCTTCATTTTCAACATGAATGAGATGACAAGAATATGACGGCGCGGGGCAATTGAAGAGAGGGGACTATCAGGGAACGAAATGATCCCCGATAGTTTGCGTTAATTACGATGGGTTATTTGTTTAGAACTTGTTACTTATCGCCAGGCAGGTAACGATTAAAAATGGCTATTAATCGATCGCTTAACGGCGTCATCAGCACCCATGGCAAACCAATCAGAACCGCAGAGAGCGAACCCACAACAATATCCGTCAGCCAGTGAGCGCCGATCATGACGCGCGGGAAAGCAAACACCACCACAATTACCAGCGCCGTCGCAAAGGCTTTTTTGCCAAAATAGCGCAGCATGAATGCTGAAAAAATAAGCAGCATCATACCGTGATCGCCGGGGAAACTGTCCTTAGACGCATCTTTAGTCGGGATATGCAGTAATTCGCTGACGCGGTGAATATCCGGGAAATAGAGCGAAGGACTTGCGCGTTTTACCGGCATCAAATGTTGCGCCAGCTGGTTAATCACTACCGCAGTCAGCAGCATGACCAGGCCTGTGATCACAATGCGGCGACGTCCTGTTTTATCTTCTTTCAGCCAGAAAGAGAGCATCAGGCAGCCCATGGCCAGCAGTGAACAGCCGTCGAAGGCGCGATTGTTGGTAATCGCGACCAGCCACAGGAAGGTTTCACTCTTCACCAGCGCCTGGTTGAAGAAGTGGAAAATACCGGAATCCAGCGGGAACCAGAAACCATGGTTCACCGGCAGATACCAGGATAAAAAGAGTGCCAGACCGGCAGCATTCAGCAGCAGTATTAAGGGAAATCGAGTCGTCATAACGTTCAGCATCGTTTGAAATCTGGGGCAACGTTAGCCGTCGGAACTTAAACGAAGCTTCAACAGGTTGGTCTGCAGCGCGTTCCAGTCGGCGTTAACCGCACTAATTAACTCTATCCGGCTGTCCGGGGGGGCAACATTTTGCGTTTCGATAAAGAAATCTGCGCCCTGGCGATTGATGCGTACCAGCCCGTCCGGGGTTCGCATAATGCCTTTGACGCGATCGACCGGAGCAAGTCTGGCCCATTCCAGAATCCCGATGGTGTCGAAAACCGTATCGGCATCGAAGATCCATCCGCAAGCCTGGTAGCCCTGACCGCTATTGAGATTACGACGCCAGCGCTGATGTGCCGGCAGGCTCAGGGCAGCCAGACCCTGCTTCACCGCGTGGCTATGCGCGTGTTCCGCGCTGACGGGCAGTTCCGCCAGGTTCAGACGGGGGAGATCGAGCAGGGCATTGTCAATTTTGCCCTGAGTGGTGTGAACCCGTTGACGATCGCCGCCGAAATGTTGCCACCATGCATCGAACGCGGCCTGGCTTTCAGCCGTTGCACGATCCTCTTTATTCGCCACGATGATATCTGCCGCGGCGAGCTGATCGCGGAAGTTTTCATTGGCCACGGCCTTCTCGTCCAGAAGCAGGCGCGGATCCAGAAGACACAGCGTGGCGCGCAGGTCAATCCACGGCTCGTAAACCGGGGCGGTCAGCAAATCGAGGATCTGCTTAGGGTGGCCCAGCCCGGTCGGCTCTATCAGCAGACGGTCCGGTTTACCCTGGCGCAGCAGCGTGTTCAGCCCGACCTGCATGGGTAAACCATTCACGCAACACATACAGCCGCCCGGGATCTCTTTGATCATTGCCCCGCTGTCAGACAGCAATGCGCCATCGATGCCCACTTCGCCGAATTCGTTGACCAGTACGGCCCACTTTTCTGCCGGATCTTTATTCGCGAGCAGGTGCAAAATTGAGGTGGTTTTTCCGCTGCCGAGAAAACCGGTGATGAGGTTGGTTTTGGTCACATGCGCTCCCATGACTGACTGTGATGCTATAACAATTAGTCATCATCTTGGCGAAAAAAAAGCGTCATGAGAAGGGGGAAGGGCGAACGGAGAGGTTTTCCGTTCGCCTTAAGGGCAAGAATGGTTAAATTTTTAACGTTTCAATAACAGCCTGACGCGCACCGTAGCGGGTGAGGCGCTGATAGGCTTCGTTTACCGCATCTACAAAGACGCTGTTATGAGGCAGATCCTGTCCAAAGACTTCGCTCAGCGTCAGCAGGGCGTTCACGCGCTCCGCTTCACTGCTGGCCTTGACGATTGACTGGATTTTATCACTAAGCGGGTCGCGAACATCAATCGCGTCTCCGCGCTCATCCGTGCCGCTGACGTAGCGGATCCAGCCTGCAACCCCCAGCGCCAGCAGCGGCCAAGCGCTGTTACGTTCGAGATGGACACGGATCCCATCCAGCATGCGCTGAGGTAGCTTCTGGCTGCCGTCCATCGCGATTTGCCAGGTTCGATGCTGCAATGCGGGATTGGCAAAACGGTCGATCAGGCTGTCGGCATAGGCCGTGAGATCCACGTCTGTGATGCGCAAAGTGGGAGCCTGCTCGTTCAGCATTACGCGGCGGGCGGCTTCGCGGAAGCTCGCGTCCTCCATGCATTCATTGATATGCGCGTATCCGGCGAGGTATCCCAGATAAGCCAGAAAAGAGTGGCTACCGTTAAGCATCCGCAACTTCATTTGTTCCCACGGTAGAACATCCTTCACCATCTGCACGCCTGCAGCTTCCCACTCAGGGCGTCCGGCGACAAAGTTATCTTCGACCACCCACTGGATAAACGGCTCGCAGCTGATGGCGCAGGGATCTTCAACGCCAAGTTCCTGCGTGATTTCCGCAAGCGAGGTCTCCGTTGCGGCGGGGACAATTCTGTCGACCATCGTGCCCGGGAAACTCACGTGAGCATCAATCCACCCGGCCAGCTCAGCAGAACGTTTTTGCGCCATCCCGAGCACGGCATTTTTTACGACGTGGCCGTTGTCCGGGATATTGTCGCAGGAGAGAACGGTAAACGGCGGCAGGCCGCGCTCGCGACGGCGGTGAAGGGCTTCGACCAGGATCCCCGGCGCGGAATGCGGCTCGGTCGGGTTTTCCAGATCGTGCAGGATGCGGGTATTGTGCATATCCAGCTTGCCGGTCGCCGGATCGATGCAATAGCCTTTTTCCGTGATGGTGAGGGAGACAATCGCAACCTGCGGTTCGCAAAATTTCTCAATAATGGCCGCCAGCGAATCGAGTTTGGCATTCAGACATTCATGTACCGCGCCGACAACAATAGCCTGGTTCCCCTCCGCACCTTTCTCCAGCACGGTAAAGAGATGATCCTGCGCGCGCAGCTGGCTCATCAGCACATCACCGCTGAAGAGGCTAATTTCACAAATACCCCAGTCGCCTCCTTTCTCATTCAGCACCCGGTTTGTTAACAACGCCTGATGCGCGCGGTGAAATGCGCCGAAGCCAAAATGGACAATGCGCGAGCGTAATTGCTGGCGATCGTAGCGAGGCTGCTGCACGCGGGCAGGAAGCGAGGTGGAAGCAATTGTCTTCATGAAATACACACCTGATTAACCATTAATTAACAATGGTAGTGTAAAGTTATATGACAACAAATTGAATTGGTAAGCCGTAAATATCCCCGTTCTGTGAGTTTGATCAATCAATGTGTGGCGCTGTGTTGACCCTTCGCGGTAAACATGTATGGTAGTCGTCATTGCAGTAAACCATATTGGTATAACAACTTGAGAGGGTGAGGCAATGGAACAAACCTGGCGTTGGTACGGGCCGAACGATCCGGTTTCTCTTGATGATGTACGTCAGGCTGGCGCGACAGGCGTTGTCACGGCACTGCATCATATTCCTAACGGGCAAGTGTGGCCGGTTGAGGAAATTCAAAAGCGTCAGGCGTTGCTGGCGGAGAAGGGGTTAACCTGGTCAGTCGTGGAAAGTATTCCGGTCCACGAGGATATCAAAACCCATTCGGGTGAATACCAGACCTGGATTGCCAACTATCAGCAGAGTATCCGTAATCTGGCGGCCTGCGGCATTGATACGGTCTGCTATAACTTTATGCCGATTCTGGACTGGACGCGTACCGATCTTGAATATCAGATGGCGGATGGTTCAAAAGCGCTGCGTTTCGACCAGATCGCGTTTGCGGCGTTTGAACTGCACATTCTGAAGCGTCCGGGTGCTGAAGCGGATTACACCGCAGAAGAGCAGCAGCAGGCGCTCGCGTGGTTCCACGCGGCAAGTGAAGCGGATATTGAAAAGCTGACCCGCAACATCATTGCCGGGCTGCCGGGTGCTGAAGAAGGCTACACGCTGGACCAGTTCCGCGCGCGTCTGGCGGAATACGGTGATATCGATAAGAACCAGCTGCGCGAAAACATGGCGTACTTCCTGCGCGCGATAGTACCTGTGGCAGAAGAGTCCGGCGTGCGTCTTGCTGTTCATCCGGACGATCCTCCGCGTCCTATCCTCGGCCTGCCGCGTATCGTGTCGACGATTGAAGATATGCAGTGGCTGAAAGAGACGGTAGACAGTATCTATAACGGCTTTACGATGTGTACCGGTTCTTACGGCGTGCGTGCGGATAATGACCTGGTACGGATGATTGAAACCTTTGGCGATCGTATTCACTTCACGCATTTGCGTGCAACCTGCCGCGAAGAGAACCCAAAAACCTTCCACGAAGCCGCGCACCTGAACGGTGACGTGAATATGGTGGCGGTGGTGGACGCCATTCTGGCGGAAGAAGTGCGCCGTAAGCACGCGGGCGATGTGCGTCCCATTCCGTTCCGTCCGGATCACGGACACCAGATGCTGGACGATCTGCGTAAGAAAACCAACCCAGGCTATTCGGCGATTGGTCGCCTGAAAGGGATGGCAGAAGTGCGCGGCGTTGAGCTGGCGCTGAAGATGACGAAGTATCCGGAGCTTCTGTAAGCTCTGTTGTCCGGTGGCGCTGAGCTTACCGGGCCTACAATAAAAAACCGGCCTGAGAGCCGGTTTTTGTGTTTTTGTTGGTCGGGTAAGGCGAAGCCGCCACCCGACAAACGCCGCAATCAGTCAGCGCGACCCATATAGCGTTTTTCTTCGATATGGATGCGGATCTTCTCGCCAGCAGACAGGTATTCTGGCACCTGCACAACCAGACCGGTAGTCAGGGTAGCCGGTTTGTTACGCGCACTGGCTGACGCGCCTTTGATGCCCGGTGCGGTTTCCACGATTTCCAGATCCACTGTCTGAGGCAGCTCCAGCGCCAGCAGCACGCCGTCCCAGGTCAGCACCTGCATATCCGGCATACCGCCTTCAGGGATAAACAGCAGCTCTTCTTCGATCTGATCTTTAGTGAAGATGTACGGGGTGTAATCTTCTTTGTCCATGAACACGTATTCGTTGCCGTCGATGTAGGAGAAATCAACATAGCGACGGGTCAGGGTCACGGTATCGACGATATCGTCACCTTTAAAGCGTTCTTCCACTTTGAGGCCGGTACGCACATCGGCGAAACGCATTTTATACAGCGTCGCTGCACCACGGGCGCTAGGTGCCTGAATATCGATATCTTTCACAATCAGCAGTTTGCCGTTGTAATTCAGTACCATACCTTTCTTAATTTCGTTCGCTCTTGGCATTGCAGTAATCCTGTTTACGGGAGGTAAAAAATATCGCGCCAAATTACTCGCGCGCGGCCTTTCAGGCAAGCGGAATTCGTGGCTTTTGCTATCAATACAAAAAAGGTGTTACTGTGCGCCCAATGCCCGACTGCGCGGGCGTTCATCACTGACTGAGAGCATTTATGGATTGTCGTTCAGATTGTGGCGCGTGCTGTACTGCACCGTCCATTTCAAGCCCCATTCCAGGAATGCCAGAGGGCAAGCCTGCCAATACCCGCTGCGTTCAGCTTTCTGACGCTAATCTCTGTATGATCTTTGGGTCGCCCCTGCGCCCGAAGGTGTGCTCCGGGCTTCAGCCTTCCGCGGACATGTGCGGCAGTACGCGAGCGCAGGCGATGACGTACCTGCTTGAGCTGGAAGCGCTCACCGCGCCCTAAACGTCTTTGATCCGCGTCAGACAGGTTATCGTCAGAACGCACATTACCAGGGCAATCCAGAATACCGTGTGGTAGTTCCAGATCTCCGCCACGACACCGGCCATCGAGCCCGCAATAATCCAGCCCACGCGGGTGGTATTAGTATAAAGGGTGGTGGCAGAGCCTGCCTGACCCGGCATTAAATCCTGGAAGTAGAGCATGCCAATCCCGGCGAGAATGCCGATATAGATGGCGTTCAGCAGCTGTAAAGCCAGCAGCAGCGCGGGCGTATGCACCGTCAGCATCCCGACATAGAACAGCAGCCCGGCGACCGCCGCGATGCGCATCAAAAAACGTTTCCCAAAGCGCTTTGCGTAATAGCCAGCAATCAGCATGGTCGGGATCTCAAGGCCAGCGGCCGTCCCCATCATGATGCCCGCCAGCTTCTCCGGCAGGTGCAGTTCATCAATAATAAACAGCGGCATGTTGATGATATAAAGGCTGTTGGTGCCCCACATCAGCGTACAGATAATAAAGAGGAGCAAGGCATCGCGGCGGTTACGACGCGGTGCTTCCAGCGTGCCTGTCGCCAGTTTCGGCTCTTTACGCATTGAGGGCAGGAAGAACCACACCATTGTGCCGCACACAACAAAGGCCACCGCCGCACTCAGGTACATCACCGTAAAGCCAAAGCCCATCGCCAGCGCGTATGCCAGCGGCGGACCAATAACCCATGCCAGCGATACCTGAGCGCGCAGGATTGAACTGAACATCACCGCCTCGCGTCCGGTGTGGTCGGCATGCTCACGGGCAAGGGCAAACATCTGCGGGTTGGCGGTAGAGCCAAAACTGCTCAGAAATACCCCAACAAACAGCAAAATGAAATAGTTACGGTTCCATGCAAACAGCACGCAGGCGAATACCCCCAGCAGGCAACAAAAGACAATCAGGCTTTTGCGATCGCCCTTTCTGTCGGAACGTCCTGCCAGAAACTGGCTAACCAGGATGCCGATGATGGCGCTGCCGGTAAAGAAGAAGCCGACCATCGCCGGACGGACGTGGACTTCATTGGTCAGAAATAAACTCAGCGTGGGCGTTTGTAAGGCCCCGGCGATCCCGGTAAGGAAAGCAACGATCAAAAACGCCGTTGACGTCAAATCAAGGGGCTTTGGTGAGGCGGCAGCGGGGGTGTTATGCATGTTTTCGTATCAGGATCAGCGTGGGTCAGAAAGACGCGGAGTTTACGCCGCCAGTCATTAAATAAACAGAGGGTGCGGTCACTTTTGCTACAAAAAATCAAAATGGCATTTCAATTTGAAAATGGTTGCTGAACTTAGCTGAAACTGGCGTGCTGAACGTCAGCAATATTCAGCTGAAGAAAGGAGAAATGTGCTGTAACTCTAAATTCTGAACAGCCAAATGTAACTTTCCTTGCAACGCTATACAGAAAGAGCAAGACTTTTTGAAACGTTTCAGCGCTATCTTGTTTTAACTGACGGAGCAGGTTAGCGCATTTTTTCTCATTAAGGCTGAAACGATTCAAGTTCAGCAGGAGAGGAGAACCATGTTCCAGTTATCTGTTCAGGATATTCACCCGGGCGCACAGGCCGGGACGAAAGAAGAGGCTATTCGCCAGGTTGCCGCTGCCCTCGTGCAGGCAGGTAACGTGGCAGAGGGTTACGTTAACGGCATGCTGGCCCGCGAGCAGCAGACCTCAACGTTCCTCGGCAATGGCATCGCTATTCCACACGGCACCACCGACACCCGCGACCAGGTGCTGAAAACGGGCGTGCAGGTTTATCAGTTCCCGCAGGGCGTGCTCTGGGGTGACGGTCAGGTGGCTTATGTGGCTATCGGTATCGCGGCCAGCAGCGACGAACACCTGGGCCTGCTGCGCCAGCTGACGCACGTGCTGAGCGATGACTCGGTGGCGGAACAGCTGAAGTCTGTCACCACGGCTGAAGAGCTGCGCGCCTTGCTGATGGGTGAAAAACAGAGCGAAGCGCTGAAACTGGATAATGAAACCCTGACGCTGGATGTTGCAGCCTCTGACCTGGTGACCCTGCAAGCGCTGAATGCGGGTCGCCTGAAGGAAGCCGGTGCGGCCGATGCGACATTCGTTACGCGCGCTATCAATGATAAGCCGCTGAATCTGGGCCAGGGTGTCTGGCTGAACGACAGTGCTGAAGGTAACCTGCGCAGCGCAATTGCTGTCAGCCGCGCCGCTACTGCGTTTGACGTAGATAGCGAGCGCGCCGCGATGCTGGTCACCGTGGCAATGGTCGATGACCAGCCGGTTGCGGTACTGAAGCGCCTGAGCGATCTGCTGCTGAACAACAAAGCTGAAAAACTGCTGAACGCTGATGCAGCCACCGTACTTGCGCTGCTGACCAGCGACGATGCGCTGACCGAGGACGTGCTGAACGCAGAGTTCGTGGTGCGTAATGAACACGGCCTGCACGCTCGTCCGGGCACCATGCTGGTGAACACCATTAAACAATTTGAAAGCGAGATTACCGTGACCAACCTGGATGGCTCAGGCAAACCGGCGAATGGCCGTAGCCTGATGAAAGTTGTCGCGCTGGGCGTGAAGAAAGGCCACCGTCTGCGATTCACCGCACAGGGTGCCGATGCTGAACAGGCGCTGAAAGCGATTGGCGATGCCATCGCGGCAGGTCTGGGGGAGGGCGCATAATGAGCAGACGTGTTGCGACTATTACGCTGAACCCGGCTTACGACCTGGTGGGCTTTTGCCCGGAAATTGAACGCGGTGAAGTGAACCTCGTGCGTACCACCGGCCTGCATGCGGCGGGTAAAGGGATTAACGTCGCGAAAGTACTCAAAGACCTCGGTATCGACGTCACCGTCGGCGGCTTCCTTGGAAAAGATAACCAGGACGGTTTCCAGCAGCTGTTCAGCGAGCTGGGCATTGCCAACCGTTTCCAGGTCGTTCAGGGCCGTACCCGCATCAACGTTAAGCTGACGGAGAAAGACGGCGAAGTCACCGATCTCAACTTCTCTGGCTTCGAAGTGACGCCTGCTGACTGGGAACGCTTTGTCACTGACTCCCTGACCTGGCTTGGCCAGTTCGACATGGTGTGCGTCAGCGGCAGCCTGCCGTCCGGCGTGAGCCCGGAAGCCTTCACCGACTGGATGACGCGCCTGCGCAGCCAGTGCCCGTGCATTATTTTTGACAGCAGCCGCGATGCGCTGGTGGCGGGTCTGAAAGCCTCTCCGTGGCTGGTGAAACCAAATCGTCGCGAACTGGAGATCTGGGCAGGCCGTAAGCTGCCAGAATTAAAGGATGTGATTGAAGCTGCCCATGCGCTGCGCGAGCAGGGTATCGCTCACGTGGTGATTTCGCTGGGTGCAGAAGGGGCGTTGTGGGTTAACGCTTCAGGTGAATGGATTGCCAAACCGCCGTCAATGGAAGTCGTGAGTACCGTTGGCGCGGGGGATTCCATGGTTGGTGGCCTGATCTACGGTCTGCTGATGCGTGAATCCAGTGAACATACGTTACGTCTTGCCACCGCCGTTGCTGCCCTGGCCGTGAGCCAGAGCAATGTCGGTATTACCGATCGTACCCAGTTAGCCGCGATGATGGCGCGCGTTGACTTAAAACCTTTTAACTAACAGCAGGAGAGGAATAATGAAAACGCTGCTGATCATTGACTCCGGTCTCGGACAGGCTCGCGCCTACATGGCGAAGACCCTGCTGGGCGCGGCGGCACAAAAAGCACACCTGGACATCATTGATAACCCGGGCGATGCCGAACTGGCGATTGTCCTGGGCGATAAAATCCCCGCAGACAGCGCGCTGAACGGCAAAAAAGTGTGGCTGGGCGATATTAATCGCGCGGTGGCACATCCTGAGCTGTTCCTGAGCGAAGCGAAAGGTCACGCCACTGTGTACAGTGCGCCTGTGGCGGCGGCCCCGGCTGCGGCTACCGGTCCGAAACGCGTTGTCGCGGTTACGGCCTGTCCGACAGGCGTGGCGCACACCTTTATGGCGGCTGAAGCCATTGAAACCGAAGCGAAAAAACGCGGCTGGTGGGTGAAAGTTGAAACGCGCGGCTCGGTTGGCGCGGGCAATGCGATTACCCCTGAAGAAGTGGCGGAAGCCGATCTGGTGATCGTGGCGGCGGATATCGAAGTGGATCTGGCGAAATTTGCCGGTAAGCCAATGTACCGCACCTCTACCGGCCTGGCGCTGAAAAAGACCGCTCAGGAATTTGATAAGGCGCTGGTGGAAGCCAGGCCGTATCAGGCGACCGGTGCAGCGAAAACCCCGACCGAAGGGAAAAAAGAGTCTGCTGGCGCATATCGCCACCTGCTGACCGGCGTGTCCTACATGCTGCCGATGGTGGTGGCTGGCGGTCTGTGTATCGCGCTCTCCTTCGCGTTTGGTATTACCGCGTTTAAAGAAGAAGGTACGCTGGCGGCTGCGCTGATGCAGATCGGCGGCGGCTCCGCGTTCGCATTGATGGTACCGGTACTGGCAGGTTTTATCGCCTTCTCCATTGCTGACCGTCCGGGTCTGACGCCGGGTCTTATCGGCGGTATGCTGGCGGTGAGCACCGGTTCTGGCTTTATCGGCGGTATCATTGCCGGTTTCCTGGCGGGTTACGTCGCGAAGCTCATCAGTTCTAAGCTGAAGCTGCCGCAGAGTATGGAAGCGCTGAAGCCGATCCTGATTATCCCGCTGATCTCCAGCCTGGTAGTCGGTCTGGCGATGATTTACCTGATTGGTAAGCCGGTTGCGGGCATTCTGGCGGGTCTGACCCACTGGCTGCAAACCATGGGCACCGCTAACGCGGTTCTGCTGGGCGCAATCCTCGGCGGCATGATGTGTACCGACATGGGTGGCCCGGTGAACAAAGCGGCGTACGCCTTTGGCGTTGGCCTGCTGAGTACCCAGACCTACGCGCCGATGGCGGCGATCATGGCGGCAGGTATGGTGCCACCGCTGGCGCTCGGTCTGGCAACGATCGTTGCCCGTCGTAAGTTCGATAAAGCGCAGCAGGAAGGCGGCAAAGCGGCGCTGGTTCTTGGCCTCTGCTTCATTACCGAAGGCGCGATTCCGTTCGCAGCACGTGACCCAATGCGCGTTCTGCCATGCTGTATCGTCGGTGGCGCGGTAACGGGTGCAATCTCTATGGCGATTGGCGCTAAGCTGATGGCACCACACGGTGGTCTGTTCGTGCTGCTGATCCCAGGCGCAATCACTCCGGTACTGGGCTATCTGCTGGCGATTATTGCCGGTACGCTGGTGGCGGGGCTGTCTTATGCGGTGCTGAAGCGTCCGGAAGCGGAAGTTGTGGCAAAAGCAGCGTAAGCGATAAACAACAAAAAAGCCGGGTCGCATTACGCACCCGGCTTTTTTTATGCCGCCTGTTCAGCGGTTTGCTGCGCCTTCAGCCAGGCAATCTCTTCCGCCCAGATATCCGGGTTAATGGTTTCGAGCACCATCGGAATACCGTCGAAGCGGGCGTCCTGCATAATAAAGCGGAACGCATCATGGCCGATGTTGCCTTCGCCCAGGCTGTGGTGGCGGTCAACGCGGCTGCCGAACGCACTTTTTGCATCGTTCAGGTGCATGCCGCGCAGGTACTGAAAGCCCACGATGCGCTCGAACTCTTCGAAGGTGTTTTTCGTTGCCTCGGTGGTGCGCAGGTCATACCCGGCCGCAAACGCGTGGCAGGTATCAATGCACACGCCGACGCGGGATTTATCTTCCACGCCGTCAATAATGGCCGCCAGATGTTCGAACCTAAAGCCGAGGTTGCTGCCCTGACCGGCGGTGTTCTCAATCACCGCGGTGACGCCTTGGGTCTTGTCCAGCGTCATGTTGATGGACTCGGCAATGCGCGCCAGACAGGCATCTTCGTCAATCTGCATCAAATGGCTGCCGGGATGGAAGTTCAGCAGCGTCAGCCCCAGCTGTTCGCAGCGCTGCACTTCATCAAGAAACGCCTCGCGTGATTTATCCAGCGCTTCCTGAACCGGGTGCCCGAGGTTAATCAGGTAGCTGTCGTGGGGAAGGATTTGGCCAGGCCCGTAGTGGTATTTCTCACAGGCGGCTTTGAAATCATCAATCACGTCTGTAGTGAGTGGGGCGGCGCGCCACTGGCGCTGGTTCTTGGTGAACAGGGCGAAAGCGGTTGCCTCGATTTCGGCGGCGCGAATGGCGGCATTCGCAAGGCCACCGGCGGCGCTAACGTGCGCTCCAACGTATTTCATAAAGGGACTCCTGTTAACCCGAAATGCTTATGATAGCGGGTTAACAGGAGAAGGATGTAGTGGTTTATGCCATCAGGCTGTGCACGGCGAGGTTAATCGCGCCACCGCCGACAATCAGCCAGATGAAGAGCACCAGCGCCATCAGCAGCGGTTTCGCACCGGCTTTTTTCAGCGCGCTGACGTGAGTGGTCACACCCAGAGCCGCCATCGCCATCGCCAGCAGCACGGTGTCCAGCGTCACCAGCATATCCACTACCGCTTTCGGCAGCAGGTGGAAGGAGTTAAAGATTGCCACCACGATGAACAGGATAGCAAACCACGGAATGGTGATTTTGCTCTTCTCGCTGCCGCCAGCCGGAGCCAGCTGTTTAACCCGCGCGGCCAGGAAAATCAGGAACGGGGCCAGCATCATCACGCGCAGCATTTTGGCAATCACCGCCGCGTTTTCGGCTTCCGGGTTAATGGCGTGTCCTGCTGCGACGACCTGAGCCACTTCGTGCATGGTCGAACCGATATAGATGCCGTAGGTTTCCGGGCTAAACCAGTGGGCGACCAGGGGATACATCGCCGGGTAGAGGAAGATCGCCAGCGTACCGAAGATCACCACCGTCGCCACCGCCACGGTTACCTTGCTGGCTTCGGCTTTAACGACGGGTTCTGTTGCCAGCACCGCCGCTGCCCCACAGATACTGCTCCCGGCACCGATCAACCAGCTGGTGTGTTTATCCAGCCCAAAGACTTTCTGGCCGATAAAGCAGGCCAGTAAAAAGGTGCTGGTCAGGGTCAGGACGTCAATGGCAATCCCGCTCACACCCACATCCGCAATCTGCGAAAAGGTGAGGCGAAAGCCGTAAAGAATGATCCCGAGACGCAGCAGATGCTGCTTGGCGAAAATCACACCGCCGTCGCAGGATTTCCAGATGTGCGGGTATAGGGTATTCCCGACCACCATGCCGAGCAAAATGGCCAGCGTTAGGGCGCTGAAACCTGCGCCCGCAACAGCGGGAATGCTGCCGCCCCATAATGCTGCACCGGTTATCACGGCACTAAGCGCAAGACCCGGCACGAAGTGCCACACTGTACGATGATGTTGTAAGGCGAGTTCTGACATAACCTTCTCCTTTGTCTGGCTTAAAGGTTACGGCGCACTGGCTTAAAAATAAAATTGATTATATATTTATAATTAATCTATATAAGTGGTAAACAACCATGCACATTACATTGCGTCAACTGGAAGTCTTCGCTGAAGTGCTGAAGAGTGGATCGACGACCCAGGCCTCGCAGATGCTGGCGCTCTCGCAGTCTGCGGTCAGTGCGGCGCTGACCGATCTCGAAGGGCAGCTGGGCGTGCAGCTGTTCGACAGGGTAGGGAAGCGGCTGGTGGTCAACGAACATGGCCGTCTGCTTTACCCGCGCGCGTTGGCATTACTGGAACAGGCCATCGAAATTGAACAGCTGTTCCGCGAAGACAACGGCGCGATCCGCGTGTTTGCCAGCAGCACCATTGGTAACTACATCCTGCCGGAGGTGATTGCCCGCTACCGCCGTGATTTCCCGACGCTGCCGCTGGAGATGAGCGTGGGCAATAGCCAGGACGTGATTAACGCGGTGATCGATTTCCGCGTCGATATCGGCCTGATTGAAGGGCCGTGCCACAACGTGGATATCATTGCCGAACCCTGGCTGGAAGATGAACTGGTGGTGTTTGCCTCCCCGGCCTCTTCTTTATTACAGGGTGAGGTGACGCTGGAACGTTTGGCGCAGGCGCAGTGGATCCTGCGCGAGCAGGGTTCCGGCACGCGTGAAATCGTCGATTACCTGCTGCTCTCCCATCTGCCGCAGTTCCAGCTGGGGATGGAGCTGGGCAACTCAGAGGCCATTAAGCACGCGGTGCGTCATGGACTGGGCATCAGCTGTCTTTCGCGGCGCGTGATCGCTGAACAGCTTGAGGTCGGATCGCTGGTCGAAATTCCCATTCCTCTGCCGAAGCTGGTGCGCACGCTGTGGTGCATTCACCATCGCCAGAAACACCTTTCCAGCTCGCTGCAGCGTTTTCTGCGCTACTGCGCCATTTAACGTTCCCCGGTGGCGCTTCGCTTACCGGGGCTACGCGCGCGCGTCACCCCACATTTTTATGCTTTACTTATAATCCTGGCCGAGTCATGAAGCTCTCTTATAACTGGGTATTTCTGCCGGAAGGAACGGAGATCGTCTGCTACAATCGCGCCTCATTTAATAAATGGACAGCATTTTCACATGGTTTCAGAAACTAAAACCACAGAAGCGCCCGCGCTACGTCGCGAACTTAAGGCGCGTCACCTGACGATGATCGCTATCGGCGGTTCAATCGGTACAGGTCTTTTCGTTGCCTCTGGTGCAACGATTTCGGCAGCAGGCCCGGGTGGGGCTCTCTTCTCTTATATCCTGATTGGCCTGATGGTCTACTTCCTGATGACCAGTTTGGGCGAACTGGCGGCTTACATGCCGGTGTCCGGCTCGTTTTCGACCTACGGGCAAAAATACGTTGAAGAAGGCTTCGGCTTCGCGCTGGGCTGGAACTACTGGTACAACTGGGCGGTCACTATCGCCGTTGACCTGGTCGCCGCACAGCTGGTGATGAACTGGTGGTTCCCGGATACGCCGGGCTGGATCTGGAGCGCCCTGTTCCTGGCCGTCATCTTCCTGCTGAACTACATCTCCGTGCGCGGTTTCGGCGAAGCAGAATACTGGTTCTCTTTAATTAAAGTGGCTACCGTCATCATCTTTATCGTTGTCGGCGTGGCGATGATCGTGGGTATTTTTAAAGGCGCTCAGCCTGCCGGATGGAGTAACTGGACGATAGGCGATGCGCCGTTTGCCGGGGGCTTCTCGGCGATGATTGGCGTGGCGATGATTGTCGGCTTCTCCTTCCAGGGAACCGAGCTTATCGGTATTGCGGCCGGCGAGTCTGAAAACCCGGAGAAGAACATTCCGCGCGCGGTGCGTCAGGTGTTCTGGCGTATTCTGCTGTTCTATGTGTTCGCTATTCTGATTATTAGCCTGATTATTCCGTATACCGACCCGAGCCTGCTGCGTAACGATGTCAAAGACATCAGCGTCAGCCCGTTCACGCTGGTCTTCCAGCACGCGGGTCTGCTCTCGGCGGCGGCGGTGATGAATGCGGTGATCCTGACGGCGGTGCTGTCTGCGGGTAACTCCGGCATGTATGCATCCACCCGTATGCTGTACACCCTGGCCTGCGACGGTAAAGCCCCGCGTATTTTCGCCAAACTGTCACGTGGCGGCGTACCGCGTAATGCGCTGTATGCAACTACGGTGATTGCCGGTCTGTGCTTCCTGACCTCTATGTTTGGTAATCAGACGGTCTACCTGTGGCTGCTGAATACCTCCGGGATGACGGGCTTTATCGCCTGGCTGGGGATTGCCATCAGCCACTACCGCTTCCGTCGCGGCTATGTGATGCAGGGCCATGACCTGAATAACCTGCCGTACCGCTCAGGGTTCTTCCCGCTGGGGCCGATTTTCGCCTTCATTCTGTGCCTGATTATTACCCTGGGGCAGAACTATGAAGCTTTCCTTGCGGATTCCATTGACTGGGGCGCTGTCACGGCCACCTACATCGGTATTCCGCTGTTCCTGATCATCTGGTTTGGCTACAAACTGACGAAAGGAACCCACTTCGTTCGCTACAGTGAAATGGATTTCCCGGAACGATTTAAACAATAACCGCAGTTCCTCTCTTTTAGCCCGCTCACCTGAGCGGGCTTTTTTATCTCCACAGTATGCAGAACGGATATAATTTTTAACAATTGAATTGATAATAATTATCGTTTGCTTTATCGTTACGAAATAATAAGCAGCACACCGACCCGCCGAAGATGCGGGCGGCCCCTAAGGCGTTGTGAGCAATAATCAGTTGATTTAGTTGTATTTACCTCATGGAGATATGGAATGTTTAGGTTGAATCCCTTCGTCAGGGGAGGACTTTGTGCGTCCGCAATGTCCCTGGCACTGCCTGTCATCGCTGCGGAATCTGGCGACACACTGGTTGTAACGGCCTCCGCGACCGAGCAAAACCTGAAAGACGCACCGGCGAGCATTAGCGTCATTACTCAGGAAGACTTGAAGCGTAAGCCCGTTCAGAACCTGAAAGATGTGTTACAGGATGTGCCCGGCGTGCAGCTCACAAACGAAGGGGACAACCGCAAAGGAGTCAGTATTCGCGGTCTGGACAGCAGCTACACGCTGATTCTGGTCGACGGCAAACGCGTTAGCTCCCGCAATGCGGTATTCCGCCACAATGATTTTGACCTGAACTGGGTGCCTGTCGACGCCATCGAGCGGATCGAAGTGGTGCGCGGCCCGATGTCCTCTCTCTACGGTTCCGATGCGCTGGGGGGCGTGGTCAACATCATCACCAAAAAAATCGGTCAGAAATGGACCGGAACCCTGAGCGCGGATTCAACCATTCAGGAACACCGCGACCGCGGTGACACCAACAACGGTCAGTTCTACACCAGCGGCCCGCTGGTGGACGGCGTGCTGGGGCTTAAAGCCTACGGCAGCGTGTCTAAACGTGAAAAAGACGATCAGCAACGCTCCTCTACTTCCACGAGCGGTGAAACGCCGCGTATCGAAGGCTTCACCAGCCGCGATGCCAACGTCGAATTCGCCTGGACGCCGACGGAAAATCATGACTTTACCGCGGGATACGGCTTCGACCGCCAGGATCGCGACTCTGACTCCCTCGACAAAAACCGCCTTGAGCGCCAGAACTACTCCCTCAGCCACAACGGCCGCTGGGGCGTGGGGAACAGTGAACTGAAGGTGTACGGCGAGAAGGTCGACAACAAAAACCCGGGCAACAGCAGTCCGATTACCTCCGAGAGCAACGCGGTTGACGGGAAATACGTGCTGCCGCTGGGCGAAATCAATCAGCTGCTGACCTTCGGCGGCGAGTGGCGTCACGACAAGCTGAAGGATCCGGTCAACCTGACGGGGAGCACCAGCAGCACGACCTCGGCAAGCCAGTACGCGCTGTTCCTTGAAGATGAATGGCGTATCTTCGAGCCGCTGGCGCTGACCACCGGCATCCGTATGGATGACCATGAAACCTACGGCGACCACTGGAGCCCGCGTGCCTATCTGGTCTACAACGCGACCGACACCGTCACGGTGAAAGGGGGCTGGGCCACCGCGTTTAAAGCGCCATCGCTGCTGCAGCTCAGCCCGGACTGGATCACCGGTTCCTGCCGCGGCGCCTGCGAAATTGTCGGTAACCCGGATCTGAAGCCAGAAACCAGCGAAAGCTTCGAGCTTGGCCTTTACTACAGCGGGGAAGAGGGCTGGCTAGAAGGCGTGCAGGCCAGCATCACCACCTTCCAGAACGACGTGGACGACCGCATCAGTATCAGCCGTACGGCTAACGTGAACCAGGCGCAAAGCTACCCGAACTATGTTGGGCTGAACGCCGACGGCGAACCCATTTTCCGCTATTACAACGTCAACAAGGCGCGTATCCGTGGGGTGGAAACCGAGCTGAAGTTCCCGATTGCGGAAGACTGGAAAGTCACGCTGAACTACACCTACAGCGATGGCCGTGATATCAGCAACGGCGGCAACAAGCCGCTCTCCGAACTGCCGTTCCACACCGCCAACGGAACCGTTGACTGGAAGGCAACTCAGGACTGGTCGTTCTATGTGCAGGGTAACTATAAAGGCGAGAAACGCGCGCTTACCAGCGGTGAACCGACGCCGGGCGGCTACGTTATCTGGAACACCGGTGCGGCATGGCAGGCAACGAAAGCCGTTAAGCTGCGCGCAGGCGTGCAGAACCTGCTGGATAAAGACCTGAGCCGTGACGATTACAGCTATACGGAAGATGGTCGTCGCTACTTTGTAGGCGTGGATTATACGTTCTGATGTAACCTTTATGCCCGGTGGCGCTTCGCTTACCGGGCCTACAAAAACCACGAACGTAGGCCGGGTAAGGCGAAGCCGCCACCCGGCAATCGCATGCACTTATGCGAACAAGTGCTCCGCATGGAAGCGGAGATGATCTTCAATAAAAGACCCGATGAAGTAATAGCTGTGGTCATACCCCGGCTGAATGCGCAGCGTCAGCGGCCAGTCCTTCTGGCGAGCCGCTTCAGCCAGCACCGCAGGCTGTAGCTGTCCGGCGAGGAACTGATCCGCATCACCCTGATCGATAAGCGTTGGTATCGCATCCTCTGTCTGGCTTGCCAGCATCAGCGCGCAGCTGTCCCATTCCTGCCAGGTTTCTGCATTATCGCCCAGATAGTGGGTAAAGGCTTTTTGCCCCCAGGGTACCTGCGTTGGGTTCGCAATCGGCGCAAACGCCGACACGCTGGTGTATTTCCCAGGGTTTTTCAGCGCCATGATAAGCGCACCGTGACCCCCCATTGAGTGCCCGCTGATGGCGCAACGGTCATTCACAGCAAACTCCGCCTGAATCAGCGCAGGCAGCTCGTCACGAATGTAGTCATACATGCGGTAGTGGCTCGCCCACGGCTGCTCGGTCGCGTTGAGATAAAATCCGGCGCCTTTGCCTAAATCGTATCCGGCATCGTCGGCGACCTCATCCCCACGCGGGCTGGTGTCTGGCATCACCAGCGCAATGCCAAGCTCTGCCGCAATACGCTGCGCACCCGCTTTGGTGGTGAAGTTTTCGTCGTTGCAGGTCAGGCCAGAAAGCCAGAACAGAACCGGCGGTTTTTCCGTCGGCGGCAGGAAAATGCTGAACGTCATCGCACAGTTCAGTACGGTGGAGTCGTGCCGCCAGCGCTGCTGTCGACCTTCAAAACAACGGTGCTCTTCGAGCAGTTCCATGCAAGGCTCCTTAATGATGATACGTATTCATAAAATCCATAATACAGAGTTTTCATTGACCTGTGAGTAACTTTCACTTTCCCCTTACGCTCAGATACTGCATCATAAATTTACTTTTCTTTAACAACTGGAGCGGTCATGGCGCTGCGTATCGCGCTCAGCGGATTTGTGGTTTTGGTGGTGGCAATGGGGATCGGGCGCTTTGCCTTTACGCCTCAGGTACCGCTGATGATTGCCGCCGGGCAACTCACGCTAACCAGTGCGGGTCTGGTGGCGGCGATGAACTATCTGGGCTATCTGGTCGGGGCGTGGGATGCCATGCGCGCCCATCGATTTGTGGAAACACGCCTCTGGTTGGGTATCACTGGCGCGGTTGCGCTGACGCTGCTCTCGGCTGCGGCGGATAACGCCGTGGTTCATGGTTTACTGCGCTTCGCGATTGGCTGCATGAGCGGCTGGTCTATGGTGCTGATAGCCGCCTGGACCAACGAACGGCTGGGTCAGTTGGGCAAACCGGGGCTTAGCGCCGCTGTCTTTGCCGGGCCGGGCGCAGGCATTGCCCTGAGCGGGCTGCTCGCGGTCTATATTCAGGCGAAGGCGCTCTCTGCCGGGGCGGCATGGCAGATTTACGGCGTGCTGGCACTGGTGCTGATTGCACTGGTAGCACGCTACCTGCCAAGATCCGGGCAACTCCATCGGCCTGGAGTCGCACCGGAGCCGCTGGTGCTGACGGCGGATTTAAAGCGCCTGGTCTGGAGCTACAGCCTCGCGGGGTTTGGCTATATCCTCCCGGCGACCTTCCTGTCGCAAATGGCGGCGGTGCGTTTTCCCGGCAGCCTGTTTGCCCAGTTTGTCTGGCCGATTTTCGGTTTCGCTGCCGTCATCGGCATCGTGCTCAGCATCATACTGCGCCATACATCCACGGCTAACCGCAGGTTGGCGATTGTTCTGTGGTTACAGGGTGCAGGCGTGCTGGCCGCCTGGCTGCTGCCGGGCATTGGCGGTTTGCTGACGGGCGGTCTGCTGGTCGGCGGCGGGTTCTTATGTGCCGTGCAGCTTTCTCTGCTCTACGGTCGCGAACTGGCACCGAACCACACGCGCTATATGGCGGGGCTGCTCACCACCGGCTATGCCATCGGCCAGCTGATTGGCCCTGTGACGTCCGCGCTCTCCACCTGGTTAACGCATCGGCTGGAGCCTGCGCTGGGGCTGGCGGGCATCGCGCTGTTCATCGGCGGGGCACTGGTCTGGAACCGTCAGGCTGAAAGGCAGCAGCAATTGCAATAATTATCGTCGTGAATACTGGATTATGTGCGCCGCCTCACGCACAATGAGCGCACACTTTTGCCACAACGAGGGCAAAAGACGCCACACCTGCAGGAGAAAAGAATGTCATCACTCAGTAAAGAAGCTGCTCTGGTCCATGAAGCCCTGGTTGCGCGCGGTCTTGAAACGCCACTGCGTCCCCCGGTTCAGGAACTGGATAATGAAACCCGAAAGCGTCTGATTTCCGGGCATATGACCGAGATCATGCAACTGCTGAATCTCGATCTGAGCGATGACAGCCTGATGGAGACGCCTCAGCGCATCGCGAAAATGTACGTAGACGAGATCTTCTCTGGCCTTGATTACGCCAATTTCCCGAAAATCACCGTCATTGAAAACAAAATGAAGGTCGATGAGATGGTGACGGTGCGCGATATCACGCTCACCAGTACCTGCGAGCACCACTTCGTGACCATCGATGGCAAAGCGACCGTGGCATATATTCCAAAAGATACGGTAATCGGCCTGTCCAAAATCAACCGTATCGTGCGATTCTTCTCCCAGCGTCCGCAGGTGCAGGAGCGTCTGACGCAGCAGATCCTGACCGCGCTGCAAACGCTGTTGGGCACCAGTAACGTGGCGGTCTCTATCGACGCTGTGCACTATTGTGTGAAAGCGCGTGGCGTGCGTGATGCGACCAGCGCAACCACCACCACGTCGCTGGGCGGTCTGTTTAAATCGAGCCAGAACACCCGCCAGGAGTTTCTGCGCGCCGTGCGTCACCACAATTAATCAGACAGGGCAGGGACCATGGAGCGAAACGTCACGCTCGATTTTGTTCGCGGCGTCGCCATTCTCGGTATCCTGCTGCTCAATATTAGCGCCTTCGGTTTGCCGAAGGCCGCTTATCTCAATCCCGCCTGGTACGGCGATATCACCCGAAGCGATGCCTGGACATGGGCGATCCTCGATCTCTTTGCGCAGGTTAAATTCCTGACGCTGTTTGCGCTGCTGTTTGGCGCAGGGTTGCAGCTTCTGCTCAAACGCGGCACGCGCTGGATCCAGTCTCGTTTAACGCTGCTGGCGATCCTCGGTTTTATTCACGGTTTGTTTTTCTGGGATGGCGACATTCTGCTCGCCTACGGGTTAGTTGGGCTCATCTGCTGGCGTCTTATCCGCGATGCGCCCAGCGTAAAAAGCCTGTTCAACACCGGCGTGATGCTCTATGTCATGGGGCTTTGCGTATTGTTTCTGTTGGGCGTTATCTCTGGCGATTCAACAAACCGCTCGTGGATCCCCGACGCGGCCAACCTGCAGTATGAGCAGTTCTGGAAGCTGAAAGGGGGGGCTGAGGCGATCGGTAATCGTGCCGATATGCTCGGTGATAATCTCCTTGCGCTGGGCGCGCAGTACGGCTGGCAGCTGGCAGGGATGATGCTGATGGGGGCATCCCTGATGCGCACCGGCTGGCTGAAGGGCGAATTCAGCCTGCGCCACTATCGCCGCACGGGCGCGGGTCTGGTCCTGCTCGGCGTGCTGATTAATCTCCCGGCGGTGATAATGCAGTGGCATCTTCACTGGGATTACCGCTGGTGCGCCTTCCTGCTTCAGGTGCCACGTGAGCTTAGCGCCCCGTTCCAGACCATTGGCTACGCGGCGCTGATCTACGGCTTCTGGCCGCAGCTTTCCCGCCTGTGGATTGTCAGCGCCGTGGCCTGCGTTGGCCGCATGGCGTTAAGCAATTACATCCTGCAAACGCTGATCTGCACCACGCTGTTCTACCGATTTGGCCTGTTTATGAAATTCGACCGACTCACGCTGCTGGCGTTTGTTATTCCGGTCTGGATGGTTAACCTGGCGTTTTCCGTTATCTGGCTGCGTTATTTCCGCCAGGGACCGCTGGAGTGGGTCTGGCGAAAATTAACCGCACATGCTTCGGGTGTATCATTGCGTAATACATCCGGATAACGATCTGGATCACAATCATTAACAAAACGGATGTAAGCGTTTTCATCTGTGTGAGCTTCTTCACGTAGTCCCCTCTTTCTCGCTGCCAAAATAGCCTCCTTGCTAAACACAGGGGGTGTCTGTGAGTTGCTGCAATCCTATGAAGGATGGTGAACATGATCACCATTCGTGACGTCGCCCGCCTGGCGGGCGTTTCCGTGGCTACCGTCTCTCGCGTGCTGAACAACAGCGCGCTGGTCAGCCCTGAAACCCGTGAAACCGTAATGAAAGCCGTGACCCAGCTTGGGTACCGGCCAAATGCCAACGCGCAGGCGCTGGCGACGCAGGTGAGCGATACCATTGGCGTCGTGGTGATGGATGTGTCCGATGCCTTCTTTGGCGCGCTGGTTAAAGCGGTGGACGTTGTCGCCCAGCAGCACCAGAAATACGTGCTGATTGGCAACAGCTATCACGAGGCGGAAAAAGAGCGTCATGCCATTGAGGTGCTGATACGCCAGCGTTGCAATGCCCTGATTGTGCATTCAAAAGCGTTAAGCGACGAAGAGCTGGCCGGGTTTATGGAGCAGATCCCCGGGATGGTGTTAATCAACCGGATTGTGCCAGGCTACGCGCACCGCTGCGTTGGGCTGGATAACGTCAGCGGCGCGATGATGGCGACGCGGATGCTCATCAGCAACGGCCATCAGCGTATCGGGTATCTTGCTTCCAGCCACCAGATTGAAGACGACGGAATGCGTCGGGAAGGGTGGCAGAATGCGTTGAAAGAGCACGGCATTGTCCCGCTTGAAAGCTGGGTAGGAACCGGTACGCCGGATATGCAGGGTGGGGAAGCCGCAATGGTCGAGCTGCTGGGCCGTAATCTGCAACTTTCCGCCGTGTTTGCCTATAACGACAGCATGGCGGCGGGGGCGCTGACTGCGCTGAAAGACAACGGAATTGCGGTGCCACAGCATTTGTCGCTGATTGGCTTCGATGATATCCCGATTGCCCGTTACACCGACCCACAGTTAACCACCGTGCGTTACCCCATTGCCTCGATGGCAAAACTGGCGACAGAACTGGCGTTACAGGGTGCCGCAGGCCTGCTGGATCCGGATGCAACACACTGTTTCATGCCAACTTTAGTCAGGCGGCATTCTGTCTCTATTCGGCAAACTGTGGCTCCGATCACTAACTAATTATGTGGCGTGATGTAACCGTTTTCAATCTGTGAGTAAATTCACAGTATATTAACAAGCCGCTGACTATGATGTCAGCGTTTTAGAGGCTGAAACGCTATGTAACGGTGATTAATCATTTTCACCATAGCCAGTGAGCCGAAAACAACGAATAAAACGCATTTCTGGAGCGTTACCGAACACGGAAGATAGAAATTTTATAAGTGAACTTCGGCGATCAGTAACGTTTTATTAACACCTGCCCGCCGACCGTTATTCACAAGAACTACCCTGCATAAAAAAAACCGGAGATACCATGAATAAGAAGGTGTTGACTCTGTCTGCTGTAATGGCAAGCATGCTTTTTGGTGCAGCAGCGCACGCTGCGGATACCCGTATTGGCGTGACCATCTATAAATACGACGACAACTTCATGTCCGTTGTGCGTAAAGCAATTGAGAAAGATGCGAAAGCAGCGCCAGACGTTCAGCTGCTGATGAACGACTCCCAGAACGACCAGTCCAAACAGAACGACCAGATCGACGTTCTGCTGGCGAAAGGCGTGAAAGCCCTGGCGATCAACCTGGTTGACCCGGCTGCAGCAGGTACGGTTATTGAGAAAGCGCGCGGCCAGAACGTGCCAATCGTCTTCTTCAACAAAGAACCTTCCCGTAAGGCGCTGGATAGCTACGACAAAGCGTTTTACGTCGGTACTGACTCCAAAGAGTCCGGCATTATTCAGGGCGATCTGATCGCGAAACACTGGGCGGCGAACCCGAACTGGGACCTGAACAAAGACGGTCAAATTCAGTTCGTTCTGCTGAAAGGCGAACCAGGCCACCCGGATGCTGAAGCCCGTACCACCTACGTTATCAAAGAGCTGAACGACAAAGGCCTGAAAACCCAGCAGCTGGCGTTAGATACCGCCATGTGGGATACCGCTCAGGCGAAAGATAAGATGGACGCGTGGCTGTCTGGCCCGAACGCCAACAAAATCGAAGTCGTGATCGCGAACAACGATGCGATGGCGATGGGTGCCGTTGAAGCCCTGAAAGCGCACAACAAATCCTCCATTCCTGTGTTCGGCGTAGATGCGCTGCCAGAAGCGCTGGCGCTGGTTAAATCCGGTGCGATGGCCGGTACCGTTCTGAACGATGCCAACAACCAGGCGAAAGCCACCTTCGACCTGGCGAAAAACCTGGCCGACGGTAAAGGTGCTGCTGATGGCACGACCTGGAAAATTGAAAACAAAATCGTTCGCGTGCCATACGTGGGCGTAGACCAGTCCAACCTGGCTGAGTTTATCGGTAAATAAGATCTTTGTTTTGTCTTCACTGGGCGCAATTCGTTGCGCCCTTTTATAACGCGATATGCGAGGCCAACAAGGTATAATTATGGTCAGCACAACTACTCAGTCGTCCGGTGAATACTTGTTGGAAATGACCGGTGTTAACAAGTCTTTCCCCGGAGTTAAGGCACTCGATAATGTTAATTTAAAAGTGCGTCCTCACTCTATTCATGCCTTGATGGGGGAGAACGGTGCGGGTAAATCAACATTATTAAAATGTCTTTTTGGGATCTATCAAAAAGATTCTGGCAGCATTCTTTTTCAGGGGAAAGAGATCGATTTCCATTCAGCGAAAGAAGCACTGGAAAACGGCATCTCGATGGTTCACCAGGAATTAAACCTGGTACTGCAACGCTCGGTAATGGATAACATGTGGTTGGGACGTTACCCAACCAAAGGTGTGTTTGTCGATCAGGATAAAATGTATCGCGACACCAAAGCGATTTTCGATGAGCTGGATATTGATATCGATCCGCGCGCCCGCGTGGGGACATTATCCGTTTCCCAGATGCAGATGATCGAAATTGCCAAAGCGTTCTCCTATGATGCGAAGATCGTCATCATGGATGAACCCACGTCGTCATTAACGGAAAAAGAGGTTAATCACCTTTTTACCATTATTCGCAAACTGAAAGATCGCGGCTGCGGCATTGTCTATATCTCGCATAAAATGGAAGAGATCTTCCAGCTGTGCGATGAAATTACCATCCTGCGCGACGGCCAGTGGATTGCCACTCAGCCGCTGGAAGGGCTGGACATGGACAAGATCATCGCCATGATGGTCGGCCGTTCCCTGAACCAGCGCTTCCCGGACAAAGAAAACAAGCCGGGCGAAGTGATTCTGGAAGTACGCAATCTCACCTCGCTGCGCCAGCCGTCCATTCGCGATATCTCGTTCGACCTGCACAAAGGTGAAATTCTGGGCATTGCCGGACTGGTAGGGGCCAAACGTACCGATATCGTGGAAACCCTGTTTGGTATCCGGGAAAAATCGGGTGGCACCATTACGCTGCACGGTAAAAAAATTAACAACCATAACGCCAACGAAGCCATTAATAACGGTTTCGCGCTGGTGACGGAAGAGCGTCGCTCGACCGGTATTTATGCCTATCTCGATATTAACTTTAACTCGTTAATTTCGAACATTCGCAACTATAAAAGTAAAATCGGTCTGCTGGATAATTCCCGCATGAAGAGCGATACCCAGTGGGTAATTGACTCCATGCGCGTCAAAACGCCAGGCCACCGTACGCAAATTGGTTCGCTTTCGGGTGGGAACCAGCAAAAAGTCATTATTGGCCGCTGGTTATTGACCCAGCCCGAAATTCTGATGCTGGATGAACCAACCCGCGGTATTGATGTGGGTGCAAAATTTGAAATTTATCAGCTGATTGCTGAGCTGGCGAAAAAGAATAAAGGGATCATTATTATTTCTTCCGAAATGCCGGAACTGTTAGGGATCACAGACCGTATTCTGGTTATGAGCAATGGTCTCGTTGCCGGTATTGTTGACACCAAAACGACAACGCAAAACGAAATTTTGCGTCTTGCGTCTTTGCACCTTTAAGATCAGGGGCTCCTCATGAGTGCGTTAAATAAGAAAAGTTTTCTCACTTATCTGAAAGAAGGCGGTATTTACGTTGTTCTTTTAGTATTACTGGCCATTATTATCTTCCAGGACCCTACGTTCTTAAGCCTGCTGAACTTGAGTAACATTCTGACTCAGTCCTCCGTGCGTATCATCATCGCGCTGGGCGTGGCGGGGTTGATTGTCACCCAGGGGACTGACCTGTCAGCAGGACGTCAGGTAGGGCTGGCGGCGGTTATTGCGGCAACGCTGCTGCAGTCGATGGAAAACGCCAACAAGGTGTTCCCGGAAATGGCCACCATGCCGATTTTCGTGGTGATCCTGATTGTCTGCGCCATCGGTGCGGTGATCGGTCTGATCAACGGCATCATCATCGCTTACCTGAACGTGACGCCATTTATCACCACGCTGGGTACGATGATCATCGTTTACGGTATCAACTCCCTGTACTACGACTTCGTGGGCGCGTCGCCAATCTCGGGCTTTGACAGCGGCTTCTCGACCTTTACGCAAGGATTTATCGCGCTGGGCAGCTTCCGCCTGTCCTATATCACCTTCTATGCGCTGATTGCCGTGGCCTTCGTTTGGGTGCTGTGGAACAAAACCCGCTTTGGTAAAAACATTTTCGCCATCGGCGGTAACCCGGAAGCGGCGAAAGTCTCCGGCGTTAACGTTGCCCTGAACCTGCTGATGATTTATGCGCTGTCCGGTGTGTTCTACGCCTTCGGCGGGATGCTGGAGGCGGGCCGTATCGGCTCAGCCACCAACAACCTTGGCTTCATGTACGAGCTGGATGCGATTGCGGCCTGCGTGGTGGGCGGCGTCTCCTTCAGCGGCGGCGTGGGTACCGTGCTCGGCGTGGTCACCGGTGTGATCATCTTTACCGTCATCAACTACGGTCTGACCTACATCGGCGTGAACCCTTACTGGCAGTATATCATTAAGGGTGCCATCATCATCTTCGCGGTAGCGCTGGACTCACTGAAATACGCACGTAAGAAATAATGGCATCTCGCATTATCCGGCCCGCTCATTGAGCGGGCTTTTTTTTACGCTAGCGTGGATTCCTGTCCGGTGACTATGCTCTCGAACCAGTCAAGTTCAGAAAGCTTGCAGGCTATCCACTGTTCTGAAAAGGCTTCGCCTAAGCTGTCGGTGAGATACTGGCAGCGGGAAAACGCCTCGATTGCCTGCTGCTGGAACAGTGGAAGTTCTGGCTCATCACGCTGCGGTTCCGGTAAATCATCCTCATCGACATTTTCCAGACCGTACAACATACCTGTCAGGATGGTTGCTGCAACGAGATACGGGTTGGCATCAGCGCCCGCCAGACGGTACTCAATACGACGGTTGCTCTCATCAGAGCAGGGGATACGCAGCGCGGCAGTGCGGGTGTTATAACCCCATGAATGGAATAATGGCTCTGTGAGGTTTTTACGAAGGCGCCGGAAAGCGTTAACGCCGGGGGCCAGAATGGCGATGGAGGCGGGCATCAGCGCCAGCTGACCTGCGATGCATAAGCGCATCATGCTATTGAGTTCATCAGCCGGTGAGGCAAATACGTTTTCACCGTGAATATCATTCAGGCTGAAATGAAAATGCAGTCCGCTGCCGGACAAGAGGCTGAACGGCTTGGCCATAAAGTTAGCCTGAAGGCCGTGCTTTTCAGCGACAAACCGCGTTAACCGACGCAGTGCCAGGATATTGTCACATACCTCCACGACCCGATGGCTGTGCTTCAGGTTTAACTCGAACTGACCTGATTCAGCCTCTGCCACAATGCCGGTCAGGGGGATATGCTGCCGGTGTGCCAGCTGTTCCAGCTCGTCAAACAGCGCAGCGTGGGCTGACGACGTATCCATATGAAAGCAGCCCTGATTCTGAAGTTCCTGTGTGCCAGGCCCCGTCAGGTAGAACTCAATTTCCGGTGCCATAACCGGGTACAGCCCGTGCTGATGAAAACGCGCCAGAACGTTCTGCAATATGACGCGTGGCTCAAGGGGACAAGGTTGCCCGTCGCTGTCCTTCATCGTCAGGAGGATCTGCGCGGTATGCAGCGGATCGTGTGAAGAGGGGCGGAGGGAACCGGCAACCGGCATGCAAAGTCGGTCTGGCTCGTCGTCACGTGACGCGGCGACTTTCCCTTTTTGATCCATCGAATAGACCGAGAGAGGAAAATAGCAGCCTTTCTCCAGACTCAGCATGCTGTCTACGGAAAGTCGCTTACCGCGCATAATGCCGTTGATATCGTTGAGACAGACATCAATGTGTTTAGTTTGTGGGTAACGCTCGAGATAATCCGCCACTTCCACCGACAGGCTCTGCTTCAGAGAGGCAAGCTTCTCCTCAAGATAGAGGCCGGAATTGAGCGCGGTCGGTAGCGATAAACCCGGGAAATTAAAGTACGGGCGGATACTTTTCAGGAAAAACGCGTTCATTATCGAGTTCATAGTCAGTCTTCAATGAAGCCGTAGCGGCAATGAACTCAGCGTAAAAGGTCAGGTGTAAAGAGGGGATAAAAAGCGTGGCACCCGGCGTAAAGAAACTATAAACAGAGGCTATTTTTTCTCTTTTTTCTGCAGATCGAGCAGCTGTTCTGGCGTCACCGCCGGATAACCCTGCGCATCTTCTGGCACTTCGTGCATTGCCGGGATCGGCACCAGCGGGCCTAAAAAGCGCGGTTCACGTTTGAAGATGTAGAGATCGGCTAATGCGCCAAAGCGGGCACCGAACTCGCGCACGCGCACGCTCAGCATGTCTTTTGGCGACGGCACGGCGTAGCACTGCGCCTGGATACCCATATGCAGCGCAATAAACAGCGCGCGCTCGCAGTGGAAGCGCTGGGTGATGATGATGAAATCGTTAGTGTCGAACACCTTGCGGGTGCGCACGATGGAGTCCAGGGTGCGGAACCCGGCGTAGTCGAGCACGATATCGGCAGGGTCGACGCCTGCGGCAATCAGGTCCTTACGCATCGTCACCGGTTCGTTGTAGCTTTGCAGGGCGTTATCGCCGCTCAGCAGCAGGTAATTCACCTTGCCGCTGTTATAGGCGTTCAGCGCACCCTGTATGCGGTAGCGGTAATACTGGTTGATCACGCCGGTGCGGTAATACTTGGCGGTGCCGAGCACCACGCCAACCTGACGGTAGGGAAGATCCTGGAGGTCGTCAAAAATGTAGGGGGCGGTTTTCCAGCTCATCCAGCGGTCGAGACCGAGCACGATCAACAGCAGTATGCCGACCAGGACAGACAGGCTGTAAAAAACGCGCTTTAACATGGAGATGGCTCGTTCGTGGATGAAAGTTCACTCAGGCTACTGTACCCGCCTGGTTAGCGCAAGAAACGGTGAATCAACTGAGGGCTTTTTCAGCAAACTGGCGGGCATTTCTGCCCACCGGAAGGTTCAGGCAAGCAGCACGCGGTCGATTGTGGTGCAGCCCAGCGCTTTCAGCGTCGCGGCTGTGGCGTCCCACTGAATCAGCGGCGCATCGGCTTTTTCTGCCAGAATGGCGCGCTGAATGTCCGGATAGTCGTAGCCGTTCAGGCTCAGCAGGTTAAGTGCGCCCTGCAGCGGAGGCAGCGTAGGGTTAAACGCGGCGTTCTCCGCATAGCTGCCGGTAAAGATGCGGCCATCACGGCACTGTAGCGCCACGCCGCTTGGCGATTGACTGTATGGCGTATGGCTCTTGTTCGCCGCACGAATGGCCGCTTCGCTCAGGTCATCGCCGGACAGGGCGAAACCGTGATCCTGCTCGTCCATCAGCAGCGTTTTAATCTCGAGATCTTTCGGACCGAAGGCGTCCGGCAGGTAATCCCCCAGCGTATGCGGCGCGCGGCCCGGCAGGTTAATGCGCAACTGCAGCCCGCTGTTCAGCTCGTTCATAAACTGACGGCAGTGACCGCAAGGGGTGTAGTTAACGGTGATGGCGCTCAACGCTTTTTCTCCGCGCAGCCAGGCGTGGCTGATGGCGCTTTGCTCGGCGTGAACGGTCTGCTGCATGGTCGCACCGAGGAACTCCATGTTTCCGCCGAAGTACCAGGTTCCGCTTACGCCGCGTGCAATGGCGCCGACGTTGAAGTGGGAAAGGTCGGCACGCGCGCAGGCAGCAGCCAGGGGCAGCAGTGCGAAAGCCAGCGCGTCTTCATCCAGTCCCGTTGCCTTTTTCAGCGTCGTGACCTGCTCCGCCGTCAGCTGGGCGGGGAAATGCGCATCCGCCAGAACCGGAGCCAGGGCTGATTGCAAATTCTCTGCAAGCTGGGCGAAAGCAGCTTGAAAACGTGGGTGCATGGCGTTTGCCTCATAAAGGTTAATGGATCGGTAGTGTACGGAGCCGTTGGGGCTTTATATGTGATCCACTTCTCATTATGTATGCAACTTATGAAAACAAAATGAAAATTGCGCGACGCATCGCAAATTTTAGCCCATCACCGCCAGAATAATCGGGAAGACAAAGGGTGCAATCAGGGAGGTGATAATCCCGCAGATCACCAGCGCCAGCGAGCTAAACGCCCCTTCCTGATAGTCCACTTCGGCGCAGCGCGCGGTGCCCAGGGCGTGAGACGCAGTCCCCATCGCCAGACCACGTGCAGCTTTGGTGCGGATCTTCATCAGATTCAGCAGGGTATGGCCAAACACCGCGCCCAGGATCCCGACGAAAATCACGCACATCGCACTGATAGCCGGAATGCCACCGATGCTGCCGCCCACGGCCATCGCAATCGGTGTGGTGACGGACTTCGGCAGAATAGAGGCGGCAATCTGCGGAGAGGCGCCCATCAACAGGGCCACCGAGGTGCCGGTGATCATCGCCACCAGGCTACCGATAAAGCAGATGGTGATGATGGACTTCCAGCGGGCGCGGATCTGGTGCAGCTGTTCATATAAAGGAAATGCCAGCGCGACAACGGCAGGCTGCAGCAGATCGTTTAAAATTTTGCTCCCTGCGAAGTAGCGTTCGTAGGGAATGCCGGTGAGCAGCAGGAACGGAATAATGACCACCATCGCCACCAGCAGCGGGTTGAGCAAAGGCATTTTGAAGCGTACGGCAAGTTTTCGTGCAGCGAAGAACACCGCCAGGGTTAACGGCAGCGACCACCAGATATTGGCCATCATTTTTTTGTTTTCTCCCCGACCACTTTACGTTCGCCATGCACGATGTGCGAACTCCAGCTCACCACCAGGAATACCACCAGCGTACTGACTGCACAGGAGACGACAATCGGGCCGAACTGCGCTTTGAGCACGTCGTAATATTGCATGACACCTACGCCGATGGGCACGAAAAGCAGCGCCATGTAGCGGATAAGGACGAAGCAGCCAGGATTGACCCACTTCGCGGGCAGCACCTGTAACGCCAGCAGCACAAACAGGATCAGCATCCCGATAATGCTGCCGGGAATAACGATCGGCAGCAGCGAGGCGATGAAAATCCCGGCGTACAGGCAGGCGTAAATCAGGACGAATGCGCGCAGATACTGCCAGATTGTATTCAGTGATTTGCTCATGGTGAAAGTCCTTGATGAAACGCATTCATCATACAATTAAACCCAGAAATGTGCCACGGATCACATCATGAAATTTGAGCATACCAGACATTCCAGAATGGAACGTCTGGTATCACCGCACAGGGACAGGCTACAGTTTAGAGGAAAGGAATTACAGTGGCGAAGTGACGAGCCTGAGAAATGCCTCTGAGTCAGGCATTGCGTTGGGCAGTGAGTTTATCCAGAAAAGAAAACAGCACTTGATTCATTTCACGGTAATCATGCGAGCGTAATTTTTCAGCCGTTTCGACAAAACGGAATTCTCCCGCACGGCGGAGATCGTTCTGCGAATGTTCGATAAGCAGCTCAACCACCTCCGACGTTAGCTCCATATGGCACTGAAAACCGTAAACCCGTTCGCCGTATTGCACGATCTGACGAGGACAGCCCTCGCTGTAAGCGAGCACCTTTGCCTGCGGCGTCAACCCTGGCATGTCGTTATGCCAGTGACCGACGTCCAGCCCACCGCCAAAATTCTCAAAAAGGGGGTTCGTCTTGCCTGCATCTGTGAGCCTTACGGGAAATTTACCGATCTCTTTTTCCGGGCTGTGGCAAAACGCTGCGCCCAGCGCTTCACCGATAAGCTGCGAGCCCAGACAAACGCCAATCACCGTTTTACCCGCCTTTATTGCGCGGCCGATGAGTCGCATTTCCGCTTGCGCATCAAACCAGGGGCACTCCTTAAGCGTGGTGGCAGGTGATTGCGGGCCTCCCATAATGATAAGCATGTCTGTGCTCTCCAGTTCCTCAGGTAAAGGCTCATCCTGATAAACCCGGGTGTAGCTCAGACTACAGCCGCGGCTTTTCCCCCAGATTTCATAGGCGCCTGGCGCTTCGAAATGTTCATGAATGATAAAATGAATGTGCATTGCTTCTCTCTCCGGTTACGTGTACAAGCAGCATCATAAGAGGAAGGGAGGAATGTGAAATGCCAACCGTTATCGATAAAACGCCAAATCACGACGATGCCATCGGATGGTCGAGAGGGGCAATTAGCTATACGCGCGGCGAAGTGGATCCGCCCCACCAGCATTCACAAGGTCAACTTTTGTTTGCCATCAAAGGTGTCATGCTGGTCGAAACCGGCAGCAAACGCTGGGTAATACCGCCACAGCGTGCGCTGTGGATCCCTCCCTTTCAGGAACACACCTACAGCGTGTTATCCGCAACAGAACTCCGCGCGGTCTGGTTTAGCCCGGAATTAATAACGCAATGCAAACCGTTTAAGCGGAAAGAGGATATTCACGTGATTAAGGCGACTGCGTTGTTCAAAGAGTTGATTGCTGGACTGTTCAGTTCGGAATACCGACCGGCAAGTCAGCGAAGCATGGCTGTTTTGCTGCTCGACATTCTTAGTGAAACGCAGCAGATCTCGGCCGAATTGCCGATGCCTATTGATGAACGGTTACATCGTGTTGCCTGTGACATTATTGCCAACAATCTATGGGGTGTTTCTATGGAAAGGCTGGCGGAGCAGGCCGCCATGTCTGAACGCACATTTTCACGCGCGTTTATCAAAGATACAGGCTTTAGCTTCCGGACCTGGCGACAGCGCGCAAGGATTTGTGCCTCGCTGGACCTGCTCGCAAACGGATACCCCGTTAAGCAGGTGGCCTGGATGCTGGGATTTTCCGGCCCGGCGGCATTTGCGGAGGCGTTTCGTGCTGTAGTGGGAGCAACGCCAGCTGACTTTCTCCCTGAACAGAAGCGCTTCCCAGCGATATAGAGAGCAGCTACTATAGCGCGTCTTTTTTCACAGGTACTGCTATGCGTGTTTTACTGGCCCCTATGGAAGGCGTGCTCGACTCCCTCGTGCGCGAGCTTCTGACCGAGGTGAACGATTACGATCTCTGCGTGACGGAGTTTTTGCGCGTGGTCGATATGTTGTTGCCGGTAAAATCCTTCTACCGTCTGTGCCCCGAGCTGCACAACCAGAGCCGGACGACCTCCGGTACGCTGGTGCGTATTCAGCTGCTGGGACAGTACCCTGAATGGCTGGCGGAGAACGCCGCCCGTGCGGTTGAGCTGGGCTCTTACGGTGTCGATCTCAACTGCGGCTGTCCGTCGAAGATGGTGAACGGCAGCGGGGGCGGGGCGACGTTGCTGAAAGATCCTGAACTCATTTATCGCGGCGCGAAGGCGATGCGTGAGGCCGTGCCGTCGCATCTGCCGGTGACGGTCAAAGTGCGCCTGGGCTGGGACAGCGACGCGCGTCAGTTTGAAATTTCCGATGCGGTGCAGCAGGCCGGTGCCACCGAGCTTGTGGTGCACGGACGTACTAAAGAGGACGGCTACAAAGCGGACCGCATTAACTGGCAGGCAATCGGTGAGATCCGCAAACGCCTCAGCATTCCGGTTATCGCCAACGGCGAAATCTGGGACTACGAAAGCGCGCAGGCCTGCATAAAAGAGACGGGCTGCGATGCGGTGATGATGGGCCGCGGCGCGCTGAACGTGCCGAACCTCAGCCGGGTGGTGAAATATAATGAACCGCGTATGCCGTGGGCAGACGTGGTCACGCTGCTGCAAAAATACAGCCGTCTGGAAAAGCAGGGCGACACCGGTTTGTATCACGTTGCGCGTATTAAGCAGTGGCTCAGTTATTTGCGCAAGGAATATAGCGAAGCGTTAGGCTTATTTCAGGAGATCCGTACGCTACAGACCTCTGCGGATATTGCGCGCGTGATCCAGTCAAAATAATAAGCGTTAATTTGCTCACACTTTTTTAAAATATAAAACGATGCATGTTTTCAAGGTGGCGCGACGGTGTTAAGGTGCCACTGTTTTCAACGCAGGATTGTTACTGGTTAACAGGCAAAACCTAAGCGTTTCACAGCATTAACCGCTGTGGAGCGCTTAGGTTTTTTTTTGCCTGTCATTCACGCAGGAGAACCATTTGGCCTAACGCTTTTTGCTGGAACGAATAATTAAAACACGACGGGAAATAGAAAAATTTCCTGCGAACGGTTACGCACTAATACTCAGCTACAGGTTGCTATTATGACAAATAAAAATAATCTCTATGCCCTCGCTTTATTGATGATATCGCCTTTAACAATGGCGCAGGAGTGGAATGGAACGGTATTAGGGTTTGAAGCCCCGCCGGAGCCTGTTCTGGGCGAAATGCTCGGCATACGTAAAATCCTTAACGATAACGGTTTTACCTATAACCTCGGATACCTGAATGAAATTGGCTGGAACGGCGGTGGCGGATATAACCACGACTCCCACGTGGCCTATATTGACCAGTTCGCGCTGACCTTCAACCAGGATCTGGAGCGCTGGACGGGCATCCCGGATGCGCGTATCGAGGGGAACATCGTCAACCGCAACCACAACGACGACCTCACCACCAAACGCGTGCAGGATCCGCGCGTGAACTTCAACGATTTGACCCAGGAAAGCTGGGGCGGGCAATCCATTACCCGTCTGGGCTGGCTGACGTTTGCCCGCAGCTTTGATGACCGACGCCTTACCTGGCGTATCGGCATGATGAACAAGGTGCAGACCTTCGACCAGATCATCCCGTGCGACTTTCAGCTGCTCTCCCAGTGCGGCGGGAAATCGGCCAACTCGCTGACCTGGAACAACTGGAACGTTCACACCTGGGGCACCACGCTGGAGTATAAGCTCACGCCAGCCGTCACCTTAAAAGGCGGCGTGATGGAGCAAAACCCGGACGCCTCCAGCCGCAGCCACGCGTGGAGCTGGTCGACGAAGGGCAGCAAAGGGGTCTTGCTGCCGGTCGAAATCGAAGCGCGTCCGCTGATTAACGGTATGCCGGGCGCCTATAACCTCGGCGTGGTGTTTACCAACGCGCCGCAAACCGATCTCTACCGCGGAAAATCCGGCGGGGCTGGGGCGAGCGATCCGGACGGTTACGAGAAGCATAACCGCACGTGGTTCATGTACGCCGGGCTTAACCAGCAGATCACGCAGCACAAGGACGATCCGAATCGCGGGTTGAGCACCTCGGTCAGCATGAGCCTGGCGGATCAGCGCACCAACTATATGCATCAGGTGTATGCCGCCTCGCTGCGCTACCGCGGGCTGTTTGACGCCCGGCCGGAAGACTGGATTGGCTTCGGGCTAACCTGGATTGATATGAGCAGCCAGTACGCCCGCAACCAGCGCTACATGAACAGCCTGAACGGCGTGTCGGACTATAACGATCCGGCGTATCACCCGGTGCCGGGCCACTCCCTGAACGGTGAGTTTTACTATCGCTTCCGTCCGGTGTCGTGGCTGGAGCTGCAGCCGGGCATTCAGTACTGGCACCATCCGGGCGGCGTATCCCGGACGCAGGATGCCTGGGTAACGGAGCTGAAAACCGTTGTGACGTTCTAGCAATGTCGATCTGCGTCACGTTTTTTACCCGTGATGCATTGAGGCTACGAATGAAACTGATAGAGTGCCAGAACTGGATTGTTACTGCTTCGGCAGGCAAAACCTGATTTTCTGGCTTCTGCCGGAGGTCAGGTTTTTTTGTTTCTGGGGTTCCGATGAAAATCGCCAAGATACTCAATAATAACGTGGTGGTTGTTCAGGATGAGCGCGGGCGTGAACAGGTGGTGATGGGCCGCGGGCTGGCCTTTCAGAAGCGCGTCGGTGAAGCGCTGGATACCGCGCTGATTGAAAAGGTGTTTGCGTTACAGAGCGATGAGCTGGTGCAGCGTCTCGGTGAGCTGCTGAGCCAGATCCCGCTGGAGGTGATGACCACCTGCGACCGCATCATTGGGCTGGCGGCGCAGCGGCTGGGGAAATTGCAGGAAAGTTTGTATATCACCCTGACCGATCACTGCTACTTCGCGATTGAGCGCCAGAAGAAAGGGCTGGCGATCAAAAACGTGCTGCTGTGGGACATCAAGCGCCTCTATCCGAAGGAGTTTGAGTTGGGGCAGGAGGCGAGGGCCATTATCGCCAAACGCCTGAACGTCGAGCTGGCTGAGGACGAAGCGGGGTTTATCGCGCTGCATCTGGTCACCGCGCAGCTGAACAGCGAAATGCCGGAAGTGATGCACGTGACAAGGGTGATGCAGGAGATCCTGCAGCTGGTGAAGTATCAGCTGCAGCTGGAATACGACGAAGAGTCGCTCAGCTATCAGCGTTTTGTCACGCATCTGAAGTTTTTTGCCCAGCGGATGCTGACCCGCACCGTGGTGGACGATGACGATGTCTCGCTGCATACCGCGGTAAAGGACAACTACGGGAAAGCATGGAAATGCGCCGAGAAAATCGCGCAGCACCTGAACAAAAGCTATCAGCGCGAGCTGACGACCGAAGAAATTATGTTCCTCGCCATTCATATTGAACGGGTGAGAAAAGAGGGGCGTTAAGCCTCAAATCTGGATTGTTACTGCATAACGCAGGCAAAACCTGAGCGCGGCCTTCGAAAGGAGGACGTTCTCGGGTTTTTTTATTTTTATACTCAGTCAACAGGTGCCTGCGGGCATCGGATGTAAGGAAATCGAGATGGAATACCAGGCTTTAGCGACGGATATTCTCGGCCACGTTGGCGGAAAAGAGAACATTGTCAGCCTTGTCCACTGCGCGACCCGGCTTCGCTTTAAACTGAAAGATAACCAGAAAGCGGATGCCGAAGGGCTGAAGAAAAATCCGGGCGTGATTATGGTGGTCGAAAGCGGCGGCCAGTTCCAGGTGGTGATTGGCAACCACGTGCATGACGTCTGGCAGGCGGTGCGCAAAGAGGCCGGGCTCACTGACGATGCGCCAGCCGTGGAAGAGAAGGGCGACAAGGGCAACCTGCTGGGCCGTCTGATCGACATCGTCTCCGGAATTTTCACGCCGTTTATCGGCATTCTGGCAGCCTCCGGTATTCTGAAAGGGCTGCTGGCGCTGGCGGTTGTCTGCGGCTGGCTCACACCTGAAAGCGGCACCTATAAAATCTGGTTCGCGGCCAGCGACGCGCTGTTCTTCTTCTTCCCGCTGGTACTGGGCTATACCGCGGGCAAGAAATTCGGCGGTAACCCCTTTATTACCATGGTGATCGGTGGGGCACTCACCCACCCGATGATGATTGCGGCGTTTAACGCCAGCCAGCAGCCGGGGGCGGTTTCCGAGGCGTTTCTCGGCATACCGGTGACCTGGTTCAACTACAGCTCGTCGGTGATCCCCATCATTCTTGCCGCGTGGGTGAGCTGCTGGCTGGAAAAACAGAGCACCAGGCTGCTGCCATCCTCAATGAAAAACTTCTTCGCGCCGCTGATCTGCTTAGGCGTGACCGTGCCGCTGACCTTCCTGGTGATTGGCCCGCTGGCAACCTGGCTCAGCCAGCTGCTGGCCAACGGCTACCAGTGGATTTACGTCCTGGCACCGTGGCTGGCGGGCGCGGCGATGGGCGCGCTGTGGCAGGTCTGCGTCATCTTCGGCCTGCACTGGGGGCTGGTGCCGCTGATGATCAACAACCTGGCGGTGCTGGGGCATGATTCTATGCTGCCGATGCTGCTGCCTGCGGTGTTCGGCCAGGTCGGCGCGGCGCTGGGGATTTTCCTGCGCACTCGCGATGCGCGTCAGAAAATGCTGGCCGGGTCGTCCGTAACGGCAGGGATTTTCGGCATCACCGAACCGGCAGTCTATGGCGTTAACCTGCCGCTGCGCAGACCCTTTATTTTCGGCTGCGTGGCGGGGGCAATCGGCGGCGCGATTGTCGGCTTCAGCGACACCCACGTGTACTCCTTCGGCTTTGCCAACGTCTTTACCATCGCCCAGATGATCCCGCCGGGTGGGGTAGATGCCACGTTGTGGGGCGGCATCATCGGCACCGTGGTGGCGCTGGTGCTGAGCTGCGTCCTGACGCTGGTGGCGGGCATGCCAGCACGCTCAGCGCCCGAGGCGGTTGCGCCAGCGGGTGAAAACGATGTGCTGGCTCCGATGACTGGTACCGTGCTGGCGCTCGATCAGGTGCCCGATACCACCTTTGCCAGCGGCCTGCTGGGCAGCGGTGCTGCCATCATTCCCTCCGACAACAGGGTGGTTGCCCCGTTTGCGGGCGTTGTTGCCTCTCTTTTCCAGACCAAACACGCCATTGGCCTGCTCAGCGACAGCGGCATTGAAGTGTTAATCCACGTCGGGATCGACACCGTGAAGCTCGATGGTAAACCGTTTACCGCCCACGTGAAGGTGGGCGACAGGGTGCAGCCGGGCGACCTGCTGCTGGAGTTTGATCGTCAGGCGATTATCGATGCCGGATACGACCTGGCGACGCCGATCATTATCAGTAACAGCGACGAGTATCGCGAGGTGGCGACCGTGGCGGCAACGTCCGTTAACGCCGGTGCACCGCTGCTCAGCGTAAGCCATCAATAACAGGAGAACGTGATGAAAACTTTCCCGGATGATTTTTTATGGGGCGGCGCGGTTGCCGCGAATCAGGTAGAAGGTGCGTATCTGGAGGATGGCAAAGGGCTGTCCACCTCAGACGTCCAGCCGCAGGGGGTGTTTGGCCCGGTGGTGGAGCGCGTGGCGGGCGACAGCGGCATTAAGGATGTCGCCATCGACTTCTATCACCGCTACCCGGAAGATATCAAACTCTTTGCCGAAATGGGCTTTAGCTGCCTGCGCGTCTCCATTGCCTGGACGCGTATCTTCCCGAACGGCGATGAGCAGGCGCCAAACGAAGCGGGGCTGGCGTTTTACGACAGGCTGTTTGACGAGCTGGCCGCGCACGACATCACGCCGCTGGTCACGCTGTCGCACTATGAGATGCCGTGGGGGCTGGTGAAGCAGTACGGCGGCTGGGGCAGCCGTCAGACGATTACCTTCTTTGAGCGCTACGCCCGCACCGTGTTTGCGCGCTACGGGGAGAAGGTGAAGCTGTGGCTGACCTTCAACGAAATCAACATGTCTCTGCACGCGCCGATGACCGGCGTGGGCCTGCCGGAAACCAGCAGCAAAGGGGAGGTGTATCAGGCGATCCACCATCAGCTGGTGGCCAGCGCGCTGGCGGTGAAAGCCTGCCACGAGATCATCCCGGATGCAAAAATTGGCAACATGCTGCTGGGCGGCCTGATGTACCCGCTCACCTGCAAACCGGAAGACGTGCTGGAAGCGCTGCAGGAGAACCGCGCCTGGCAGTTCTTTGGCGACGTGCAGTGCCGCGGCGCGTACCCAGGCTATATGCTGCGCTTCTTCCGCGACAGCGGCATCCAGATTGATATCACCGACGCCGACCGTGATGCGCTGAAATCCACCGTCGATTTTATCTCGTTCAGCTATTACATGACTGGCTGCGTGACAACCGATGAAGAGTTGAACCAGCAGGCGCGGGGCAACATCCTGAGCATGGTGCCAAACCCGCATCTGGCAAGCTCCGAGTGGGGTTGGCAGATTGACCCGGTGGGCCTGCGCACGCTGCTGAACGTACTCTGGGATCGCTATCAGAAGCCGTTGTTTATTGTAGAAAACGGCCTTGGCGCGAAGGACAAACCGGACGCCGACGGCGTGGTGCAGGACGACTACCGCATCAGCTACCTTAACGACCACCTGGTGCAGGTGCGTGAGGCCATTGACGACGGCGTCGAGGTGATGGGTTACACCAGCTGGGGGCCGATCGATCTGGTGAGCGCGTCCAAAGCGGAACTGTCCAAGCGCTATGGCTTTATTTACGTAGACCGCGACGACAGCGGTAAAGGCACCCTGGCCCGCAGCCGCAAAAAAAGTTTTTACTGGTATAAAGAGGTGATTGCCACGAAGGGGGCATCGCTGAAAGCCTGAATGGAATAACGACGCCCGGCGCAGTGCCGGGCAAATAGGTCAGAAAATCATTTTGAATACGCCGGTAACCACTAACAGCCCTATCAAAAATATAATTAAAATAACCCACAGTAATATTTTCATTCCCTTCTCCTGCCCGTGTATGACACTGAATAAGTGTAGCAGTCAATTCATAATTGGCATGAATATGTTGAATTTATTCATTGTGATTGGGAATAAATTGCCGAATATGAAAATGTATGACAATTTGCGGATTGCCACGCGTTACTAAAAAACAGAATGGCATCAAGCGTAATTTGCGCCTTTAATTTTTTGAGTTATGGCGTCATGAAACCTTCTCTTATTTTATCTCTGAGTGCCCCTCTTGTCTTAATGCTGGCTGCCTGCGCGCCGGAACATGCCAGCGTATCGCCAATTAAAGCGCAAGCCACTGCGGCGTCGGTGAATACACAGCTAAGTCGAACCAGCTGGCCGAAAAACGAATGGTGGAAAGACTATAACGATCCGCAGCTTAATTCGCTGATCGCGAAGGCGCTAAATGATGCGCCGGATATGCAAATCGCCCGACAGCGTATTACGCTCGCAGAAGCGCAGGCGAAAGCCACCATGGCGGCAGATGGCCCACAGATTGATTTTTCAGCCGATGCGGAACGGCAAAAAATGTCTGCGGAAGGGTTGATGGGACCTTTCGCCATTACCGATCCGGCCGCGGGTACGACCGGGCCGTGGTACACCAACGGAACATTTGGCCTGACAGCGGGCTGGGATCTCGATTTGTGGGGCAAAAACCGCGCGCAGGTTGAAGCCCGCATCGGCAAGGTCAACGCCCAGAAAGCCGAGATGGAGCAGACGCGTCAGCTGTTGGCCAGCAGCGTCGCGCGGCTTTACTGGGAGTGGCAGACCCAGGCCGCGGTGGGGGAGGTTCTCGCAGAGATTAAACACGAGCAGGAAAATATCATCGGTGCCGACCGCGAGCTGTATCAGCACGGGATCACCTCCTCGGTAGAAGGTGTCGAAACCGATATCAATGCCAGCAAAACCGAAGAGCAGCTTGCCGGGGTAAAAGGCAAAATGAAAGCCGTTGAGGCACGTCTGCAGGCCCTGACCAATACCTCCTCGATGAAACTGACTCGCCATGCTTTACCGACAGCGGAAGCGGCATTGCCCGCCACGCTGGGATACGAACTGCTGGCTCGCCGCCCTGATCTGCAGGAGGCGCACTGGTACATTGAAGCTTCCCTGAGCGAAGTGGATGCCGCCAAAGCCGCCTTCTATCCCGACGTGAACCTGATGGCATTCCTGCAGCAGGATGCCCTGCATCTGAGCGATCTGTTCCGTTCCTCCGCCCAGCAAATGGGCGTCACCGCGGGGCTGACGCTGCCGATCTTCGACAGCGGCAGGCTGAATGCGAATCTGGATATCGCCCAGGCGCAGAACAACCTGTCGGTGGCGAACTACAACAAAGCGGTGGTCGATGCCGTTAACCAGGTGGCGCGCACGGCCAGTGAAGTTGAAACCCTGACCGCCAAAAACCAGCAACAGCAGCAGGTCGAGAAAGATGCTGCGCGCGTGGTGGCACTGGCACAGGCGCGCTTTAGCGCCGGGATTATTGCCGGTTCCCGCGTCAGCGAGGCCAAAATTCCGGCACTCAAGGAACATATCGCTACGCTAACCCTGAAAGGGCAGTACGTGGATGCCACGCTACAGCTGACGTCCGCGCTGGGCGGTGGCTATCATCACGGCTAAAAAGGTGATTATCTATACTTACCTCTTTGCACATTTTCAGGAGGTGAATATGACCCGAGTAGCAATTGTGACGGCATCGGATTCCGGTATCGGTAAAACCACCGCGCTGATGCTGGCAGAGCGCGGCTTTGATGTCGGTGTCACATGGCATTCCGATGAAAGCGGCGCGCGGGAAACCTGTCGCGAGGTTGAGGCGAGGGGGCAACGTGCAGAGGCTATCCAGCTTGATCTGAGCACGTTGCCGAACGGTGCAAAGGCCATTGATACGCTGATTGCGCGTTTCGGTCGGCTTGACGTACTGGTCAACAATGCCGGGGCGATGGCCAAAGCGCCATTCCTTGATATGCCGTTTGACGACTGGCGGAACATTTTCACCGTCGACGTGGACGGCGCGTTTCTCTGTTCGCAGATTGCCGCGCGGCAGATGGTGAAGCAGGGGGAAGGGGGGCGAATAGTGAACATCACCTCGGTGCATGAGCACACGCCGCTGCCTGACGCCAGCGCCTATACTGCGGCAAAACATGCGCTCGGTGGCTTAACCAAATCCATGGCGCTGGAGCTGGTTAAGCACAAGATTCTGGTGAACGCTGTTGCGCCCGGTGCGATTGCCACGCCGATGAACGACATGGATGATAGCGAAGTGAAAGAAGGCTCAATGCCGGAAATCCCGTTGGCAAGGCCGGGGCATACCAAAGAGATCGCCAGCCTGGTGGCGTGGCTGTGCGACAGCGACGCCAGCTACACGACGGGGCAATCCTTTATCGTTGACGGCGGATTTATGCTGGCGAATCCGCAGTTTAAGCCGGAGGGGTAAGTGTCCCCTCACCCTAACCCTCTCCCAAGGGGCTGAGGAATCCCCAGTAATTTTTTAACCGGAAGCGATGAAAGTTGTTTCAGGATAATTAATGACTTACAGCGACGCCCTGGTCCGGCTGTAAATCGCTGAGGCGTTTCCTGCAGGCCGGGGCGAGGCGCAGGGATGCGCCGAGAGGGCGGGCTTTACAGGGATGTTACCTCCGCCCGTCCCCGATAAGCCGGAAGGAATAAGCCGAAGGTACCGCGCAGCGGCGATTTACCGCCGGGAGCCCGGGTCGCCAGGGTGGTGGCGATTGAGCCACCCTGGCACGTTCACAGGTTATGACGTTACAAAGTAGCAAGGAACGTAAAGTGAACGGAATGACCACCAGAGCTGTATGTTCCCCCTCACCCCAGCCCTCTCCCTCAAGGGAGAGGGAGTCGTCTTTGCCGGCATTATTTTGTGGGGATCCCTCAACCCAAGGGGAGAGGGAACTAAAAACCTCCTCTGCCTGTGAGAGAGGGCAACAGACCGCACTAAGCTAATCCTCATCCCGCCTCTTCTCCCTGTGCCGCATCCACAGCCTGACCCCAATCACCGCCACAACCACCAGAATCAGCCACGCCCAGTGTTTAATATGCTGATCGAGATTATGCAGCCACGGTCCGATCACCTCTCCGCCCACGTAGCCGAGCGTGGTGAAGATCAGCGCCCAGGCAATCGCGCCTACAATATTGAGCGGCAGAAATATTTTGGGCGGTAGACGGCTGGCACCGATCAGAATCGGCCCGATAATGCGAAAGCCGTACATAAAGCGGGTGCCAATGACGAACAGATAGGGATGACGCTGAATGAGGCGCTGAGCGCGGCGGATTTTCTTTTGATGCTTTGCGAAACGCTTAAGCAGCGTCGGCCCGAAGCGCAGACCCAAAAAGTAGAGCAGCTGATCGCCAATCATCCCGCCCAGCGCGACCGCGGCGACGACCAGCGGGAATTTCAGCAATCCCTGATGCGCCGCAACGCCGCCTAACAGCGTGATGGTTTCGCCTTCTGCCACGCTACCGATGACCAGCGCGGCATATCCATATTGTTCAATGAGTCCGTTGATATCCATTACGTCTGAGTTATCTCCCTGTTCGAGCCTGCTTTAATCATATACCCCCAGAATCAACCGTGCGGCAATCAACGGAATTTTCCCGCTGTACATAAAATAATCTAAAGCCTGCATTATACTTAGAGTATCGCTGACGGGTCGACAACAAGGGGGCGCTATGAACCATGTCTGGGGACTCTTCTCCCATCCCGATCGTGAAATGCACGTGATCAGAAGCGAGAACGAAACGGTCGCGCATCATTACACGCACCATGTGCTGCTGATGGCAGCGGTGCCGGTAATCTGTGCGTTTATAGGCACAACACAAATCGGCTGGAACTTTGGTGATGGCACCGTGGTTCAGCTCTCCTGGTTTACCGGGCTGTATCTTGCCGTCATCTTTTACGGCCTGATGCTGGCGGGTGTGGCGGTGATGGGGCGCGTTATTCACTGGATGGCGCGAAACTACCCGCAGCGTCCGTCGCTGGCCCACTGTATGGTCTTTGCCGGATATGTCGCGACCCCGCTGTTCTTAAGCGGTATTGTTGCGCTCTATCCACTGGTCTGGCTGTGCGCGCTGATCGGTACTGTTGCCCTTTTTTACACCGGTTATCTGCTGTATGTAGGGGTGCCAACCTTCCTGAATATCAATAAAGAAGAGGGCCTGAGCTTCTCCAGCTCCACGCTTGCCATCGGGGTTCTGGTCCTGGAGGCGTTACTGGCTCTGACGGTTATTCTGTGGGGTTATGGATACCGTCTCTTTTAAGCTCACTGCATTGCTGGCGTAAATGCCAGCAATGCAGCATCTGTTCACGATTCTCCGCTGGCGACAACGCACGGTGACCGCTATGATGCCGATGCCAGCCTGCGTTTATCCGTTGACGCAGGCGGTGTACGTCATTACGTGCGTGAATAATTATCAGAAGTCTCACCATGCTGAAATTCCGAGTTTCATTACTGAGCCTGGCGCTGCTGCTGGGTGCGTCCGCTGCCGTGCCAGCCATCGCCAAAACGCCTGCGGTGACCTCCGCGGCGGCACAACCGCAAATTGCCTCCGGCAGCGCGATGATCGTCGATCTCAACACTAACAAAGTGATCTATGCCAGCCACCCGGATCTGGTGCGTCCGATCGCCTCCATTACCAAATTAATGACCGCGATGGTGGTGCTTGATGCACGACTGCCGCTGGATGAAAAACTGAAGGTCGATATCAGCCACACGCCGGAAATGAAAGGCGTCTACTCCCGCGTGCGTCTGAACAGTGAAATCAGCCGTAAGGACATGCTGCTGCTGGCGCTGATGTCCTCCGAAAACCGCGCGGCAGCCAGCCTGGCGCACCACTATCCGGGCGGCTATGATGCGTTTATTCGTGCGATGAATGCCAAAGCCAAATCGCTGGGGATGACCAATACCCGCTATGTGGAGCCGACCGGACTATCGATTCATAACGTCTCAACGGCGCGTGACCTGACGAAGATGCTGATTGCCAGCAAGCAGTACCCGCTGCTTGGCCAGCTCAGCACCACGCGTGAGGACATGGCGACGTTCTCTAACCCGTCCTACACGCTGCCGTTCCGCAACACTAACCATCTGGTGTATCGCGAGAACTGGAATATCCAGTTAACCAAAACCGGGTTTACCAATGCGGCAGGCCACTGCCTGGTGATGCGCACCGTGTTTAACGGCAAGCCGGTTGCGCTGGTGGTGATGGATGCCTTTGGCAAATACACCCACTTCGCGGATGCCAGCCGCCTGCGGACGTGGATTGAGACCGGGAAAGTACAGCCGGTTCCGGCCGCGGCGCTGACGTATAAAAAGCAGAAAGCGGAACAGATGGCGACGGCGCAGAACGATTAGATAAAAGCAAAACGGCAACCTGGTTGCCGTTTTTAGTGTTTGCACCCTCTCCCTGTGGGAGAGGGCCGGGGTGAGGGCACCAGACCGCACTGGGCCTACTCCGGCAGCGTCCAGTCACCGTCGTTGAGCGGGCGCTGCATTATCAACGTATCCCGCCAGTCGCCTTTCTTATACCCAACGCTTCGCAATTGACCCACCACATCAAAACCGTGCTTTTTATGTAAGCGCAGCGAGCCCGAGTTGTTATTCCCGTCACCCACAACGGCAATCATCTGCCGCCACGGGCCCTGCTCGCAGCGTGCGATCAGCGCGCTCAGCATCGTCGAGCCAAATCCACGGCCCGTGGTGCTGGCATCCACATAGATTGATTCTTCCAGCGTATAGCGATAAGCCTGTCGCGGACGATACGGAGTGGCATAGCAATAGCCGACGACGATACCGCGGTACAGCGCGACCAGCCACGGCAAACCGCTGTCGATGACGTTTTTCATACGCTTACGCATTTCGTCTACGGTGGGGGGAACTTCTTCGAAGGATGCGCGACCATGGAGTACATGCCATGCATAGATGGCCGAGATGGCATGCGCATCATCTGGCAGGGCATCACGCACCTCCAGTTCGGTTTCGGATAAAATATCTACAGCCGACATGATGTGCCCGCTCCTTATCGTAGAATGCCGGAGAAACGTCTCTCCGGCGACAGATCGCTACTCTAGTACGATTAAGGAGCGCTTAACAATCTCTCAAATATGGCTGTATGAATTAATCAGATGCTTGCGTTATGGGCTGCTCCGCATCTGCCTCTTCTTTCCAGTATTTCTTCCGCGTTGTCTTACCAATGCCGGGATTCATACTATTTGTAGGGTCATTCTCGCGATAAAACTGCTTAAGTGCGTCAGGCGCTTTATAAAGATGCCCGACGTTGTGTTCTGCAGGATATTGCGCGCCACGTTCATGTAACAGGGCGAGCATCTGCTCTTTAAGCGCGTGCGCGTCGACGCCTTTTTTAACGATGTAGTCCTGATGGAAGACGTAGCACATAAAGTGGCCGTAATAGAGCTTGTGCACCAGCTTACTGTCGATCTCCGGCGGCAGGTGCTCAAACCATTCGGTATCGTTGCGTCGCAGGGCGATATCCAGCGCCAGAATATCTTCCACCTCTTCGGAATGCACCGCCTGATAACGGATGGCTGCGCCTGCGGCGGCGAAACGATGCAGGAAGGCTTTGCTGCCTTCTTCCGGCGTGCAGGCAAAGAAATCACCCTCAGCCGTCTTGAAGAACTCGGTCAGCCAGTTTTGTGCTTCAGCAATCCCGTCTCCGGCCATCTTCAGCAGCAGGTGGTGCTCATACTTATCGCGCCAGGTTTTCATTCGCTCCGGTAAATGCGCCGGAAAAACGTTGCCCAGCTTCTGCATAAAGCGGTCGGTGAAGTGCGGTTTGAACAGCGTCACTTTATCGAGCATCGCGTCGGTGCGGCCCTTCATGGTGAAGAAGAACGGCATTTTGTCGGTGCCGAGCTTGTCGATCATCAGGAAGGTGTCTTTCCCGTAGCGCTCGGCGATGTCGTATATATCCCGGTGCATATATTCGCCCGCGACCGGCAGGTGGGTAAATTCGCCCAGAATATGACGACGGATTTCGGTCAACACCTCGGGCTGATTGGTGCCGATGTAAAACACCTGCTGCTTTTTCTCTGCCGGGAAGGTATCAAGACGTACGGCAAAAACGGCGAGCTTGCCCGCGCAGCCGGAGGATTCAAACAGACGGTCCGGGTCAGCGTTATAGCGTGCCGGGGTGTCGGCGTCGATATCCCGCACGCGGGTGACGTAATCATGATCGTGCGCGTGGCGGCCATCGTGCTGAACGTCTTCGTCCTTCACGCGGTCATCGTCAAGCTTGCTCAGGATCTGCTCCGGCGTCACGCCGAGATCGATACCCAGATGGTTCACCAGCGTCAGCTTGCCGTTTTCGTCGATGCGGGCATAGAGCGACATCTCGGTATACGCCGGGCCGCGCTGCACCAGCGAGCCGCCGGAGTTATTGCAGATCCCGCCGATCACCGACGCGCCAATACAGGAGGAGCCGATCACCGAGTGTGGCTCGCGTCCCAGCGGCTTAAGCGCTTTTTCCAGCGTGTAGAGCGTGGTGCCGGGGAAGGCCAGCACCTGTTCGCCTTTGTCCAGCAGGTGAAGTTTGTCGAGGCGCAGGGTGCTGATAATCACGATGTCACGATCGTAATCATTGCCGTTCGGCGTGGAGCCTTCGGTCAGGCCGGTATTGGCGGCCTGCATTAAAATAATCTTGTCGGCGGCGACGCAGGCGCTCAGCACGCGCCACAGCTCAAGCAGCGTGCCGGGGAAGACCACCGCCAGCGCGTCGCCCTGGCCGGAACGGAAACCCTTGCGGTAGCGGGCGGTTTTAGCCGGGTCAGTAAGCAGGTGAGAGTGACCAACCAGGCGCGACAGTTCGTTAATAAAAGTATTGTTATCGTCAGTTCGAACAGAAGACATCTTCCACTCCTTGTGGTGGGGCAAATTTCTCGCTGTAAAGCATAGCGCGATTAACTGTTAAGCGGTCGAGTATTCACGAGAAAAATCAGAGAATAACCCTGCAAGGTTCAAAGGGTTTGTGGCACACTGCGCTTTTCGCACGGTATGGCCGAGATCGTCCGGCGGTTATTGATGAGAGAGTATAACGACATGAAATGGCTATGTTCTGTAGGTGTCGCCGTCAGCCTGGCGCTGCAACCTGCGCTCGCAGAGGATTTGTTTGGTAATCACCCGCTCACGCCTGAAGCCCGCGACGCGTTTGTCACGGAATTGCTCAAAAAGATGACGGTTGATGAGAAAATCGGTCAGCTGCGTCTTATCAGCGTCGGCCCGGATAACCCGAAAGAGGCCATCCGTGAGATGATCAAAGAGAGCCAGGTGGGGGCGATTTTTAACACCGTCACCCGTCAGGATATCCGTAAAATGCAGGATCAGGTGATGGAACTCAGCCGCCTGAAGATCCCTCTCTTCTTTGCCTACGACGTGCTGCACGGCCAGCGTACCGTCTTCCCGATTAGCCTCGGGTTAGCCTCCTCCTTTAACCTCGACGCGGTGAAAACGGTCGGGCGCGTGTCGGCGTATGAAGCAGCGGACGACGGCCTGAACATGACCTGGGCGCCGATGGTCGATGTCTCCCGCGATCCGCGCTGGGGCCGCGCGTCGGAAGGCTTTGGTGAAGATACGTATTTAACGGCCACAATGGGTAAAACCATGGTGGAAGCGATGCAGGGCAAAAGCCCGGCCGACCGCTACTCGGTGATGACCAGCGTGAAGCACTTCGCCGCGTATGGCGCGGTTGAAGGCGGTAAAGAGTACAACACCGTCGACATGAGCCCGCAGCGCCTGTTCAACGACTACATGCCGCCGTACAAGGCCGGTCTGGATGCGGGCAGCGGCGCGGTGATGGTGGCGCTGAACTCGCTGAACGGCACGCCAGCGACGTCCGATTCCTGGCTGCTGAAAGACGTGCTGCGCGACCAGTGGGGCTTTAAGGGCATTACCGTCTCTGACCACGGCGCGATTAAAGAGCTAATTAAACACGGCACGGCGTCCGATCCGGAAGATGCGGTGCGCGTGGCGCTCAAGTCCGGCATCAACATGAGCATGAGCGACGAGTACTACAGCAAATACCTGCCGGGGCTGGTGAAGAGCGGCAAGGTGACGATGGCGGAGCTGGACGATGCCACGCGCCACGTGCTGAACGTGAAATATGACATGGGGCTGTTTAACGATCCTTACAGCCATCTTGGACCGAAGGACTCTGACCCGGCTGACACCAATGCCGAAAGCCGTCTGCACCGCAAAGAGGCGCGTGAAGTGGCGCGCGAAAGCCTGGTGCTGCTGAAAAACCGCCTCGACACGCTGCCGCTGAAAAAATCCGGCACCATCGCCGTGGTGGGCCCGCTGGCCGACAGCAAGCGCGACGTGATGGGCAGCTGGTCTGCGGCTGGCGTGGCGGATCAGTCCGTCACCGTGCTGACCGGCATTAAAAATGCCGTCGGTGAAAACGCGAAAGTGGTGTACGCCAAAGGCGCAAACGTCACCGACGATAAAGACATCGTCACCTTCCTCAATCAGTACGAGGAAGCGGTGAAGGTCGATCCGCGCACGCCGAAAGAGATGATCGACGAAGCGGTTAACACCGCCAAACAGTCTGACGTCGTTGTCGCGGTCGTGGGGGAAGCGCAGGGGATGGCGCACGAGGCCTCCAGCCGTACCGATATCACCATTCCGCAAAGCCAGCGCGATCTGATCGCTGCCCTGAAGGCCACCGGCAAACCGCTGGTGCTGGTGCTGATGAACGGCCGTCCGCTGGCGCTGGTGAAAGAAGACCAGCAGGCTGATGCGATTCTGGAAACCTGGTTCGCCGGTACTGAAGGCGGTAACGCTATTGCTGACGTGCTGTTTGGCGATTACAACCCGTCGGGCAAGCTGCCGATGTCCTTCCCGCGCTCTGTCGGGCAGATCCCGGTGTACTACAGCCACCTGAACACCGGTCGTCCGTATAACGCCGACAAGCCGAACAAGTACACCTCGCGCTACTTCGACGAAGCCAACGGCCCGCTGTATCCGTTTGGTTACGGTCTGAGCTACACCACCTTTAAGGTCTCTGACGTGAAAATGTCAGCGCCTACTATGAAGCGTGACGGCAAGGTCACCGCCAGCGTGGACGTGACCAATACCGGCAAGCGCGAAGGCGCGACGGTGATCCAGATGTACGTTCAGGATGTTACCGCGTCCATGAGCCGTCCGGTGAAGCAGCTGCGCGGTTTCGACAAGGTGTCACTCAAGCCTGGCGAAACCAAAACCGTAAGCTTCCCGATTGACGTCGATGCGCTGAAGTTCTGGAACCAGCAGATGAAATACGTTGTGGAACCCGGCAAGTTTAACGTATTCATCGGCGTGGATTCTGCCCGGGTGAATAAAGGCGAGTTCGAACTGCAGTAATCTTCCCTTCCTTCGCATCCCCCACCTCACGGGGGATGCGTCTTACCTTATGCTAAAAAGGCATTTTGACGGTTAAACACGCCGTTTTAAGCTACGCTTTTCTCTCAAGCCTCTGAAAAAGGCGATAAAAAAATGAGGACAGCGGAATGACGATTAAAAAGGGGATGTTAGGCTCTGCGGTGTTACTGGCCGCGCTTAGCCTGCCGCTTCAGGCGGCTGAGCCTGTCAAAGTGGGATCAAAGATTGATACCGAAGGGGCGCTGCTCGGCAATATTATTTTGCAGGTGCTTGAGAGCCACGGGGTCAAAACGGTCAACAAAGTTCAGCTCGGTACAACGCCCGTCGTGCGCGGTGCGATTACCTCCGGCGAGCTGGATATCTACCCGGAATACACCGGCAACGGCGCATTCTTCTTCAAAGATGAGAACGATGCGGCGTGGAAAAACGCCAAAGCGGGCTATGAGAAGGTCAAAAAGCTGGACGCGGAGCAGAACAAGCTGGTCTGGCTGACGCCTGCGCCTGCGAACAACACCTGGACCATTGCGGTGCGCAAGGACGTGGCGGAGAAGGGCAAGCTGACCTCGCTCGCGGATCTCAGCCGCTACCTGAAAGAGAAGGGCGATTTCAAACTCGCTGCGTCGGCTGAATTTATCGAACGTCCTGACGCGCTGCCTGCGTTCGAAAAAGCCTACGACTTCAAGCTTGACCAGTCCCAGCTGCTCTCTCTGGCAGGCGGTGATACGGCAGTGACCATCAAAGCCGCGGCGCAGCGAACCTCCGGCGTGAATGCCGCAATGGCCTACGGCACCGACGGCCCGGTTGCGGCCCTTGGACTGCAAACCCTGACCGACCCGAAAGGCGTCCAGCCGATTTACGCCCCGACCCCGGTAGTGCGCGAAGCGGTGCTGAAAGCCTACCCGGATATTGCAGAATGGCTCAAACCGGTCTTTGAAAAACTGGATGAAAAAACGCTGCAGCAGCTGAACGCCAGCATTGCCGTTGAGGGACTGGATGCCAAAAAAGTGGCGGCCGACTTCCTGAAACAACAAGGGCTTGTGAAGTAACAGGATAAAGCTGTGCCAATACAATGTCATAACCGCGTGCTGCTGCTGCTGGCCTGTGTGGCCATCGCGGCGGTCGCGTTACCTTTTGTGAACGTTGCGCCTAACCGGCTGATGTCGGGTGAAGGGCGCGCACTCTGGCAGATTTGGTCGTTTTCGCCCGCGCTGCTGTCGGTGGCGCTGGGCGCGGCCGTCGTCCTGTCGCTCTGGTCAGGACGTGCCGCGCACTGGCTGACGCTGCTCCTCTGTGAAGCCCTTTTTTTGGGGCTGTTCTGGAGCGCAGGGCAGTCGGCGACGCTCATGATGTCTGCGGAAAGCCCGCTGGCGCGAACGTCCATCGGCAGCGGTTTGTGGCTGTGGATGGCGCTCTGCCTGCTGGCCTGTAGCGATGCCATTCGCCGCCTGACGCCAGTACCCGTCTGGCGTTGGCTGCTGAACGCGCAAATCTGGCTCATCCCTCTGGTCCTCCTGTTTAGCGGTGAGCTGAATAATCTCTCGTTGTTAAAAGAGTACGCCAATCGCCAGGAGGTGTTTGATGACGCGCTCTCGCAACATCTGACGATCCTCTTTGGCACGCTTTTCCCGGCGCTGCTTCTGGGCGTCCCGCTGGGCATCTGGTGCTATCGCCATCCGGCGCGACAGGGGAGCGTGTTTACCGTTCTCAACGTCATTCAGACGGTTCCCTCCGTGGCCCTGTTTGGATTGCTCATTGCTCCGCTGGCCGGTCTGGCGAGGTCATTTCCCGCGTTGGGGGACATCGGCATTGCCGGTACCGGACTCACGCCCGCGCTGATCGCGCTGGTGCTCTATGCGCTGCTGCCGCTGGTGCGCGGTGTGGTGGCGGGCTTAAGCCAGGTTGCGCCGGACGTGCTGGAAAGCGCTCATGCGATGGGGATGAGCGCGCGGCAGTGTTTCTGGAAAATACAGTTACCCCTTGCACTTCCGCTGTTAATTCGCAGCTTGCGGGTGGTGACGGTGCAAACCGTGGGGATGGCGGTGATTGCAGCGCTCATTGGCGCGGGCGGTTTTGGTGCGCTGGTATTCCAGGGGCTGCTCAGCAGCGCGCTGGACCTGGTCTTATTGGGCGTGGTGCCCACTATCGCGCTGGCGGTTGTTTTGGATGCGTTATTTGCCCTGTGGCTCGCGCTGCTCGGGAGAAGAGCCAATGATTGAATTTCATGATGTCAGTAAAACCTTTGCCGGTCGTCCGGCGGCAAGCCACCTGAATCTGCATTTTGCCGAGGGGGCATTTTCGGTATTGATCGGCACATCGGGGTCGGGAAAATCCACCACCCTGAAGATGATCAACCGGCTGGTTGAGCACGACAGCGGGATGATTCGCTTTGCCGGGGAAGAGATCCGCAGCCTGCCGGTGCTGGAGTTGCGCCGTCGTATGGGCTATGCCATTCAGTCTATCGGGCTGTTCCCCCACTGGACCGTGGCGCAGAACATCGCCACCGTGCTGCAGCTGGAAAAATGGACGCGGGCGAAAACCCATGCGCGGGTAGATGAGCTGATGGCCCTGCTGGGATTAGAGCCGACACTGCGTGACCGCTACCCGCATCAGCTTTCCGGCGGACAGCAGCAGCGTGTTGGGGTCGCGCGCGCGCTGGCGGCCAATCCGCAGGTGTTGCTGATGGATGAACCTTTTGGCGCGCTGGATCCGGTCACACGCGGTGCGCTGCAGGCGGAGATGACCCGCATCCACCGCATTCTGGGGCGCACCATTATCCTTGTGACGCACGACATTGATGAGGCGCTGCGCCTGGCTGACCATCTGGTGCTGATGGACCACGGTGAGGTGGTACAGCAGGGCACGCCGCTTGCGCTGTTGAGCCAGCCGAAGAACGACTTTGTGCGCGAATTTTTTGGCCGCAGCGAGCTGGGCGTCAGGCTGCTCTCTTTGCGCACCGTTGGCGATTATATGCGCCGACAGGATGCGCCGCTAAGCGGAGAACCGTTACAGGAGCAGATGAGCCTGAGGGATGCGCTGTCTGCTTTCGTCGCCAGACAATGTGAGATCCTGCCGGTGACCAACAGCCAGGGAACAACCTGTGGTGCATTGCACTTTCGCGATTTGCTGGCCGGGGAGGTGACGCGTGAAGGTCATGCGTGATCCGCTGCTCTGGCTGGCGCTGCTCTTCGTCGGCCTGCTCTTTCTGATGCCGCACAGTGCGGCGCTGTTCAGTTCGCTCTTTCCTGGCCTGCCGCGACCGGTCTATCAGCAGGAGAGTTTTATTAACCTTGCGCTGGCGCACGCCTGGCTGGTGACGATCTCAAGCGTCATTGCCATCGTCCTCGGTGTGGGGGCAGGGATCGCGGTGACAAGGCCATCGGGACGTGAGTTTCGTCCGCTGGTGGAGACGATTGCGGCGATCGGTCAGACGTTTCCGCCGGTGGCGGTACTGGCGATTGCGGTACCGGTTATTGGCTTTGGGCAGCAGCCAGCGATTATTGCGCTGATTTTATACGGGGTATTGCCGATACTTCAGGGAACCCTGGCCGGTATGGCGGCGGTGCCCGCATCGGTGCTGAGCGTAGCAGAAGGGATGGGCATGAGCGCCTGGCAGCGGTTGCGCAAGGTTGAACTCCCGCTCGCGGCACCGGTCATTATCGCCGGGATCCGCACGTCGGTGATTATCAACATCGGTACGGCGACAATCGCCTCGACGGTGGGGGCAAACACGCTGGGGACGCCAATTATTATCGGCTTAAGCGGATTTAATACGGCCTACATTATTCAGGGCGCGCTACTGGTTGCGCTGGCGGCGATTGTGGTCGATCGCCTTTTCGAGCGCCTGGCGCTGTATCTCAGCCGACACCGCCACGGACGATAAACGAGTAACCCGCCAGCATCACGCCGCCGATACCGCTTACGGCCATCAGGACAAAAAGGGTAATTACCGCCAGTTTAGTTGCCTTCATCATGTGCTCCTGTTGTTAACGGAACAATTATACGGTGAAGCGCAGCTGTTAATGAACCATTAAATGCCGTTATGGCTCATCCGGGCCCAGGGAATAAACCGGATAACCATTCTCGCGCCATTCCGTCAGCAGCTGTTGCTGCGAGGCGGAGGGCACTTCGCCACACCAGACCAGCAGGGTCTGACCGTCAAAAAACTCGGGCCGTAGCTGGGCCAGCGAGTGCGCGAGCACATCCACGCGCCAGCCTTTTTGGGTGGCAATCCAGGCTTCCAGCCACAGACGCGTGGTGTCGTGCACGTTCCAGCCAACCACCAGCGCATCTTTTCCGGCCTTGTTCTTCGCCGAGGCAAGGCAGACGGCAATATAGTTGATCAGCACGCCGTCGAGCATGCTGAGCAGCGCCTGCAGGGTAGACTGTTGGCACTGAAGGCGTCGACGGAGCGGAATGAAAAGATGGGTGATCAGCGTTTGTGCGGGATAATCACGCCCTTGATCTTTTATCCACGCGCGCAGGCGCTGCAGGTTACCTGCCTGCAGGAGCCGCAGCAGTGCTTCCTGTTGCTCGCGCCAGAGATGCTGGGTGTCCGGATCGTCATGGCTAAGCAAGGATTTCACTTTGCCGACCTGCACACCGTTGTCGATCCAGCTTTTTATCTCGCGGATCCGGTCGATATCGGCCTCGTTGAACAGACGATGCCCACCGTCCGTTCTCTGCGGTTTAAGTAATCCATACCGTCGCTGCCACGCCCGTAGGGTAACGGGATTGATATCACAAAGGAGTGCCACTTCACCTATTGTGTAAAGCGCCATATTCGCCCCCTGGCTTACGCGTCCCCAGCTTAACTGTAGACCCACTTTGCCGAACCAGGAAGGATTGATCGTTTTTTGAACAAATAATGCGAAGCATGCGCGATGTTCGGCAAAAGCTGTGATGACCGACACGATTTGCAGCTTTTTTGGCGCGCTTCAAAGAAAGTTTACCTGCATCAGTGTATGTTACGCGTTTTTAGAATGTGCGGTTTTTTGTATGTACGAGTTTAATCTGGTGCTGTTGTTGCTTCAGCAGATGTGTGTGTTTCTTGTCATCGCCTGGCTGATGAGTAAAACGCGCCTGTTCATTCCGCTGATGCAGGTCACCGTCCGTCTGCCGCACAAGCTGCTTTGCTATGTGACCTTCTCCATTTTCTGCATTATGGGGACCTACTTTGGTCTCCATATCGAAGATTCCATTGCCAATACGCGCGCCATCGGTGCGGTGATGGGCGGCCTGCTTGGCGGTCCCGTTGTCGGCGGCCTTGTTGGGCTTACCGGCGGTCTGCACCGCTATTCCATGGGCGGCATGACGGCGCTGAGCTGTATGATCTCCACGATCGTCGAAGGACTGCTGGGTGGCCTTGTCCACAGCTACATGATCAAACGCGGCCGTCCGGATAAGGTCTTTAGCCCGCTTACCGCCGGTGCGATTACCTTCGTGGCAGAGATGGCGCAGATGGCGATTATCCTGCTGATTGCCCGTCCGTTTGACGATGCGCTGCACCTGGTGAGCAATATTGCAGCTCCGATGATGGTGACCAATACCGTGGGCGCGGCGCTGTTTATGCGTATTCTGCTCGACAAGCGCGCCATGTTTGAGAAATACACCTCGGCGTTTTCCGCGACGGCCCTGAAAGTTGCAGCCTCAACGGAGGGGATCCTTCGTCAGGGATTTAACGAAGAAAACAGCATGAAGGTGGCACAGGTGCTCTACAAGGAGCTGGATATCGGTGCCGTCGCCATTACCGACCGCGAAAAGCTGCTGGCGTTTACCGGTACCGGAGACGACCACCATCTGCCGGGCAAACCGATCTCATCAACCTATACCCTGCGCGCCATTGAAACCGGTGAAGTGGTGTATGCCGACGGGAATGAGATCCCCTACCGCTGCTCGCTTCATCCGCAGTGCAAGCTTGGCTCGACGCTGGTGATCCCGCTACGCGGTGAAAATCAGCGGGTGATGGGAACGATTAAGCTCTACGAAGCGAAAAACCGCCTGTTCAGCTCGATCAACCGCACGCTGGGGGAGGGGATTGCCCAGCTGCTGTCCGCGCAAATCCTCGCCGGGCAGTATGAACGGCAGAAAGCGCTGCTGACGCAGTCAGAGATCAAACTCCTGCACGCCCAGGTCAATCCGCATTTCCTGTTTAACGCGCTTAATACGCTGAAGGCGGTGATCCGCCGCGACAGCGATCAGGCCGCGCAGCTGGTGCAGTTTTTGTCGACCTTTTTCCGCAAGAACCTAAAACGGCCTTCCGAAATCGTGACCCTGGCCGACGAGATTGAGCATGTTAACGCGTACCTGCAGATTGAACAGGCACGCTTTCAGTCTCGCCTGCAGGTGTCGCTCTCCGTCCCGGACGCGCTGGCGTACCAGCATCTTCCGGCTTTTACCCTTCAGCCTATCGTAGAAAATGCCATCAAGCACGGTACATCGCAGCTGCTGGGCATCGGGGAGATCACCATTTCTGCTACCCAGTTTAACCACCATCTGGTGCTGGATATTGAAGATAACGCCGGGCTCTACGTCCCTTCCGCCTCGGGTGGGTTAGGGATGAGCCTGGTGGATAAACGCCTGCGTGCGCACTTCGGTGACGACTGTGGCATTACCGTCGCCTGTGAACCCGACCGATTTACCCGTATCACCTTACGACTGCCGCTGGAGGAAAACGCATGCTGAGAGTGCTGATTGTGGATGACGAGCCGCTGGCACGGGAAAACCTGCGCGTGCTATTGCAGGAGCAGAGTGATATCGAGGTGGTGGGTGAGTGCGCAAACGCCATTGAGGCCATCGGTGCGGTGCACAAACTGCGTCCGGACGTGCTGTTCCTCGACATTCAGATGCCGCGCATCAGCGGGCTGGAGATGGTCGGGATGCTTGATCCTGAGCACCGCCCCTATATCGTCTTTCTGACAGCGTTTGATGAATATGCCGTGAAGGCATTTGAAGAACATGCCTTTGATTATCTGCTGAAACCGATTGAAGAGAAGCGGCTGGATAAAACGCTCACCCGTTTACGCCAGGAGCGCACCGTGCAGGATATGACGCTGCTGCCGGAAAACCAGCAGCCGCTGAAGTTTATCCCCTGCACCGGGCACAGCCGCATTTATCTCCTGCAGATGGATGACGTGGCCTTCGTCAGCAGCCGTCTGAGCGGGGTGTTTGTCACCAGCGCGGAGGGAAATGAAGGCTTTACCGAGCTGACGCTTCGCACCCTGGAGAGCCGTACGCCGCTGATCCGCTGCCATCGTCAGTATCTGGTGAACATGGCGCACCTGAAGGAGATCCGCCTGGAAGATAACGGCCAGGCCGAACTGGTGCTGCGTGCCGGGCAAACGGTGCCCGTCAGCCGTCGCTACCTGAAGAGTTTGAAAGAGGCGATTGGCCTGTAAAACTGGTACACTGCGCGCCATTGCATCATCGACAGTGAAAGGCACTCATGATTAGTAATGACATTCTTCGTAGCCTGCGCTACACCCTGAAAGCAAACAATAACGACATGGTGCGCATTCTTGCGTTGTCCGACATGGAAGCCACGTCTGCGGGTTTCGATACCTGGATGACCAAAGAAGACGAAGAGGGGTTTGTTCGCTGCCCCGACATCATTCTGTCGGGTTTCCTGAACGGCCTGATTTACGATAAGCGTGGCAAAGATCCGGCCGCGCCCGAGCTGGCGCTGGAGCGTCGCGTGAACAACAACACGGTGCTGAAAAAGCTGCGCATCGCGTTCTCGCTGAAAACGGACGATATTGTCGCGATCATGACCGAGCAAAAATACCGCGTGTCGGTGCCGGAAGTGACCGCCATGATGCGCGCGCCGGACCATAAAAACTACCGCGAGTGCGGCGACCAGTTTTTGCGTAATTTCCTGCGCGGGCTGACCCACCGGGTGCATCACCCGAAGGCGTGATTTTTGCCGGGTGGCGGCTTCGCCTTACCCGGCCTACAAAACCCGTAGGCCCGTGCAAGCGTAGCGCCGCCGGGCAAAAAAAAGCCGGAGATTATCTCCGGCTTTTTTGTTATTTCACCTGCTGACCCGGCTTCGCGCCTTCGTCAGGGCTTAACAGGAAGATATCTTTCCCGCCAGGGCCTGCAGCCATCACCATCCCCTCGGAGATGCCGAAGCGCATTTTGCGCGGTGCCAGGTTCGCCACCATTACGGTCTGACGACCGATCAGCACCTGCGGGTCCGGATACGCTGAACGGATGCCGGAGAAGACGTTGCGCTTCTCGCCGCCCAGATCCAGCGTCAGGCGCAGCAGCTTGTCAGAGCCTTCCACAAACTCAGCGTTTTCGATCAGCGCCACGCGCAGGTCGACTTTCGCGAAATCATCGAAGGTGATGGTTTCCAGAATCGGATCGTCTGCCAGTGGGCCGGTGACTGGTGCCGCAGCCGCCTTCACCTCTTCTTTAGAGGCTTCCACCAGAGCTTCAACCTGCTTCATTTCGATGCGGTTATACAGCGCCTTGAAGGTGTTCACCTTGTGGCCAAGCAGCGGTTGCTGGATGGCATCCCAGGTCAGTTCGGTGTTCAGGAACGCTTCAGCGCGGGCTGCCAGCTGCGGCAGAACCGGCTTCAGGTATGTCATCAGCACGCGGAACAGGTTGATGCCCATGGAGCAGATGGCCTGAAGGTCCGCATCGCGGCCTTCCAGTTTCGCGACAACCCACGGGGCCTGCTCGTCGACATAGCGGTTCGCCAGGTCAGCCAGGGCCATGATTTCACGCACCGCTTTACCGAACTCGCGCGCTTCCCAGGCTTCGCCAATGGTCGCCGCTGCGTCAGTGAAGGTTTGGTACAGGGCAGGGTCAGCCAGTTCAGCCGCCATCACGCCGTCAAAACGCTTGGCGATAAAGCCCGCGTTACGGGACGCCAGGTTCACCACCTTGTTGACGATGTCCGCGTTCACGCGCTGCACGAAATCTTCCAGGTTCAGGTCGATGTCGTCGATGCGGGAAGAGAGCTTCGCCGTGTAGTAGTAGCGCAGGCTGTCCGCGTCGAAGTGGTTCAGCCAGGTGCTGGCCTTGATGAACGTACCGCGAGATTTGGACATCTTCGCGCCGTTCACCGTCACGTAGCCGTGAACGAACAGGTTGGTTGGCTTGCGGAAGTTGCTGCCTTCCAGCATCGCTGGCCAGAACAGGCTGTGGAAATAAACGATGTCTTTACCGATGAAGTGGTACAGCTCGGCCGTGGAATCTTTCTTCCAGTATTCATCGAAGCTGACGGTGTCGCCACGCTTGTCGCACAGGTTCTTGAAGGAGCCCATGTAGCCGATTGGTGCGTCCAGCCAGACGTAGAAGTATTTGCCCGGCGCGTTCGGGATTTCGAAACCGAAGTACGGCGCATCGCGGGAGATATCCCACTGCTGCAGGCCGGATTCGAACCACTCCTGCATCTTGTTCGCAACCTGCTCCTGCAGCGCGCCGCTGCGGGTCCATGCCTGCAGCATTTCGCTGAAGGACGGCAGGTCGAAGAAGAAGTGCTCGGAGTCACGCATCACAGGCGTTGCACCGGATACCACGGATTTCGGCTCGATAAGCTCGGTCGGGCTGTAGGTCGCGCCGCACACTTCGCAGTTATCGCCGTACTGGTCCGGGGATTTACATTTCGGACAGGTGCCTTTGACGAAGCGGTCCGGCAGGAACATGCCTTTTTCCGGATCGTACAGCTGAGAGATGGTGCGGTTTTTGATAAAACCGTTCTCTTTCAGACGGGTGTAGATCAGCTCCGACAGCTCGCGGTTTTCGTCGCTGTGCGTGGAGTGATAGTTGTCATAGCTGATGTCAAAGCCAGCAAAATCAGTTTGATGCTCCTGACTCATTTCGGCAATCATCTGCTCCGGGGAAATCCCCAGCTGCTGCGCTTTCAGCATGATCGGCGTGCCGTGAGCATCGTCCGCACAGATGAAGTTAACCTCGTGGCCGCGCATTCGCTGGTAACGGACCCAGACATCAGCCTGGATATGCTCCAGCATGTGGCCGAGGTGGATTGAGCCGTTGGCGTACGGCAGTGCGCACGTTACCAGAATTTTTTTCGCGACTTGAGTCATAGTAGGCATTACTTCTTTTAACTGTGAAAAGGGTTTTTGATATTACCAAAAGGGGCATTATTAAGTAAGCACAAACCACGGCCTTTCAGGTAAACTTGTCATCTAAGGTCTTATTCACAAGAACAAAGGAGTCGGGATGAGTTCTCAATCCCAGGCCAAATCACCGGAAGCCTTACGAGCAATGGTCGCCGGGACGCTGGCTAACTTTCAGCATCCAACCCTGAAGCACAATCTTACGACGCTGAAGGCGTTACACCACGTTGCCTGGCTGGACGATACGCTGCACATTGAGCTGCAGATGCCGTTCGTCTGGACCAGCGCCTTCGACGCGCTGAAAGAGCAAACCAGCTCGGAGCTGCTGCGCATCACCGGTGCGAAGGCGATCGACTGGAAGCTGAGCCACAGTATCGCCACGCTGAAGCGCGTGAAAAACCAGCCTGGCGTGAACGGCGTAAAAAACATTATTGCCGTCAGCTCGGGCAAGGGTGGGGTGGGTAAATCCTCCACGGCTGTAAACCTGGCGCTCGCGCTGGCAGCGGAAGGGGCAAAAGTCGGTATTCTGGATGCGGACATTTATGGCCCGTCCATTCCAAACATGCTGGGCGCGGAAAACCAGCGTCCAACCTCGCCGGACGGCACCCACATGGCGCCAATCATGGTGCACGGTCTGGCAACCAACTCGATTGGTTATCTGGTCACCGACGATAACGCGATGGTCTGGCGCGGCCCGATGGCCAGCAAGGCGCTGATGCAGATGCTGCAGGAAACCATGTGGCCGGATCTGGATTATCTGGTGCTGGACATGCCGCCGGGCACGGGCGACATTCAGCTGACCCTGGCGCAGAACATTCCGGTAACGGGAGCGGTCGTCGTGACCACGCCGCAGGATATCGCGCTGATCGACGCCAAAAAGGGCATCGTGATGTTCGAGAAGGTGGAAGTACCGGTGCTGGGTATCGTTGAGAACATGAGCATGCATATCTGCAGCAACTGCGGACACCATGAGCCTATTTTCGGTACCGGTGGTGCGGAGAAGCTGGCGGCGCAGTATCACACTCAACTGCTGGGGCAGATGCCGCTGCACATCACGCTGCGTGAAGATCTGGACAGCGGTAAACCAACCGTGGTGAGCCGTCCGGACAGCGAATTTGCGGATATGTATCGTCAGCTGGCGGGGCGCGTTGCGGCGCAGCTTTACTGGCAGGGTGAAGTCATTCCGAGCGAAATCGCGTTCCGCGCGGTGTAATTCCTCTGCGCTTCAGTGCCGGGTGGCGGCTTCGCCTTACCCGGCCTACGGAGTTTGGGTTTGTAGGTCAGGTAAGCGAAGCGCCACCTGACTTTACCCAAGCCGATAATGCATCAGATAATACTCTCCGTCCGGAGAATCACCCGTCGCCTCGATGTGCCAGCCGTGTCGCTGGTAAAACGCAATAGCACGCGCATTCTTGACCAGACACTTAAGCGAACCCGTACTGGTAAACGTTTTCTGCACCTGTTCCAGCAACACATGCCCGACGCCCAGGCTCTGAAACTGCGGGTCAACAAACAGGTTGTGCAGAAAATTATCGTTCGTCCAGACGGAGGCGAAGCCAAGTCGATGCCCGTCCTGCACCGCCACCCAAACCTCTTCGTCCAGGATTGCGGCGTCAAAGTCCTCAAGCTGCCATTCCGCACCGTTCAACCATGGCCAGGCGTCGCGCCGGGCATGCAGGTAAATCGTGCGCAGGAAAGGACGATCGCTCTCCTGCCAGGCACGAACCAGGATCGTATTAGCGGTGATAGAAGATATCTCCGTTATAGGCCTTATGGATTTTTCCATCGGCATCGCCAATCAGCACGTAGTTCTCACCCATGTAGGTCCAGTGTGTTCCGGCATCCGGCGCTGGCAGGTTACGCAGCTGGTACTGTTTGATGGTGTACTCGGGCGTTTGATACTGCGCTGGCGCCGTGTCGCCAATCTTGAATTTAGTGAAGTCAGCGATGAACTCTTGTTCTTCATAGGCTTTGATGCCAGAAGGTGCTGCAGCCGTTTGCGGAGCAGAAAATGCGGAACCCGCCAGAGACAGTAGTACACCCAGAAGCAGCAATTTACGCTTAGCCATTTTTTCTCCAGTAATATCGTTACAGATACATTTTGTCTGCGGGTTTCAGTATGCGCGGCAGACAGTCCATTTTAAGTATCAAAACATGGTGTGTTTGAAAAAAAATGTAACAAAACTGAACGGTTTTGTGTAGTCACAACAAAGAATGCATATAACGGTCGTGAATGATATCTGTATTTTATATTTAATGTATTTATCAATTTATTAATTAATTCTGAAAACGCACCGCGACTTCAAAATTGGACCGTTAAGCGCATGCTTTCCCACTGTGGAACATTTAATATCGGCCCGGCACGACATGTTATGACGTTTGATTCCCGGCCCCATAGAGCAGGTCGGCTTAGACGATTCAGTATCTGGTTACTGCGTAGAAAAAACTCTTTATTAACACATTATGATTCATTTAATTCAATGAATTATATGATTATTTTTATTAAATAAAATTGTTGTTCGTACGATAAGTACAACGATAAAAGATATGTTTATATAAATGAAAAACACAACGGCATTTTCCTTTTTATTTCTTGCAATAAGCCAGTTAACAGGCTGTGTATTTTCACCAGGCCAGGATTTAGCCATGACCGGGAAAAATGTTATTGCAACAGAAGATAAATATTATCAGCTTGATAAACACGTGGAAATTTATCCACTGACCCCAGTGTTGATAGAACAATTGCGTCCGCCCGTATCGAAATCTCAGGCAAATCCTAATCTGGATGAGCAGGTGAAAAACTGGGAATACCGAATCGGCACCGGTGACATCCTGACGGTCACCGTCTGGGATCATCCTGAGTTGACGACGCCAGCAGGGCAGTACCGTAGCGCGAGTGATGCGGGAAACTGGGTCAACGCGGACGGTACGCTTTTTTATCCCTACGTTGGGAAACTGCATGTGGCAGGAAAAACGGTTTCGCAGGTTCGTGAAGAGATTACCGCGAGACTGGATAAATTCATTGAGAGCCCCCAGGTGGATGTCAGCATTGCCTCTTTCCGTTCGCAAAAAGCCTACGTGACGGGAGAAGTTGCGAAATCTGGCCAACAACCCATCACCAACATCCCCTTGACCGTGATGGACGCGGTCAATGCCGCTGGCGGTCTTTCAGCGGATGCCGACTGGCGCAATGTCGTTCTCACCCATAATGGCCAGGATTCCCGCCTTTCGCTGTATGCCCTGATGCAACTCGGCGATTTAACACAAAACAAACTGCTCTATCCTGGCGATATCCTGTTTGTACCGCGTAATGATGCCCTGAAAGTCTTTGTCATGGGCGAAGTGGTTAAGCAGAGCACGTTGAAGATGGATCGCAGTGGGATGACGCTGGCGGAAGCGCTGGGCAATGCGGGCGGTCTGAACCAGAACATGGCTGATGCAACCGGCATTTTTGTCATTCGCTCAGTGCATCAAAAAAGCCAGACGGACATCATTGCGAAAATCTATCAGCTCAATGCGAAAGATGCGTCGGCGATGGTATTGGGCACTGAATTCCAGCTCGAGCCGTATGACATTGTCTACGTGACAACGGCACCGTTGTCGCGCTGGAATCGCGTTATTACACAGCTTGTGCCGACCATCAGTGGCGTACATGACCTGACCGAAACGGTTCGTTACATCCGATCCTGGCCGCAATAATGTTCAACTCAATCTTAGTGGTTTGCACGGGCAATATTTGCCGCTCCCCGATGGGGGAGCGGCTGTTGCGTCAGCAATTACCCGGGAAACAGGTGACCTCAGCAGGTATTTTCGGTCTTGAGGGACATCCGGCAGATGCGGTTGCTCAGGATGTCGCCTGGCATCATGGTGTCTCGCTAGACGATCACGTGGGGCGCAAGCTGACGCGCAGCTTGCTGCAAAAATCCGATCTGATTCTGGTGATGGAGCCTGAACATCTTCGTTTTATTGCTGCTATGGCCCCGGAGAACCGTGGGAAATCACTGCTATTTGGACAATGGCTGGAGACAAAGGATATTCCCGATCCCTACCGCAAAAGCCGTGATGCTTTCGAATATGTTTTCGGGCAGTTGGGAAAAGCCAGTCAGGAATGGGCTCGTCGTTTGAGTCAAAAGGAATAAAGCAGCAATGCCATCTTATACTTCAGAGACATATGGTGCAGCGGCACCGCAAAATAATGAAATTGATCTTCTGCAACTGCTTGCCGAGATATTCGATCATCGGGTGATGATAGTCCTGGTAACACTCCTGTTTACGGTGTGCGCGGGACTCTATGCGTTTTCTGTCCCCCCTGTCTATCAGGCTGACGCGCTTGTGCAGATAGAAGCGAAGCAGGATAACTCATTGCTGAAAAGCTTAAGCCAGTTCGGCTCCGATCTTTCGCCAGACGTTGCACCGGAAATCTTGCTGATAAAATCACGAATGATCCTCGGGAAGACCGTGGATGAACTGGGGCTGACGTACCGGGTTAAGCGCCGCGTTACCCCGATCGTGGGGCATCTGTGGGCACGTTTTCGCCCCAGCAAGCCAGGTCACCTGACCATCGGTGAACTTACCATCCCTCGACAGGATGGCAAACCGCAAGTGCTTGTGCTGACCGTGCTGGAGCAGGGAGGGTATCACCTTGAGGGAGAAAGCTTCGAGGCTGTGGGTAAAGTCGGAAAAACGCTGCTCAAAGACGGTGTCTCTCTTCTGGTGACATCTCTCGACGCTGCACCAGGGACGCAGTTTGCGCTCACAACCTTGACAAAGCTTGAAGCCATCAACGCGCTGCAGAAACGGCTCACCGTTGCGGAATCCGCGAAACAGAGCGGAATGATCGCGTTAACGCTAACGGGCGAAGACCCTGACAAGATTACCGTGGTACTGAATACGATTGCAGAAAATTTCCTCAATCAAAATATTGAGCGTCAGGAAGCCCAGGATGCCCGTAGCCTGACCTTTTTACAGCATCAGTTACCGAAAATCAGTCACGAGCTGGATCAGGCCGAAGCGCGACTGAATGTATACCGTGAGCAGCGCGATTCCGTCGATTTATCCCTGGAGGCGAAGTCCGTTCTCGATCAGGTTGTTAATGTGGAAAATCAGCTCAACGAGCTGACGTTCCGTGAAGCGGAGATCTCTCAGCTTTTTAAAAAGGATCACCCAACCTATCGCGCATTACGCGAAAAGCGCCAAACCCTTGAGAAGCAGCGTGTCCGCCTGAACGATCGCGTATCAACCATGCCTTCCACGCAGCAGGAAATTTTGCGATTGAGCCGGGATGTTGAATCCGGGCGCGCCATTTACCTGCAGTTATTAACGCGTCAGCAAGAGCTCAATATCTCTCGCTCCAGCGCGATCGGAAACGTGCGGATCATTGACTCTGCCGTTACGCAACCTGAACCCATAAAACCACGAAAAGCACTTATTATCGTGCTTGGCATACTGTTGGGGCTGATATTCTCCAGCGGCTGGGTATTGGTTCTCGCTGCCTTTAAACGGGGGATAACCTCGTCTGAGCAACTGGAAGTACAGGGGATGCCGGTCCTGGCGACGCTGCCCCGCTCGGTATGGCTCTGGAAAAAAACGCATCTGCGCAAAATGAGTTTCCTGGGTTCCCGCTGGAGACACAAAACGTCGAATGTGCCCTTCCTGCCCATCGAAAGGCCAGCAGATATTTTTATCGAAGCGATGCGCGGGCTGCGTACCAGTCTGCACTTCACCATGATGGACGCCACGAATCAGATTGTCGTCATTACTGGCCCCACGCAGGATTGTGGCAAAACGCTGGTCAGTACCGCACTGGCGGCGCTGGCTTCTCAGGCCGGGCAGAGGGTGCTCTTTATTGACGCGGATATGCGTCAGGGGTACGTGCATAACATCTGTAAACTGAACAACCATTGCGGATTGTCCTCCGTCCTTGAGGGCGATGTTAAATGGCAGGATGTGCTCCAGCGCTTTGAGCAGGGTGGATTTGATGTTTTAACCTGCGGTCCACAGCCTTCACTTCCTGTGGAGTTGCTTATGGGGGAACGCTTCCAGAACGCCATGTCGCAGATGAACGAACGTTATGACATCGTGATTGTTGACACCCCGCCGGTGCTTGCCGTTACGGATGCCTTACTGATTGCCAAAGCGGCGGCGACCACCTTACTGGTTGCACGCTTTGGTAAAACCAGCGTCAAAGAGATTGAGCACTGTCGGAAGCGCCTGCAGCAAATGGGCGTGCAGGTGAATGGCGCTATTCTCAATGATATCGTGAAGTCCGCCTCGCTCTATTACAACTCGGGGTACAGCCATTACGACTACGGCTATACCCCGAAGGAAAATCGGCGTGAGGGTTAGTGCTTCACCAGCGTAGCGAAGTAGTAGACCAGGGGAATGGCAAGGATCCACAGACCAACGGGGATTTCGCGCCATTTCCCGGCAATCGCTTTGATCACGATGTAAAACAGCAAACCGCCAGCAATTCCTGTTCCGAAGCTGTTGGCAATCAGCGTAATCATGACCATCATCAGCACCGGCAGGCCGTCGGTGAAGTTCGCCAGATCAACCTTACGTAAGCCGCTAAACATATTCAGTCCAATGAGGATCAGCGCCGGTGCGGTGGCTTCTTTTGGGATCATCAGTGCAACAGGCGTAAACAGCAACATCAGCAGGAACATCACTGCCGCAGCCAGTGCCGTCATGCCCGTTTTACCGCCCGCTTCAGCAGCAGCCGAAGATTCGATCAGCGCCGTCGCGGCTGGAATACCGACCCACGGACCTACCGCAGCGGCAATGGAGTCCACCATAAACGGACGGTTGATATGCGGCATGTTGCCTTCGTCATCCAGTAATCCCGCCTCACCACCGACAGCCAGCGTGGTGCCCATGGTGGAGAAAAATTCCGACGCAAAGAAGACAAACAGGAAGGGCAGGAAGGCAATGTTCAGCGCCCCGAGCATATCAATGTGGCCGATAACCGGGGCCAGAGAATGCGGCATATCAATAAAATGACCAGGAAGTTTTGTCACGCCCAACGGAATACCGACCAGGGTGGCGAACAGAATGGCCCACAGTATTGCCCCTGGAATGCGGCGCGCCTGTAACGCGATGGCCAGGAAGAGACCCGCTAACGCGACCAGCGCCGCCGGTGACAGGAAATCTCCCAGCATCAGGGCATTCGTTTTCGCGTTTGCCAACACCAGCCCGGCGTTACGAAAGCCGAGCACGGCAACAAACAGGCCGATGGAGGCCGTCAACCCCAGCTTGATGGACTGCGGGACCGAACGGGTGACGACTTCACGCAGCCCAAAGCGGGTCAGCAGGAAGAATAAAATCCCTGACCAGCAGGCGATGCCGAGACCAATTTGCCAGCCAATACCTTCGCTGCCCGCAAGCGTGACGCCGACCAGGACCGAACCGCCAATACCGGGCCCGACGATGAAGGGCAGGTTGGCATAGAAAGCCATCAGCAGCGTTCCGGCAACGAAGACCAGAATGGTGCCCGTCGTTGCCGCGCCTTTATCCATTCCTCCGACCGCCAGCAGCCCCGGGATCACCACCAGCAGGTAGGCGGCGGCGAGAAAACCGGTGATGCCAGCCAGGCACTCCGTGCGTACGGTGCTGCCACGCGTATACAGTGCAAAACGGCGTTCCAGCCAGCTCCCTGGTGCTGGCGAATTAATGGTGTTGTCGGCCATTATCCGGCTCTCCTTCGGCATTATTGTGTGTTGTCCGGGGTTTCCCGGTAAGAAATTAACGGATCGACAATCTGGCGTGTGGTGCCATCGGTCAGTCCAAGATCGGTCAAATGCGGACCGGCGTTGCAGGCAAGACAGGTGCCCTCTATGGCTTTAAAGACCCGATACGGCGGTTCCCAGTCGGCAATCAAATTGCTACGCTCGCGCAGTTCCCTGAACTGGCGAGCCAGCTCATCAGGCGGCAGTTCCGAAAGCATCCCCGCAATCGGCATGGCGACGTGGGCGATGACGTCGCCATCCTGTACCAGCGCCATCCCGCCGCCGCTCTGGATAAGCATGTTGGCAGCCAGCGCCATGTCGTGCGGATCGCGGCCCAGCACCACCAGATTGTGAGAGTCGTGAGAATAGCTGGTGGCAATTGCCCCACGCAGTTCACCCCAGCCTTCGAGCAGGGCGAGTTGTGGTTTCGCAGCATGGCGCGCGTGGCGATGCTGAACCCAGATCAGGCTAAAGCCATCCGGGATCGCCACTACGCCGTGACGTACCTGCGCGGCAACTTCACCCCACTGCGTGAAGCGTGCGCCGCTGATATGGCGCAGGCGCGCCACGCCGTGTTTCGCGTTGTCGATTGTCATGCGGAAATCATCGTCTGCCAGTGCAGACAGCCGCACGGTATCACGTGGGAGGGGCAATATCGTGTCAACGATGGGTTCAATCATTGCCCCGTCGCGCGCAACCAGCTTACCCGCGACATACACCTGACGAGCCGTCAGCTTTTCAAGCGAGTCAAACGCCACCAGATCCGCGCGACGCCCGGCGGCAATCAGCCCCAGATCGTTACGCTGCAGTCGAATGGCGGCGTTCAGCGTGGCGAAACGCAGCGCGTGCGTCGCCGGTAATCCGTGTTCAATCAGCAGGTTCAGCAGCGCAACGATCCCCCCTTTTTCCAGCAGTATATCGGGTGGGACATCGTCGGTGCAGACCGTAATTTGTGAAGAAAGGTGGGGCAGGGATTTCAGGGCGCTTACGATATCGGGCAGCAGATAAGGATGCGAGCCGCGGATCTCCAGCGTCAGCCCGGCGCGCAGTTTTTCCAGCGCATCGTCTGCGGAGGTCAGTTCATGATCGGAGGTCACGCCTGCGGCCAGATAAGCCTGTAAATCCGCACCGTGAAGCCCGCGCGCGTGGCCTTCAATCAGCTTTCCGCTGTCCAGACCGGCCTGCATAATTTCCAGCATGCGTTGGCTGCCGTTAAGCACGCCGTGCATATCCATCACTTCCGCCACGCCGCGCACTTCCGGCCATCCGAGCAGGGTATCCATCTCTTTACCTGCGAAGTCTGCGCCAGACATCTCCAGCCCCGGTGTCGATGGCACGCTTGATGGCGCCGCGACCATCACCTGCAGCGGCAGGTTACGGCTGGCCTCAATGGCAAAACGTACGCCTGCAATGCCCAGCACGTTCGCCAGCTCATGCGGATCCCAGAATACGGCGGTGGTGCCCTGTGCCAGAACGATCTCGGCATAGCGAGCGGGAAGCAGGTGTGAACTCTCCAGATGCACATGCGTATCCATCAGTCCCGGAGAGAGATACCGGTTGTTCAGATCGTGCGTCTCACGCGCATCGCTGCGGCTGCCGCGCGGATGAACGCTGGCGATAAGGCCGTCCACGATGCCGACATCGGCGTCGCGGATCTCGCCGGTCGCCATATCAACAATGCGGGTGTGTGTAAGCAGCAGGTCGAACGGCATTTCACCGCGTGCAGCCTGGACGGCACGGCGTCGGGTTTCGGCACTCATGTAATTAACGGTTCCAGCATGAAAATAATGGCGTTACTCTATGCACGCGGCAAACGTTTGCCCAGCTGATAAAATTTATCACCCGATAACCCCAGCTTATTCTGCGACGCGTGTAAACGATAATGACGATGGAACCCTGGCAGCGCCTGCCCGCGCTCTCACTGCGACAGCTACAGTATTTTGTCACCCTGGCGCAGCTGCGTCATTTCACCGACACCGCCAGCAAGCTGGCGATCAGTCAGCCTGCGCTCAGCAGCGCATTGCGGCAGATCGAAACGGTGCTCGGCGGCAAGCTGGTGAACCGTACCGCCTCAGCGGTGACGCTGACGGAGCTGGGCAACGCCATCCTCCCGCACGCGCAGCGGGTGCTTAGCGTGGCTCAGCTTGCCTTCGACGATATGCAGCAGATTGTGCAGGCAGGCGGTGACGGCACGGTGCGCATTGGGCTGGTGCCATCCGTCAGCTCGCTCTTGTTCCCGCTGTTGCCCCAAACGCTGGCGCAGGCTTTTCCGCGTCTTAAGGTAGAGTTTCACGATCAAACCAATGATGCGCTGGTGGCGCAGTTGCTGAAAGGGCAGATTGATTTTGGCATTGGCGCGCTGGACAGTTCTGTGCCGGAACAACTTTCCGTCTTCCCGCTGCAGGAGGATCCTTTTGTAGCGGTGATTCATTGTGACGATCCGCTGGCGACGTCGGCGCATTTACCCTGGAAGCAGCTTGTGGGGCGAGATATCGCCGTGTTTTCGAAAGGTAACATCCAACGCCTGGTCGGCGCGCTCGCTGAAAGCCATCGTTTATCGTTGCAGACACGTTATCAGGTGGATTATATCGAAACGCTGTACGGTCTGGTGCGCTCCCGACTGGCCGTAGCGATACTGCCGCAACTCTATACCACGCATCTTCAGGATCCGCAGCTTAAGGTGGTTCATCTTCAGCAACCGGCACTTGCCCGAACGGTGGCATTGATGCGTGCGCCGCAGCCGTTACCGACGCTTATCGAATCGTGCTTTACGCTAATGGTTGAAACCTTGAGGACACACTGACGGATAGGGCAGGGGAAAATACCCTCTCCCGAACGGGAGAGGGATAAGCATTACTTAGCCAGAACTTCCTGTGCGGTACGCTCAACCAGAGACAGCAGAACTTTTACGTCCTCCAGCGTCACGGTTGGGTTCAGCAGGGTCAGCTTCAGGCAGGTGATACCGTTATGCTCGGTCACGCCGACGTTAGCACGGCCAGATTCCAGCAGCGCATCACCAATCTTCTGGTTCAGCAGGGCGATGCCTGCATCATCCATCTGCGCCTGAGGACGGAAGCGGAACAGCACGCTCGCCAGCTGTGGCTGCATCACCAGCTCCAGAGCAGACTGCTCTTTCACGTAGCCCGCAACCTGCTGTGCCAGGGTCACACCGTGATCGATGATCGCCGCATACTGCTCCTGACCCAGCGCTTCCAGGCTCATCCACAGCTTCAGCGCGTCGAAACGACGGGTGGTCTGCAGAGATTTGGACACCAGGTTAGGCACGCCCGCTTCTTCGTCGAACTCAGAGTTCAGGTAAGCCGCCTGATAGCGCATCAGCTCATAGTGACGCGCTTCTTTTAGCAGGAACGCGCCGCAGCTGATGGTCTGGAAGAACTGCTTGTGGAAGTCCAGGGTAATGGAATCCACCAGCTCAATGCCGTCCAGGTAGTGACGATACTGCTCGGACATCAGCAGCGCGCCGCCCCAGGCCGCATCAACATGTACCCAGATGTTCTGCTTCGCTGCCAGTTCAGCAATGGCACGCAGCGGGTCGATAGCACCGGCATCGGTGGTACCTGCCGTCGCGACGATCGCCAGAATCTGCTCGCCGTTCGCGTTGCACTGCTCAATTTTCGCCGCCAGATCGGTCAGATCCATGCGGGAGAATTCGTCAGTTTTCACCTGCACCACGGACTGGTAGCCCAGACCCATCAGCGCCATGTTTTTCTGCACGGAGAAGTGGGCGTTCTCAGAGCACAGCACGCGAATTTTGCGCAGATCGCCTACCAGGCCATCCTGCTGAACGGAGTGACCCAGACGGGCGAAGAACGCATCGCGCGCCAGCATCAGGCCCATCAGGTTGCTCTGGGTACCGCCGCTGGTGAAGACACCGGCGTCGCCAGCCTGATAACCCACGCGGGTACGCAGCCACTCGATCAGTTTGATCTCGATAATGGTTGCGGACGGGCTTTGATCCCAGGAGTCCATACTCTGGTTAGTGGCGTTGATCAGCACTTCCGCCGCCTGGCTTACGACCAGGCTTGGGCAGTGCAGGTGCGCCACACACTGCGGGTGATGAACGGACAAACTGTCTTTCAGGAAGAACTCCACGGCGCGTTCAATCGCCGCTTCGTTGCCCAGCCCTTTCGGGTTGAAATCCAGCTTAATACGGTCGCGAAGTTCCGCGACCGTTTTGCCCTGGTACATCTCAGGCTGTTTCAGCCACTGCATCACAGCCTGAGTGCTTTGTTCAATCGCCTGCTGGTAAGCTTCAATGCTCTGCGCAGAGGAGAACAAAATTGGGTTTGAATCAGACATCGTAATCAACAACTCCGGTTACGCCGGGCGAACGCCCGCAGCAAGCAGTGCCTGCTCAAATTTATCCAGGAAGATTTTCAGCTCTTCATCGCTGATCAGCAGAGACGGCAGCAGGCGCAGAACGATACCGTTACGACCGCCACGCTCCAGAATCAGACCGGCTTCGAAGCACTTCTTCTGAATCAGTGCAGACAGCTCGCCGTCGCCAGGGAAGCAACCCATGTGGTCAGCCGCTTCGTGTGGCTTAACGATCTCAATACCGATCATCATGCCCAGACCGCGCACGTGTCCGATCACCGGGTAGCGCTTCGCCATCTCTTTCAGCTGGCCTTTCAGCCATTCGCCCTGTGCAGCCACTTTGCCTGCGATATTCTGGTCTTTCAGGATTTTCAGCGTCGTCAGACCGGTTGCCATCGCCAGCTGGTTGCCGCGGAAGGTACCGGTGTGGTGACCTGGTGCCCATGCATCGAACTGCTTTTTGATACCGAGCACGGCCAGCGGCAGACCGCCACCGACCGCTTTAGACATCACGATGATGTCTGGCTCAATGCCCGCGTGTTCGAAGGCGAAGAATTTACCGGTACGGGCAAAGCCAGCCTGAACTTCATCGAGGATCAGCAGAATGCCGTGTTCCTGAGTCACTTTACGGATGCGCTGCAGCCACTCAGCCGGAGCCGGGTTCACGCCGCCTTCGCCCTGAACGGCTTCCAGAATCACCGCAGCAGGTTTACGCACGCCGCTTTCAACGTCGTTGATCAGGTTATCAAAATAGTAAGTCAGCGCTTTCACGCCCGCTTCACCACCGATACCCAGCGGGCAACGGTACTCGTGCGGATAAGGCATGAACTGGACTTCTGGCATCATACCGTCAACCGCTTCTTTCGGAGACAGGTTGCCGGTCACGGACAGTGCGCCGTGGGTCATACCGTGGTAACCACCAGAGAAGCTGATGATACCGCTACGACCGGTCACTTTTTTCGCCAGCTTCAGCGCCGCTTCAACGGCGTCAGCACCGGATGGACCGGTGAACTGCAGGCAGTACTCTTTGCCCTGACCAGGCAGCAGAGAGAGCAGGTATTCAGAAAACGCGTCTTTCAGAGGCGTCGTCAGATCCAGAGTATGTAACGGCAAGCCGCTGGTAATGACATTTTGGATGCTTTTCAGCACATCAGGATGGTTATGGCCAAGCGCAAGGGTCCCCGCGCCTGCTAAACAGTCAAGGTATTCTTTATTATCTGCATCGGTGATCCACACGCCTTCTGCTTTAGTGATCGCTAAAGGCAGTTTGCGCGGATAACTCCTGACGTTAGATTCAAACTCGGCCTGACGGGCCAGATAGGTTTCGTTGCTTTTGTGGGCATCTACGGTGTCAATACGGACTTTATCCGTCATCATATCACTCCTACAACCGCCGCTTCGTTATGAGCCACGATTGAATAAAAAGTTAAAAAACAGATGGGGGCCTGAAAAAAACGCCGCCAATATAGAGCCTTTTGCCACGGGGCTCAATGGTTAATTTGTTTACTGTTTTGTGACAGAGGGCACAGGGGGAGGGTTATCCCCGTTTCCAGAAAGAAAGTTGCACTTTATGCACAATAAAAACAGCCGCTTATGATGGTTTTGTCAGAACTGTAAAAGTAAAGAAAAGAGTGTGACAAATCGTGCTTTTCGCTGATGAAAAAGGAGGCGGATGGCCTCCTTGAACACGTTATTTCTGCCTGACCTGCAAAATGCCGTGGTCGCGACCTTTCGTTTTATTCCAGGAGGCATCGGTAATACCGTTCTCATCAAGGCTAAACGATATAACAAAGCCTTCGCCGTGAATCTCGTAGAAAGTCGCATTGAGACGTTTTACGGCCGCTTTCTTGCCGTTAAGGGTGGCGCTAAAAAAGCCGTTTGAAATTGTGGCGTTAACCGTATCAGACGAGAATGAGGCTTCACGCATCGGATCGTGAATGGTTTTCGTTTGATCGTGTTGCGCCGCGTTTTCTGCCTTGGTTTTGTTGATATCGCAAGAACCATCGCCATCGGTAATTTGGGTGCATCCGGAACGCTCCAGCTGCGCGCGATAGTGAGCATTAATCGCATAGGCCGGAGCCGCGGCCATAGTCGCGCTTATAACAATCATCATTAACTTCTTCATTTTATTGCCTTATAAACTACACAAATTATATGAAACGTACATTATGCCAATCCACACACCGACAGAAATAAGCATCAGGTATAAAGTGGCAGAGATAAAAATATATTTTGACATGCTGATAATCATATATTGAAAATGAAAACCGCTCGTAGGTGGCTTTCTGTCTGATTGTGAGAAATAACTGTGATGGACTATCCAGTAAGGTAACAATTGAAACTTTGATTAAGATCACTTAAAGCCCAATAGGCTAAAGTGGTCAGATGTTAAAAAATTTAATGTAAACATTGCCTTATGATTTTAGGTGGGGGCATCCGCTTTCATTCAAAGGTCTTTGTTTATCAGGAAAAGAGCTGTTTCTGTGCAATGTTGCTGTATATGCTGAAAATGCGGGTTTGACGGCCGTTATTATTTTAAAGAGTAACAAGACTAATAATGCGTCTAACGACGATGATTCTGAAAGCCAGATTTAGCGTTTACAATTTTTTCATCTGGCATTAGTATCCTTAACGCGGATTGATTGCATAAATTAATCACAAGCAGTTGATTTATTTGACTCGGGGTGCCCTTCTTCGTTGAAGGCTGAGAAATACCCGTATTACCTGATCTGGATAATGCCAGCGTAGGGAAGTCAGATGCCTTCCCGGTCATCGCTTCTTCACGCAAGGCAGGAGCGAACCCATGCAGCCTGACCTGCTCGATTTACACGTTTTATATCAGTTCCGAACCCGTTCCCCGCTCACGCACTGTATGACCAACGATGTTGTACAGACCTTCACTGCCAACGTGTTGCTGGCTCTCGGTGCATCGCCAGCGATGGTGATTGAGGCCGAAGAGGCCGAGCAGTTTGCTGAAATCGCCGATGCGCTGCTGATTAACGTTGGCACGCTGACCGCACCGCGCGCCCAGTCGATGCGTCGGGCGATTGAACGCGCGGTGGCGGCGGGTAAGCCCTGGACGCTCGACCCGGTTGCCGTTGGCGCGCTCGCGTTCCGCACCCGCTTTTGCCATCAAATTCTCTCCCTTAAACCAGCCGCGATCCGCGGTAACGCCTCTGAAATCCTTGCCTTTGCAGGGATGAGCGCGGGCGGGCGCGGCGTTGATACCACCGACACAGCAGCCAGCGCGGTACCTGCCGCGCAGGCTTTGGCGCGTCAGACGAATGCAATTGTCGTGGTCACGGGAGAAGTGGATTACATCACCGATGGACAGCGCACGCGTACCGTAACGGGCGGTGACCCGCTGATGACGCGCGTGGTGGGCACCGGTTGCGCGCTCTCGGCTGTCGTGGCAGCGAGCTGCTCGCTGCCGGGTGATCGCCTGGATAACGTCGCCGCTGCCTGCGGATGGATGAAGCGAGCTGGCTCAATCGCTATTGCGCAGTCTCGTGGCCCGGGCAGTTTTGCCAGCGCGTTCCTGGATGCGCTCTACACGCTGGAGGAGCAGGCATGAAGCGGATTAACGCTCTGACCATTGCCGGTACCGATCCCAGCGGCGGCGCGGGTATCCAGGCTGACCTGAAAACCTTCTCCGCGCTAGGCGCATATGGCTGTTCCGTCATTACCGCGCTGGTGGCGCAAAACACGCGCGGCGTGCAGTCGGTCTACCGTATCGAGCCGGATTTTGTTGCCGCGCAGCTGGATTCGGTGTTCAGCGACGTGCGCATTGATACCACTAAGATCGGCATGCTGGCCGAAACGGACATTGTGGAAGCGGTGGCCGAGCGGCTTAAGCGTTATCAGGTGCAAAACGTGGTGCTGGATACCGTCATGCTGGCGAAAAGTGGCGACCCGCTGCTCTCTGCCTCCGCCGTGGAGACGCTGCGCACAAAGCTGCTGCCGCAGGTGGCGCTGATCACGCCCAATCTGCCGGAAGCCGCCGCGCTGTTGGGTGCACCGCACGCGCAAAACGAACGTGAAATGAAAGCGCAGGGGAACGCGCTGCTGGCGATGGGCTGCGGCGCGGTGCTGATGAAGGGCGGTCATCTTGATGATGCCGAAAGCCCGGACTGGCTCTTTACCCGCGACGGCGAAATGCGTTTTACCGCGCCGCGCGTGCAGACCAAAAACACCCACGGTACGGGCTGCACGCTCTCTGCCGCGCTGGCTGCGCTGCGTCCACGGCATGACAGCTGGGCCGATACGGTGGGCGAAGCTAAAATCTGGCTCTCCGCGGCGCTGGCAAAAGCCGATACTCTGGAAGTCGGTCACGGTATTGGGCCGGTTCATCATTTTCATGCATGGTGGTAACCCAGTATACTGGCAGGAAACACCACGCCTGAGAAAACAGAGATGGAACAAGCGCATACCCGGTTAATCGCTCAACTGAATGAACGGATCGCCGCGCCGGACAACACGCCGCTGTACCTGAAATTTGCCGAAACGGTAAAAAATGCAGTGCGAATCGGCATGCTGGAGCACGGGAATATTTTGCCCGGCGAGCGCGATCTGAGCCAGTTAACCGGCGTGTCGCGCATTACCGTGCGTAAAGCGATGCAGGCGCTGGAGGAAGAGGGCGTGGTCACGCGCTCCCGTGGCTATGGCACGCAAATCAATAACATCTTCGAGTATTCGCTGAAAGAGGCGCGCGGGTTCTCTCAACAGGTGGTCTTGCGCGGTCAAAAACCCAATACGCTGTGGGTCAACAAGCGGGTGGTGAAGTGTCCCGAAGAGGTGGCGAACCATCTTTCAATTCCCCCCGAGAGCGAGGTTTTCCTGCTCAAGCGTATTCGCTACGTTGACGATGACGCCGTCTCGATTGAGGAGTCCTGGGTGCCGACGGGATTTATCCACGACCCCGATGCGATTGGCGTCTCGCTTTACGATTACTTCCGCAGCCAGAATATCTTCCCGCAGCGTACCCGTTCGCGCGTGAGTGCCCGTATGCCGGACAGCGAATTTCAGGCGCACATTAAGATGGACGAAAAAATACCGGTGTTGGTGATCAAGCAGGTTGCGCTTGACCAACAGCACCGGCCGATTGAGTACAGCATCAGCTACTGCCGCAGCGATCTATACGTCTTTGTGTGCGAGGAGTAATTCGTCGCGAGTCGGTGCGCAATCGCCGCCGCGGTGGCTGACCACCCAGGACGCCACGGCATTCCCCAGCAGAACCGCATCTGCCAGCGACCATCCCGCCGCCAGCCCGGCAAGCGTGCCGCCCGCGTGGCTGTCGCCTGCGCCAATGGTATCCACAACCGTAGCCGGAAATGCCGAAACCACGCCCGAGACGTCACCGTCATACCACGCGGCACCGTCTTTATCATGGCGCACAATCAGCGCGGCACCGAAACGCCGCTGCCACTGCGTGCCGAGGGTTTCCACTTCAACACCCAGTCTTTCAGCGGCAAGCTCCGCCTCCTGGCGATTGAGCGACACAATGGGTCTGCAGGCCATAATCCGCGCTATCAGCGCGTCGGGGATATCCGCGATGCGGGGGCCGAAATCGATAAAGGCCGTCACGTCCTGCAACCCCTCCAGCCAGCGTGTCAGCAGCTCGCCGCACGGCGAGGCCAGCTGATAGCCGGACAAATAGACCAGGCTGTATTGCGGAACGTGAAGCGCATCCAGCCAGCGCTGCTGCCACTGGTTCTCCACGCCGCTAAAGGACATAAAGGTGCGCTCGCCGTCTGGCTCCACCAGCGCCAGACACCAGCCGTTATCACCCGTATCGGCTTCCACCGCGCTGTGCAGATCCTGCTTCGCCATGGCGTTGCGAATAATATCCGCCCACACGCCGTGGCCGACGGGCAGGGCATTTTGCGCCGCAATGCCGAGCCGCTTCAGGGCGATGGCGATATTGAGCGCACATCCACCGATATTGACGCCCTGCTGTTTAAGCTCGATATCGCACCCGCGCCAGGGCAGGGCGTAAGCGTCGGCGATGACGTCTATCACCGCCGCGCCCAGCACCGTCACCGGGCGCGTGGCGTGCAAGGTTTCAAGGCGCTGAGCAAAAGACGTCATATGCCCTCCCGTTGCTCCCGATAGTGCAGGAGTTTTTCGCAGTAGTGACCGAAATCGAGCTGGTTAACGGCGTCGAGTTCGGCCTTCAGCGTCGGGTCAATGGCCTGCACGCCGTGCAATGCGCCGCAGATTGCTGTGGCCATTGCGCCAATGGTGTCGGTATCGCCGCCCAGGTTGGCACATAAAATGGCGCAGCGGTTTGGGTCGGTTCCCGCCAGTTCGACCATCGCAATGGCCGCCGGAACGGATTCTATGGTGCTGGTTCCGGCACCCACGAGCTGATACACCTGCTCGCTGGCGGACTCAATCCCGTTGGCTTCTCGTACGGTTTTCAGCGCGAGTTCAATACGCGCCGCGAGTGACGCGCTGAAAGTGGTGGTTTTCGCCTCCTGCGCAAAGCGGGCGATCCCCGGCAGGGCATCAACGATGTTCTGCCAGCTTTCGCCGTCGACGGCGCGGGAAATCGCCCAGGCAATCACCACCGCACCGGCAATGGCGAGATCGGATTTATGGGTCGGGCTGGAGGCCAGCGCCACCTGCTCAACAAAATGCTCCAGGCGCGTGGCCGGGAGCAGGCAGCCCAGCGGAGAGGCGCGCATCGCCGCCCCGTTGGTCACGCCGTTGTTTTCCAGTTCGCTCACCGGCTTGCCGTCGCGAATGGCGTTGAGGGCAATTTTCGAGGTGGGGCCGAGCACGTTCTTATTAAACGCGTCGAAATCCAGCGCCCAGCGAAGAATATGCTTGCCGATAACGTCCGCGTTAATCTGCCCGTCGCACTCGATAATCGCATCCGCCAGACAGAGCGCCATCGAGGTATCGTCGGTGAACTCTGCCTGGTTGAAATAGCAGGCCGCGTTATTCTCTGCCGGGCCGGGTAAGAAACGGTCGATCCAGCCGAAGTGCGCCTTGACGCGCTTTCTCGGCCACAGCTCCGACGGCATGCCCATCGCATCCCCTAACGCCTGCCCGTAAAGGGCACCGAGAACACGTTCTTGTTTCATTTAACTTCCCCTTGTGTCAGCGCGGTATCGCCATCAACCACCTCAATTGCGGTGATCTCTTTATCCGATTCGCGGAAAAACAGCATAAACAGCACGGCAATCACGGCAATCATGATTGCACCAAATGTCCACATTCCGGCCCAGTTGAAGGTCAGCCCATTCACCGGCTCTTTGTAAGCGAACATTTTTTCCATCATCACGCCGCCCAGGCGGTAACCCAGCAGGCTACCAAAGCCCTGACAGCACAGCGTGATCAAGCCCTGCGCCGCGGTGCGCATGTGCGCTGGCGCTTTTTTGTCCACGTAGATGTACGCGGTCACGTAATAGAAGTCGTAGCTCACGCCGTGCAGCAAAATGCCGAGGAACAGCAGGGCGTAGGTGAAGTACTGTTCCGCACCGCCGTAAACAAAGAAGCCGTAGCGGATGGCAGCGGTAATAAGCCCCAGCAGCAAGACCTTCTTAATACCAAAGCGTTTGGTAAAGAACGGCAGCGCCAGCATAAAGAAGATTTCGGAGAACTGGCCCAGCGTCATCCAGCCGGTGGCGTTTTTCATGCCGACTTCGGTGAGATAGCCGTTGGCGAAAATGTAGTAGAAGGCCAGCGGCATGGCGAACAGGAACGAGCAGAAGAAGAACACCAGGAAGTTTCTGTCGCGCAGCAGGATCAGCGCGTCCAGCCCCAGCATCACCTTAAAGTCCAGCTTGCCGGTGCTCTTCGGCGGCGTATTCGGCAGGAACAGGGCAAAGACGCCGAGCAGGGCGGAGCTGGCTGCGGTCATCAGCAGCGGGATATTGGTATCGGAAATGTCGCTATAGCCCATCATCTGCGGCAGGAACCCGCACGCCAGGCCTGAGGCGATCCAGCCGATGGTGCCCATCACGCGGATGCGCGGAAAGTCTGCCTCGACGTCATCCACGTTGGCAAAGGCAATGCTGTTGGTCAGCGCGATGGTCGGCATATAGGTCAGGGAGTAGGCCAGCAGCAGCGGGAAGAAGGTGCTGAACTGGGTTTGTTGTGCGGCGAAGTACATCAGAATCGCACCGGCGAACATCAGTACCGCCAGTACTTTCTGGGCGGCGAAGAAGCGGTCCGTCAGCGAGCCGACAAGGATCGGCGAGAGGATTGCGGCAATCGCGGTGCAGGCGTAAGACCAGCCGATCTCCCCGGCGGTAAAACCGCTTTTGCTCAGCCACAGCCACAGCGGCACAAACCAGGCGCCCCAGATAAACCATTCAACAAACATCATGAATGACAGTTGGACTTTCGTTTTCATTTTTTAATCCTGCATGTCAGTGAGGGTACGCCTTTAACATACCATTTAATAATACCTTTTAAATACCTTTGAGGTGAATGTTTGATCAGTGTAACAAAATTGTTGTTCATGAAACGAGCCAGCAGATTGTGCTTAAAAAAGTTGCAGATGGTGGAAAATCGGTTAAGTCGGTACCAGGCTTAGTCTGCCTGCAAAAATGTGGGTTTGGATCACACGCTCCGACGCGACGTCGGACTTACGGGAGCATCACTATGACTGATATTGCGCAGTTGCTTGGCAAAGACGCCGACAGCCTCTTACAGCATCGTTGTATGACCATTCCAGCTGACCAGCTCTACCTGCCCGGGCACGACTACGTGGACCGCGTGATGGTGGACAACAACCGTCCGCCTGCCGTGCTGCGAAACATGCAGACGCTCTATAACACCGGGCGACTGGGCGGTACCGGGTATCTCTCTATTCTGCCGGTAGACCAGGGCGTTGAGCACTCTGCTGGTGCCTCCTTCGCGGCCAATCCGCTCTATTTCGATCCGAAGAACATTGTCGAACTGGCGATTGAAGCGGGCTGTAACTGCGTGGCATCAACCTACGGCGTGCTGGCCTCTGTCTCGCGTCGCTATGCCCACCGCATTCCATTCCTCGTCAAACTGAACCATAACGAAACCCTGAGCTACCCAACGGAATATGACCAGACCCTGTACGCCAGCGTGGAGCAGGCGTTCAATATGGGGGCGGTGGCAGTGGGAGCGACCATTTACTTTGGCTCCGAGCAGTCTCGTCGTCAGATTGAAGAGATCTCTGCCGCCTTCGAACGCGCGCACGAGCTGGGGATGGTGACGGTGCTATGGGCGTATCTGCGAAACAACGCGTTCAAGAAAGACGGCGTGGACTACCACGTGTCAGCCGATCTGACCGGCCAGGCGAACCATCTGGCGGCGACCATCGGCGCGGATATCGTGAAGCAAAAAATGGCCGAGAACAACGGCGGCTATAAGGCGGTGAACTTCGGCTATACCGACGATCGCGTTTACAGCAAGCTGACCAGCGATAACCCGATCGATCTCGTGCGCTACCAGCTGGCGAACTGCTATATGGGCCGCGCGGGGCTGATCAACTCCGGCGGGGCGGCAGGCGGTGACACCGACCTGTCAGACGCGGTGCGCACGGCGGTGATCAACAAACGCGCGGGCGGCATGGGGCTGATCCTGGGCCGTAAGGCGTTTAAGAAAACCATGGCCGACGGCGTGAAGCTGATTAATGCGGTTCAGGACGTCTATCTGGACAGTAAAGTGACGATTGCTTAAGCAGTTTCCCCTCACCCTAACCCTCTCCCCACAGGGGAGAGGGGACTGCACGGTGCGATCTTTTCCCCCTCGCCCCTTTGGGGTGTACGGTCCGGGGTGAGGGGCAATAAATACCGCATTTTATTTCTTCCGATCCACCTCACACTTCCCCTTCCTTTTGTGAAAACTGTCACTCCTTCCCGTGCATATGCACAAAAAATGGTCAGCGCTTAGCGGAATCTGTCTAAGGCAGCGGACGAATTTTGCGCTTAAAGTTAGTTTCGAAACGGCTTTTCAAAATTCGAATCGCGCTGAACCTCTGTCGTCTTAAGGACTGATAATGAAAATTGAATCTGTAAACGTCACCGTCTTCCAGTACCCGACCCGTCGGGTTTCCGACGCTGCCGGGCATTCGCATCCGGGGCCTGAGAGCATGGCTAAAATGGCGATGCTTTCTATTACGGCAGACGATGGCACCAAAGGGTATTCCTTCGCGCCGCCGGAAGTGGTGCGCCCCTTTGTGGTCAACACTTTCTTTCGCAAGGTGCTGGTCGGCCAGGACGCGTTCAACCGCGAGCGCATCTGGCAGGATCTGGCGCACTGGCAGCGGGGTAGCGCGCATCAGCTGACCGAGCGCGCGCTGGGCTTCGTCGAACAGGCGCTGTGGGATCTGATTGGCCGCAAGCTCAACATGCCGGTCTGGAAGCTGCTGGGCGGCTATCGCGACAAGGTCCCGGCCTACGGCAGCACCATGTGCGGTGACGATCTGCCGGGTGGCTTATCCACGCCGGACGAGTACGCCAGCTTTGCCGAAAAACTGGTGGCGCGCGGATACAAGGCCATCAAGCTGCATACCTGGATGCCGCCGGTCTCCTTTGCCCCCAACCCGAAGATGGACGTCAAAGCCTGCGCCGCCGTGCGTGAAGCGGTTGGCCCGGATATCGATCTCATGATCGACGGCTACCACTGGTACAGCCGCACCGAGGCGCTGTACATCGGCAAGGAGCTGGAAAAACTCAACTTCGCCTGGTTCGAAGAGCCGATGGAGGAGGAGAGCATGGCCTCCTACGCCTGGCTGGCGGAAAACCTGTCGATCCCGATTATCGGCCCGGAAAGCCTGGGCGGAAAACACCACAGCCGCGCGGACTGGATCAAAGCCGGGGCGTGCGACATCCTGCGCGCGGGCGCCAACGGCGTGGGCGGCATCTCTCCGACGCTGAAGGTGGCGAACCTGGCGGAAGCCTTCGGGATGGACTGCGAAGTACACGGCAACGGTGCGGCGAGCCTGGCGGTGATTGGCGCCATCAAAAACTGCCGTTGGTACGAGCGCGGCCTGCTGCACCCGTTCCTCGACTACGACGTACCGGCGGCGTACCTCAACAGCCTGGTCGACCCGATGGACGAGCACGGCATGGTCAGCCTGCCGACCCGCCCGGGACTGGGCGAAGACATTAATTTTGCATATATCGAAGCCAATACCGTCAGCCACGACTGACAGATAAAAACGTACCCTACAGGCGATATATACATGAAACGATCTCCTTTAGCCGGGGCGTGCTTGCTCGCGCTCTCGCTGATGATGGGGAGCGGTGCGGCGGTCGCAAAAACGCCGCCCGACCAGCTCATCATCGGCATGAATATGAACAACCTCCTGACCCTCGACCCGGCGGCAATGACCGGTAACGAAGTGGTCGGCATTGTGGTCAATCTCTATGATTCGCTGGTGGAGCTGGATCCGAACGAACTCACCAACGTCAGGCCCGCGCTGGCAACGTCATGGGATATTTCGCCGGACCGTCAAACCCTGACCTTCCATCTGCGCGATGACGTGAAGTTTCACTCCGGCAACCCGCTCACGGCGGAGGACGTGGTCTGGTCGATGCGCCGCCTGCTGCACCTCAACCTTGCGCAGGCGTCGGTGTGGAAATCCTACGGATTTTCAAAGAAAAACATCGATAGTCACATCAGCGCACCCGATGCGAACACGGTGCAGATTGTCCTGCCAAAGGCCAACGACCCGCAGCTGGTGATTTACTCCCTTGGCGCGCTCGGCAATCTCGGCGTGCTCGACAGCAAAACGGTGCAGCAGCACGCGGTCAACAACGACTGGGGCAACCGCTGGCTGACCACCAACGAAGCCGGTTCCGGCCCGTTTATGCTGGAGACCTGGCAGGCGAAGGACGTGCTGCGCATGCAGCGTAACCCGCACTACTGGCGCGACGCGCCGAAGATGAGCCGCGTGGTGCTGCGCCATTTCCAGGAGTCGCAAACCCTGCGCCTGATGATTGAAAAGGGTGACCTCGACATTGCCAACAATATGGCGGTGGCGGACATCAACGCCCTGCGTAAAGACCCCCAGCTCACCGTGGAAGCCGTGCAAAAAGGCACGGTCTACTACGTGGCGATGAGCATGAAGGAGGCCCATTTCGCTAACCCGAAGGTGCGCGAAGCGGTGCGCTACCTGATTGACTATCAGGGCATCAATAAAGCGCTAATGCCGGGCTATGGTGTGCTGCACCAGCGCCCCATCAAGGCGGGTATGCCATCAACGCTGCCGGACCCGGGCTATAAGCTCGATATCCCTCGTGCCAAAAAGCTGCTGGCAGAGGCGGGTTATCCGGACGGATTTGATACGACCCTGAGGGTGCTGGCGGATCAGCCGTTCCTGAATATTGCCATTGCGGTGCAGTCAACGCTGATGCAGGCGGGGATTAACGCCAAAATCATCACCGGCACCGGGAACCAGATCTACGGCGCAATGCGCGAGCGCAGGTTCGACATGCTGGTCGGGCGCGGGGGCAGCGGGGTAGAGCCACATCCGCACTCCAGCCTGCGCGCGCTGGTCTATAACCCGGACAACAGTGACGAAGCCCGGCTGACCAATTTCCAGGGCTGGCGCACCAGTTTTTACGATAAGCCGCTCAACGAGATGATCGACAAGGCCCTGCTGGAGCGCGATCCGAAGAAACAGGTCGCCGACTACCAGCAGATCCAGGTGCGCTACGACGCGCTGATCCCGGCGATGATCCCCCTGTCGCAGATGGTGGATTCGGTGGTGGTGCGTAACGAGGTGAAGAACTTTCAGTCGCACCCGTCGGCCACGACCTTCCTGCGCGACGTCTACAAAACCGGAGGTGAAAAATGAGCGTGGCGATCCTCGCGCCCGGCTCCCGGGCCCGGCGCTTCTCAACGCGGCTCACGCAGGTGCTGGTAACGCTGTTCGGCCTGCTGCTGCTGACCTTTTTCATCGGCCGCGTGATGCCCGTCGACCCGGTGCTGGCGATTGTTGGCCCGGATGCTGACCACAGCACCTACCAGCAGGTCTATCACCAGCTGGGGTTCGATAAATCTCTGCTGACGCAGTTCGGCATTTACCTCAGTAACCTTCTGCACGGCGATTTGGGCAACGCGCTGCTGACGGGCAAACCGGTGACCGCCGATATCCTGCGCGTTTTCCCGGCGACGCTTGAGCTGGCGACGATGGCGATAATCGTCGGCGCGGGCTTAGGCATCCCGCTGGGGGTGCTGGCGGCGGCGCGTCGCAACAGCGTTTCCGACTACGTGGTGCGCATCATCAGCCTCGCGGGTTACTCCACGCCCATTTTCTGGGTCGGGATGATGGGGCTGCTGCTGTTCTACGCCTGGCTTGGCTGGGTGGGGGGCGCGGGACGTCTGGATCTCGGACTGGAGGGGGTAGTCCCACGCCGCACCGGACTGATGACGGTGGATGCGCTGCTGGCCGGGAACGGCGCAGTGTTCTGGAACGCTGTTAACCATCTGGTTTTACCGGCCTCGCTGCTCGGCTTCCACTCGCTGGCCTACATCAGCCGCATGACCCGCAGCTTTATGCTGGCGCAACTGTCGCAGGAGTTCATCATCACCGCGCGGGTGAAAGGCCTGACCGAGCGTCAGGTGATCTGGAATCACGCGTTTCGCAATATCCTCGTACAGCTGCTGACGGTGGTGGCGCTGGCCTACGGCTCGCTGCTGGAAGGGGCGGTGCTGATTGAGACCGTCTTCTCCTGGCCGGGCTTCGGTTCGTATCTCACCGGCAGCCTGCTCCTCGGGGATATGAACGCGGTCATGGGCTGCGTGCTGCTGGTGGGGGTTATCTTCGTGATGCTCAACCTGCTCTCCGACATGCTGTATCAACTCTTTGACCCGAGGACGAAATCATGACCGTTTCTCTGGATACGCCGCTGGGGGCAGGGCCGTCAGAAAGCCGCCAGCGTATCAAGCGTACGCTGGGCCGCGCCGCCGATTTTGTCGGCAAGATGGCGCGCAACCCGCTCACCGCCATCGGCGGCGGGATTATCCTGCTGCTGCTGATTGTGGCGGCCTTCGCGCCGCTGATCGCGCCATACAATCCGCTGGTACAGGACCTTAATAACGCGCTGGTCGCCCCGAACGCGCAGCACTGGTTCGGCACCGACGAGTTTGGCCGCGATATCTTCAGCCGCCTGGTGTATGGCTCGCGCATCACGCTCTATATCGTGCTGCTGGTCTCCGTGACCGTCGGCCCGCTGGGGCTGTTGCTGGGCGTCACCGCAGGCTATTTCGGCGGCAAGGTGGATGCCGTGCTGATGCGCGTGACCGATATCTTTATCTCCTTCCCGAGCCTGGTGCTGGCGCTGGCGTTTGTGGCGGCGCTGGGTCCCGGGCTGGAGCACGTGGTTATTGCGATCACACTCACCGCCTGGCCGCCGATTGCCCGTCTGGCGCGCGCCGAAACGCTCTCCCTGCGTCAGGCCGATTTTATCTCCGCCGTGCGTCTGCAGGGGGCGTCATCGGTGCGCGTGCTGTGGCGCCACATCGTGCCGCTGTGCCTGCCGTCGGTGATTATCCGTATCACCATGAACATGGCGGGGATCATTCTCACCGCTGCCGGATTGGGCTTCCTCGGCCTTGGCGCACAGCCGCCGGAGCCGGAGTGGGGGGCAATGATCTCCAGCGGTCGCACCTACATGATGGAGTGCTGGTGGGTAGTGACTATTCCGGGGCTGGCGATCCTGATCAACAGCCTGGCGTTCAACTTCTTAGGAGATGGCCTACGTGACATCCTCGATCCTCGCAGCGAATAACCCGCTGCTCGACGTGCGCGACCTCCACGTCGATTTCATCAACGGCGGCGCAGTAACCCACGCAGTGCGCGGCGTCTCTTTCCAACTCGGACGCGAAAAGCTGGCGATTGTCGGCGAGTCCGGCTCCGGCAAATCCACCGTCGGGCGGGCGCTGCTGCGCCTGCATCCGGCCAAAGCGCAAATCAGCGCTTCGCGGATGCAGTTTGGCGACGTCGATTTACACTCTGTCAGCGAGGCGCAGATGCGTGGCATTCGCGGCAAGCGTATCTCGATGATCATGCAGGACCCGAAATACTCGCTTAACCCGGTGGTTTGCGTGGGCGATCAAATTGCCGAAGCCTGGCTGACCCATCATCCGGGGCGCAAGGCGGAAGCGAAAGCCAAAGTGCTGGAAATGCTCGACGTGGTGCGCATTCGCCAGCCCGGGCGGGTGTATCACCTCTATCCGCACGAGATTTCCGGCGGGCAGGGGCAGCGCATCATGATCGCCATGATGCTGATCACCGACCCGGAACTGGTGATTGCCGACGAACCGACCTCGGCGCTGGACGTGTCGGTGCGTTTACAGGTGCTCGGCCTGCTCGACGACCTGGTGCAGTCCCGCGGGCTGGGGCTGATCTTTATCAGTCACGACATCAACCTGGTGCGCAGCTTCTGCGACCGGGTGCTGGTGATGTACGCCGGGCGCGTGGTGGAGTCGATTGCCGCGAAGGATCTGCACAACGCGAAGCATCCGTACACGCAGGGTTTAATCAGCGCGCTGCCGGAAATCAACCATCGCCGTCCGACGCTGCCGGTATTACAGCGTCAGGCCAGCTGGCTCACCGAGTAAGGAGCAGAGATGATCGAGATTAACCACCTCAACCTGGCGTTCGGCCAAGGCGAGAAGCGCAATCAGGTACTGGACGATGTGAATATCAGCGTGAAAGAGGGCGAGATTTATGGCCTGGTGGGGGAGTCCGGTTCGGGCAAAACCACGGTGCTCAAATGTCTGGCCGGGCTGTTTATCCACTGGGACGGTGAGCTGGCGATTGGCGGCAGGCCGTTGGAAAAGCGCATCAGCCGGGAACGGTGCCGTCGGGTGCAGATGGTGTTTCAGGACCCGTACGGTTCGCTGCATCCGCGCCACACTATCGGGGATATTCTGGAGGAGCCGCTGCAGATCCACGGCATAAAAGACCGCGACAGACGTATTCATACGTTGCTGGATAAGGTGGGGCTAAACCGGGCGTTTCGCGACCGTTATCCGCACCAGCTTTCCGGCGGCCAGCGCCAGCGCGTGGCGATTGCCAGAGCGCTGATTCTGGAGCCGCAGGTGCTGCTGCTGGATGAGCCGACCTCGGCGCTGGACGTCTCCGTGCAGGCGGAAATCCTCAACCTGCTGGCGGAGCTTCAGCGTGAGTCAAATTTGACCTACCTGATGGTGACGCACGATCTGGGCGTGATTGCCCACCTGTGCCAGAAGGTGGCGGTGATGCAGTACGGCAAAATCCTCGAAAGCCTGACCGTCGACGCGCTGGTGGCCGGACAGGCCAAAACCGACTATACGCGGATGCTGCTCAATGCCAGCCAGCAGTATTCACGCGAGATGGCGCGAGAGGTGGCGGTGTATTAGGATTGTGCGGTTTTTAGCCGGGTGGCGGCTACGCCTTACCCGGCCTACAGTACCGAGCGCGTAGGTCGGGTAAGGCGTAGCCGCCACCCGACAAAACCTCAGCGCAAAAGTGCGCAGTCCGGCGGCAAACGGCACTGCAGCGCGCCCGGTAAAACCTCAATACGGAACCGCTCTCCACTCAGCGGTTCACCATCAAGATTAAACGTCATACCGTGTGGGGCGATCACCTCAAACCACGCGGATTTCCCGGCAATAATGTTTGGGCTTTCCTCTGGCTGCGTCAGCGTGGTGAACAGCGCGGGCAGCAGTCCGTCGCCGGTGAAAATCCGCAGCTGGAGCTGACCGTCGTTGATCAACGCTTCCGGGCAAAGCTGTTGTCCGCCGCCCGCCTGACGCCCGTTGCCGATGCCAATCACCAGCGCGTCGCCCTGCCAGTGGAAGTTCTCACCGTGGATTTCACAGCGGTCGGGCTTCAGCGTGTCCATGCGCATCAGGCCGTGGATCAGGTATGACACGCCGCCCAGCGCCGCCTTTAGCTTTTCCGGCGTTTCGCTGGTAATGCGCGTACCAAAGCCGCCCGTCGCCATATTGATAAAGCAGGTTTTATCATTCACCAGCGCAATGTCTACGGCGGTCGCTTTACCCAGAATTGCCAGCTGTAGCGCTTTCCCGAAGTCTTCTGGGATCCCGGCACTGGTGGCAAAATCATTAGCCGTGCCAAGCGGCAAAATCCCCATCACCGGGAGGTCTGTCGTCGACAGGTCGATAAGGGCGGAGGCGATCTCATTGATGGTGCCATCTCCGCCGCCGGAAATAATGGTTTTGACGCCCAGCCGGATGCCTTCATCGATGTACCGTGCCGCGTCGCCTTTTTCAAACGTCACCCGCACGTGAATGCGCGCACCGTCTTCCCGTAATTCGGTAATGGCCTGCCGAAGCACATCGTTGCCCGCACTTTTGCCGTTGAGAATCAATAAACTGTCTGGATAGGTTGCCATCCGCGCTGCTCCCTTTTTTAGCGTTAGTTAGAGTGTATAGCAGAGAGGAAAAAAGCGGGTAAGAACAGGATGAAAGGAAAAAAATAAGCCCACGTAAGGGAGATTACGCGGGCTAAGGAGGTGGTTCCTGGTACAGCTAGCATTTATGGGTTATGTTTTTCAGCGGTGGGGATAATACCCGTATTGAACGAAGCGGTATGTGATCCGATTCTAAGAATTATCCCGATGTGAAAAAATCCCGCTGATTGACTATTTGCTGTGCGGATTTCGGGTGTTTTCACCCTCGAAATTGCGCATCAGCAGCGCAAACTCCAGCTCCACTTCTTCAGGTACCGGCAGCCAGACGACGTGTCCGTCGCCCGGTGCGACGTCAATCGCTTCACCCTTTTTGTTTTCCAGATGCTCCAGGCGAAAGTTCATGTTGCCCTGCGGGGTCATCAGCTCCAGGCTGTCGCCTTTGGTGAATTTGTTTTTCACCGCCACGGCCGCCAGCGCGCCTTTGCGCTCGCCGGTGAAATCGCCGACAAACTGCTGGCGCTCAGAAATGGAGTAGCCGTGCTCGTAGTTCTGATAATCATCGTGGGTATGACGACGCAGGAAGCCTTCGGTGTAGCCGCGATGCGCCAGACCTTCCAGCGTCTCCAGCAGGGTGGTATCGAAGGGTTTACCGGCAGCGGCATCGTCGATAGCCTTGCGGTACACCTGCGCGGTACGCGCGCAGTAGTAGTAGGACTTGGTGCGGCCTTCGATTTTCAGGGAGTGCACGCCCATCTGAGTCAGGCGCTCGACGTGCGCGATGGCGCGCAGGTCTTTGGAGTTCATGATGTAGGTGCCGTGCTCGTCTTCAAAGGCGGTCATGTACTCGCCCGGACGCTTGGCTTCTTCAATCATAAACACGCTGTCGGTTGGCGCGCCGACGCCCAGCGTTGGCTCAACGTTGGTCACCGGGATCGGCTCGTGCTTGTGCACGATGTTGCCGATGTCATCCTCTTTGCCTTCCTGGACGTTATATTCCCAGCGGCAGGCGTTAGTGCAGGTGCCCTGGTTCGGGTCGCGCTTGTTGATATAGCCAGACAGCAGGCAGCGGCCGGAGTAGGCCATGCACAGCGCACCGTGGACGAAAATCTCGATTTCCATATCCGGCACCTGGGTGCGGATCTCTTCGATCTCTTCGAGGGAAAGCTCGCGAGACAGAATGACGCGGGTTAGCCCCATCTGCTTCCAGAACTTCACCGTCGCCCAGTTGACGGCGTTGGCCTGAACGGAGAGGTGAATATCCATCTCCGGGAAGTGCTCCCGAACCAGCATGATTAAACCCGGGTCCGACATGATCAGCGCGTCCGGCCCCATCTCCACGACCGGCTTCAGATCGCGGATGAACGTTTTCAGCTTGGCGTTGTGCGGCGCGATATTCACCACCACGTAGAATTTTTTGCCCAGGGCATGCGCTTCGTTGATGCCGAGCTGCAGGTTCTCGTGGTTGAATTCGTTGTTGCGCACGCGCAGCGAGTAGCGCGGCTGGCCCGCGTACACCGCATCGGCACCATAGGCGAAAGCGTAACGCATATTTTGCAGCGTTCCCGCCGGGGAAAGGAGTTCCGGTTTAAACATGATTGTTCTCGTTCTGATGACAGGTCAGATCCGCGTGCACCTGGTGCAGCGGTAAGGGGAGATCCCCCACTTTAAGGGCGGGCATTGTAGCGCTGTGGGGCAGGGAGGTAAAGCGCCGGGTCGCGTCACCGCGCTCCCGGCGTGCTTCGTGCCGTCAGGTGTTGTCTTTTACCGTCTGGGCAGACCCGTTGGTTTTGACCGAGGCTATGCCCTTATCACGCGATTGTTCCGTTGCATAAAGCTGGCTGCTGCCAATCACCTGATGGTTGCCCGCCTTTAGATTGAAATGGAACTTCCCGTTCGAGGCCGTTTTCTTATCAAAGCGCTCGTCCAGGGGGCTGTTTGTGCGTACGGAAGCAATGCCGTTTTCAGCCGCACTTTTGCTGGTATAAAGCTCGCTGGTAAGAATGATCTCACCGTTGCCAGCTTTCAGCACAAACCTGAACTGACCATCACTGCTTTTACTTAATTCGAACCAACCAGACATAGGTACTCCTTTATCGAAGGTAAAATCATCAGCACCAGTTATAAATAAGCGAACCGGTAAAAAGAGTATGGTTGATTCATGGATTGATTCCAGAAAAGAAAAACCCGCCAGAGGCGGGTTTCTGAGGGGTTATGTTAAACAATCCTGCAGGCATCCGCTTCCCAGCGATACCCCACGCCATACACCGCGCGAATAAACGACTGGTCGGCATCCAGCGCCTCCAGCTTGCGGCGCAGGTTTTTAATATGGCTGTCGATGGTGCGGTCGGTCACGACGCGGTAATCGTCATACAGGTGGTTCAGCAGCTGTTCGCGGGAGAATACTTTTCCCGGCTCGTGGGAGAGGGTTTTCAGCAGGCGGAACTCCGCAGGCGTCAGGTCCAGCAGCTTGCTGCGCCAGCTTGCCTGGAAGCGGCTTTCGTCGACAATCAGCGGGCTTTCGGCGTCGAGCACCTGAAGCTCGCGCTGCGGCCTGCAGCGGCGCAGAATGGTTTTCACGCGGGCGACCACTTCACGCGGGCTGTAGGGTTTGCAGATATAATCGTCCGCGCCTATTTCAAGTCCCAGCAGGCGGTCGATTTCTTCTATTTTGGCGGTCACCATCACGATGGGCACGTCGGAGAAACGACGAATTTCGCGGCACAGGGTCAGGCCGTCAGTACCCGGCAGCATCAGGTCAAGCAGGATCAGGTCCGGCGGCGTCTGGCGTACGTAGGGCAACACCCGATCGCCATGATTAATCAGCGACGGGGCATAGCTTGCCGCGCGTAAATAGTCGATCAGTAACTGCCCAAGCTTAGGCTCGTCTTCCACAATCAAAATGCGTGGCGTGTTTTCGTCAATCGGTAACTCGGTCATGCTTCTCTCGATAAATCCCGTTCCAGAGGTAACTCTACTGTAATGCTAACCCCGCCAAAAGGCGAATGGGCGGCGCGGAGGGTGCCGTTGTGGGCTTCGACGATGTTAACGCAAATCGCCAGCCCCAGCCCGGAGCCGCCGCTGGCGCGGTTACGCGATCCTTCAGTGCGATAAAACCGCTCAAACAGTCTCTCCAGCTGCGCATCCTGCACGCCGGGGGCGGAATCCGCGAAGGTGAGGGCGAAGCGTCCGTTTTCCTGCCTGCCGGAAATATGCAGCCCGCCGCCGCTGTCGGTGTAGCGCAGGCTGTTTTCCAGCAGGTTGTTGAACAGCTGCATCAGCCTGTCTTTATCGCCAAACACCACCGCGCTGTCCGGCAGGGAGAGGTCGATTTTCAGGTTGCGGCTGGCAAAGCGCTCGCGGAAGGCGCCGCTGATCACTTCCAGAATGTTAATCACGTCGACCGGCGCTTTCTGGTAGGCCAGCGCGCCTTCGTCGGACATGGAGAGCTGATGCAGGTCGTCCACCAGCTTGGTCAGCGTACCCACTTCCGCCTGCAGCGAGGCCACGGATTCGGGCGTAAACTGACGCACGCCGTCCTGAATCGCCTCCAGCTCGCCGCGCAGCACCGCCAGCGGGGTGCGCAGCTCGTGGGAAATATCGGCCATAAAGTCGCGGCGCATCTGCTGGTTCTTCTCCAGCGTGCTGGCGAGCTGGTTAAAGTCCTGCGCCAGCTTGCCCAGTTCGTCCTGGCTGCGGGTGTCGACGCGGGTGGTAAAGTCCCCGGCGGCCAGCCTGTGCGTGCCTTCCACCAGCCGTTTCACCGGGGCGAGCAAACCGCGCGCCAGCGGGAAGGTGGCGAGCGCGGCGAGCAGCGTCGACAGGGCGACAATCAGCCAGCTGGTCTGACGCTGCTGGCGGTCAAAGTTAATATCGGTATTGCGCGTCAGGCGTTCCACCGGCGAGGCGATCACCCAGCCCACCGTGGCGCCGTTAGCCGTGATGGCGCGCCGCGTGCCGTCCGGCGGTATCGGTGCGCGCGGCCCAACCAGCGTGCGCATGTCCTGGTCTATCACCCAAAACTGGGTGCGCCAGCCGTGTGGCGGCATACCTGGGCCCGGGCGGTCGTCGTCATTATCGTGCTCCAGCGAGCGCAGGATCTGGAAGATAAATCGGTCATTGTTGCGCAGGAACCGCCAGTTGCCGTGCTGCGTATACTGCTCGCCCAGCGCATCGCTTAACCCCTGCAGGCGCTGTTCGTTGCCGTGCTTGATGTAGTCAATAAACCCGCGCTCAAAGCTGACCCGCACCGCCCAGTGCATGGTGATCAGCAGGACGATACAGGTGGCAAAAATCGCCACAAAGAGTTTGCCGGTAATACCCGGACGCCAGAATTTCATGGTGCACTCCTTTTGCCGCGTCGGATCACGACGTTCTTAGTGGTGTCATTCGGGACTCTGGCGAAGATGACGGCGGGCAGGGCGATAATCACCGCCATGCTGAGATAAGTATATAAAAAGACCTGATGCGCAACGGGCGTGTCCACGCTGAGATGGTGCTGCCCGTACATGCCGAGCAGCAGGCCCGCAATGGTCACGCCGACGCTCATGGAAAGCTGCATGACCATCGACAGCAGGCTGTTGCCGCTGCTCGCCAGCTCGTCCGGCAGATCTTTCAGCGTCAGGGTGTTCATCGACGAGAAGCGCATGGAGTTGATGATCCCCTGGCAAAACAGCACCAGCGGCAGGACGTAATACCAGCCCATCAGCGCCACGGCCATAAACAGCAGGCTTACCAGCGCCAACCCCAGCGTGGCGGCGACCAGCACGTGGCGGTAGCCAAAGCGGTTCACCACTTGCACCACGATACGCTTCATCCCCATGCTGCCGAGCACCATCGGGATCATCATCAGACCTGCGTGGAACGGCGAAAAACCCATGCCAATTTGCAGAAACACGGGCGTCATAAACGGCAGCATCCCGCTGCCAATACGCCCGGCGAAGCTGCCGAACAGACCAAGACGGTAGGTGGGATTTTTAAACAGATTCAGGCTGAACAGCGCCTTGTCATTCTCGCGAGCATGCCACAGATACCACAGAATGGCGGTGATGCCGATAACGACCAGCATCCCCAGCGTCAGGGACGAAATGCCTAGCCCCTTTTGCCCGTCGAGCGCCAGCGTGAGCGTGGCCATGCCCGCCGCCAGCAGGATAAAGCCGAAGAAATCAAAGCGCCGCGTCTGCATTTTGTAGTTCGGCATCAGCGTCAGGGTGGCGATGGCGCCGATGATGCCAACCGGCAGGTTGATTAAGAAAATCCAGTGCCAGGAGGCGTACTCCACCAGAATCCCGCCCAGCGCCGGGCCCAGCAGCGGCCCCACCTGACCGGGTAACGTCACAAAGGTCATCGCCGCCATATACTGCTCGCGCGGCACAATCTTCATCACCGTTAGCCGCCCGACCGGCACCATCATCGCGCCACCGACGCCCTGCAGCACGCGCGCCATCACCAGCTGGTCGAGGGTGTTGGCCTGGGCACAAAACAGCGATCCGGTGGTAAACAGCACGATGGCGGTAAAAAAAATATTGCGCACGCCCACTTTGTCCGCCAGCCAGCCGCTGGCAGGCAGCATGACCGCTACCGTCAGCACGTAGGAGACAATAACCATATGCATGTGCAGCGGGCTCTCTCCCAGGCTTTTCGCCATTGAGGGGAGGGCCGTATTAACGATGGTCGTATCGAGCGACTGCATAAAGAAGCCGAACGCGACTATCCACAGCTGCCAGCGAACGTTATTGGGGAGGTCGGTCATTTACTCGGTCACCGTGGTTCTCTTTTTACGTGAAAAGCGCAGCCGCAGGCGGTCAAAGAACAGATAGACCACCGGCGTGGTGTACAGCGTCAGCAGCTGGCTCATTACCAGCCCGCCGACAATGGTGATCCCCAGCGGCTGACGCAGTTCAGAACCGTCTCCACCCGATATCACCAGCGGCAGCGCGCCAAACAGCGCCGCCAGGGTGGTCATCATAATCGGGCGGAAGCGCAGCAGACAGGCCTGGAAGATCGCCTCTTCCGGCGTCAGGTTGCCGTTGCGCTGGGCGTCCAGCGCGAAGTCGACCATCATAATGGCGTTTTTCTTCACAATGCCGATTAACAGCATGATCCCGATGAGCGCGATGAGGCTGAACGGGGCACCGAACAATTCCAGCGCCAGCAGCGCCCCCACGCCCGCCGACGGTAGCGTCGAGAGAATGGTCAGCGGGTGGACGTAGCTCTCATACAGCACGCCCAGCACAATATAAACCGTCGCAATCGCCGCCAGAATCAAAATCACCTGCGAGTTCATCGTCTCCTGGAACACCTGCGCCGTGCCGGCAAAGCTGCCGCGCACGGTGGACGGCACGCCAAGCTGCGTCATGGCGCGGTTGATGGCATCGCTGGCCTCTGAGAGCGACGAGCCGGTTGGCAGGTTAAACGAAATGGTCGAGGCCGCCGAAAGGCCCTGATGGTTAACCGACAGCGGCGCATTTGACGGCTGCCAGCTGGCGAAGTACGACAGCGGGATGGCCTTGCCGTCGCTGTTGATGACAAACATCTTGTCCAGCGCGCTGATGTCCTGGGTGTAGCGCGGGTCAACCTCCATCACCACCTTGTACTGGTTCATCGGCTGATAGATGGTAGAAATCTCGCGCTGACCAAAAGCGTTGTTCAGCAGGCTGTTAGCCGCTGCCACGTCAATGCCCAGTCGCGACATGGTTTCGCGGTCGTAGGTGAGCGCCATCTCCGCGCCGTTGTCCTGCTGATCTGAGTTGACGTCCGCCAGCGCCGGCAGGGCGGCCAGCGCTTTGCGGATCTTCGGCTCCCACTCGCGCAAGGCGGCTAAATCATCCGAGAGCAGAGTGTACTGATAGCTGGCGTTGGCCTGACGGCCGCCGACGCGGATATCCTGAACGGCCATCAAAAACAGGTTCGCGCCCGGCTCTTTGGCGAGCTTCACGCGCAGGCGGTCAATGACCTGCTGCGCGGTAAGGTTACGCTCGTCGCGGGGCTTGAGGGTAATAAACATCATCCCGCTGTTGACGCGCGACCCGCCGGTAAAGCCGGTGACGTTATCCACCGCCGGATCTTCACGAATGATCTTCATAAAGTCCTGCAGCTTGCCGCGCATCGCCTGGAACGAAATGCTCTGGTCGGCCTGAATACCGCCCATCAGCACGCCGGTATCCTGCTCCGGGAAGAAGGTTTTCGGGATGGTGATATACATCCAGACGTTCAGGCCAATGGTGGCGATAAGCACTAGCCCGACCAGCCGCGTATGGTTTAGCACCCACTTCAGCGATGTACCGTAGCCTTCCTGCATCGCCATCAGAACACGACCAAAGCCTTTACGGCGCGGCTGGGTGTGCGGCTTGCTGCGCTTGAGCATCCAGCCGCACATCATCGGCGTGAGCGTGAGCGAGATAACCAGCGAGATACCTATCGCCACGGAGAGCGTGACGGCAAACTCGCGCAGTAATCTGCCCGGCAGCCCGCCCATCAGCAGCAGCGGCAGGAATACCGCCACCAGCGACAGGCTCATGGAGAGCACGGTAAAACCAACCTCGCGCGTCCCTTGCAGCGCCGCCTGCAGCGGCTTCACGCCCGCTTCCAGATGGCGGGATATATTCTCCAGCACCACGATGGCGTCATCCACCACGAAGCCGGTGGCAATCGTCAGCGCCATCAGCGACAGGTTGTTAAGGCTAAAGCCGCACAGGTACATGGCGGCAAAGGTGCCAATCAGCGAGACCGGCACCGCCACCGCCGGGATCAGCGTCGCGCGGCCTGAGCGCAGGAACAGGAACACCACCAGGATCACCAGCGCCACGGAGATGATCAGCGTCTGCTCCACCTCTTCAAGCGAGGCGCGAATGGTCGGGGAGCGATCCTGCGCAATCTGCAGATCGATGGCCGCCGGAATGGTCTCCTGCAGCTCCGGCAAGCGCTCGCGGATGCTGTTGACCGTCTGGATGATGTTGGCTTCCGGCAGCTTGCGGATCATCAGCAGGATCGCCGGTTTGGCGTTGGTCATCCCGGCGTTACGCACGTCCTGCACCGAATCGGTGACGCTGGCAACGTCGCTTAAGCGCACCGCCGCGCCGTTGTTGTAGTGAATAATCAGCGGCTGGTATTCCGCGGCGGTTTTCAGCTCGTCATTGGTCTGGAGCTGCCAGCGGTGGCTGCCGTCCTCAATCGCCCCCTGCGGTTTGCGCACGTTGGCGTTGCTGATGGCGGAACGCACGTCGTCCAGCGACACGCCCTGATTAAACAGCGCCTGCGGGTTCAGCCCCACGCGCACGGCGGGCAGGGAGCTGCCGCCGACGTCAACGTCACCCACGCCGTCAATCTGGGCGATGGTCTGCGCCAGCTGCGTAGAGGCGAAGTCGTACAGTTGACCCTGCGAGTAGGTGTCCGAGGTGAGCGTCAGGATCATGATCGGCGCGTCGGACGGGTTGGCTTTACGATAGGTCGGTCGGCTCGGCATACCGCTCGGAAGCAGGCTTTGTGCGGCGTTGATCGCTGCCTGCACGTCGCGGGCGGCACCGTTAATATCCCGGTCGAAGTTGAATTCCAGAATAATGCGCGTGCTGCCCAGCGAGCTGCTGGAGGTCATCTCGTTGACCCCTGCAATGCGCCCGAGCGAACGCTCCAGCGGCGTGGCGACCGACGAGGCCATGGTTTCCGGCGACGCGCCGGGCAGCGAGGCGCTGACCATGATCACCGGGAAATCCACCTGCGGCAGCGGGGCCACCGGCAGCAGCCGGAAGCCGAGCACGCCGCACAGGGTGATGGCGACGGAGAGTAAAATTGTCGCCACCGGTCGGTAAATGAAGAGGGCGAAAAACTTCACTTACGCCTCCTCTTCACGTTTCGGGAAGCGGCTTTTCGCCCACAGCGCCAGGCGGTCAAACAGCAGGTAGATCACCGGCGTGGTAAAGAGCGTCAGCACCTGGCTGACCAGCAGACCGCCAACCATGCCGATCCCCAGCGGGCGGCGCAGCTCAGCACCGACGCCGGTGCTGAGCATCAGAGGCAGCGCGCCCAGCAGGGCGGCGAGGGTTGTCATCAGGATCGGACGAAAACGCAGCAGACAGGCCTGGAAGATGGCATCGCGCGGCGACATCCCCTGCTCGCGCTCGGCGGCCAGGGCGAAGTCGATCATCATGATGGCGTTTTTCTTCACGATGCCGATAAGCAGGATAATGCCGATAATGGCAATGACGTCCAGCTCGCTGCCCGCCAGCATCAGCGCCAGCAGCGCCCCCACGCCTGCGGTCGGCAGGGTAGAGAGGATGGTGATCGGGTGAATAAAGCTTTCGTACAGCACGCCGAGCACGATGTACATCGCGACCACCGCCGCGACGATCAGCCAGACGGTGTTGCCCAGCGCGGCCTGGAACGCCAGCGTGCTCCCCTGGAACTGGGTCTGAATATCAGACGGGAAGCTGAGTTCTTTTTCGGCGCTCAGAATGGCCTCTACCGCTTCGCCCAGCGAGTATCCGTCCGGCACGTTAAACGAAATGGTGGTGGACGGGAACTGATCCAGGTGGTTGATCGACAGCGGGGTATAGCGTTCCTCCACGCTGGCAATGGCGCTTAACGGCACGATCCCGCCGTCTTTACTGGTCAGGCGCACCGAGTCCAGCGCGGCGAGGCCCGGCGTGTTATCCGTGTTGTGCTCCAGCACCACGCGATACTGGTTCGCCTGGGTGTAGATGGTGGAAATCAGGCGCTGACCAAAGGCGTTATAGAGCGCGTTGTCCACGTCCGCCATGGTAATGCCCAGACGGCTGGCGGTGTCGCGGTTGACGTTCACGTACGCCGCGAGCCCTTTATCCTGCCAGTCGCTGCTGACGTCGGAGAGCTGCGGCAGCGCTTTCAGTTTTTCCACCAGCTGCGGCACCCAGGTGCTGAGGGCATCCAGCGTGGTCGCCTGTAGCGTGAACTGATACTGCGTGCGGCTGACCTGGGTATCAATGGTTAAATCCTGAATGGGCTGCAGGTAAAGCGCAATGCCCGGCACCCGCGCGACGGCGTTTTGCAGACGCTCAATGACGGCGTTAACGCGGTCGTCGCGGTCATCCAGCGGCTTGAGGTTGATCTGCAGGCGCGCGCTGTTGAGCGACGGATTGGTACCATCCACCCCCACGTAGGAGGTCAGGCTCTCCACCGCCGGGTCCTTCATAATGATTTCAGAGACCTGCTGCTGGCGTTGCGCCATATTGGCGAACGAGACCGACTGCGGGGCCTGAAGCGTGCCCTGAATAATGCCGTTGTCCTGGATCGGGAAGAAGCCTTTCGGAATGAAAATCCACAACATCACGCTGAGCGCCAGGGTACCCAGCGCCACGCCGAGCGTTGCCCACGGATGGTTCAGGACTTTCGCCAGCACGCGACCGTAGGCGGCAATGATCCGGTCAAACATGCGCTCGGAGGCGCGTGAGAAGCGGTTTTGTTTGCGCAGCGACGCGTGGCTCAGCATGCGGGCGCACATCATCGGCGTCAGGGTCAGCGAGACCACGGCGGAGATCAAAATGGCGACCGCCAGCGTCACGGCAAACTCGCGGAACAGACGTCCGACGATATCGCCCATAAACAGCAGCGGGATCAGCACCGCAATCAGCGAGAAGGTCAGCGAGATGATGGTAAAACCGATTTCGCCCGCGCCCTTCAGCGCGGCGGCTAAGGGCTTCTCACCTTTTTCGATGTAGCGCGAAATGTTCTCGATAACGACGATAGCGTCATCCACCACGAACCCGGTGGCGATGGTCAGCGCCATCAGCGTCAGGTTGTTGATCGAAAAATCGAGGAACACCATCACCGCGAAGGTGCCGACCAGCGAGAGCGGCACGGCGACGGCGGGGATAATGGTTGCCGGGACGTTGCGCAGGAACAGGTAGATGATCATGACGACCAGCGCAATCGCCAGCATTAGCTCAAACTGGGTGTCGGTAACCGACGCGCGAATGTTGGTGGTGCGGTCGGAAAGGACCTTCACGCTGACCGATTTCGGCAGGCTTTCAATCAGCTGCGGCAGCATGGTGCGAATGCTGTCGGCGGTGTCGATGATGTTCGCACCCGGCTGGCGCTGCACGTTCATCACGATCGCCTGCTGCTTGTTGGCCCACGCCCCCAGCCAGCTGTTTTCCGCCCCTTGCTCAACGGTCGCCACGTCGCCCAGACGGATCGGCGCACCGTTCTGGTAGGCCACAATGAGCTGACGGTATTCATCGGCAGACTGCATCTGGTCGTTGGCGGAAAGCGTCACGGCGCGGGTTGGACCGTCCAGCGAGCCTTTTGCCGAGTTGACGTTAGCATTGCTGATGGCGGTGCGGATGGTTTCGCTGGTCAGGCCCAGCGCGGCAATGGCCTGCGCGTTCAGCTTCACGCGAACGGCCGGGCGCTGGCCGCCTGCCAGCGTAACGAGCCCCACGCCCGAGACCTGCGAAATTTTCTGCGCCACGCGTGTTTCAACCATGTCTTCCACCTGCGTCATCGGCATGGCGGAGGAGGTGACGGCGAGCGTCATGATCGGCGGATCCGCCGGGTTCACCTTGCTGTAGACCGGCGGGTTAGGCAGGTCAGACGGCAGCAGGTTGGTGGCGGCGTTGATCGCGGCCTGCACCTCCTGCTCGGCGACGTCCAGCGAGAGCGTCAGCTGGAACTGCAGCGTCACGACGGATGCCCCACCGGAGCTTTGCGAGGACATCTGCTTCAGGCCAGACATCTGCCCAAACTGGCGCTCCAGCGGTGCGGTAATGGCGGACGTCACCACGTCCGGGCTGGCACCCGGATAGAGCGTTACCACCTGGATGGTTGGATAATCCACTTCCGGCAGCGCCGACACGGGCAAGAAGCGGTAGCCGATAATCCCGGCCAGCAGGATCGCCACCATCAACAGCGTGGTGGCGACAGGTCGCAAAATAAACAGGCGTGAAGGCCCACCTGTAGAGCCTGGTGGCATCACCTGCATCAGGCTTTCGCTCCCTGTTTCGCGGGTTCAACCACTTCCACTTTCGCACCTTCGGTCAGGCGGTCGATGCCGTCTGTCACCACACGGTCGCCAGCGGAAAGCCCGGCGGCGATCACCACCGTCTGGCTGTCCTGAATCCCGGTTTTCACCAGATGTTTACTGACTTTATTGTCGCTGTTCAGTACCCAGACGAAGTTACCTTCGTTACCCATCTGCAGCGCAGCCGTTGGGATCACCACCGCGTTCTCTTCGGTCGCGACCAGCATTCGCGCATTGACGAACTGGTTCGGGAAGAGAGCATCGTCCTGGTTGTTAAAGCGCGCCTTCAGCTTGATGGTGCCGGTCGTTGTGTCGATCTGGTTATCCAGGCTGAGCAGAGTACCTTCGCTCAGCTTCTGCTTGTTGGTGCGGTCCCAGGCTTCCACGACCAGCCCCTTTCCGGCTTTTTGCGCCTGCACCACGGTGGCAATTTCGCTTTCCGGCAGGGTAAAGACCAAATCGATCGGGTGAGTCTGGGTAATGACTACGATGCCCGTGGTGTCGCCGCTGGAGATCTGGTTGCCGATATCGACCTGTTTCAGGCCCACGCGTCCGTCAATCGGCGCGGTAATGCGGCTCCAGTCCAGCTGCAGCTGTGCGCTGGCGACGGCGGCTTCGTCGGCTTTGAGGGTGCCCTGCGTTTCGCTGACCAGCGACTGCTGGGTGTCCAGCTCCTGACGTGACACGAGGTTGGTTTTCACCAGTTGCTGGTAGCGCGCTAAATCGCGGCGAGCGTTGGCGAGGGTGGCTTTGTCTTTCGCGAGCTGTCCCTGCGCCTGGGCGAGGGCAACCTTGAACTGGCTCGGGTCGATTTCCGCCAGTAAATCACCCGCTTTGACCTGCTGTCCTTCCTGGAAGTGAATGGCCTGAAGCTGACCGTCGACGCGGCTGCGCACCGTCACGGTGTTGGCGGCAGTAATGGTCCCGAGGCCGGTAAGATAGCGAGGCACGGCCTTGTTTACCGCCGTTGCCGCCTGTACCGGTGCCAGCGCACCGCCGCGCATACCGCGACGGCCTCCGGCGGCTGGGCCCTGCGACGCGCTCGTGGCACCGGCGGATGCCGGGGCGTTAGCGGATTGGCTGTGCCAGTACCAGGCGGCGGCAAGGACCACCACAATGATGCCAGCGGCGATTGCCCAGCGGGATTTGTTACTGCCTTTCATCGTTATACGTTCTCATCCTGAAACACTTCGGGGAATGATACTAGTTTAGTCAGCTAACACAGCGGAAAAATGGAGGAAATATGGAAGACTGTCAGGAATGGTCTGAGTGTGGCGATCTTTTTAGCCGGGTGGCGCTTCGCTTACCCGGCCAACGGTTCGAGGATTTTGTAGGCCGGGTAAGGCGAAGCCGCCACCCGGCACAGTAGCCCTACCTAAACATCACCTGTGCCCAGCGCGCCAGCCCTGCGGTAACGGAGCCAAAGTCATCCCCACCTGCAATCGGAATGCCCGGCAGCTGTTCCGCCAGCGCTTTCTTGATCAGCGGCGACCGTGCGCTACCCCCGGTCAGATAGATAACATCCGGCTTCTCGTTGCCGTTTTCCAGCGCCAGCTGCACCTGTTCCAGAATGCGCTGCAGCGGCTGAGCAAGTGCGGTTTCCAGCCCGTCCTGCGAAATCGCCGTAGCCAGATCGTCACTGATAAACGGCAGCGAGACCGAATGTTCTGCGCGGTCGGAAAGCGCAATTTTACTCTCTTCCGCAGTACGTACCACGCGGTAGCTCAGGCGCTGACGCCACACCTTATACAGCAGCGCGACCTTGTCGGCGTCCTGCGCGTCGCGCACCAGATCGTTCAGGAAGCGGCCGTTCGCGGTGCTGTAAAAATCACTTTGCGCAGGCACGTCGTTAATGGCAATCGCGTTCCACCACGGCAGGATCGGCAGGGCGATGCCTTTTTCCGTTTGGCCGCCCATGCCGAGCAGCGGCATCAGGCTCTTGAATGCCAGCGCGATATCCAGATCGTTACCGCCTACGCGGCAGCCGCTGTGCCCGAGCAGGCTATTTTCACGATCGCGACGGTTATGCCACTCTGGCCCCATCAGCAGCAGCGAGCAGTCCGTGGTGCCCCCGCCGATATCCACGACTAATACGCGTTTTTCTTCCGTCAGCGTGGCTTCAAAATCCAGCCCGGCGGCAACGGGCTCATACTGGAACACCACGTCGCGGAAGCCCGCGCGGTGCGCCGCACGCTCAAGGATCCCCTGCGCCTGCTGGTTGGCCTCATCGCCGCCCAGCCCCTGGAAGTTGATCGGGCGACCAATCACCGCCTGGGTGATGGCATCCGGCACCTGGGTCTGCGCCTGATTTCTGATGTGCAGCATCATGGCGCACACCAGATCTTCAAACATCGCCACCTGCTGCGGCTTCAGGCCGCTGGCACCCAGGAAGGATTTCGGTGATTTGACGAAGTAAACCTCTTCCGGATCTTCAATATAGTGACCGAGCGAGGAGAGGCCGAACTGCACGCTGGACGGCGTAACGTCGATATCTTCTTCACGGTTAAAGCTGACCGCACGGCGCAGCAGCGCCTGGGTTTCCGCTGCGGTAGCAGGAACCTGGTGATGGCGGAACAGCCATTCGCTGACCGCTTCGCGCGTTGGCGCGCAGAGCATTGACGGCAGCAGCGTGCTCTCTTTCTCCATTTTCAGCAGCTGCGGCTGTCCGTTTTGCATAATCGCAACCGAGCAGTTTGCCGTACCGTAGTCGAATCCAATAAACACGATAAATCCCCATGCCAGTGAGAAGGGGCGAGACTTTAACGAAATGTCTTCATGGCGACAACAGGAATATGAAAGCAAGGCGAAACAGGACCTTTCCGTTTATGCTGTGGAGAACCCAAAAGGAGAGATGATGTACACCCTGACCTGGCAACCCCCTTACGACTGGCAGTGGATGTTTAGCTTTCTTGGCGCGCGTGCGGTCACGGGCATTGAAACCGTCACGGGCGACTACTACGAGCGCAGTTTCGCCTGCGATGGCCATCGGGGCGTCTTTCGCGTGACGCCAGATACCGCGGCCCATACGCTGGTCGTGACGCTCAGTCCGGGACTTATCCCGGTTGCACAGACCTGCCTTGAACGTATAGCGCGCCTGTTCGATCTCGCCTGTAACCCACAGCTCATCGCGGATACGCTGGGCGATCTCGGTGCCGCGCGGCCGGGCTTGCGTTTGCCAGGGGCAATGGATGCCTACGAACAGGGCGTGCGGGCGATTCTTGGGCAGCTGGTGAGCGTGGCGATGGCGGCGAAACTGACGTCGCGGGTGGTGGCGCTGTGCGGCGAACCGGTGGCGGATTGTCCGGGCTATCTCTGTTTCCCCACGCCGGACGCGCTGGCGGCAGCGGACCCTATGGCGCTGAAAGCCTTAGGCATGCCGGTAAAGCGGGCGGAGTCGTTGATTCATCTGGCACAGTCGGCGATCGACGGGACGCTTCCGCTTTCCCCGCCCGCGGATATTGAGGCCGGAATGAAGGCGCTACAGCAGCGGCCGGGAATTGGTCGCTGGACGGCAAACTATCTGGCCCTGCGCGGGTGGCAGGCGAAAGATGTCTTTCTGCCGGATGATTATCTGATTAAGCAACGCTTTGCCGGCATGACGCCCGCGCAAATCCGTCGCTATGCCGAACGCTGGCAGCCGTGGCGCTCCTATGCGCTGTTACACATCTGGTATACCGACGGCTGGTCACCTTTAATTGATGGCGAAGTAACTGGTATTCAGCAGTAGCTCCAGCGGCTGCGCTTCAGCAATGGTATCGCCGTAAATGAAGTCGATACCAATGCCTGAAAGCGTATCCATGACGATCGGCTGATGACAGGGTCCCGCCAGGGTTTTCATCCCCAGACGCTGAGCGTGCCCCTGGATAATGGTCACCATCATTTCGTCCATCAAATTGCCGTGAACGTTGTTAACCACGTCGGTATCCAGCATCAGATAATCAGCCATGTTGGGGCTCAGGTGGTTAACGTCATTCATATCGCGTCCCACGTGGCTTAACACCACGCGGCAGCCCGCATGGCGGAGTTTTTGCAAATTACGCTGCGCGTTTTCATCCGGGTTGCGCACCACGTCAACCGGGATAACCAGATGCAGCAGACGGCCGGGCAGCGGGCTTTTCTCAAGCAAATCGAGCAGTTCATCCACCAGCGTGACGCTGGCTAATCCGGCTTCCGAGAGCGGCAGGGCAACGCCCATGCCTTTTGCAGCGACGGGCGCGGCAAAGGTACGGAAGAACTCGTTGAAGATCCGCCTGTCGAGGGCGTGCAGCAGTTCAGGCTCCGCCAGACCTGAGCGGAAGGCATGCTCTTCCTGCATTTCACCCTGGCTGGTCCACAGGCGGAGCGACAGCAGCCAGAAGCTGGCGCTTTCCGGAATGCGCGGGGAGGCGACGCTGCGGGCAATCATCATCAGATGATTGTCTTTGATCATATGCCACTGCTCGTCCAGTGACATCATGCTGCGGTTGCTGTGGATCCGCTCCTGCTGTGGCTCGTAGAGCGTGACCACACCACGACCGCTGTTTTTCGAGGCATAACAGGCGATATCTGCCTGAGACATCACTTCCGCCGCCTGATGGTTACTCTCATCAATCAGCGTGATACCCGCGCTGGCGCCGATCCGGTGCAGCCGTCCTTCCCACGTGAAGTGATAGTTATTGATGGTGTTAATCAGCCGTCCCGCGATATATCGCGCGCTTTCGAGATTGCAGTCCGGCAGCAGGAGGCCAAACTCATCCCCGCCCAGTCGCGCCAGAACATCGCTGGAGCGTAGCATGGTCAGCATGAGGGAGGAGAGTTCCCGCAGAAGGGCGTCGCCCGCGGCATGACCTGCCGTATCGTTAACGGCTTTGAAGCGATCGAGATCGATAAACACCAGCGCATGACGCTGGTGCGTCTCCTGCACCGTTTGCAGCAGACGTTTGAGATGGTTCTCGAAACTGACGCGGTTTGCGAGCCGGGTTAGCGCATCATGGGAGGCGCTATAGCTCAGCTGGCGCAGCATTTTGCGCGACTCGGTCACGTCCTGAATCACCAGTACGGAGCCAATATTGTGCCCGTCCAGAGTACTTAATGGAGTGATGCTGTAGTGAATGTCGAAGCTCCCGCCGTTGCGGCAGTTGAGCACCACGTCCTGTTCGATATCGGACCGTGACATATCGCCGCTGTGGATGTTCTCCATCAACGGTCCATTTTCGCCAAAGGTAATGTGCAGCACGCGCAGGATCGGTTGCCCGATGGCCTCGGTTTGCGGCCAGCCGCTCATCTTCTCGGCGACCGGGTTCATAAAGGTGACGTTCATGTCGATGTCGGTACAGATCACCGCTTCGCCGATGGAGTCGAGCGTAATATGCAGACGCTCCTTTTCCTGGAACAGCGCTTCGTTAAGCTGCTTCACTTCGGTCATATCCATATTGATGCCGAGCAGGCGTTCCACCTCGCCCTGCTTGTTCAGCACCCGATTGGCCAGCGAGCGAATGTGGCGAATGCCGTCCTTCACCCGAATGCGAAATTCCAGCTTAAACGGCAGCCTTGCGATTAATGAATCGCGCAGCACTTTTTCAGCATGCTCCCGGTCTTCTGGCACCATGGCGTCATGCCAGAGCTGCCAGGTCGGTTTGATGTGCGGCGGGATTTCGTAAAGCTCGAACATCCGCTTGTCCCAGCTAATAATATCCGGCTCCAGATCCCACTCCCAGATGCCAATCCCGCCCGCTTCGTTGGCGAGCGTAATGCGCTCCATCAGGCGTTTGTTGACCCACTCGGTTTGTTTCAGGTCGTTAATATCTTCAATCTGGGCGATAAAATAGAGCGGCGTGCCGTCAGCATGACGGACAACGGAGACGGCGAGCAGCGCCCAGACAACCTCGCCGTTACGGGTGTAATAGCGTTTTTCCAGCGTGTAGGTATTAATTTCGCCGCTTACCAGCTGCTCAAGTTGCTCCAGGTCGGTGTTCAAATCCTCAGGCCAGGTCAACTGCTGAAAGGTGAGGGACTGAAGCTCCGTCTGACTATAGCCAAGGAAATTGCATAACGCTTTGTTGGCCTGCAGCCACTGGCCTTCGATCCCCACCAGCGCCATCCCGATGGCGGAATACTCCATCGCATTACGAAAACGCTCTTCGCTTTCGGTAATGTGCTTGCGTTCGGCGCGAAACGCGTACATCACCATAGTCATGACGTTTGCGGGCAGCAGCATCATCAGGAAGGGGAGCCAGGGGGCATTGAACGCAACGATAACATTCTGCGGCGTTATGGACGCCGGATTTCTTGCCATCATCAGGGAGACCATCATGATAGTGGCTAAAAATACCAGGTAGGCTTCCATCCGCGGCAGGCGAACGGCGCTCCACATCAGCAGAACGATGACGCAGGTGAAAGGCCACGGAAGCCAGGTGATCGCCGCCCAACAGAGCACCAGCGTTATCACCGTCGTCACCAGCGTTTCCAGCAGCAGTTTCGGGTTACGGTGACGCAGCAGGTAGTGTGGTTTAAACAGCAGTCCTAGTGGCACCAGCGCCAGCGCGCCGATGGATTCCGACAACACCCAAATGAGGAAATTACGCAGGGGTTCAGGGTTCGGTACCAGTAAATAAACCAGTACCCCGCCCACAAGAGGCGGGATCAACGCACTGCCCACGGCCAGGCGGATCCAGTCGTTCAGGTTCTGCAGCGGGTTGTACCAGGGGAGCAGTTTGCGTAACAGTAACGCCCCCACGCACGCCTCGATAATATTCACAAAGGTATAGGCGAGGTTGAGGGATCCCCATGAGAACAGCATCCACGAGGCCAGAATATTGCCGAACGAACAGGCCAACGCAATGCCCGGCCACATTTTCCCGGCGTGGCGATAAAAGGCCACCATCATGATGGACGTCGGGAACCACAGCGGTGCCAGCAGCGTACCAAAGCGGGTTAGCTCGAGTGAAAATAAGGTAAAAATGAAGGTGACCAGGCCCAGGCAGACAAGTCGTAATAAAGGATGTGGGGTGGTAACCAAAACCCGTTGGTATTGTTTATTCATTACCGCTCTATCCAGGGACGCCATGCCGTCAGGAGCGAGGTCCGGGCGCGTGAAAGGATTAATTTCGTTTATGCTAGTACAAACAATTTACAAATCATATGCTGACTGCTCAGATTTTGACATCATAGACTTATTAAATAGTTACTCCGGGAAAAATTCCGGGTGAACGCCGAAAAAGCAGGCATTAAAATTTCACTCAGGGCGTAAAAAGAGACTTTTCAGGCAGTCTCGCATAACCTGCGCTTTCGACTGGTATCACGCCCGCGAAATCCCTATAATTGCCGCGTTTGACGCTCCGGCGTCGTCCTTCCTTAACATCCAGGTTAATCAGGTCGCTAAATTTATGACTGATAAGTCTCATCAGTGCGTCATCATAGGCATCGCCGGCGCATCGGCTTCAGGTAAGAGTCTAATTGCCAGTACGCTTTATCGCGAATTGCGTGAACAAGTCGGTGATGAGCACATCGGCGTCATTCCCGAAGACAGCTATTACAAAGACCAATCCCATCTTTCGATGGAAGAGCGCGTCAAAACCAACTACGACCACCCCAGTGCGATGGATCACAGCTTGTTGTTCCAGCATCTTCAGTCGCTTAAAAACGGTACAGCCATTGAACTGCCGGTCTACAGCTACGTAGAGCACACCCGCACGCAGGAAACGGTTCACATTGAACCCAAAAAAGTCATTATCCTTGAAGGCATTCTGCTGCTGACGGATGCGCGTCTGCGTGAATCGATGAATTTCTCCATTTTCGTCGATACGCCGCTGGATATCTGTCTGATGCGCCGCATCAAGCGCGACGTTAACGAACGCGGTCGTTCCATGGACTCCGTCATGGCGCAATACCAGAAAACCGTGCGTCCAATGTTCCTGCAATTTATCGAGCCATCTAAGCAATACGCCGATATTATCGTGCCTCGTGGCGGTAAAAACCGTATTGCTATTGATATCTTAAAAGCGAAAATCAGCCAGTTTTTTGAATAAGCCGCGCGAATTGTGTACCGTTCAGAGATAACCTGGTTTTGCCCTGTGACCCTAAGGTTGCGGGGCACGATGCACGAAAGGAGAAAGTGCCATGCGTCTTTGTGACCGCGATATAGAAGCCTGGCTGGATGAAGGCCGCCTGTCTATCACCCCGCGTCCGCCGGTAGAGCGCATTAACGGTGTCACCGTTGACGTGCGCCTGGGGAATAAATTCCGCACCTTCAGCGGCCACACGGCACCGTTTATCGATCTCAGCGGGCCGAAAGATGAAGTCAGCGCCGCGCTCGATCGCGTGATGAGTGACGAAATCGTCCTTGATGAGGGCGAGGCGTTTTATCTGCATCCCGGTGAGCTGGCGCTGGCAGTGACCTTTGAGTCGGTGACGCTGCCTGCCGATCTGGTGGGCTGGCTGGATGGCCGCTCTTCGCTGGCGCGCCTGGGCCTGATGGTTCACGTTACCGCCCATCGTATCGATCCCGGCTGGTCTGGCCGCATCGTACTGGAGTTCTTCAACGCCGGTAAATTGCCTCTGGCGCTGCGCCCGGGCATGATGATTGGCGCGTTGAGCTTTGAGCCGTTGACGGGCCCGGCAGATCGTCCTTACAACCGCCGTCAGGACGCGAAATATCGCGACCAGCAGGGTGCGGTTGCCAGTCGTATTGATAAAGACTGATTGTTCGTTCACTGAGGATGCCATGAGAAGAGTTCTGACAACGCTGATGATTTTGCTGGTGGTACTGGTGGCTGGCCTTTCTGCGTTGGTGCTGCTGGTTAACCCCAATGATTTCCGTGCTTATATGGTGCGGCAGGTCGAAGCACGCAGCGGGTATGAACTGAAGCTGGACGGGCCGCTGCGCTGGCACGTCTGGCCGCAACTCAGCATTCTCTCGGGGCGTATGTCGTTAACCGCGCCAGGGGCGTCTCAGCCGCTGGTGTCGGCAGACAATATGCGCCTTGATGTGGCTTTGATCCCGCTCTTCTCGCATCAGCTTCAGGTTGACCAGGTGATGCTGAAAGGGGCGGTGATCCAGCTGACTCCCCAAACTGAGGCAGTGCGCAAAGCGGATGCCCCGGTCGCACCACGCGAAAATACCTTACCGGATGAGCCGTCTGATACCGGCTGGTCGTTCGATATTGGTAACCTGAAAGTGGCCGACAGCGTGCTGGTCTTCCAGCATGAAGGTGACGAGCAGGTCACCGTGCGCAACATCAACCTCAAGATGGAGCAGGACGCCAACCATATCGCCACCGTGGAGTTCTCCGGGCGGGTCAACCGCGATCAGCGCGACTTGAACCTCTCCATGAACGCTAACGTGAACGCGTCGGACTATCCCCATCGTCTGACGGCGGATGTCCAGCAGCTGAACTGGCAGCTGACGGGTGCAGACCTGCCGACAGCAGGGATTACCGGTCAGGGTACGCTGCAGGCCGTGTGGCATGAAGAAAACAAGCAGCTGGAGCTAAACGCGCTCAACCTGCAGGCCAACGACAGTACCCTGAAAGGGCAGGCGAGCGTCTCGCTTGCTGAAAAACCGAAATGGGTTTTTGACCTGCAGTTCGACAAGCTGAACCTGGAAAACCTGCTGCCACCGCAGCCGAACGCTGCGGCTGACGGCGATGTCGCGCAGACAGGGCAAAGCCAGGCCGCGAAACCGCGTCCGGTGATCTCCTCAAATCTCGATCAGCCCAATTACAACGGTCTGCGCGGATTTACCGCCGATATACTGCTGAAAGCCAACAGCGTACGCTGGCGCGGTATTGATTTCACCGATGTCAGCAGCCAGATGTTCAACCATAATGGCCTGCTGGTGATCTCTGAACTCAGCGGCAAGATGGGGGCGGGGAACATGTCGCTGCCGGGTACGCTGGACGTGCGCAAAGACGTGGCCAGCGCCGAATTCCAGCCACGCCTTGAAAACATTGAGATCGGGGCGATCCTCAAAGCCTTCAACTATCCGATTGACCTCACGGGGCAGCTGACGCTGGCGGGGGATTTCTCCGGCACGAAGATTGACGCGGAGGCATTTCGCCGCGACTGGCAGGGTCAGGCGCACGTTGAGCTGAAAGACACCCGAATGGAAGGCCTCAACTTCCAGCAGCTGGTGCAACAGGCGGTAGAGCGCAGCAGCAATGTCAAAGCGCAAGAAAACTACGATAGCGCAACGCGTCTCGATAACTTTACCAGTGAGCTGACCCTGGATAACGGAAAGCTGTCCCTGGACGAGATGCAGGGAACATCTTCTCTGCTGTCGTTGACGGGGGAGGGCAAGCTGGATTTAGTGAAAGAGACGGCGGATACGCGGTTTAACGTTCGTGTGCTTTCCGGATGGGAAGGCGAAGGCGAGCTTATCGATTTCCTGAAAGAGACGCCGATCCCGCTGAACGTTTACGGTAAATGGCAGGCGCTGAATTACAGCCTGCAGGTCGATCAGATCTTGCGTAAGCATCTGCAGGACGAAGCAAAACGTCGGCTGAATAGCTGGGCGGACCGCAATAAAGATTCCCAAACCGGCAAGGACGTGAAGAAGCTGTTAGATAAGCTTTGATGTCGGTGGTGCCGGGTGGCGGCTACGCCTTACCCGGCCTACAAAAACCAGACACCGTAGGCCGGGTAAGCGAAGCGCCACCCGGCTTTTTTACACCTCAAAATCCATTTCTTCCTCATCCCGCAGTGGAATGAGCTGCACTTTCTGCACGCGATGGTTTTCAATTTGCAGCGTTTTCAGCAGATAGTCGCCTACCTGAACCTCTTCCCCCGGCTGCGGGATACGCTGTAAATACTCCATCAGCAGACCCGCAATGGTGTGATACTCACGCTTCTCATCCAGCGGCAGCGGCACAAACTGCACCAGGTCTTCCAGCGGCATATGGCCGTTAGCCGTCCACGTACCGTCTGCGTTTTTCTGAATGTCATGACGTGCATCTATTTCATCCACCTCATTCGGCAGATTACCGGCGATGGTTTCCATAACGTCGCTGAGCGTCACCAGCCCTTCCACAGAACCAAACTCATCAACGACAAACGCGAAGTGGGTCCGCGCGTTACGGAACTGCTCAAGTGCAGAGAGCAACGGCAGTCCTTCCGGGAACACCAGCGGCTGGCGTACCAGCACGCGCAGATTAAGCGGCTCGCCGTGCAGCTGCTGCTGTAGCAGGTCAATGACGTGCACCACGCCCAGCAGCTCCTCTTCCTCTTCACCGCCCGTCACCACGACCCGGGTGTGCTGGTTTTTATCCAGCAAGGCGCGGATTTGCTCTTCCGGCGCCGTCAAATCGATATGCTCGATATCATGACGCGAGGTCATGATGCTGCTGACGGAGCGCTGGTTCAGGTTGAGCACCCGCTCAATCATCCGTCGTTCCTGCGGATCGAAGATCTGCCCGTCGCTGTGATCGGCCAGCATCGCAGAGGATTCGGCATCCAGCTCGGCATCCTCTTTTCGTCCGCTCAGCAGGCGCATTACCGTATCGGCGGTGCGCTGGCGCAGCGTCTGATTTGCAGAGAGAAAGCGGCGACGGTTAAAGATTGCCAGCTGATTTAGCGATTCGATCATGACCGAGAAGCCAATCGCCGCGTACAGATAGCCTTTAGGAATGTGGAAACCAAATCCGTCGGCGACCAGGCTGAAACCAATCATCAGCAGGAAGCTCAGACACAGGATCACGATGGTCGGGTGGCTGTTCACAAACCGCGTGAGCGCTTTACTTGCCATTACCATCAGCGTGATGGCGATGATCACGGCGGCCATCATCACCGCGAGGTGATCGACCATGCCCACGGCGGTGATGACGGAGTCCAGGGAGAAAACCGCGTCGAGCACCACAATCTGTGCCACCACCGGCCAGAATTTCGCCCCGCGCCGCTGCGTGGGGCTATCGCTGTCTTTGCCTTCGAGCCGCTCATTGAGTTCAACCGTGGCTTTGAAAAGAAGGAACAACCCGCCAAAGAGCATGATCAGGTCACGCGCGCTGAAGCTCAGGCCGTAGAGCGTAAACAGCGGTGTGGTGAGGGTAACCAGCCAGGAGATTGAGGCCAGCAGCAGCAAACGCATCACCATCGCCAGCAGCAAACCCGTAACGCGCGCACGGTCGCGCTGCGCAGGGGGCAGCTTTTCGGCGAGGATGGCGATAAAGACCAGATTATCAATACCGAGCACTAATTCGATGACGACCAGCGTTACCAGCCCGGCCCAGATTGATGGATCGGCAATCCATTCCATAGTAATAGCAATACCTTCAGTTACATGAGCAATGTCACACTTCGATCATGGATAAAGCTGACCGAAATTGCAATGCCAGGCTGAGATTTCTCTTAATAGAAGAGGGGATAAAACGAATGAAAAAATGAGCCGTGTAAATAAGGTAATGGAGAAGATTTAATTACACTGGGTCACATTTAGGATATATCGCAATAAATGGTTTTAATGCATATTTTGTCAATATAAAGAAAATCCTAAAACCTCAAAACTTTGCTCTTAATATTAATCTTAAAAACAGATATTAGGAGGGTTGTCTCCTTGCCTGCTATTAGGTTAGCTGCAACAATTCTCCCAGCATCAAATGTTAAATTTCTTTGTTGCTATTTTTGTTTCGTTCTTATGGTGTGGCAATTCATTGCCAACGGGCTATTTAACGTGGCTGAAATATTTCCATAAGACCTTGTTTAAGAGGGTGTCTATCCATAACACATTGTTTAGTCAGTGGATTGGTAACTGAAAGCCAAGGGCGGTAGCGTGCCTGAAAGCGTGTGAATCAGCCTCGATTATTCTGTCAATAGCCAATGGATGAATAAGCTTTTTTTAGGACTGATGCCAGTTATATTTCTAATTGCTTAACTGCATTCTGAATGCCAAAACGACCCGAGCTTATTTAAATTGCACAGGATAATTACTCTGCCAAAGTGATAAATAATCAATGATGAAATCCAAAATGAAATTGATGCCATTATTGGTGTCTGTGACCTTGATGAGTGGTTGCACGGTCTTTCCCGGCAGCAATATGTCAACTATGGGCAAGGATGTGATCAAACAGCAGGACGCCGATTTTGACCTCGACAAAATGGTGAATGTTTATCCATTGACCCCACGTCTGGTGGAACAATTACGTCCGCGCCCCAATGTTGCCCAGCCGAATATGTCGCTGGACCAGGAAATCGCCTCTTACCAGTACCGCGTAGGACCGGGTGACGTGATCAACGTGACCGTATGGGACCACCCGGAACTGACGACCCCAGCGGGCCAGTACCGCAGCTCAAGCGACACCGGTAACTGGGTTCAGTCTGATGGCACGATGTTCTATCCGTACATAGGCAAAGTGCATGTGGTTGGCAAGACGCTGGCCGAGATTCGTAGTGATATTACCGGCCGCTTAGCGCAGTACATCGCTGACCCGCAGGTGGACGTTAATATCGCCGCCTTCCGCTCGCAGAAAGCCTATATCTCCGGCCAGGTGAACAAATCCGGCCAGCAGGCCATCACTAACGTCCCGCTGACGGTTCTGGATGCCATCAACGCCGCAGGCGGCTTAACCGACGGCGCCGACTGGCGCAACGTTGTTCTGACCCACGAAGGCAAAGAGCAGCGCATTTCGCTGCAGGCGCTGATGCAGAATGGCGACCTGACGCAGAACCGATTGCTCTATCCGGGTGACATTCTGTATGTGCCACGCAACGACGATCTGAAAGTGTTCGTGATGGGTGAAGTGAAGAAACAGAGCACCCTCAAGATGGACTTCAGCGGTATGACCCTGACCGAAGCGCTGGGCAACGCGGAAGGCATCGACCTGACCTCGTCGAATGCCAGCGGTATCTTCGTTATCCGTCCGCTGAAAGGCGAGGGCACGAAAGGCAAGATTGCCAACATCTACCAGCTGGATATGTCTGACGCGACGTCGCTGGTGATGGCAACGGAGTTCCGCCTCCAGCCATACGATGTGGTCTACGTTACCACCGCGCCGGTTGCTCGCTGGAACCGCCTGATCAACCAGTTGCTGCCAACCATCAGTGGCGTTCGCTACATGACGGATACGGCGCGCGACATTCATACCTGGTAATCCGCGATGTTTAACAAAATTCTGGTGGTATGCGTGGGGAACATTTGCCGTTCCCCCACGGCTGAGCGGCTGCTGAAGCAGTACGAGCCAGCGTTAACGGTGGAGTCCGCAGGGCTTGGCGCGCTGGTTGGCAAAGGGGCCGACGAGCGAGCGACGAGCGTTGCGCAGGCTCATAACCTCTCCCTTGACGGGCATGTTGCCCGTCAGGTCTCAGGCCGGATGTGCCGGGAATATGACCTGATCCTCACGATGGAAAGACGCCACATTCACGCGCTGTGCGAGATCGCACCGGAGATGCGCGGCAAGGTGATGCTGTTTGGTCACTGGGATGGCGAGCGTGAAATCCCCGATCCGTATCGCAAGAGCCGTGAGGCATTTGAGGCGGTATACACCTTACTTGACCAGTCTGCCCGTCAGTGGGCGCAGGCACTGAAAGCTCAGCAGGGATAACAATGACAGAAAAAACAAAACCTTCTGCCGCCCCGACTTCGGGCAGTGATGAAATCGATATTGGTCGCCTGGTCGGCACCGTTGTTGAAGCGAAGTGGTGGGTGATAGGGATCACCGCCGTGTTTGCCGTGGCGGCTATCGTTTATACGCTGTTCGCGACGCCTATCTACAGCGCTGACGCGCTGGTGCAAATTGAACAGAACACCGGTAACTCGCTGGTACAGGATATTGGCTCTGCGCTGGCGAACAAACCGCCCGCATCTGACGCTGAAATTCAGCTGATCCAGTCGCGTCTGGTACTGGGCAAAACGGTGCACGACCTCGGGCTTGATATCTCCGTCACCAAAAACACCTTCCCGATATTCGGGGCGGGCTGGGATCGCCTGATGGGGCGCAGCAATGACACTGTCAAAGTGACGGACTTCGTGCTGCCAAAAGGGGCGGGCGATCAGACCTTTACCCTGACGGTGCTGGGTCCGAAGCAGTACCAGCTGACCAGCGATGCGGGCCTTAGTGCGCGCGGTGAAGTGGGACAGATGTTGACCAAAGACGGCGTCAGCATGATGGTGAGTGCAATCCACGCCCAGGAAGGCGGTGAGTTTACCGTCACCAAATTCTCCACGCTGGGGATGATCAATAACCTGCAAAACAACCTCACCGTCACCGAAAATGGGAAGGACACCGGCGTCCTGAGCATGACTTTCACCGGTGAAGATAAGGACAAAATCCGCGATATCCTGAACAGCATTACCCGCAACTACCTTGAGCAGAACGTCGAGCGTAAATCTGCGGAAGCTGCAAAAAGCCTGGCCTTCCTCGCCAAACAGCTGCCGGAAGTGCGCTCCCGTCTGGATGCCGCAGAGAACAAGCTGAATGCCTATCGTCAGGACAAAGACTCCGTTGACCTGCCGCTGGAAGCGAAATCCGTTCTTGATTCGATGGTGAACATTGATGCGCAGCTCAATGAACTGACCTTCAAAGAGGCGGAAATCTCCAAGCTCTACACCAAACGCCACCCGGCCTACCGCACGCTTCTGGAAAAACGCCAGACGCTGGAAGAAGAGAAGGCCAAGCTGAACAATCGCGTGACCGCAATGCCGAAGACGCAGCAGGAAATTGTGCGTCTGACCCGCGATGTGGAATCCGGTCAGCAGGTCTATATGCAATTGCTGAACAAACAGCAGGAGCTGAAGATCACCGAAGCCAGTACGGTGGGTGATGTGCGTATCGTCGACCCTGCCATCACCCAGCCCGGCGTGCTGAAGCCGAAGAAAGCGCTGATTATTCTCGGCAGCATTATTCTCGGTCTGATGCTCTCCATCGTGGGTGTGCTGCTGCGCTCGCTGTTCAACCGCGGTATCGAAAGTCCGCAGGTGCTGGAAGAGCACGGCATCAACGTGTACGCCAGCATCCCGCTTTCCGAATGGCAAAAATCGCGTGACAGCGTCAAAACCATCAAAGGGGTTAAGCGTTACAAACAGAGCCAGCTGCTGGCCGTGGGTAACCCGACTGACCTGGCGATTGAAGCAGTGCGCAGCCTGCGCACCAGCCTTCACTTCGCCATGATGCAGGCGAAAAACAACGTCCTGATGATGACCGGCGTTAGCCCGTCAATCGGTAAAACCTTCGTCTGTGCCAACCTGGCGGCGGTGGTAAGCCAGACCAACAAGCGCGTGCTGCTGATCGACTGCGATATGCGTAAGGGCTACACCCACGAGCTGCTGGGCACCAACAACGTTAACGGCCTGTCGGAAATCCTGCTCGGCAAAGGGGAGATTAGCGAGAGCGCGAAGCCGACCTCTATCCCGAAATTTGACCTGATCCCGCGTGGTCAGGTGCCGCCGAACCCGTCCGAGCTGCTGATGAGCGAACGCTTCACCGAGCTGGTGGAGTGGGCGAGTAAGCATTACGACCTGGTGCTGATCGATACGCCGCCAATTCTGGCCGTGACCGATGCCGCCGTGGTGGGCCGTCATGCAGGCACCACGCTGATGGTGGCGCGCTACGCGGTGAACACGCTGAAGGAAGTCGAGACCAGCCTGAGCCGCTTCGAGCAGAACGGTATTGAGGTGAAAGGGGTGATCCTGAACTCCATCTTCCGCCGCGCGACCGGATACCAGGATTACGGGTATTACGAGTACGAATATAAATCTGACAGTAAATAACAAAACACACCCCATACCCCTCACCCTAACCCTCTCCCCAAAGGGGAGAGGGGACTGTTCGGTGCTGGATTTGGGGGACGAACGTAATGATAACCACTGGCTGCCTTTCACCCTCTCCCCTTTGGGGAGAGGGCCGGGGTGAGGGGAAAAGATGACCACACAACGCCCTTTAGTTTCAATCTATATGCCGACATGGAATCGTCAGCAGCTGGCGATCCGCGCAATCAAATCCGTCCTGCGACAGGATTACGATAACTGGGAGCTGATCATCGTCGATGACTGCTCTTCCTCGTATGAACAGCTGCAAAAGTTTGTGACTGACCTCAACGACCCGCGGGTGGTCTATACGCATAACGCCATTAACTCCGGCGCATGTGCGGTGCGTAATCAGGCGATTATGCAGGCGAAAGGGCAGTATCTGACCGGGATTGACGACGATGACGAATGGACGCCAAACCGTCTGTCCATCTTCCTCTCTCACAAAGCGCAGCTGGGGACGCACGCGTTCCTGTATGCCAACGACTACGTTTGCCAGGGTGAAGTGTACTCGCAGCCGGCCAGCCTGCCGCTGTACCCGAAATCACCGTACTCCCGCCGCCTGTTCTACAAGCGCAACATTATCGGTAATCAGGTCTTCACCTGGGCATGGCGCTTCAAAGAGTGCCTGTTCGATACCGAACTGAAGGCCGCGCAGGATTACGACATCTTCCTGCGAATGGTGGTGGAGTACGGCGAGCCGTGGAAAGTGGAAGAGGCCACGCAGATCCTGCACATCAACCACGGGGAGATGCAAATCACCTCGTCACCGAAGAAATTCTCGGGCTACTTCCACTTCTACCGCAAGCACAAGAACAAGTTTGACCGTGCCAGCCGGAAGTATCAGCTCTTTACCCTGTATCAGATCCGCAACAAGCGCATGAACTGGCGCACGCTGCTGACGCTGCTTTCCGTGCGTAACGGCAAGCGTCTGGCCGACGGGCTTCGGGGGAAATAATGTTTCTGGAAGATTGCCGCGCTAACAGCTGGAGCCTGCGCCCGTGCTGCATGGTTCTGGCGTACCGCATCGCGCACTTTTGCTCGGTGTGGCGTAAGAAAAACGTTTTAAACAATATCTGGGCGGCACCCGTGCTGGTGCTGTACCGCATCATTACCGAATGCTTTTTTGGCTATGAAATTCAGGCCGCTGCCACCATTGGCCGACGCTTCACCATCCACCACGGGTATGCCGTGGTGATCAATAAGTTCGTCGTGGCGGGGGATGATTTCACTATTCGCCACGCGGTCACCATTGGCAACCGTGGGCCAGAAAGCCTGGCCTGTCCGGTGATTGGCAATAACGTCGAGCTGGGCGCCAACGTGGTGATCATCGGTGACATCACTATCGGCAACAACGTCACGATTGGCGCAGGTAGCGTGGTGCTGGACAGCATTCCGGATAACGCGCTGGTGGTGGGAGAGAAAGCCCGCGTGAAGGTGATTAAATGAACATTCTGCAATTTAACGTACGCCTCGCAGAAGGCGGGGCGGCTGGCGTGGCGCTGGATCTGCACCAGCGCGCGCTGCAAAAAGGATTACAGTCGCGTTTTGTTTACGGCTACGGCAAAGGCGGCAAAAAAAGCGTTAGCCATGATAACTATCCTCAGGTGCTGAAGCAGACCCCGCGTCTGACCTCCATTGCCAACATTGCGCTGTTCCGCCTGTTTAACCGCGATCTGTTTGGCAACCTGAACAACCTTTACCGCACCGTGACGCGCACGACCGGTCCGGTTGTGCTGCATTTTCACGTTTTGCACAGCTACTGGCTGAATCTGGAAGAGGTGGTGGCGTTTTGTGAGAAGGTGAAAGCGCACAAGCCGGACACCCGATTCGTCTGGACGCTGCACGATCACTGGAGCGTGACCGGACGCTGCGCCTTTACCGACGGCTGCGAAGGCTGGAAAGATAACTGCCAGAAATGCCCGACGCTGAGCAATTACCCGCCGGTGAAGGTGGATCGCGCGCATCAGCTGGTTGAGGGCAAGCGTCAGCTGTTCCGCGATATGCTCTCGCTCGGCTGCACCTTTATTTCCCCAAGCCAGCACGTGGCGGATGCCTTCAACAGCCTGTACGGGGCAGGGCGCTGCAAGATCATCAACAACGGCATCGACGTGGCAACGGAAGAGATCCTAGCGGAACTGACGCCCGTAGCCGAAACGCCGGGCAAACCGAAAATTGCCATTGTTGCGCATGACCTGCGCTACGACGGCAAAACCAACCAGCAGCTGGTGCGCGACATCATGGCGTTCGGCGACAAAGTTGAACTGCACACCTTCGGTAAGTTTTCCCCGTTTGAAGGGGCGAACGTGGTGAACCACGGATTTGAAACCGACAAGCGCAAGCTGATGAGCGCCCTGAACGGGATGGATGCGCTGGTGTTCAGCTCCCGCGTGGACAACTATCCGCTGATCCTCTGCGAAGCGCTCTCTATTGGCGTGCCTGTCATTGCCACCCACAGCGACGCCGCGCGCGAAGTGCTGGAGAAATCCGGCGGAAAAACCTTCGCGGAGCAGGAGGTGCTGCCGCTGGTGCAGCTGCCGAAGGCCGCGATTGCGCAGGCCGTTTTTGGCACTGACCTGGAATCGTTCCGCAACCGCAGCCGCAAGGCCTACAGTGGACAACAGATGCTGGAGGAGTATGTCTCGTTCTATCAGAATCTGTAGTTATCTGCTGCTGCCGCTGATCTACCTGCTGGTCAACGTCAAGATTGCCCAGCTGGGGGAGAGCTTCCCGATTACCATCGTCACCTTCTTGCCCGTTCTGCTGTTACTCTACGTTGAGAAAATCAGTCTCAAGAAGCTGATGATAGCGTTAGGGCTCGGGGTGGGTCTGACCGCGTTTAACTACATCTTTGGTCAGTCGCTGGATGCCAGCAAATACGTCACCTCAACCATGCTGTTTGTTTATATCGTTATCATTATTGGCATGGTGTGGAGTATTCGCTTTAAAACTATTTCCCCGCACAATTATAAGAAAATCCTTAGGTTCTTTTATATTGTCGTTGGGGTCATTGTTATGCTTGCCGCGATGGAAATGGCGCAAATTATTTTGACCGGCGGCAGCAGCCTGATGGAGATAATTTCGAAATATCTCATATACAGTAACAGCTATGTACTGAACTTCATTAAGTTTGGTGGTAAGCGTACTACTGCGCTCTATTTTGAACCGGCGTTTTTCGCTCTGGCGTTAATCTCAATTTGGCTCAGCATCAAACAGTTTGGTATCAAAACCCCCAAAACCGATGCTATGATTCTTGCAGGAATTGTTCTGTCTGGATCGTTCTCAGGGGTAATGACATTTATCCTGTTTTACCTCCTGGAGTGGGCATTCCAGTACCTGAACAAAGATGCGATTAAGAAAAAACTGCCGCTGGCGATTATCTCCCTGACGGTATTTATGGTTGGCGTGATATTTGCCTTCCCGTACATCTCAGAACGTCTGGGAGATTTGGGAACGGAAGGGTCTTCGTCCTATTATCGCATCATCGGGCCACTGGTGATGGTGGGTTATTCCTTAACCCATATTGATGGGGTAGTAAGATTCGGCTCACTTTACGAATATGTTGCATCATTCGGAATCTTTAACGGTGCGGATGTCGGTAAAACCATAGACAATGGTCTGTATCTGTTAATTATTTATTTTTCGTGGTTCGCCGTACTGTTGACGATCTGGTATCTGTTTAAAGTTTTTAAAATGATGATTAACGCGTTTGGTGATAACCAAAACTTTCGCGTGCAGCTTTATCTTTTTACGCCAGTGTCGTTGTTCTTTACGGGGTCAATATTTAGCCCGGAATATGCTTTCTTGATTGTCTGCCCGTTTATTTTGCGCAAAGCGCTCAATATTACGCGCGTATGACGAAATGAGGTGATTTATGTTTCTTAGCGTCATTACTGTCGCCTTTCGTAACTACGAAGGGGTGGTAAAAACCTGGCGCTCGCTGCGCAACCTGGCGCGCGATCCGAGCCTCACCTTTGAGTGGATCGTGGTTGATGGCGGTTCGAACGACGGTACGGCTGAGTTTCTTGAAAAACTCAACGGTGAGTTCAACTTACGTTACATCAGCGAGAAAGATAAAGGCATTTACGACGCGATGAATAAAGGCATCGCGATGGCGCAGGGGCGTTACGCCATCTTCCTGAATTCTGGCGATGTGTTCCATGACGACGTGGCCCTGTTTGCCCGTCAGCTCGCCCGCCAGAAAGAGGACGCCTTGTATATTGGCGATGCTCTGCTCGATTTTGGTGACGGAAATAAAGTGCTGCGCAGCGCCAAGCCGGGCTGGTATATCTACCACAGCCTGCCGGCCAGCCATCAGGCCATTTTCTTCCCGGTCGAGGGTCTGAAAAAACAGCCTTACGATTTGCAGTATAAAGTGTCTTCAGATTATGCACTGACTGCCAGCTTGTACAAATCAGGTTATCCATTCCGTCGTATTAAAGGGCTGGTATCTGAATTTTCCATGGGCGGTGTGTCAACCTCAAATAATCTGGAATTGTGCCAGGATGCAAAAAACGTGCAGCGTAAAATATTACGCGTGCCGGGGTTCTGGGCGGAATTGTCTTATTTTTTACGCCTGAAAACGACAGGTAAAGCGAAAGCCTTATATAACAAAGCCTGAAATATAAGGAAGCCTAATGCAGGAACTTAACGGATTCTCCGTGCCGAAAGGCTTTCGGGGCGGGAACGGTATTAAGGTGCAGTTGTGGTGGGCGGTTCAGGCGACATTATTTGCCTGGTCTCCGCAAATACTGTACCGCTGGCGAGCCTTTTTATTGCGTCTCTTTGGCGCAAAAATCGGAAAAAACGTAGTGATTCGCCCCTCGGTGAAAATTACCTATCCCTGGAAATTAACGCTTGGGGATTACGCCTGGGTAGGGGATGACGCGGTGTTATATACCCTGGGCGAGATTACGATTGGCGCAAATTCGGTGGTGTCGCAGAAGTGTTATTTGTGCACCGGCAGCCATGATTTTATGAGTCAGCATTTTGATATTACCGCTTCGCCAATTGTGATTGGTGAAAAATGCTGGCTGGCAACAGATGTCTTTGTTGCACCTGGTGTTTCTGTTGGCGATGGCACGGTAGTCGGTGCCCGCAGCAGCGTTTTTAAATCGCTTCCGGCAAATACAATTTGCCGTGGCAACCCCGCAGTGGTGATACGCGAACGCGTTGAAACTGAAAAACTTTGATAAGTACAGAGGAATATAAACATGTCTAAAGTCGCTCTCATCACCGGCGTTACCGGACAAGATGGTTCTTACCTGGCAGAACTGCTGCTGGAAAAAGGGTATGAAGTACACGGTATTAAACGTCGTGCCTCATCGTTCAACACCGAGCGTGTTGACCATATCTACCAGGATCCTCACTCCGCGAACCCGAAATTCCATCTGCATTACGGCGATCTGACCGACTCCTCAAACCTGACCCGCATCCTGCAGGAAGTGCAGCCGGATGAAGTGTACAACCTGGGCGCGATGAGCCACGTTGCGGTCTCCTTCGAATCCCCGGAATACACCGCCGACGTTGACGCCATGGGCACCCTGCGTCTGCTGGAAGCCATTCGCTTCCTGGGCCTCGAGAAGAAAACCCGTTTCTACCAGGCGTCCACCTCCGAGCTGTACGGCCTGGTGCAGGAAATTCCACAGAAAGAGACCACGCCGTTCTACCCGCGCTCTCCGTATGCGGTCGCTAAACTGTACGCCTACTGGATCACCGTAAACTACCGTGAATCCTATGGCATGTACGCCTGTAACGGCATTCTGTTCAACCACGAATCCCCGCGTCGCGGCGAAACCTTCGTGACCCGTAAAATCACCCGCGCGATCGCCAACATCGCTCAGGGTCTGGAATCTTGCCTGCACCTCGGCAATATGGACTCCCTGCGTGACTGGGGCCATGCGAAAGACTACGTGAAAATGCAGTGGATGATGCTGCAGCAGGACAAACCCGAAGACTTCGTGATCGCGACCGGCGTGCAGTATTCCGTGCGTCAGTTCGTTGAAATGGCTGCCGCGCAGCTGGGCATCAAACTGCGCTTCGAAGGTACCGGCGTGGAAGAGAAGGGCATTGTGGTTTCCGTAACGGGTCACGACGCACCGGGCGTGAAGCCGGGCGACGTTATCGTTCAGGTTGACCCACGCTACTTCCGTCCTGCTGAAGTGGAAACCCTGCTGGGCGACCCAACCAAAGCGCACGAAACCCTGGGCTGGAAACCAGAGACCACTCTGCAGGAGATGGTTTCCGAGATGGTGGCCAAAGATCTTGAAGCAGCGAAAAAACACTCCCTGCTCAAGTCTCATGGCTACGAGGTTGCCATCGCGCTGGAGTCCTGAGAATGACAAAACAACGTATTTTTGTCGCCGGTCATCGCGGAATGGTGGGTTCCGCGATTGTTCGCCAGCTGGAACAGCGCGGTGACGCAGAGGTGATTGTCCGCACGCGCGACGAGCTGAATCTGCTCGATAGCCGTGCGGTGCAGGATTTCTTTGCCAACGAACGTATTGACCAGGTGTATCTGGCGGCGGCGAAAGTGGGCGGCATTGTTGCCAACAACACCTACCCGGCAGATTTCATCTACGAAAACATGATGATTGAGAGCAACATCATTCACGCGGCGCACCTGCACAACGTGAATAAGCTGCTGTTCCTCGGTTCATCCTGTATTTACCCGAAAATGGCGAAGCAGCCGATCGCCGAAAGCGAGCTGCTGCAGGGCACGCTGGAAGCGACCAACGAGCCGTACGCGATTGCCAAAATTGCAGGGATCAAGCTGTGTGAGTCCTACAACCGTCAGTACAACCGCGACTATCGTTCGGTGATGCCGACCAACCTGTACGGACCGCACGACAACTTCCACCCGAGCAATTCGCACGTGATCCCGGCGCTGCTGCGCCGCTTCCACGAGGCGACCGCCGAGAACGCGCCGGACGTGGTGGTGTGGGGGAGCGGTACGCCAATGCGTGAGTTCCTGCACGTGGACGACATGGCTGCGGCCAGCATTCACGTCATGGAGCTGGATCGCGAAGTGTGGCAGGAGAACACCGAGCCGATGCTGTCGCACATCAACGTCGGTACCGGCGTTGACTGCACCATCCGCGAGCTGGCGCAGACTATCGCGCAGGTGGTGGGCTACAAAGGCCGCGTGGTGTTTGACGCCACCAAACCGGACGGCACGCCGCGCAAACTGCTGGACGTGACCCGCCTGCATCAGCTGGGCTGGTATCACGAGGTGTCACTGGAGCAGGGGCTGGCCAGCACCTACCAGTGGTTCCTGGAAAACCAGCACCGCTTCCGGGGGTAATGATGTTTTTAAGTCAGGAAGATTTTGCCACGGTGGTGCGTTCTACTCCGCTGATCTCAATCGATTTGATCGTGGAGAACGAACGCGGCGAGTTCTTGCTGGGGAAACGAACCAATCGTCCTGCACAGGGCTTTTGGTTCGTGCCCGGCGGGCGCGTGCAGAAGGATGAGACGCTGACCGATGCGTTTGAGCGTCTCACTCTGGCGGAGCTGGGCCTGCAGCTGCCGATGGCGGCAGGCCAGTTTTACGGGGTCTGGCAGCACTTCTATGACGATAACTTTTCAGGCACCGGGTTCTCCACGCACTACATCGTGCTGGGGTTCCGCCTGAAGGTGAGTGAGGCAGATCTGCATCTGCCTGATTCTCAGCATGACGACTACCGCTGGCAGACGCCAGAGGCGCTGCTGGCGAGCGATAACGTTCACGATAACAGTCGAGCGTACTTCCTCGCAGAACGTCAGTCCGGGGTGCCGGGTTTATGAAGATCCTTGTGTATGGCATTAACTATTCGCCGGAATTAACCGGCATCGGGAAATACACCGGCGAGATGGTCGAGTGGATGGCGAGCCAGGGACATGACGTGCGGGTCATTACCGCGCCGCCGTACTACCCGGAGTGGAAGGTGGGCGAGCGCTACTCAAGCTGGCGCTATCGCCGCGAAGAGGGCGCAGCGACCGTGTGGCGCTGCCCGCTCTACGTGCCAAAACAGCCTTCGACGCTGAAACGTTTAATTCATCTGGGCAGCTTTGCCCTGAGCAGTTTTTTCCCGCTGATGGCGCAGCGTCGCTGGAAGCCGGATCGCATTATCGGTGTGGTGCCGACGCTGTTTTGCACACCGGGCATGCGCCTGCTGGGCAAACTTTCCGGCGCGCGCACCCTGCTGCACATTCAGGATTATGAAGTGGACGCCATGCTCGGCCTGGGAATGGCGGGCAAGGGCAAGGGCGGCAAGGTGGCGAAGCTCGCCAGCGCCTTTGAGCGCAGCGGGCTGCACAACGTGGATTACGTCTCGACCATCTCGCGCTCGATGATGAACAAGGCGCAGGAGAAGGGCGTCCCGGCGGAGAGAGTCATTTTCTTCCCGAACTGGTCCGAAGTGGCGCGTTTCCGCGACGTGACAGAGCAAGACGCTCATGCGCTCCGCGCGCAGCTCGGATTGCCTGAAGATCAAAAAATCATTCTTTACTCGGGCAACATCGGCGAAAAGCAGGGGCTGGAGAGCGTCATTGAAGCGGCGCAGCAGCTTAGCGAACATCCGTGGACGTTTGTGATTGTCGGGCAGGGCGGTGGAAAAGCGCGGCTGGAAAAAATGGCCCTCGAACGCGGCCTGACCAACGTGAAATTTTTCCCGCTTCAGTCTTACGAGGCGCTGCCTGCCCTGCTGAAGATGGGCGACTGCCATCTGGTCGTGCAAAAGCGCGGCGCGGCGGACGCGGTGCTGCCGTCCAAACTGACCAACATTCTGGCGGTGGGCGGCAACGCGGTGATTACGGCAGAAGCCGAAACAGAATTAGGCCAGCTGTGTAACAGCTATACCGGCATTGCCGTTTGCGTGGAGCCAGAATCCGTTCCCGCGCTGGTAGCCGGTATTGAGCAGGCACTCGCCATGCCAAAAGAGAACACGGTGGCACGTGAATATGCCGAACGCACGCTCGAAAAAGAGAACGTGCTGAGCCAATTTATTGCAAATATACGGGGATAAATCATGAGTCAAACCACGTTGTATCCGGTTGTGATGGCAGGTGGCTCTGGTAGCCGGTTGTGGCCGCTGTCCCGCGTGCTCTATCCAAAACAGTTCCTCTGCCTGAAAGGGGACCTCACCATGCTGCAAACGACGGTCAACCGTCTGCACGGCGTGGAGTGTGAAAGTCCGGTCGTTATTTGTAACGAACAGCACCGTTTTATCGTTGCCGAGCAGCTGCGCCAGCTGAACAAACTCACAGAAAACATCATTCTGGAGCCTGCCGGTCGTAACACTGCCCCTGCTATCGCCCTGGCGGCGCTGGCGGCAAAACGCAGCAGCCCGAACTGCGACCCGCTGATGCTGGTACTGGCGGCTGACCACGTCATTCAGCAGGAAGAGGCGTTTCGCGACGCGGTCCGTGCGGCCATTCCTTACGCGGAAAGCGGCAAGCTGGTGACCTTCGGCATCGTGCCGGACCTGCCGGAAACCGGCTATGGCTACATCCGTCGCGGCAGCGTAACGCCGGGCGAAGGCGACAGCGTGGCGTTTGACGTGGCGCAGTTCGTCGAAAAACCGAATCTGGAAACCGCGCAGGCCTACGTGGCCAGCGGGGAATATTACTGGAACAGCGGCATGTTCCTGTTCCGCGCCGGACGCTACCTGGAAGAGCTGGAAAAATACCGTCCGGACATCCTGAGCGCCTGCGAGAAAGCGATGGCGGTGGTCGATCCTGACCTCGACTTTATTCGTGTGGATGAGCAATCTTTCCTCGCCTGCCCGGAGGAGTCCATTGACTACGCGGTCATGGAGCGCACGGCGGATGCCGTCGTGGTTCCGATGGACGCGGGCTGGAGCGATGTGGGGTCCTGGTCATCCCTGTGGGAGATCAGCGCGCATACCCCGGAGGGTAACGTCCATCACGGTGATGTGATTAGCCACAAAACGGAAAACAGCTACGTTTATGCCGAATCCGGCCTGGTGACCACGGTTGGGGTGAAGGACCTGGTGGTCGTGCAGACCAAAGATGCGGTGCTGATTGCCGACCGTAACGCCGTGCAGGACGTTAAAAAAGTGGTTGAACAAATCAAGGCCGATGGTCGTCACGAGCACCACATTCACCGCGAAGTCTACCGCCCGTGGGGCAAGTATGACTCCATCGACTCCGGCGACCGCTACCAGGTGAAGCGTATTACCGTGAAGCCGGGTGAAGGGCTGTCCGTACAGATGCACCACCATCGCGCCGAGCACTGGGTGGTGGTTGCGGGAACCGCAAAAGTCACCATCGACGGCGAAATCAAACTGCTGGGCGAAAACGAATCCATCTACATTCCGCTGGGGGCCACGCATTGTCTGGAGAACCCGGGGAAAATTCCGCTCGACTTAATTGAAGTGCGCTCCGGTTCGTATCTGGAGGAGGACGATATCGTTCGCTTCCAGGATCGTTACGGACGGGTGTAGCGCCTCTGCTTCCTGCCCGGTGGCGCTGCGCTAACCGGGCCTACGAATGAAAAAAAAGAATTTGGCCATTAATTGGTCAGGGCCAACTGTTGCCTGAAAAAGGGGTCATCATGGAAAAGTTAACCTGTTTTAAAGCCTACGATATTCGCGGCAAGCTGGGCGAAGAGCTGAATGAAGACATTGCGTGGCGCATTGGCCGCGCGTACGGCGAATATTTAAAGCCGCAAACTATCGTGCTGGGCGGCGACGTGCGCCTGACCAGCGAGTCCCTGAAGCTGGCCCTGGCGAAAGGGCTGCAGGATGCGGGCGTGGACGTGCTGGATATCGGCCTTTCCGGTACAGAAGAGATCTATTTTGCCACCTTCTACCTGGGCGTGGACGGCGGTATTGAAGTGACCGCCAGCCACAACCCGATGGACTACAACGGCATGAAGCTGGTGCGCAAGGGCGCGCGTCCGATCAGTGGCGATACCGGCCTGCGCGACGTGCAGCGTCTGGCCGAAGCCAACGACTTCCCGCCGGTGAATGACGCGAAGCGCGGCAGCTACAAGCAGATCAATTTGCAAAAAGAGTACATCGACCACCTGCTGGGCTACATCAACGTGGCAAACCTGAAGCCGCTGAAGCTGGTCATCAACTCCGGTAACGGCGCGGCCGGTCCGGTGGTGGATGCCCTGGAGGCCCGCTTTAAGGCGCTGAACGTGCCGGTCACCTTCATCAAAGTGCATAACACCCCGGACGGCAACTTCCCGAACGGTATTCCTAACCCGCTGTTGCCGGAGTGCCGCGACGACACCCGTAACGCGGTGATTGAGCACGGTGCCGATATGGGGATCGCCTTTGACGGTGACTTCGACCGCTGCTTCCTGTTCGACGAAAAAGGGCAGTTCATCGAGGGCTACTACATCGTCGGCCTGCTGGCGGAAGCCTTCCTCGAGAAAAACCCTGGGGCGAAGATCATTCACGATCCGCGCCTCTCCTGGAACACCGTCGATGTGGTCTCCGCGGCGGGCGGTACGCCGGTGATGTCCAAAACTGGGCACGCCTTTATCAAAGAGCGCATGCGTGAAGAAGACGCCATTTACGGCGGCGAGATGAGCGCTCACCACTACTTCCGTGATTTTGCCTACTGCGACAGCGGGATGATCCCGTGGCTGCTGGTGACCGAGCTGCTGTGCCTGAAAGGGCAGACCCTGGGCGAGCTGGTGCGCGACCGCATGGCGGCGTTCCCGGCGAGCGGGGAGATCAACAGCAAGCTGGCGCAGCCTGCCGACGCGATTGCCCGCGTGGAACAGCACTTTGCCATCCACGCGCTGGAAATTGACCGTACCGACGGCATCAGCATGGCGTTCCCGCAGTGGCGCTTCAACCTGCGCTCGTCCAATACCGAGCCGGTGGTGCGCCTGAACGTGGAATCCCGTGCCGACACGGCGCTGATGGAAGCACGAACGAAGGACATTCTGGCGCTGTTGAATCAGTAACAATTGCCCCTCACCCCAGCCCTCTCCCCACAGGGGAGAGGGTGTTCAAGTTCCCTCTCCCCTGTGGGGAGAGGGGTAGGGTGAGGGGTAAGGTTTTGAACTAAAGGAACAACGATGACGAATCTAAAAAAACGCGAACGAGCGAGAACGAATGCATCGTTAATCTCTATGGTGCAGCGTTTTTCTGATATCACCATCATGGTCGGCGGATTGTGGGCGGTGTGTCGGATTAGCGGGCAACCGTTCTTATATATGCATCTGCTGATGGCATTGATTGCGCTGGTCGTGTTTCAAATGATCGGCGGGATGACCGATTTTTACCGCTCGTGGCGTGGGGTGAAAATCACCACCGAGCTGATGTTGTTGCTGCAAAACTGGACCTTAAGCCTGATTTTCAGCGCCGGGCTGGTGGCATTCAGCCATGATTTTGATAACCGCCTCGTGACCTATCTCTGCTGGTACCTGTTGACCAGCGTGGGCATGGTGGTCTGCCGTTCGCTGATCCGCTTCGGTGCGGGCTGGCTGCGCAATCGGGGTTACAACAGACGCTATGTGGCCGTAGCAGGGGATTTGCCCGTCGGCCAGGTGCTGCTCGACAGCTTCCGCAAAGAGCCGTGGTTAGGTTTTGAAGTGGTGGGGATCTACCACGACGCGAAGCCGGGCGGCGTCCCGTCTGAGTGGGCTGGCAACTACGAGCAGCTTATTGACGACGCGAAAGCAGGGAAGATCCACAACGTCTATATCGCCATGCAGATGAAAGACGAATCCCGCATTAAGAAACTGATGCGCGAGCTGGCGGATACCACCTGCTCGGTGATCCTGATCCCGGATGTCTTTACCTTCAACATCCTCCATTCCCGCATTGAAGAAGTGAACGGCGTACCGGTTGTGCCGCTGTACGATACGCCGCTGTCCGGCATTAACCGCGTGCTCAAGCGCGTGGAAGATATTGTTCTCTCTTCGCTGATCCTGCTGCTGATTTCGCCTGTGCTGTGCTGCATTGCGCTGGCAGTGAAAATCAGTTCACCCGGGCCGATTATTTTCCGCCAGACACGCTACGGCATGGACGGCAAGCCGATCATGGTGTGGAAATTCCGCTCCATGAAGGTGATGGAAAACGACAAGGTGGTGACCCAGGCGACGCAAAACGATCCGCGCGTGACCCGCGTGGGGAACTTCCTGCGCCGGACCTCGCTGGACGAGCTGCCGCAGTTCATTAACGTCTTCACCGGCGGCATGTCGATTGTTGGCCCGCGTCCTCACGCGGTAGCCCATAACGAGCAGTACCGTTCACTGATTGAAGGCTACATGCTGCGCCACAAGGTGAAGCCAGGCATCACCGGCTGGGCGCAGATCAACGGCTGGCGCGGCGAGACCGACACGCTGGAAAAAATGGAAAAACGCATTGAGTTCGATCTGGAGTACATCCGTGAGTGGAGCCTCTGGTTCGATATCAAGATTGTTTTTCTGACCATCTTCAAAGGTTTCGTGAACAAAGCGGCGTACTAAGATGAGCTTACGTGAAAAAACCATCAGCGGCGCCAAGTGGTCGGCTATGGCCACCATCGTCATCATCGGCCTTGGGCTGGTGCAGATGACGGTGCTGGCGCGCATCATCGATAACCACCAGTTCGGCCTGCTGACCGTCTCGCTGGTGATTATCGCGCTGGCCGATACGCTGTCTGACTTCGGTATCGCCAACTCGATTATCCAGCGCAAAGAGATCAGCCATCTGGAGCTGACCACGCTCTACTGGCTGAACGTTGGGCTAGGGATCTTCGTGTTCGTACTGGTGTTCCTGCTGAGCGACACCATCGCCCGCGTGCTGCACAACCCGGATCTGGCTCCGCTGATGCGCACGCTGTCGTTTGCTTTTGTGGTGATCCCACACGGGCAGCAGTTCCGCGCGCTGATGCAAAAAGAGCTGGAGTTCAACAAGATCGGCATGATCGAGACCAGCGCCGTGCTGGCGGGCTTTACCTTCACCGTGGTGAGCGCCCATTTCTGGCCGCTGGCGATGACCGCCATCCTCGGATACCTGGTTAACTCTGCCGTGCGTACGCTGCTGTTCGGCTACTTTGGCCGCAAGATTTATCGTCCGGGGCTGCATTTCTCTCTCGCTTCCGTCTCGTCCAACCTGCGCTTTGGCGCGTGGCTGACGGCGGACAGCATTATCAACTACGTCAATACCAACCTCTCGACGCTGGTGCTGGCGCGCATTCTGGGCGCGAGCGTGGCGGGGGGCTACAACCTGGCCTACAACGTCGCGGTCGTACCGCCGATGAAGCTGAACCCGATTATCACCCGCGTGCTGTTCCCGGCGTTTGCCAAGATTCAGGACGACACCGAAAAGCTGCGCGTTAACTTCTACAAGCTGCTTTCCGTAGTGGGGATTATTAACTTCCCGGTGCTGCTGGGGCTGATGGTGGTCTCCAGCAACTTCGTGCCGCTGGTGTTTGGTGAGAAGTGGAACGGCATCATCCCGATCCTGCAGCTGCTGTGCGTGGTAGGGCTGCTGCGCTCCGTGGGGAATCCGATTGGTTCCCTGCTGATGGCAAAAGCGCGTGTGGACATCAGCTTTAAGTTCAACGTATTCAAAACCTTCCTGTTTATTCCGGCAATTATCGTGGGTGGACACATGGCGGGCGCTATCGGCGTTACGCTCGGGTTCCTGCTGGTGCAAATTATCAACACCGTGCTGAGCTACTTCGTGATGATCAAGCCGGTGCTGGGCTCCAGCTACCGTCAGTACATCCTGAGCCTGTGGCTGCCGTTTTATCTCTCCTTACCCACGCTTGCGGTCAGCTATGGCCTGGGCGTGGTGCTCAGCGGTCATCTGCCGCTGGCGGCGCTGCTGGCGGTTCAGGTCGCCGCGGGCGCGCTGGCGTTCGGCGTGATGATTGTGCTGTCGCGCAACGCGCTGGTGGTGGAGATGAAGCGCCAGTTTTGCCGTAACGAAAAAATGAAAACGCTGCTTCGCGCAGGCTAATTTTAAGAGGCCATTATGAAATTACTTATTCTTGGCAACCATACCTGCGGCAACCGTGGCGACAGCGCCATCCTGCGCGGTTTATTGGATGCAATTAACACCCTTGAGCCTGAGACAGAAGTGGATGTGATGAGCCGTTATCCGGTCAGCTCATCCTGGTTACTGAACCGCCCGGTAATGGGCGACCCGCTCTACAGCCAGATGAAACAGCACAACAACGCCGCGGGCGTGATGGGGCGCGTGAAGAAAGTCCTGCGCCGTCGCTACCAGCATCAGGTGCTGCTTTCCCGCGTGACCGATACCGGCAAGCTGCGCAATATCGCCATTGCCCAGGGCTTTACGGATTTTGTCCGTCTGCTCTCCGGCTATGACGCCATTATTCAGGTCGGCGGTTCGTTCTTCGTCGATCTTTACGGTGTGCCGCAGTTTGAGCATGCGCTCTGCACCTTTATGGCGAAAAAGCCGCTGTTTATGATCGGCCACAGCGTCGGGCCATTCCAGGATCCGCAGTTTAACCAGCTGGCGAACTACGTGTTTGGTCATTGCGACGCGCTGATCCTGCGCGAGTCCGTGAGCCTGGACCTGATGAAGCGTAGCGAGATCGACACGTCAAAAGTTGAGCACGGCGTGGACACCGCCTGGCTGGTGGATCACCAGGTCGACAATTTCCAGCCGAGCTACGCGGTACAGCACTGGCTCGACGTAGCGGCGAAACAGAAAACCGTCGCCATCACCCTGCGCGAGCTCGCGCCATTTGATAAACGTCTTGGCACCACGCAGGCGGCGTATGAGAAAGCCTTCGCCGACGTGGTGAACCGCGTGCTGGACAGCGGATACCAGGTGCTGGCGCTCTCCACCTGTACCGGTATCGACAGCTACAACAAAGATGACCGCATGGTGGCACTTAACCTGAGTCACCTGGTGAACGATCCTTCGCGCTACCACGTGGTGATGGACGAGCTGAATGACCTGGAGATGGGCAAACTGCTCTCCGCCTGCGACCTCACCGTTGGCACGCGCCTGCACTCGGCCATTATCTCCATGAACTTCGGCACGCCAGCGATTGCCATTAACTACGAGCACAAATCAGCGGGCATTATGCAGCAGCTTGGCATGCCGGAAATGGCGGTCGATATTCGTCATCTTCTCGACGGTTCGCTGGGTGCTATGGTCGGCGACACGCTGGGACAGCTGCCTGCGATTAACGAACGCCTGGCCGTGGCGGTGAAAGCCGAGCGCGAAAAAGGGATCGGCATGGTGAAATCGGTGCTCGACCGCGTCGGGGAGGAGAAATGAAGGTTGGTTTCTTCTTACTGAAATTTCCGCTGTCGTCTGAGACCTTTGTACTGAACCAAATCACCGCGTTTATCGATATGGGATATGACGTGGAGATTATCGCCCTGCAAAAGGGGGATACGCAAAACACCCATGCGGCGTACACCCAGTATGGGCTGGAAGCCAAAACCCGCTGGCTGCAGGATGAGCCAGGTGGGCGGCTGAACAAACTGCGCTACCGCGCCAGCCAGACGCTGCGCGGGCTGCACCGTCCCTCGACGTGGCGAGCGCTGAACGTGTCACGCTACGGGGCGGAATCCCGCAATCTGATCCTCTCCGCCATTTGCGGGCAAACGGCGCAGCCGTATCGTGCGGATGTGTTTATCGCCCACTTCGGCCCGGCGGGCGTGACCGCCGCGAAGCTCCGCGAGCTGGGGGTCATTGACGGCAAAATCGCGACCATTTTCCACGGTATCGATATCTCCAGCCGGGAAGTGCTGAACCACTATACCCCGGAGTATCAGCAGCTTTTCCGCCGCGGTGACATGATGCTGCCCATCAGCGAACTGTGGGCCGGTCGGCTGAAAAAGATGGGCTGCCCGAGCGAAAAAATCACCGTTTCGCGGATGGGCGTCGATATGGAGCGCTTCACCCAGCGCCCGGTGAAGGTGCCGGGGAAACCGCTGCAGATTATCTCGGTCGCGCGTTTAACCGAGAAGAAAGGGCTGCACGTCGCGATTGAAGCCTGTCGTCAGCTAAAAGCGCGTGGGGTGGATTTCCACTATCGCATTTTAGGTATCGGCCCCTGGGAGCGCCGACTGCGCACGCTGATTGAACAGTACCAGCTGGAAGGCTGCGTGGAGATGCCGGGCTTCAAGCCAAGCCATGAGGTGAAGGCGATGCTCGACGAGGCGGACGTTTTCCTGCTGCCCTCCGTGACCGGTGCGGACGGTGATATGGAAGGTATTCCGGTCGCGCTGATGGAGGCCATGGCCGTGGGGATTCCTGTCGTGTCGACGCTGCACAGCGGGATCCCGGAACTGATCAGATCGGAGTATTCCGGCTGGCTGGTGCCTGAAAATAATGCTTTCGCCCTGGCCGATCGCTTAGCGGCCTTCAGCGACATCGACCAGCAGGAGCTGGTACCGGTGCTGCAAAATGCCCGACAAAAAGTCGAAACAGAATTTAATCAGCAGGTGATTAATCGCCAGTTAGCGAGCCTGCTGCAAACGCTGTAACGCCGAGGTTGTATGCTGAAAAAGATTACCCGACGCCATTTTGTCTCTTCCTTATCCGTCCTGGCGGCAATGCCGCTGCTGTCGCCGCGCGCCGCGCGGGCAGCCACCGGGAGGACAGTCTCTGTGGAACAGTACAACAACAGCGACTGGATCGCCGCCTTTAAGCAGGCGTTCTCCGAGGCCGACACCGTTGTGGTACCCGCCGATCTCGTCTGCGATAACATCAATACCGGGATTTTTATCCCCGACGGTAAAACGCTCCTGATACGGGGTGGGCTCAAAGGCAACGGGCGCGGGCGCTTTGTACTTCAGGAAGGCAGTAAAGTCATCGGTGAGGGAGAAGGGCGCACGCACAACATCACGCTGGATGTCCGCGGCTCCGATTGCGTCATCAAAGGTCTGGCGATGAGCGGCTTTGGCCCCGTCACGCAGATCTACATCGGCGGCAAAAAGCCGAGGGTGATGCGCAACCTCCTCATCGACAATATCAACGTGAGCCAGGCCAACTACGCCATTTTGCGACAGGGCTTCCATAATCAGGTGGACGGTGCGCGCATTACCAACAGTCGATTTAGCCACCTGCAGGGTGACGCGATTGAGTGGAACGTGGCGATCAACGACCGTAACATTCTGATCTCTGACCATGTGATCGACAACATCAACTGCACCAACGGCAAAATCAACTGGGGGATTGGCATCGGGCTTGCGGGCAGTACCTACGACAATGACTACCCTGAAAAGCAGACCGTGAAGAACTTCGTGGTGGCCAATATAACGGGCAGCAACTGTCGTCAGTTAGTCCATGTCGAAAACGGTAAGCACTTTGTTATTCGCAATATTAAGGCTAAAAACATTACCCCCGACTTCAGCAAAAAAGCGGGAATAGATAACGCCACGGTAGCGATTTACGGCTGTGATAATTTCGTTATTGATAATGTCGACATGGTCAATAGTGCTGGAATGTTAATCGGTTACGGCGTAATTAAAGGCAACTACCTGTCGATACCGCAGAATTTTAAGCTCAACGATATTCGCCTGGATAATCGGCAACTTGCCTATAAGCTGCGCGGAATACAAATTTCATCCGGCAACGCGACCTCGTTTGTCGCCATCACCAACGTTGACATGCAGCGCGCGACGCTTGAGCTGCACAACAAGCCTCAGCATCTTTTCTTGCGTAACATCAACGTGATGCAGGAAGCGGCCGTGGGACCGGCGCTGAAAATCAAATTCGATTTGCGTAAGGACGTGCGGGGCAAGTTTATGGCCAAAGACGAAACGCTGCTGTCGCTGGCAAACATTAAGGCCGTCAATGAAAAGGGGCAAAGCTCGGTGGATATTGACCGGGTTGACCAGCATGTTGTGAATACGGAACGGCTGAATTTTGCGCTGCCGAGTAGATAATCACCCGCGGGTAATTTTTGCGACGATTCCTGGTTGGATAATGTGATCTATTCAGATTACAACTACTGTAATTTGTGGTGCCTGGGCGTAACATGAATCCAGAATTACAGCAAAACGTACTGGCGAAAACAGGTTTAAAAGCTATAATTCGTCAACCATTTTAAGGTGGAAGATATAATGATTAATTTGAAAGCAGTCATTCCGGTAGCGGGTCTGGGCATGCATATGCTGCCAGCCACCAAGGCAATTCCTAAAGAGATGCTGCCGATCGTCGACAAGCCGATGATTCAGTACATCGTCGACGAGATTGTTGCTGCAGGGATCAAAGAAATCGTTCTGGTCACGCACTCCTCGAAGAATGCGGTTGAAAACCACTTCGACACCTCTTACGAACTCGAAGCGTTGCTTGAGCAGCGCGTTAAGCGTCAGCTGTTGGCAGAAGTTCAATCTATCTGCCCACCTGGCGTAACTATCATGAACGTGCGCCAGGCGCAGCCGCTGGGTCTGGGCCACTCGATTCTGTGCGCGCGTCCGGTCGTGGGTGATAACCCGTTCATCGTCGTTCTGCCGGATATCATCATTGATACCGCATCTGCGGACCCGCTGCGTTACAACCTGGCGGCGATGGTGGCGCGTTTCAACGAGACGGGCCGCAGCCAGGTGCTGGCGAAGCGCATGGATGGCGATCTCTCTGAGTACTCTGTCATTCAGACGAAAGAAGCGCTGGAGACGGAAGGGCAGGTGAGCCGCATTGTTGAGTTCATCGAAAAGCCGGATCAGCCTCAGACGCTGGACTCCGACCTGATGGCCGTTGGCCGCTATGTTCTGAACGCGGATATCTGGGCCGAGCTGGAAAAAACGGAGCCAGGCGCCTGGGACCGTATCCAGCTGACCGATGCGATCGCTGAGCTGGCGAAAAAACAGTCCGTAGATGCCATGCTGATGACCGGCGACAGCTACGACTGCGGTAAGAAAATGGGGTATATGCAGGCGTTTGTGAACTACGGCCTGCGTAACCTGAAGGAAGGGGCGAAGTTCAGAAACCGCATTGAGAAGTTGCTGGCAAACGACTGATTCGTCTCTGTCTGTTTGAAAAAGCGGCAGTTATCATTTGGTATGTGTAAACATAACCAAAATGGTAACTGCCGCTTTTTGTTATTAATTCTAGTGATAACATGGAGTTATCTGATTCAAATGTGGACTGATTTGTAACGATTTGTGCTTGTTTCTGAGGTCATTTAGGACGACAATTAACGGCAGTTTTTTGCAGTTGTCCAGCGCCAGTAAGAGTTCGGTGTCGGACTTCAACAAATGGAACATTTAACCTTCGTTCAGTGCACTGGTAGCTGTTAAGCCAGGGGCGGTAGCGTGGGCAAAACCCTTTTAGGTCTGGGTTACAATCTCTTCAATTGTAGCATTCAATAAGTTGTTATTTTCTGGTGAAAAACATGTTTGATAATAAAACGATTCTGGTAACTGGTGGCACGGGTTCTTTTGGTAATAAGTTCGTTCGCATGACCCTTGAAAAATATAATCCCAAAAAGATTATTATTTATTCGCGCGATGAGATGAAACAGTGGGAAATGGCGAAACATTTCAAAGATGAAAGCCGTATCCGCTTCTTCATTGGTGATGTGCGCGATAAAGATCGTCTGTACCGTGCGCTGGATGGTGTTGATTTCGTTGTGCATGCAGCAGCCACTAAAATCGTACCTACTGCTGAATACAACCCATTCGAATGTGTAAAAACCAACATCAATGGCGCGATGAATGTCATTGATGCATGTATTGATAAAGGTATTGAGCGCGTGGTTGCGTTGTCTACAGATAAAGCAAGTAGCCCGGCCAACCTTTACGGTGCGACAAAACTGGCTTCCGACAAATTATTTGTTGCCGGTAACTCCTATTCAGGCGCAACCAAAACCCGCTTCGCCGTCGTTCGTTATGGTAACGTAATGGGTTCCCGCGGTTCCGTTATTCCTTTCTTCCTGTCTATCAAAGACAAGGGCGAATTGCCAATCACAGATGATCGCATGACCCGCTTCATGATCACCCTGGAACAGGGCGTTGAACTGGTGTGGCACGCCTTTAATGATATGGAAGGCGGCGAGATCTACGTCAAGAAAATCCCTTCGATGAAAGTGACTGATGTCGCAACTGCCGTTGCGCCAGATGCGGCTCAGAAAGTGATTGGTATTCGTCCTGGTGAAAAACTGCATGAGCAGATGATCAGTGCTGAAGATGCTCACTACACCTATGAATATCCTGAACACTTCAAAATCCTGCCTGCAATCCACAACTGGTGCGATTCTCCAGAACGTATTAAGGATGGCAAGCGCGTTCCAGAAGGCTTCGTTTACGAGAGTGATAGCAATGCAGAATGGATGAGCATTGAAGAGCTGCGTCAATGGATTGATGATAATCGCGAAAAAGTAGGCAATATCTAATGAAATTTATCCCCTATGGACGGCAGGATATCTCTGATGAAGATATCAATGCAGTAGTGGGCGTACTGAAGTCTGATTTCTTGACTCAGGGGCCATGTGTTCCACAGTTCGAGCAGGCCATCGCTGATTACGTTGGCGTTAAACACGCCGTTGCGGTAAACAGTGCGACGTCTGCACTTCATATTGCATGCCTGGCACTGGGGCTGAAAAAAGGTGACTGGCTGTGGACATCGCCTAACACCTTCGTGGCTTCGGCAAACTGTGGGCTCTATTGCGATGCAAATGTAAGCTTCGTGGATATCGATCCGCAGACTTACAACATGAGCGTTGCAGCGCTGAAAACCAAACTCATTGCGGCGAAAGCGGAAGGCAAGTTGCCTAAAATTGTTGTACCGGTAGCATTTGCTGGGCAGTCATGCGATATGGAAGCAATCCATCAGCTTTCGAAAGAGTATGGTTTTGCCATTATTGAAGATGCATCACATGCCATCGGCGGCAACTACCAGGGGGCCAAAATTGGCAACTCCCGTTTTGCTGATATCACCATTCTGAGCTTCCACCCGGTTAAGATCATCACCACGGCGGAAGGCGGTATGGCGCTGACGAATAATGATGCACTGGCGGAAAGCATGCAGCTTTTCCGTAGCCATGGCATTACGCGTGACGGCGATAAAATGACCAAAGCATCTGAAGGTGGTTGGTACTACCAGCAGGTTGATCTTGGTTTAAACTACCGCATGACCGAACTGCAGGCAGCACTGGGTGTGACCCAGCTTAAGCGTATCGATGGATTTGTGGCGCGCCGTCATGAACTCGCAAAACGTTATCATACTGCGTTTGATGGCATTCCTGTGTCGACACCACTTCAAGCAGAAAGTGGCCACAGCGCATTACATCTTTACCCGTTAACGGTCAACGACCCTGGCATGCGTAAGGCATTATTCGATCACCTGCGTGAAAAAGGGATTGGTGTTAACGTGCACTACATTCCCGTTCACACTCAACCGTACTATGAGCAGTTAGGGCATAAAGCAGGGGATTACCCGGTCGCAGAGGATTACTACGCGCGTGCAATTAGCATTCCTATGTACTCCACGTTGAAAGATGAAGAGCAGGATTACGTCATCCAGTGTATTCGGGAGTTCTTTTAAATGAATGTGGCAATCATTCCTGCGCGTGGTGGCAGTAAACGTATTCCACGCAAAAACATTAAAGAATTTTGTGGGAAACCAATGATTGCCTGGTCCATTGAAGCCGCTCAAAAGAGCGGCGTCTTTGATCGAATCATTGTTTCAACAGATGATGAAGAGATTACTGAAGTAGCGCGTGAGTATGGCGCGGAAGTGCCGTTTATGCGCCCAGCCGAACTGTCGAATGACTATGCGGGTACGATCCCTGTTATTCATCATGCCGCTGACTGGCTTATATCTCAAGGTGCTAAACCAGATTATGTTTGTTGTATATATGCAACCGCGCCTTTTATACAACCTGAAGATTTAGAAAAAGGGTTAGAGCTGATCAAGAAAAAAAATAGCGATTATTGTTTTTCTGTCACGAGCTTTCCTTACCCCATTCAGCGCGCGTTGAAAATCAATGATGATAACCAAATCAGCATGTTTGACCCGGAACAGTTTAACGTCCGATCTCAGGATTTAGTTGAGGCATGGCATGATGCAGGCCAATTCTACTGGGGAAACATTGATGCGTGGTTGACGGAGAAAGCTGTTTTCAAATCACATGCTACGCCACTAATCTTACCCAGAGAACGTGTACAGGACATTGATACGTTGGAAGACTGGCGTTTAGCCGAGTTGATGTTTGAAATTAACAGAGTCGAAGATGAAAATCGCTTTTAGGGTCGATGCCTCTCTTTCCATTGGCTCAGGACATGTTGTTCGTTGCCTTACCCTCGCGGATGCTTTAAGGAAAAAAGGGGCACATTGTGTCTTCATCACCAAAGCACATCCCGGGAATCTAATAGAGCTTATTAAATCACGAACGTTTGACGTGTTTATTATTCCTAAAGAACCTGATTCCAGTGAAGAATATATCCAAAATGAAAAATTTTGGCTCGGTGGAACGCAATGCGATGATGCAATAAAGTCGATCGAGCTTTGTAATTCTAACAACTTTGTTCCGGATGCTTTGATAACGGATCATTATTCCTTAGATGATTCGTGGGAAAAAATTTTCCAATCTCATTTCCCTGAGGCGAAAATCATTGTAATTGATGATTTATGTAACAGGAAACATGAATGTTATCTTTTGATTGATTCGACGCTGAAGAGACAAAGCGCGGAATATAAACCCTTTGTTTCACCTGAATGTATTTTATTAACGGGTACTAACTACGCGTTGCTTAGAGAAGATTTTGCTCAGTTGCGTTCTCTGGCAGTTGAAAAACGCAAAAATATCGCTTCACCCCGGAAGGTGTTAATTACTATGGGTGGCGTTGATATAAATAATATCACTGGCGCACTTCTTAAAAAGATATCTAATAGTATAGATACGCAAATAGATCTGATTACGGTAGTCCTGGGCGTAAGCTGTCCCCATAAAGCTGAAATAAAACGTATCGCTAAAGAGTGTAGGTTTAATGTTGAGGTATTAATAAATGTTAATAACATGCCTCAGATAATGCTTGAAAATGATATCGCAATTGGAGCTTTAGGCAGTACCACCTGGGAAAGAGCTGTTTTAGGTCTGCCTACAATAAACTTAGCCATTGCTGAAAATCAGTTGGTTATAGTTGAAAAACTCATCGATAAAGGCTTCATTGTATTCAGTGATACTGATTTTTCTGAGGAGGACTTATCGTGCGCCTGGCGTAAGTTGCAGGATGAATATCAGGATCTGGTAGCCAGGTCTTTCGCGTTGTGCGACGGAGCAGGATTGCAACGAGTAGTAACGTCTTTATGTAAAATGCAGGTTAATATTTAAGGAAGAACTATGACTAATTCGAACGTTAAAAAATTAAATTTAGTTAATATTGTTCAGGCCTCCAAAGATGTCCAGGAAAGCGTTCGTCTTATCAGGAATGAAGATCAGGTGAGAAAATGGATGTATACCGATCACGTCATTTCGACAGAAGAACATAGCAACTGGCTTACACGTTTGAATACGGATAGTAGAAATATTGTTTTTGTGGTTATCGAAAACGAAGAGTCCGTAGGTGTTGTCAGCGTAAATGCCATTGATAATACTCATCAAAAAGCCGATTGGGCGTACTATCTTACTGCAACTGCGCGGTCAGGTGTTGGTGCAGTGCTTGAATTCTTTGTTATTGATTATGTTTTCAATGAACTTAAACTTAGTAAACTGAACTGTGAAGTTATTGAGCACAATGATGCAGTTGTTCGGTTACATGAGAAGTTTGGTTTTAAAAAAGAAGGTTTCAGAGAATCGAATATCTTAAAAAATGGCGAAAGGCTAGGTGTTCATTATCTGGGGCTGACGAAAGAAGGATGGGAAGCAATCCGTCAAAGTTTGAAAGAAAAGTATTCGAAGATCTTCTCCCAATATGAAGTTATTATTTGAACGTTTTAATTAAAATGTATTTTGAGGTAAAAAATGAGTAGCATTTCTATTGACGGCCGCCAGATTGGGAAAGACTTTCCACCGTATATTATTGCAGAACTTTCTGCGAATCATAATGGTGACATTAATCGCGCATTTAAGATTATGGAAGAGGCAAAAGCTGCAGGTGCAGATGCGATAAAATTACAGACTTATCGCGCGGATACCATCACCATCGATTGTGATACCGAAGACTTCCAGATCCATGGCGGTTTATGGGATGGCCAAACGCTATTTAATTTGTATAAAGGTGCCCAAATGCCATGGGAATGGCATAAGCCCCTGTTTGAAAAAGCGAAAGACCTGGGGATAACCATATTCAGTAGCCCTTTTGATTTTACCGCCGTCGATCTGCTCGAGGAACTGGGTGCTCCAGCGTATAAAATAGCCTCCTTTGAAGCTATTGATATACCGCTGATTAAGTATGTCGCAAAGACAGGCAAGCCGATGATAATTTCCACCGGAATGGCCGATGAACAAGAAATACTTGAAGCGATAACTGCCGCACGAGAAGGGGGCTGTAAAGAGCTAGTCGTTCTGCAGTGTGTTAGTGGTTATCCGGCTCCTGCGGAAGAATATAATCTTGCAACGATACCCGATATGGCAGAACGGTTTGGTGTTATTGCAGGCCTGTCCGATCACACGATAGATAACACGACAGCAGTAGCTTCAGTCGTACTTGGTGCATGTGTGATTGAAAAGCATGTCACTCTCGATCGTAACGGCGGCGGACCTGATGATAGTTTTTCATTAGAACCTGCGGAATTAACAGCGCTGTGCCGAGATGCAAAAACAGCCTGGAAAGCGCTGGGACGCGTTAACTACGAACGTAAAGAGAGTGAAAAAGGAAATGTTAAGTTTCGTCGTTCACTTTATGTAGTGAAGGATGTAAAAAAAGGTGAAAAACTGACCAGCGAAAATGTTAAGAGCATTCGTCCTGGGTTTGGTTTAGCACCAAAGCACTATTTTGATGTATTAGATAAAGCTTTTAAAAATGAAGTGAAATCGGGTACGCCACTTACATTCGATTTAATTGATCTCTAAGTAAGTTTCATTGCACACTGGGGCCTCAAGCCTTGAGGCCCTTTTAGTTGATTACTATGATTTCGGCAAATGCAATTTAAAAACAAATCACTATTTATGCTTGCATTACGTGGTGCAACACTAGCTAGTAAATTTTTATTAATTACATATCTTGCTAAATATTCAACATTTGAGACATTGGCTGAATATTCAATAATTGCAGTAACGGTATCATATTTATTATATGTGCTTGGTTTCGATTTTTATAGTTATTCTTCTCGAGAAATAATTAAAACGACATTTCATAAAAGTGGAGGGTTGCTACTCAACCAATTCTCATTTTATGTAGTCATGTATCTCTTAAGCATACCACTTATCTATCTTTTGAAGTTATATGGCATAATTGATAGTAATATTATATTTATTTTTTATTTTTTATTAATCTCAGAGCATTTAGCACAAGAGTTTATGAGATTGCTTGTTATTAATAATAAAGCATTTCTTGCTAATCTGCAGTTGTTTATAAGATCGGCAGCATGGATATATATATATATATATTATTGTTATGTTAGTGGAAATACATCATTAAAACTCCTTTTGCTGTCTTGGACGGGAGGGAATATTATTGCGATAATATTCGCATTGATGGATTTGAAAAATGTTGAAAAAAAAACCTTAAAAAGATGGCGTGTTGATTTTATATGGATTTTTAAAGGTGTCAAAGTTGCGATACCTTTATTATGTGCAACATTAATGCTTCGTGGTGTTTTTGTTAGCGATCGATATATATTGAAGTTTTTATCATCTACTCAAGAGTTAGCTATTTATTCCTTCTTTAGTAATATGGCTAATTCATTAATAGCTTTTGTAGATGCTGCTGTAATTATGCAGTTTTATCCAAAGTTAATTGCTGCATACCAAGGGGAACAACCAACTATTTATGCACAACAATTAAAAAAATTTAAAACTCGAGTTATCATTGTTGGTGGTTGTGTTTCGCTGATGCTTATTTTTGCCATCCCGTTGCTTTGTATTCACCTCGGGCACAAAGAATATTTAGAAAGCTTATTAATATTCTATATCCTTCTTGCGTCTGTGTTTATTTATAGCTATGGGTTAATATATCATTATGAATTATATTCTCGTGGAAAAGACTCGCTGATATTGTATGCAACCTTCATTTCATTTATTCTTGGAGTTTCCGCACAATATTTGCTTGGAATGTATTTGCAAGGGGTTGGTATTGCAATTGGTGTGTTAATATCATCCTGTATCATTTTAGCTACGAAATTAATGTGTTTGAATAAAGTAAAAAGAGATAAAAATGAAATATATTATTGACAGTGAAGTTCAGGAGGAGATAGATGAAATAATCCCACTCATTCGAGTGGGGAATGATTCTGAAATAATCTTGTGCTGCCCATCCTATGTTAAGAAAGAAAATTTTAAAGAATGTACTGTTCATTCCTATAACTATAGCAAAAATAGATTTATCAATAAGATTAAACAGTTATTAGTCCTGTTTTATTTGGTTGTTGTTTACAAGCCAGATGTGGTTTTTTCAGGTTATCCTTTATTAAAACATAGGCTTGTTAATATATTGTCGTTGGGGCGTGTATGTCATTTCTCGTACATAAGAGGCTTGTTTGCGGATAGCAAAAATTATCGTGGATTTTCTGATCTATTATATGTCAGATTAAGAAAGCATCCATCGCTTATGAAAATTAACAATTTCCAATGTGACAAAATTTATACTGTATCGAAATTAAATGTTGATTTTCTTTATGCCAGAGATGTGCACCCAAATGTTATTGATTTGATACCTCCTCCTTGGCTGCAAAAAATAAAAAATAAACGGCATGCAGAAAGAGAGTATGAAGTTCACCGTGGCTCAATTTATTTTGTAAGCCAGGCCTTTTCTTCACATTCTTCACATGATGCTGCAGAAAGTCAGTTACAATTTGCTGTCAAGTTACGGGAAAGTCTCGCAGTTAGTGGACTGGAACTTATAATCAGGAAACATCCTAGAGATAATACTGATTATACATGTTTGGGTTTTAAAGTGAATTGTATGTCTAGCTATGACTTTATTGAACGACTCAATATAAATGATGTTTTGATATCTCCTTTCTCTACAATGGCATTTGAAGCTGCATATTGCGGAGTAAAGACATTGTTTTATTCGACAGTTGAATTAGACCGTATTTATTCCCGAGTTTATGAAAAACTTAGTCTTCATCCATTCTATAGTGCTAATGATATAGTTAATGAAATAATATCAATCCAAAAAAATCCCACTCATAATGCAAGCTTTAATAATGTGTTTTACGATACCTTAGGGAAGGTATAATTTTATGCCGAGTAGACTGAGAAGTTTCATTTTCTTTCTAATAATAACTTATCCATTTTACTATTTTATTCCTCAGGTGGGTGAGGTTTTAAGTCATTTTTTTGAAATAGTATACTTCTTTTTTATTGATGTTCTTATATTGTTTTATTTGTCTTTTTTCATTACTCGCTTTAGAGTGGCAGGCTTGGCATTTTTTGTTTGCTTTTGTGTGTGGTTGACACAATTTTCCAGTGTTTCCGATATAAGACCCTATTTCTTTATCTTGACTCTTTTTTTGCTATCTATTTATTCTGTGCAGGAAAATGGAGAGTTTAATCATGGCGTATTACGACTTTACCCTGTGATTTTTATTTTCCTATCGGTAGTATCTCTTTTTTTGCCTTGGTCATATATAGATGCAGGTGCCAGGTTTAAAGGCTTTTCCTTAAGCCCTACACATTATTCAGTGTATGGATTGTGTGCGATGATATTTGCTATATACTTCGTGCGAAATACATTATTAAAATGGTTTTGTATAATCGCAATTACATATTTTATTTTTCGATCCGAAACTCGTTTGGCTCTTGCTGTTTTGCTTATGATTTTCTCGTTTGCAATCTTTGATAAAATAACACTGCGGCTTAAAAGCGTAATAGCGTCATTGATCATAATTTTGTTTTCTCTATCTTATATTGTCTATTCACTTATAACGAAGTATACGGATGTCTTTTCTCTGAGGTATTCCGGTGGAGATGATAAATCCTATGAGGCAAGAACAATAATACAAGGGCATGTGCTTGATGATTGGCAAAACTCCACTTTATTTCAATATGTGTTTGGCCATGGCGCAGAATCAGCCAGAAATATGCTAATTGATATATATGGATTTGATATTATGCCTCATAATGATTTTCTTAAGCTCCTATATGACTTCGGGTTGATAGGATTTGTTGTTTTTATATTTGCTGTGTTCAAATGTGGCCGGTTAAATCTGATAACACTGTCTTTACTAGCGGTGTATATAAGTGCGTTTTATCATAATATGGCATATTCTATTTTTGCTATTGCTATTATGATAGTTTTAAATTCGAAGAGAAATAATCAAATTAATACGGAATATAAATGAATTTATTTGTAGTCTCCCATAAAATTTTTACGTTTCCGAATCATATGTCTTTTACACCAATCAAAGTTGGTTCCCAAAGTGTAACTATTTCTGAGAATTCTGTAGATGACTCCACAGGCGACAACATCGCTCACCTGAACCCGTCATTCTGCGAACTCACCGCAGCCTACTGGATCTGGAAAAACGTTCAGGAAGAGGTTGTCGGCCTTGCACACTATCGTCGTTATTTTGCCTCCTCCACGAGCAACCTGACGGTAAAGGGCAAGCGTATTGCGTCTCCAGAAGAGATGGCGGATATGCTCAAAAGTGCTGATATTCTGGTAGCTAAGCCTCGCAACTATTTCATCACCAGTATTAAAAGCCATTATATCCACGCTCACCATGAGTCCGACTATACTCAGCTTCGTGACGAAATTGTTTTGCAGCAGCCTGATTATGTCACCGATTTCGACCATGTCATGGGCGGAACTAAAATCAGTCTTTACAATATGTTCGTCTGTAAAAAAACACTGATAGACGAATATTTCGCCTGGCTCTTCCCGCTGCTGTTCGCGTTGGAACAAAAAATAGATTACCAAAATTATGATACGTACCAAAAACGTGTCTTTGGATTTATGGCAGAAAGACTTTTCAATGTGTGGCTACATCATCAGCGCAATCGACTGAGTATTAAATACATGCCAGTGGTCAATATTGATGGTGAGAACCTGCTTCTAAAGGGTATTGGATTATTAAAACGACATTTTTGGGGAACAAAATGACAGTCGCTATTGTTGGTGCAGGTATCTCTGGGGCAGTTATCGCCAGGCTGTTAGCTGAGCAAGGAATATCATCCGTTGTTTTTGATAAGCGCTCGCATATCGCAGGTAACTGCCATTCTGAACGTGATCCGAAGACGAATGTGATGTTACATGTTTACGGCCCTCATATCTTCCACACGGATGATAAAGAAGTCTGGGATTTCGTAAATGATTATTCAGAATTTATGCCTTACACCAACCGTGTAAAGGCTGTCTACAAAGGCAACGTTTATCTGCTGCCTGTTAACCTGCACACTATTAACCAGTTCTTCAATAAAACGCTGCGTCCGGATGAAGCTCGCGCTTTTATTGAATCTAAAGCGGATAAATCAATTGTCGACCCGCAGAACTTCGAAGAACAGGCAATCAGTATGATTGGCCGGGAGCTTTATGAAGCGTTCTTCCGGGGTTATACGCGTAAGCAGTGGGGCGTTGAACCGACTGAATTGCCGGCAAGCATTCTGAAACGCCTCCCATTGCGTTTTAACTACAATGATAACTACTTCAACCACAAATATCAGGGCATGCCTAAAGAAGGCTATACTGATATGGTCGCAAAAATTCTCGACCATGAACTGATCGAGGTGAGAACAGACACTGAGTTTTCTGCGGATGAAAGCAATGCCTACCAGCACGTATTTTGGTCTGGTGCGCTTGATGGATACTTTAACTTTAGCGAAGGGCGTCTTGGTTATCGTACCCTGGATTTCGAAAAATTCTCTGCTGAAGGCGACTATCAAGGGACGGCAGTTATCAACTACTGTGAAGAAGACGTTCCTTACACCCGCATCACCGAGCATAAGCATTTTTCTCCGTGGGAATCTCACGAAAATACGACGTGCTACCGTGAGTTCAGCCGTTTGTGCACTGAAAACGACGTTCCTTATTACCCAATTCGTATGGTAAAGGAAAAAGAGTTACTCAACCGTTACCTGGATAAAGCTCAGACGCTAAGCAATACCACGTTTGTTGGACGCCTTGGCACATATCGCTATCTGGATATGGACGTTACTATTCGCGAAGCCATTGACGTGGCCAAAAAATATCTCGAATGCCAAAGAAATCAGGAGCCAATGCCTGTATTTAATATTAATCCTCGTTAATTTCAGGTGTTGTCATGGATACGGATAATTTTTTGAATAAATATAACCCGTTGCTATGCAAAGTTTTTCTGGCAGCCTCGGATTTTATTTTCTTTAACGTTTCACTAGCACTATCAATTGGTTGTGTCTATTGGATCTTTAACGATCTCTATCGTTTTATCCCCGATAACCAGCTTGAGATGCGTATCATTTCCCACATCATATTAAGTATAATTTGCGTGGGATGGTTCTGGGTTCGGTTGCGGCATTATTCTTATCGAAAACCCTTTTGGTTTGAATTGAAGGAAATTATCCGGACTATCGTTATTTTTGCTGTTTTTGACTTGGCGCTTGTTGCTTTTTCAAAATGGCAGTTCTCGCGATATGTGTGGGTTTTTTGCTGGACCTTTGCGATAATCCTGCTTCCATTCTTTAGAGCCATGACGAAGCATCTTCTTAATCGTCTTGGGATCTGGAAGAAAAAAACCATCATCATGGGAAGCGGAAGCAATGCTGTTGAAGCTTACTTCGCGTTACAGAGCGAAGAAATGCTCGGTTTCGATGTTGTGGCTTTCTATGATGAAGAGTCGACGGAATCGATGCTCCAGGGACTGCCTGTTTTGCGTGACCCCGAAATTCTTTGGCAAATGAAGAAAACAGGGGATATTCATTTCATTGTCGCCTTTGAAATGGAAAACAGCGATAAGACGCTTAACTGGTTGCGAGAATTGTCTAAGAAAGACTGTCGTTCAGTTACCGTGATACCTTCTTTACGAGGATTACCACTGTATAACACCGATATGTCATTTATCTTCAGCCACGAAGTTATGCTTCTTCGAATCCATAATAATCTGGCGAAGAGGACCTCTCGTTTCCTGAAACGTACATTCGATATTGTTTGTTCGTCACTTATCATCCTGATTGCGTCACCTTTGCTTATTTATCTCTGGTATAAAGTGACTCGTGATGGTGGCCCGGCAATCTATGGGCATATGCGCGTCGGGCGACATGGTAAGCTTTTTCCATGCTATAAGTTCCGCTCTATGGTTCTGAATTCACAGGAAGTTTTGCAAAAGCTTCTTGATTCGGATCCGGCGGCCCGTGAAGAGTGGGATCGTGATTTTAAGTTAAAAAATGACCCCAGGATCACTTCGGTTGGTCGGTTTATTCGGAAAACGAGCCTTGATGAACTGCCCCAGTTATTCAACGTGCTAAAAGGGCAAATGAGTCTGGTTGGACCACGTCCTATTATTTCTGAAGAGCTGCCTCGATATGATGATAATGTCGATTACTATCTGATGGCGAAACCTGGCATGACAGGTTTATGGCAAGTGAGCGGCCGCAATGATGTCGATTACGATACACGCGTCTACTTTGATTCCTGGTATGTAAAAAACTGGTCTCTCTGGAACGATATCGCAATTTTGTTCAAAACTGTCAAGGTCGTTCTTCATCGTGATGGTGCATATTAATGCACCAATTCGCGGGCTTTATGTGATTTAAGACCATTCTAAATAAGACATCTATTGCTACCTTCTGGACGCTAACCTGAGTTAACATGTTCTTCACTTTACCCGCCGGCTCCCTTACGGCGGGGTATCCACACCTGACAGGAGTATGTAATGTCCAAGCAACAGATCGGCGTTGTCGGTATGGCAGTGATGGGGCGCAACCTGGCGCTCAACATCGAAAGCCGTGGTTATACCGTCTCCGTTTTCAACCGCTCCCGTGAAAAAACCGAAGAAGTGATTGCCGAGAATCCGGGTAAGAAACTGGTTCCTTTCTATACGGTTAAAGAGTTTGTTGAGTCTCTCGAAACGCCACGTCGTATCCTGTTAATGGTGAAAGCGGGCGCGGGTACCGATGCTGCTATCGATTCACTGAAACCGTATTTGGATAAAGGCGACATCATTATTGATGGCGGCAATACTTTCTACCATGACACTATCCGTCGTAACCGTGAATTGTCTGCGGAAGGCTTTAACTTCATCGGTACCGGTGTGTCCGGTGGTGAAGAGGGTGCCCTGAAAGGCCCATCTATCATGCCTGGTGGTCAGAAAGAAGCGTATGAGCTGGTCGCACCAATCCTGACTAAAATTGCAGCTGTTGCTGAAGACGGCGAGCCGTGCGTGACATACATCGGTGCTGATGGTGCTGGCCACTACGTGAAGATGGTTCACAACGGTATCGAATACGGCGACATGCAGCTTATTGCAGAAGCGTACTCCCTGCTGAAAGGCGGCCTGAACCTTTCCAATGAAGAGCTGGCTGAGACCTTCACCGAGTGGAATAAAGGCGAACTGAACAGCTACCTGATCGACATCACCAAAGATATCTTCACCAAGAAAGATGAAGAGGGGAAATACCTGGTTGATGTGATTCTGGATGAAGCAGCGAACAAAGGCACCGGTAAATGGACTAGCCAGAGCTCGCTGGATCTGGGCGAGCCTCTGTCTCTGATCACTGAATCCGTATTTGCTCGCTACATCTCCTCTTTGAAAGAGCAGCGCGTTGCGGCATCTAAAGTGCTGTCTGGTCCGCAGGCCAAGCCGGCTGGTGATAAAGCTGAATTCGTTGAGAAAGTTCGTCGTGCTCTGTATCTGGGTAAAATCGTCTCTTATGCACAAGGTTTCTCTCAGCTGCGTGCCGCTTCAGACGAAAACAACTGGGATCTGAACTACGGCGAAATCGCGAAGATCTTCCGTGCTGGCTGCATCATTCGCGCCCAGTTCCTGCAGAAAATCACAGATGCCTACGCTGAAAATGCCGGCATCGCGAATCTGCTGCTGGCACCGTACTTCAAGAAAATCGCGGACGAATACCAGCAGGCGCTGCGTGACGTGGTTGCTTACGCCGTGCAGAACGGTATTCCGGTGCCGACCTTCTCCGCTGCGGTGGCGTACTATGACAGCTACCGTGCCGCCGTACTGCCAGCGAACCTGATTCAGGCACAGCGTGATTACTTTGGTGCGCATACGTATAAACGTACGGATAAAGAAGGTGTTTTCCACACCGAATGGCTGGATTAATCTGATTTAGTTTTGCCATATCATCAAGCCCGGTAGAGATACCGGGCTTTTTTATCACACCCAATCCACTTACTTTATAAACGGACTAGATTGCGTGAAAATTCTTGTTACTGGCGGTGCCGGTTTTATCGGTTCTGCAGTTATCCGACATATCATCAGCAATACTCGGGATAGCGTTGTTAACGTTGATAAATTGACCTATGCCGGTAATCTGGAATCCTTACGTGAGGTAAGCGATAGCGAACGCTATGTCTTTGAGCATGCTGATATATGCGACAAAGCGGCAATGGAGCGTATTTTCGCCATGCATCAGCCTGATGCCGTCATGCATTTGGCAGCGGAGAGCCATGTTGATCGTTCTATTACCGGGCCTGCTGCATTTATTGAAACCAATATTGTGGGCACCTATGTCTTGTTAGAAATCAGTCGCGCTTACTGGTCCTCATTGGATGAGTCGGCAAAATCCGCATTTCGTTTTCACCACATTTCAACAGATGAAGTATATGGCGATTTACCGCATCCTGATGAGCATCAGGACGGAAATCCGTTGCCGCTCTTTACAGAGAAAACGTCATACGCGCCAAGTAGCCCTTATTCAGCCTCAAAAGCATCCAGCGATCACCTGGTTCGCGCGTGGATCCGCACCTACGGCCTGCCAGGGATAGTGACAAACTGTTCAAATAACTACGGCCCTTTCCATTTTCCGGAAAAACTTATCCCGCTTGTCATATTGAATGCACTTGAAAACAAAGCCTTACCCATTTACGGCAAGGGAGATCAAATCCGTGATTGGCTGTATGTGGAAGATCACGCGCGAGCTCTCTATACCGTCCTGACCACTGGTCAGCCCGGCGAAACGTACAATATCGGTGGGCATAATGAGAAGAAAAATATCGACGTTGTACATGCGATTTGCGATCTGCTGGATGAAATTGTCCCTAAGGAAAAATCCTACCGGGAACAGATAACCTATGTGGCTGACCGCCCCGGCCACGATCGCCGTTACGCGATAGATGCTCATAAAATCGGAACAGAGTTAGGCTGGAAGCCAGAGGAAACGTTTGAAAGTGGGATTCGCAAAACGATTGAGTGGTATTTGAACAACGCTGAATGGGTCTCTAATGTTAAAAGTGGTGCCTATAAGGCATGGATTGAGCAGAATTATGGGGAGCGTAAGTCATGACGAAGCGTAAAGGCATCATCCTCGCTGGCGGATCTGGCACGCGTCTTTACCCGGTGACGATGGCGGTGAGTAAGCAGCTGCTGCCGATTTATGATAAGCCAATGATCTACTACCCGCTTTCCACACTGATGCTCGCGGGCATTAGAGATATTCTGATTATCAGTACTCCACAAGATACGCAGCGTTTTGAACAACTGCTTGGCGATGGGAGTCAGTGGGGACTTAACCTACAATACAAAGTACAACCAAGCCCAGACGGTCTGGCGCAGGCTTTTATTCTTGGCGAAGCGTTTATCGGTGGGGACAATTGTGCGCTGGTCCTGGGGGACAACATTTTTTATGGGCATGATCTTCCGAAACTGCTTGAAGGTGCGGCTGGACAGGAAGAGGGCGCGACCGTGTTCGCTTATCATGTCAGCGACCCAGAGCGGTATGGCGTTGTTGAGTTTGACAAAGACGGTACAGCGATTGGCCTTGAGGAGAAACCTCAACACCCCAAAAGTAACTACGCGATTACGGGTCTCTATTTTTACGATAACGATGTCATAGAGATGGCCAAAAGTTTACGTCCATCCGATCGTGGCGAGCTGGAAATCACCGACATCAACCGCCTCTATATGCAGCAGGGGCGGTTATCTGTGGCGATGATGAGACGCGGTTATGCATGGCTGGATACGGGAACCCACCAAAGCATGATTGAGGCAAGTAATTTTATTGCCACCATCGAAGAGCGTCAGGGTCTCAAGGTGTCTTGCCCGGAAGAGATAGCATTCCGCAGAGGCTTTATCGATTCGGATCAACTTCGGCTTTTAGCGGAGCCACTCAAGAAAACGGGTTATGGGCAATATCTACTAAACCTGACCAAGGGATTAGTCTGATTTAAATCTTGCCGTCATTGATCATTTTTGGGCACGTGTAATCGTTGAAAGCGGCATTGATGCTGGTGAGAAGGCAGTTTATCCGTCGTTTTGACGACCTGTGCTTATGAATTTATCCACTGACCAGACAGGGCATGAACCTTGACAGCAAAATGGCATTAGCGATAAAAAACCACCAGTTAACTATTGTGGTGGTATTTTGAATGTCACCAGAAACTCATATTGAAGAAGTCAAGTAAATGAAAATAACAATCTCCGGAACCGGTTATGTTGGTCTCTCAAACGGTATTCTGATCGCACAACACCATGAGGTGGTCGCGCTTGATATCATTCCGGCCAAAGTGGATATGCTTAATCAGAAGAAGTCTCCGATTATCGATAAAGAAATCCAGGACTATCTGTCGAACAAACCTTTAAATTTCCGTGCCACAACGGACAAAGAAGATGCTTACCGCGATGCTGATTATGTCATTATCGCGACCCCAACGGATTACGATCCCAAAACCAACTACTTCAACACCTCAACCGTAGAAGCGGTGATCAAAGATGTTATCGCAATCAACCCAAAAGCGGTGATGATCATCAAATCGACCATTCCTGTAGGCTTCACCAAATCGATTAAAGAAGAGTTGGGTATTGATAATGTCTTCTTCTCGCCAGAGTTTCTGCGCGAGGGCAGGGCGTTATACGATAACCTGCACCCATCCCGTATCGTGATCGGTGAGCGCTCTGAGCGTGCGGAACGTTTTGCCGCACTGCTGCAGGAAGGCGCAATCAAGAAAGATATTCCGGTACTGTTCACTGACTCTACCGAAGCCGAGGCGATCAAGCTCTTCGCCAATACCTATCTGGCAATGCGCGTGGCCTACTTCAACGAGCTTGACAGCTATGCAGAGAGTCTGGGCCTGAACACCCGCCAGATCATCGAAGGCGTGTGCCTCGACCCGCGTATCGGCAACCATTACAACAACCCGTCATTTGGCTACGGCGGTTACTGTCTGCCAAAAGATACCAAGCAGCTGCTGGCAAACTATCAGGCGGTGCCAAACAACCTGATTTCCGCGATTGTGGATGCCAACCGCACGCGTAAAGACTTCATCTCTGATTCCATACTGGCGCGTCAGCCGAAAGTGGTGGGCGTCTATCGTCTGATCATGAAGAGCGGGTCTGATAACTTCCGTGCCTCCTCCATTCAGGGAATCATGAAGCGTATTAAGGCGAAAGGCGTGCAGGTCATTATTTATGAACCTGCGATGCAGGAAGACGAGTTCTTCCACTCCCGCGTGGTCCGCGATCTGGACGCTTTCAAGAAAGAAGCGGATGTGATTATCTCGAATCGTATGGCGGAAGAGCTGGCAGACGTGGCGGATAAGGTTTATACCCGCGATCTGTTTGGTAGCGACTAATCTCCCGTCTACCGCACATAAAAAACCCGGCTCATGCGCCGGGTTTTTTTGTATTAAACCTTATAGAAATTACGGTACCAGTCGACAAAGTTCTTCACTCCGTCTTTTACCGAGGTCTGCGGTTTAAAACCAATCACGTCATATAACGCCTTCGTATCGGCGCTGGTTTCCAGCACGTCACCGGGCTGGATGGGCATCATGTTTTTCTCTGCCACTTTACCTAACGCGTCTTCCAGCGCGGTAATATAATCCATCAGCTCGACAGGCGAGCTGTTGCCGATGTTGTAGACGCGATACGGTGCGGAGCTGGTCGCTGGCGATCCTGTCTCGACGGTCCAGTTCGCATCGGCCTGAGGGATCACATCCTGCAGGCGGATGATCGCTTCAGCGATATCATCGATGTAGGTGAAGTCACGTTTCATCTTGCCGTAGTTGTAGACGTCAATACTCTTGCCTTCAATCATCGCTTTGGTGAACTTAAACAGCGCCATGTCCGGGCGTCCCCACGGACCGTACACCGTAAAGAAGCGAAGCCCGGTTGTCGGCAGGTTGTAGAGATGCGAGTAAGTGTGCGACATCAGCTCATTGGCTTTTTTGGTCGCCGCATACAGTGAAACCGGGTGATCCACTGAATCGTCAGTTGAGAACGGCATCTTACGGTTCAGGCCGTAAACGGAGCTGGAAGAGGCATACAGGAGGTGCTGAACCTTGTTATGACGGCAGCCTTCAAGCACGTTGAGATGGCCAACCAGGTTAGCATCTGCATAGGCGTGTGGGTTTTCCAGCGAGTAGCGTACGCCCGCTTGAGCGGCCAGATGGATCACACGGTCAAATTTCTCGTTGGCGAAAAGCGTGGCCATACCTTCACGGTCGGCCAAATCCAGCTTGTGGAAGGTGAAATTATCGGAGTTGAGCAGATCCAGACGTGCAAGCTTTAGGTTCGGATCATAATAGTCATTCAGATTATCAATCCCAACGACCTGATGACCTGCTTCCAGTAGCCGCTTGCTGACATGCGAACCGATAAAACCTGCTGCGCCAGTAACCAAAAATTTCATATCTTTCCTCGTTAACGCTTCGTTCCTGTTGATGCTCAGCGCATCAGAATATGTCTATGATAACCCGTTGCTCATAAGTTACATAACCCATCTTTCCGATATAACTCATCGTATTCCTATAGAAAAATTGCCAGCAACAGATACACTATGGGAACATGATTTCTTTTGCCCTTTTTGATCTGTTAGGGATTGTATGACGCAAAACAACAATAACCTGGTCACGCGCAGTAACGACCCGGAGCAAATTGATTTACTTGATTTAGTGCTACAGCTGTGGCGTGGGAAGTGGGTAATTGGGGCGTTTATCGCTGTTTTTATCGTATTGGCTGGTGTTTACATCACCATAGCAAAAGAAAAATGGACGTCGTCTGCTATCATTGCCCAGCCCGATGCGGCTCAGATTGCCACTTATGCGAATGCGCTGAATATCCTCTACGGTGGCGCTGCCCCTTCAATGTTGGATATCCAGAATCGTGCGATTGGCCGCTTCAACTCTTCGTTTTCAGCTTTAGCTCAGGCGCTGGAAAACCAGGAGATTTCAGAGAAACTGACCATCGACACTACCGTTAAGGGTCAGGCATTACCATTAACCGTAACCTATCAGGGCGAATCTGCCGAAGCGGCTCAGAAGCAGCTTGCGCAGTACATCCAGCAGGTTGACGAGCAAACCGCAAAAGAGTTGACGCTTGACCTTCGAGACAACATCAAGCAGCAGATCACCACTCTGAATGACTCCCTGGAAAACCAGGAGAAGGTCTCTCAGGAGCAAAAAGATCTGCGTATCAAACAGATCACCGAGGCGCTTAAAAACGCCGAAGCCGCAAAAATCACAACACCTCAGATTCAGCAAACCCAGGATGTAACCCAGGAAACGATGTTCCTGCTGGGAAGCGAAGCGCTGAAGTCAATGATTGATAACGAAGCGTCCCGTCCGTTGGTCTTCTCAGGTGCATACTACCAGACCAAACAAAACTTGCTGGATATTCAGAACCTGAACGTGAACCCGGACACCGTTCACGTTTACCGGTATGTGATGAAACCGAATTTACCTATTCGTCGCGATAGCCCGAAAAAAGCCATCACCCTGATTCTCGCCGTACTGCTGGGCGGGATTATCGGTTCTGGTGTAGTACTGGGCCGCAACGCGCTGCGTAACTACAAGCCAAAAGCCTGATTCGCAGACAAAAAAAGACCGGGTTTCCCCGGTCTTTTTTTATTTATGGCGCTTACGTAAGTTCTCAATCACCGCCGTTAAATCCAGCTCCTGATCCTGCAGCAGTACCAGCAGGTGGTACATCAAATCCGACGCCTCGTTAGTCAGCTCGTCCCGGTCATGCACCGTCGCCGCCAGTGCCGTTTCGACGCCTTCTTCGCCCACTTTCTGCGCTATGCGCTTTGTTCCGCTGGCGTACAGCTTCGCGGTATAGGAACTTTCAGGGTCAGCCGTTTTGCGTTCAGCCAGAAGCTGCTCAAGCTGGTAAAGGAACAGCCACTGGTGGCTCGCCTCACCAAAGCAGCTGCTGGTCCCTTTGTGGCACGTCGGGCCAATCGGATTTGCCAGCACCAGCAGGGTATCGTTATCGCAGTCAGGGGTAATGCTGACCACGTTCAGGAAATGACCGGAGGTTTCGCCTTTGGTCCACAGGCGTTGTTTGGTGCGCGAGAAAAAGGTGACCTTACCGCTGTCGAGCGTTTTTGCCAGCGCGTCCTGGTTCATATACCCCAGCATCAGCACTTCACCTGAAACAGCATGCTGTACAACTACCGGCAATAATCCGTCAGTCTTTTCCCAGTCCAGCTGCGCCTGTTGTTGCTCTGTTAACATACCCTAATCTCCACGCCCTGGTCGGCCAGGTACGTTTTTAACTCACCAATATTGATAATTTGTTTATGGAACACAGACGCGGCCAGCGCGCCGTCAACGTTCGCATCGCGGAAGGCTTCCAGGAAGTGCGCCATGGTGCCTGCGCCGCCGGAGGCGATCAGCGGCACATGGCACACGGCGCGCACTTTTTCCAGCTGCTCCAGGTCGTAGCCGTTACGCACGCCGTCCTGGTTCATCATGTTCAGGACAATCTCGCCCGCGCCGCGCTTCTGCACTTCCTGCACCCAGTCCAGCGTCTCCCATTGGGTAACGCGGGTGCGGCTTTCGTCGCCCGTGTACTGGTTAACGTGGTACTTGCCGGTGGCATCGTCAAACCAGGTGTCGATACCGACCACAATACACTGCACGCCAAAGCGATCGGCCAGTCGGGTGATGAGTTCCGGATCGGCCAGCGCAGGGGAGTTGATGGAAATTTTATCCGCGCCAAACGAGAGAATTTTGGCCGCGTCGTCAGCGGATTTGATTCCGCCCGCCACGCAGAACGGGATGTCGATCACTTCTGCCACGCGTGCGACCCAGCTTTTGTCGACCACGCGTCCATCGCTGGAGGCGGTGATGTCATAAAATACCAGCTCATCGGCACCTTCATCGGCATAGCGTTTCGCCAGCGGAACGATGTCGCCAATGATCTCGTGGTTGCGGAACTGCACGCCTTTCACCACCTGGCCGTCACGTACGTCCAGGCAAGGGATTATCCGTTTTGCCAGCATTGAATCGCCTCCGTCACCGTAAATTTGCCTTCCAGTAAGGCCCGTCCCACAATCACGCCCTGCACACCGGTACCGCGCAGCGCGGCCACGTCGCCAATATCACCGATACCGCCAGAAGACTGGAACGCTACCTGCGGATAGCGCGCGCAGACCTCTTCGTACAGCGAAACGTTAGAGCCGGCCAGCGTGCCATCGCGGGAGATATCCGTGCACAGCACGTGCTTCAGGCCGACGGGAAGATAAATATCGACCAGCTCTTCCAGCGTTACGCCGGAGTTTTCCTGCCAGCCGCTAACGGCAACCTGTTTGTTACCCTGTTCATCAATGCGGACGTCCAGCGCCAGCACAAGCGCATCGGCGCCGAAGCGGCGGAACCAGCCCTTCACCGTATCAGGATCTTTCACGGCGGTAGAACCGACCACCACGCGCGCCACGCCCGCGTCCAGCAGGGCGGCAACATCGTCTTCCGTACGCACGCCGCCGCCAACCTGCACGGGGACAGCCACCCCAGCAACCAGCTTTTTGAGCAGAGGGATCTGGCGTTTCGCCGGATCTTTCGCGCCCGTCAGGTCGACCAGGTGCAGCACCTCAGCACCCTGCGCCGCATAATCCTGCAGGCGCGGCAGCGGGTCGTTACCGTAGTCGCGCTGCTGTCCGTAATCGCCCTGGTGGAGACGAACAACCGTGCCGTCAATTAAATCTAAAGCGGGAATAATCATCACATCTCCAGGAAGTTTTTCAGCAGCTGTGCGCCTGCGGCACCAGAGCGTTCCGGGTGAAACTGCACGCCGTAAAAATTATCTTTCTGTACAGCTGCGGTAAACGCCTCGCCGTAGTTGCACTGGGCAATGGTGTTCGCGTTCACCGGCATGGCGTAGCTGTGCACGAAGTAAAAGTACGCGCCGTCTTCGATCCCCTGGAACAGCCTGTTGCCCGCCTTCGGATAAACGCGGTTCCAGCCCATGTGCGGCAGCGGTAAACCGTGGTCGGTCATTTTCGGCACGTCTTCGTCAATAATGCCCAGCAGGTCGACGCCATTGCTCTCTTCGCTGCGGCGGCCCAGGATCTGCATACCCAGGCAAATGCCGAGCACAGGTTGGGTACAGGCTTTGATCAGATCGACCAGCTCGCGTTCGCGAATCTGATCCATCGCCGCCTGCGCGGTGCCCACGCCGGGTAAAAAGAGTTTGTCGGCGCGCAGCACCACGTCCGGGTCACGGCTCACCACCGGCTCGTAGCCGTGGCGGGCAATCGCCGACTTCACGGAGTTCAGGTTGGCGCATCCGGTATCCAGAATCACCACGTTCATTACAACACTCCTTTCGACGAGGGAAGGGCGTCACCTTCAACGCGGATCGCCTGGCGCAGCGTACGGCCAAAGGCTTTAAACAGGCTCTCCACGCGGTGGTGATCGTTCTTGCCTTTGGTTTTCAGGTGCAGAGTCAGGCCCATAGTGTAGGTGAGCGAACGGAAGAAGTGCTCCACCATTTCGGTGCTGAGATCGCCCACGCGCTGGTAGGTGAAATCGGCTTTATATTCCAGGTGCGGGCGACCCGAGATGTCCATGGCGCAGCGTGCCAGGCACTCGTCCATCGGCAGGACGAAGCCGAAACGGTTGATGCCGCGTTTGTCACCGAGCGCCAGCTTCAGGGCTTCGCCCAGCGCCAGGCCGGTGTCTTCCACGGTGTGGTGATCGTCAATGTAAAGATCGCCTTTTACCGTAATCTCCATGCGGAAACCGCCGTGGGTCGCAATCTGGTCCAGCATATGGTCAAAGAATCCGACGCCGGTGTGGATCTTGCTGCCGCCTTCACGGTCCAGCCAGACCTTCACGTCAATCTGCGTCTCTTTGGTGTTGCGCTCAACGTGTGAGTAACGGTCGCGTTTGGTCAGCTGTTCGCCAATCTTCGCCCAGTTGAGATCGCTGCTGCTGTAACGCAGGCCCGCGATGCCCATGTTTTCGGCGAGGGTGATGTCGGTGGCGCGATCGCCAATCACATAGCTGTTGGCTTTATCGAGCGCTTCTTCCGCCAGATAACGCTCAACCAGCTTCACTTTCGGTTTACGGCAGTCGCACTCGTCGGCTGGCAGGTGCGGGCAAATCAGCACTTCATCAAACGCCACGCCCTGCGAGGTGAGGATCTGCATCATCAGGTTGTGCGGGCCGTCGAAGTCGGCCTGCGGGAAGCTGTCCGTACCCAGCCCGTCCTGATTGGTGATCATCACCAGCTTAAAGCCAGCCTTCTGCAGTTTGAGCAGAACCGGGATTACGTCGGGTTCAAAAGCCAGCTTGTCGAAACGATCGACCTGAAAATCGGTAGGTGGCTCCGAAATGAGGGTGCCGTCACGATCGATAAAGAGATACTTCTGACTCATACTTTCTCCGCTTTCAGGGCGTCAATCACGCGCTGGCTCTCTGCACGGGTGCCGACGGTAATACGCAGGCAGCCGCTTAAGGATGGTTGTTTATTTTGGTCTCGTAAGATAATGCCTTGATCCCATAAAGATTTAAATACGGAGCTTGAAGCAGTAAAACGCACCAGAATGTAGTTGGTTTCAGAGTCAAACACCTGCTCTACGCAGGGGATCGCTTTCAGGGCCGTCACCAGGTACTGACGCTCTTCCAGAATTTGCGCCACGCGTTCACGCATGGCGTTAATACCCTGCGGCGCCAGCGCCTGTGCGGCAATGTCGGCAACCGGCGTGGAGAGCGGGTAAGGCGCAATAACTTTCAGCAGCAGGTCGATGACCTCTTTATTGGCCAGCGTAAAGCCGCAGCGCAGGCCCGCGAGGGCGAAAGCCTTCGACAGCGTACGCAGCACCACCAGGTGCGGGTACTCTTCAATCCAGCCTGCCAGCGTCGCCTGCGGGCAGAATTCAATATAGGCTTCATCCGCCACCACCAGCGCCTTGCCGCGGGTTATTTCCAGCAGGGTACGAATATCCTGCGGGTTGATAATCTGGCCGGTCGGGTTATTTGGGCTGCAGACGAAGACGACCTTCACGCCGTCGAGGTTGTCGGCGATGCCCTGCAGATCGAGCTGCCAGTCTTCGAGGGACAGCACGTTGCGGCACGCCACGCCGAAGGTTTCCGCGCTGACGCTGTACATGCCGTAAGTGGGCTGACAGTACATCACCGCATCTTTACCGGGCTCGCAGAACGCGCGGATCAGCAGTTCAATACCTTCATCCGCGCCGCGGCTGACCAGCACCTGCTCCGGCTTCACGCCCGCGTATTGGGCGTAGTTCTCGATAACCGCTTTCGGCTGGCACTCCGGGTAGCGGTTCAGCGTTTGCTGCGACAGCTCGAACTGCACCGCCGTCGGAAATTCGTTAGCGTTCAGCCAGACATCGCCGTTACCGCCCAGGCGACGGGCAGACTGATACGGAGTCAGTCGTCGGACATTTTCGCGGGCTAATTCTTCAATGTTCATGCTTGCTCCTTCAGGGCGGCAACGCGCAGGGTCACGGCGTTTTTGTGGGCGGTCAGGCGCTCGGCGGCGGCCAGGGTTTCAATGGTGGAAGCCAGTGATGCAAACCCCTCGCGGGAGAGTTCCTGCACGGTCATCCGTTTCTGGAAATCCGCCAGGCCCAGGCTTGAGCAGGTGGAGGTGTAACCATATGTCGGCAGCACGTGGTTGGTGCCGGAGGCGTAATCGCCCGCGGACTCCGGTGACCAGTCTCCGAGGAACACCGAGCCCGCGCTGGAGATGCTGTCGACCAGATCGCGCGCGCTGCGGGTCTGAATGATCAGGTGCTCGGGACCGTACTGGTTAGAGATGGCAATACACTGGTCGAGATCGCGCGCCACAATCAGGCGGCTGGCGGACAACGCCTGGCGTGCGGTTTCGGCACGCGGCAGGTCCGCAAGCTGGCGCTCAACGGCTTCGCCTACGCGTTTCGCCATATCGGCATCCGGCGTCAGCAGGATGACCTGCGAGTCAGGGCCGTGTTCCGCCTGAGATAACAGGTCGGAGGCCACGAAATCCGGCGTCGCGCCGCTGTCAGCGATCACCAGCACTTCAGACGGACCGGCTGGCATGTCAATTGCCGCGCCGTCCAGACGCTGGCTGACCTGGCGCTTGGCTTCGGTCACGTACGCATTGCCCGGGCCAAAAATCTTGTCAACCTTCGGGATGGACTCTGTGCCAAAGGCCAGCGCGGAAATGGCCTGTGCACCGCCCACGTTAAACACCTCCTGCACGCCGCACAGTTTCGCGGCGTAAAGGATCTCGTCGGCAATCGGCGGTGGCGAGCAGAGCACCACTTTCTGACACCCGGCGATACGCGCAGGGGTAGCCAGCATGAGTACGGTGGAAAACAGTGGGGCAGAGCCGCCAGGGATATAAAGGCCGACCGACGCAACCGGGCGCGTCACCTGCTGGCAGCGCACGCCGGGCAGGGTTTCCACATCAACGGTCTGTAATTTCTGCGCGGTGTGGAAGGTATCAATGTTTTTCACCGCGACGGCCATCGCCTGTTTGATCTCGTCACCAAGACGGCTTTCTGCTGCCGCGATTTCCTCTTCGGTGACCCTTAACGCGCCAACCTCGGTTTTATCAAACTTCGCGCTGTATTCACGCAGCGCGTCGTCGCCACGGGTTTTGACGTTGTTGAGGATCTCGGCCACGGTACGGGTAATGCTTTCCGACGCGGAAATCGCCGGACGCATCAGCAGCTCGCGCTGTTGTGCGTCGCTACAGGTATTCCAGTCGATGATTGTGTTAAAGCTCATGGCCATTACTCCATCATCTTCTCAATTGGCAGCACCAGAATTGAGCTTGCGCCCAGTGCCTTCAGCTTTTCCATGGTTTCCCAGAACAGGGTTTCGCTGCTCACCATGTGCATCGCCACGCGCTGCTGATCGCCTGCCAGCGGCAGAATGGTTGGACGCTCCGCACCTGGCAGCAGGGCAATCACTTCGTCCAGGCGCTCGGTCGGAGCGTGCATCATGATGTATTTGGATTCACGCGCCTGAATCACGCCCTGAATACGGGTCAGCAGTTTGTCGATGAGCTGCTGCTTGGCATCGGCCATGTCGCCGTCGCGCTGAATCAGGCAGGCTTTGGAGCGGTAGATAACCTCCACTTCGCGCAGACCGTTCGCTTCCAGCGTCGCGCCGGTAGAGACCAGGTCACAAATGGCGTCAGCCAGACCTGCACGGGGTGCCACTTCAACAGAGCCGTTCAGCAGGCAGGATTTAAACTGCACGCCTTTCTGGTCGAGGTAACGCTTTAACAGGTGAGGGTAAGAGGTGGCGATACGCTTGCCGTTCAGCGCAGCCGGGCCGTCCCACGCTTCATCGACCGGCGTAGCCAGCGACAGGCGGCAGCCGCCGAAGTCCAGACGACGCAGGGTGAAGTAACGCGGGTCTTCGCCCTGCGCGCGGCGGGTCAGCAGCTCTTCTTCCAGCACGTTTTCGCCAATGATGCCGAGATCAACGACGCCATCCATCACCAGGCCAGGAATATCGTCATCACGCACGCGCAGAATATCGATAGGCATATTTTCAGCCAGGGCAATCAGGCGCTGGGTGTGCAGGTTGATTTTAATCCCGCAGCGGGCCAGCAGTTCGCGTGAATCGTCACTCAAACGGCCTGATTTTTGAATAGCTATGCGTAAACGTGAGTTATCTAACATTCTTTATTCCTCGTTAACCTGTTTTAACCTGTCTGAATGCGGTCCAAAAAAAAGCCCCCGGAAGATGATCTTCCGGGGGCTTTCTCTTGCGTTCGCGCACCACTGGAAGATCCAAACGTCTTCCAGCACACATCGCCTGAAAGACTAGTCAGGATGATGGTGGTGATGGTGGTTTTTAAATGGAACGCGTGTCATATAAATTCTCGTTGAATGCTTATGCATCTGATGTCTTTTAACCTAAACCACTTGCCCGGCAGATTGCAAGGGCTTTTTGTGATCATTAATTCATTTCATATTGATGCTATGAATTGTGTGTTCTGGCGGGCTGGCGTAGCCTTAATACAAGCATGTGTAAGCGGAGAGTTTTCATGAAAAAGGTCGCGATTGTCGGTTTAGGATGGTTAGGAATGCCGCTGGCGATGTCATTAGCCGCGAGAGGCTGGCAGGTGACCGGGAGCAAAACCACGTCGGATGGGGTAGAAGCCGCACGCATGTGTGGCATCGAGGGCGTTGAGCTGCGCCTTGAGCCCGAACTGGTTTGTGATGCCGACGATCTGGATGCGCTAATGGATGTCGATGCGCTGGTTATTACCTTACCCGCCCGTCGCAGCGGGCCGGGAGAGTCTTTTTATCTCCAGGCGATGCAGGAGATTGTCGACAGCGCGCTGGCGCATCACATCCCGCGCATCATTTTCACCAGTTCCACCTCAGTCTACGGTGACGTTGAGGGGACGGTGAAGGAGAACAGTGAACGTCGACCGGTAACCGCGAGTGGTCGCGTGCTGAAAGAGCTGGAGGACTGGCTGCATAACCTGCCGGGCACTCAGGTAGATATTCTGCGTCTGGCCGGGCTGGTGGGGCCGGGTCGTCATCCAGGACGGTTCTTTGCCGGAAAATCGGCTCCGGATGGACAACATGGCGTCAATCTCGTCCATCTTGAGGATGTTATTGGGGCAATTGAGCTGCTATTACAGGCTCCGAAGGGTGGGCACATCTATAATATATGTGCACCCTCTCATCCATCGAGAAGTACCTTCTATCCGCTGATGGCTCGTCAATTGGGTCTGGCTCCGCCAGTCTTTGGCGATGCGAAAGGGGAAGGGAAAGGCAAAATTGTTGATGGCAATCGAATTTGTCATGAACTGGGATTTGAGTATCAGTATCCCGATCCGCTGGTGATGCCCATGGAATAATGCCATCAGCGGAGACGATCGCACACCGTAAGGGGGCGAAGATGAAACCGCTGCTGGATGTTCTTATTATTCTGGATGCGCTGGAAAAAGAGGGAAGCTTCGCCGCGGCGTCAGCGAAGCTTTATAAAACGCCTTCGGCGCTCAGCTATACCGTGCATAAACTTGAAAGCGATCTGAACATTGAGCTGCTGGATCGTTCCGGGCATCGCGCGCGTTTTACCCGAACCGGACAGATGCTGCTGGAAAAGGGGCGTGACGTTCTCCATACGGTTCGCGAACTGGAAAAACAGGCCATCAAACTTCATCAGGGCTGGGAAAACGAACTGGTGATCGGCGTGGATGATACCTTTCCCTTTTCTCTCCTGACGCCGCTGATCGAAGCGTTCTATCAGCGCCACAGCGTGACCCGGTTAATCTTCATTAATGGTGTGCTGGGCGGCTCCTGGGATGCCCTGACGCGGGGCAGGGCGGATATCATCGTTGGGGCACTGCATGAGCCCCCCCAGTTGAGCGATTTTGGCTTTGCGCGACTGGGTATACTGGAGCAAATTTTTGCCGTCGCGCCCCATCATCCGCTGGCGAATGAACCGGAGCCCATTAACCGCCGTATTATTAAAAACTACCGTGCCATTGTGGTGGGCGACAGCTCCCGGCCTGAATGTGGCGTCTCTTCGCAGCTGCTTGATGAGCAAGAGGCGATTACCGTGTTTGATTTTAAAACCAAGCTGGAACTGCAAATAAGCGGTCTGGGGTGCGGCTATTTGCCGCGCTATCTGGCGCAGCGCTTTATTGATAGCGGTGCGCTTGTTGAAAAACAGGTACTTGCTCAAAGCAGCAACGAATCGGTTTGGGTGGGCTGGAATGAACAAACTGCCGGGCTTGCCAGCGCATGGTGGCGGGACGAAATTTTAGCAAATAGTGCTATCGCTGCAGTTTACTCTTAGGGCAGTGTCGAGAAATCAGCCAGTTAGAAAAAAGAAAATTGCCCGGTGCGTTGCAAACTATTGCCTTTTGTATCTGATGTGGGGCAAAATGCCGCCGCTGCAAACAAATGAATAATCGACGATATAAAAGGCGTCGGTTATTTTTTTTTGCATGTACGAAACGAAACTAAAAACCAAGAGGCCGGGCTTCGTACCGGATAGATATTTACTAAAATCCGACAGTTGTTGTCGCTGAGGAAGAAAGAAATGGGGCAATTTTTCGCTTACGTGGCGGTTATTACCGTAAAGGAGAATAACTATGTCGCATAATGCAACTCCAAACACCTCTCGCGTGGAATTACGTAAAACGCTTACGTTGATTCCGGTTGTTATGATGGGCCTTGCCTATATGCAACCGATGACGCTGTTCGATACATTCGGTATCGTATCAGGCCTTACTGACGGTCACGTTGCAACGGCGTACGCCTTTGCGCTGGTCGCCATTCTCTTTACAGCGCTGAGCTACGGAAAACTGGTTCGCCGTTTCCCGTCTGCAGGCTCTGCCTACACCTATGCTCAGAAATCCATTAGCCCGGCGGTTGGCTTTATGGTGGGCTGGTCATCTCTGCTGGACTACCTGTTCATGCCGATGATCAACATTCTGCTGGCAAAAATTTACTTCGAAGCGCTGGTACCATCCGTACCGTCGTGGATCTTCGTGGTGGCGCTGGTGGCCTTTATGACCATCTCTAACCTGCGCAGCATCAAGACCGTGGCTAACTTCAACACCCTTATTGTTATTCTGCAGATGGGTATCGTTGCGGTTATCGTGGGTTTGATCATTTACGGTGTGTCCCATGGTGAAGGCGCGGGTACGCTGGCCAGCACCCGTCCGTTCTGGTCTGAAGGCGCGCACGTTGTGCCGATGATCACCGGTGCGACCATCCTGTGCTTCTCGTTCCTGGGCTTCGACGGTATCTCTTCTCTGTCTGAAGAGACCAAAGACGCCGAGCGCGTGATCCCGAGAGCGATTTTCCTGACCGCGCTGATTGGCGGTATGATCTTTATCGGTGCTTCCTACTTCCTGCAGCTGTACTTCCCGGACATCTCTCGCTTTAAAGAGCCGGACGCATCACAGCCTGAAATCATGCTGTATGTTGCAGGGAAAACCTTCCAGTGGGGCGTGCTGATCTTCTCCAGCGTAACCGTACTGGCATCCGGTATGGCGGCACACGCAGGTGTATCTCGCCTGATGTACGTAATGGGTCGTGACGGTGTGTTCCCAACCCGTTTCTTCGGCTACGTTCATCCGAAATGGCGTACCCCGGCGTGGAACGTACTGCTGGTTGGCGCAATCGCACTGATGGCCATTAAGTTTGACCTGGTGACTGCAACTGCGCTGATTAACTTTGGTGCGCTGGTGGCGTTTACCTTTGTTAACCTCTCGGTGATCTCTCAGTTCTGGATCCGCGAGAAGCGTAATAAAACGCTGAAGGACCACTTCAACTATCTGGTGCTGCCAATGTGTGGCGCGCTGACGGTGGGTGCGCTGTGGATTAACCTGGAAGAGAGCTCTATGGTTCTGGGTCTGATCTGGGGTGCTATCGGTCTGATCTATCTGGCTTGCGTAACCAAAAGCTTCCGTAACCCGGTACCTCAGTACGAAGACGTTGCGTAACATAATGTCGGGTGTCCGACCTGTACACCCGTAGGCCCGTGTAAGCGTAGCGCCACCGGGCGAAAAAAAAGCCGGAGACAATGTCTCCGGCTTTTTTGTACCCATCACTCAAACAATCTCTTGCGCATACTGGAACAGGGATTTCAACAGAGCCTGTTTCTCAGCATTCCCTTCATACTGGCCGTAAAGCATTTCCAGCTCTTGCGCATAGCTGTTTAGAAATTCCGGTGTAAACACGTTACGTCGATGCTGCAGCCAGCGTTCCTGCTCCACTTCGTCCAGGGTACCCGGATAGTTTCGCGCCCGGTAATTGAACATCAGCTTTTCAATGCGCTTATCTGAAAAGGTAATATCCAGCGCCGGTAAATTACGCGGCTCGGTTTGCAGGACAATATTCATTGCCGCGCGATCGGCATCGCTGAAGAAACCGTTATAAAGCTGTGCGTCGACGTTCTCAGACGGTACAAACGGCTCGGCTTCCGCAAAGATAGCGACCACTTTTTCCCGTACCTGCGGGTTGTCGCGCAGCACCTTCAGGTTATCCAGACAGTGCTGACGATTAATACCCAGCCTGTCAGCATCTTCCGGGCGCAGCGTATTGGCCTGCGCCAGCACCGGACATTTATTGATGTGAACCAGCTTCACCGGTACCGCAGGCAGATCGCCGAGCTCGTTTTTCGGCGTGTAAAGCCGTTCACGCAGCGTATCGCTGTCCAGCTCCAGCAGCGGGGAGATATCGCCCGCCAAATCCACCATGATAACGGCATTACGGTTGTCGGGATGCCATGCCAGCGGCGCAACCCAGCTGGTATTACCGCGCCAGGCCCCGAACATCCCGGAGATGTGTACCAGCGGCTTCATCTGCGGTACATCAATGAGCGTAGTCAGCTTCTGTTTGCTGCGGTGACTCAACAGATACTCAAACAGACGCGGCTGGGCGGTTTTCACAAGCTTTGCCATGGCAATGGTGGCATAGACGTCTGCCATCGCGTCGTGAGCATTGCTGTGCTCGATGCCGTTGGCGCGCGTCAGGTGTTCAAGCCTGAAACTCGGCAGCCCATCCTCGTTCTCCGGCCAGTTAATGCCTTCAGGACGCAGGGCATAACAGGCGCGCATAATGTCGAGTAAATCCCAGCGAGAATTGCGGTTCTGCCAGCTCCAGGCATAGGGGTCGTAGAAGTTGCGGTAGAAGATATTGCGCGTCACTTCATCGTCGAAACGGATGTTGTTGTAACCGACCACGCAGGTATGGGGAACGGTAAACAGATCGTGGATGCGGCGGGCAAACTCCGCTTCGCTCACGCCTTTTTCCCGTGCTTCCTGCGGTGTAATGCCCGTAACCATCACCGCGCCGGGCTGCGGCAGATAATCATCCGCGGGCCTGCAGTAAAAGACCTCTGGCTCGCCAATGATGTTGAATTCGTCGTCGGTACGGATGGCAGCAAACTGCGCCGGTCTGTCCAGCGCCGGGTGGGTGCCAAAGGTTTCGTAATCATGGAACAAAAAAGTTGGGCGCGCGGCAGAATCAGACACCAGTAATATCATCCTGTAAAAAATTCACGACGCTATGGTAAACGATCGCGCTAAGCAGTCCGAATAAAAAGCGCGGTCATGCGTGAAATTTGCGAGACAGCGTCAGAGAAAAATATGCTCTCTGTCACATTTTTTTGCAATTAAGGCAGGTAACGACAGCGGAACTCCCGTAAAAAGGTCATCGATTTTTAATGACCTGAGGATATACCGTTGAAACGCCGTCTGTTTATTGCTGTTTCTTTACTTGCTTCGAGTATCACATCTGCGCTGGCTGCCGATCCGCTGGATTTCTCCCCGCAGCCACCTGCCATCCAGGCGGGGTCCTGGGTGCTGATGGATTACACTACTGGTCAGATATTAACGGCGGGCAACGAACATCAACAGCGTAATCCGGCAAGCCTGACCAAGCTGATGACGGGCTACGTCGTCGACCGCGCTATCGACAGCCATCGCATCAGCCCGGATGATATCGTCACGGTTGGGCGCGACGCGTGGGCAAAAGATAACCCGGTCTTTGACGGATCGTCTCTGATGTTTCTGAAAGAGGGCGATCGCGTTTCCGTACGCGATCTCAGCCGGGGCCTGATTGTCGACTCCGGTAACGATGCCTGCGTGGCGCTGGCCGATCACGTCGCGGGTGGCCAGCCGCAGTTCGTGAATATGATGAATGACTATGTGCAAAAGCTGAACCTGCGCGACACCCATTTCGAAACCGTTCACGGACTGGATGCGCCTGGGCAGCACAGCTCCGCTTACGATCTGGCCGTTCTCTCCCGCGCGATCATTCACGGTGAGCCAGAATTTTATCATATGTACAGCGAGAAGAGCCTGACCTGGAACGGGATCACCCAGCAGAACCGCAACGGCCTGCTGTGGGATAAAACCATGAACGTGGACGGTCTGAAAACGGGGCATACCTCCGGCGCGGGCTTTAACCTGATTGCCTCCGCGGTGGACGGGCAGCGTCGCTTGATCGCCGTGGTAATGGGCGCAGACAGCCCGAAGGGGCGTGAAGATCAGGCGCGCAAGCTGCTACACTGGGGACAACAGAACTTTGATACGGTGCAGATCCTGCACAGCGGTAAAAAAGTGGGGACCGAGCGGATCTGGTACGGTGATAAAGAACAGGTAAACCTGGGAACCGATCAGGACTTCTGGCTGGCCTTGCCAAAAGCGGAAGCGCCGAACATTAAGGCTAAATACGTGCTGGATACAAAAGAGCTGGAAGCCCCGATTGCCGCCCATCAGCGGGTCGGTGAAATTCAGCTGTACGACCGCGATAAGCTGGTGGCGCACTGGCCGCTGGTCACGCTGGAACGCGTTGATAAAGGCGGTATTTTCTCCCGCCTGAGTGATTATCTGCATCACAACATCTAACCATTTTGAGCAGACTGGCAGGGTTGCGAGTCTGCTCACATAATAAGCACTCCTCGTTTGCCGATAATATTCATTCTGCTTTATAGTGTATAAATATACAGTAATAAACGGAGGCAGCATGGACTACAGCATCAAGCAGCAACAGAAACGTAAAATCGCAGGTTTTCACCTTGTTGGGCCGTGGGAAAAAACCGTTAAGCAGGGCTTTGAACAACTGGTCATGTGGGTGGATGGGCGTCACATTCAGCCGCTGGAGTGGGTAGCGGTTTACTACGATAATCCTGATGAGGTCCCGGCAGAAAAACTGCGCTGTGACACCGCCGTCACGGTACCCGACGACTTTATCATTCCCGATAACAGTGAAGGGGTGATGATGACCGAAATTGTGGCCGGGGATTATGCGGTCGCGACGGCACGTGTTGAAAATTACGACTTTGCGACCCCGTGGTATCAGTTCTTTAATTCCCTCCTGCAGGACAATAAGTACCAGATTGCTCCAAAACCCTGCTTCGAACGCTACCTCAATGATGGTAATACAGATGGCTACTGGGACATTGAGATGTTCGTCGCGGTAGAGCATAAAGCGGGTTAACCCTGTAAAAAGTGGGATTTTTAGCCGGGGGCGATCCACCCGGCTGAAAACACAGTACAATTGTGATTTGCCGTGTAGCTGGAGAGCGGGTGTGCGTCCCGACAAATCATTAACGCCGTTTGAAATTCGGTTGTACAAACATTACCGCGTGGTGCATGGGTGTCGCATCGCGCTGGCGTTCGTGTTGACGTTTGTACTGGTTCGCTTGCTGGATGTTCCGGAGGGGACGTGGCCGCTGATTACGCTGGTGGTCGTGATGGGGCCCATCTCCTTTTGGGGAAACGTTGTTCCGCGCGCGCTTGAGCGAATTGGCGGGACCGTTTTAGGCTCCGCCCTTGGGCTAATCGCCCTGAAACTGGAGCTGATCTCCTTTCCTGTCATGCTGGCATGGTGCGGCGCCGCCATGTTCCTCTGCGGCTGGCTGGCGTTGGGCAAAAGACCGTATCAGGCATTGCTGATTGGGATTACTCTCGCGGTGGTGGTCGGTGCGCCCGCCGGGGATATGACTACGGCGCTGTGGCGAAGCGGGGATGTGGTGCTCGGCTCGTTGCTGGCGATGCTGTTTACGGGGATCTGGCCGCAACGCGCCTTTCTGCACTGGCGCATCCAGATGGCGAATTACGTGACGGCATTTAACCGTGTCTATCAGGCCGGCTTTTCCCCGAATCTGGTTGAACGGCCACGGCTGGAAAAACACCTGCAGAAGATCCTCAATGATGTCGTCAAAATGCGCGGCCTGATCACGCCCGCCAGCAAAGAAACCCATATTCAGAAAGCGATTTTCGAAGCCATCCAGACGGTAAGCCGCAACCTGGTCTGCATGCTTGAGCTGCAGATCAACGCCCACTGGGCCTCGCGTCCCAGCCATCTGCTGATGCTTAATGCGCATACGCTCAAAGAGACCCAGCAGATGACGCAGCAAACGCTGCTGACCATCGCCCATGCGCTCTATGAAGGCAACCCGCAGCCGATACTGGCCAACAGCGAGCGACTGAATGAGATCGTCGCGGAGCTGAAGCAGCTAATCAATGAACGCCAGAGCGATAACGTGGCGGAAACGCCCATTCATGGCTACGTCTGGCTGAGTATGGAGCTGGCGCGGCAGCTAGAGCTCTTATCGCATCTTATTTGCCGGGCGCTGCGCAAATAAAAGGCGTATGTGACGCCTGCTGCTTCGATTCAGCAGCAATTGGGGTTATGATAGATTTAAACGATATACTCATTGTCATTCGCAGCCGCTGTCTGTTACAACGGTTGCCTTAACGAATCCGAATCTCACATTATCAGGGGTGTAAAAATGGAAACTACCAAGCCTTCGTTCCAGGATGTTCTGGAATTCGTCCGCCTGTTCCGCCGCAAAAACAAACTGCAGCGTGAAATCCAGGACGTTGAGAAGAAGATCCGTGACAACCAGAAACGTGTTCTGCTGCTCGACAACCTGAGCGACTACATCAAGCCAGGCATGAGCGTTGAAGCTATTCAGGGTATCATCGCCAGCATGAAGAGCGATTACGAAGACCGCGTTGATGACTACATCATCAAAAATGCTGAGCTGTCCAAAGAGCGTCGCGACATCTCCAAGAAGCTGAAAGTGATGGGCGAAATCAAAAACGCTGAAGCAAAAAGCGAGTAATCGCTGCTCATTGTGAAAAAGGCTCTCTGGTGACAGAGAGCCTTTTTTATTACGCAGAGCGCGGCTGTAGCTGATAAATCCAGGCCTTAACCTGTTTACCCTCAAGGGTAGTCACCGTGACCTCAACCCGATCGTAGCCGTCTTCAAATTCATCCAGCATTTGCCAGTATGCGGCAAGGTTATCAGAGATAAACAAATAGCCTTCGACGCGGGGGCCGTCCGGGTGAAGCACAATCCCCGGGAAATCCGCTGCAGCGCCCCAGCCGCGTTCGTAAAACGTGCCTGATACGAAGCCAGCGAGCCATTCACCGCCAATGTTTTCAAGAATATGCGCGTTAGAGTGACCGGGGCGTAGTGTGCCGTAAACAAACAGTGCGTCCATTTATCCTCACCGGAAAAGCAAAAAGCCCGCTCGAAAGCAGGCTTTTCTAAATGTGGCTCCTCTGACTGGACTCGAACCAGTGACATACGGATTAACAGTCCGCCGTTCTACCGACTGAACTACAGAGGAATCGTTGTGGAGGCTTATCTTAGCGGCGAAAAAAGTTTTGTCAAACCTGATCTTAGGGAAAATCGACTGACTGCTGATTCTGTCGTCAGTTTGTTGTAAATCCAAACATCTTTTTTATGGAAATACTTTGCAGGATAGCCATTTCTCCCCCATCATTTGAAATGGAGTTTCAACTTTTCTCGCTAAGGTCCATTTTGAACGTCACTGCCCCCTTACGCCAGGCGATCATGCGCACGCCCTGGTATGCAAAACGTAAAAGTTATCGTGTTCTGTTCTGGCGTGAAATCACCCCCCTTGCCGTGCCTATTTTCCTGGAGAATACCTGCGTACTGCTGATGGGCGTGCTAAGTACGTTCCTGGTCAGTTGGTTGGGCAAAGAAGCGATGGCAGGGGTAGGGCTGGCGGACAGCTTTAACATGGTGGTGATGTCTTTCTTTGCCGCCATCGATCTGGGTACAACGGTCGTCGTTGCCTTTAGTCTGGGGAAACTTGATCCGAAGCGCGCGCGCGAGGCGGCACGCCAGTCGCTGATGATCATGACCCTCTTTTCGATCGTTCTGGCGGCGGTTATCCATTACTACGGCAAAGAGATTATTGATATTGTCGCGGGTGAGGCGACCAGTGAGGTAAAAGACCTTGCGCTGACATACCTGGAAATGACGGTGTTAAGCTATCCGGCGGCGGCTATTGCCCTGATTGGTAGCGGTGCGCTGCGCGGGGCGGGCAATACCAAAATTCCGCTGCTGATCAACGGCGGGATGAATATCCTGAACATTATCATCAGTAGTGTACTGATTTACGGGGTCTTTTCCTGGGACGGTCTGGGGTTTGTTGGTGCTGGCCTTGGCCTGACTATTTCACGTTACATTGGCGCGGCAGCGATTATCGGCGTGCTGATGACGGGGATCACCCCGTCGCTGCGCCTCACGCTGAAAAGCTATTTCAGGCCGTTTAACTTTGCCATTATCTGGGAAGTGATGGGCATCGGTATTCCGGCCAGCATAGAGTCGGTGTTGTTCAACGGCGGCAAGCTGCTCACGCAGATGTTTGTGGCCGGTATGGGAACGGATGTTATCGCCGGTAACTTTATCGCCTTCTCCATCGCCTCGCTGATTAACCTGCCGGGCAACGCCCTTGGTTCCGCCTCCACGATTATCACCGGCAAACGGCTCGGGAAAGGGCAGATAGGGCAGGCGGAGCGTCAGCTCCGGCATGTCTTCTGGCTATCGACCATTGGGCTGACAATGATAGCCTGGGGAACCGCGCCTTTTGCCGGGTTGATGGCCTCGTTTTACACCCACGAAAACGATGTTAAAGAGGTGGTTAAGATCCTGATTTGGCTCAACGCCGCGTTTATGCCGATCTGGGCCGCGTCCTGGGTGTTGCCCGCTGGCTTAAAGGGCGCGCGCGATGCCCGGTTTGCCATGTGGGTATCCATGCTCGGGATGTGGGGTTGCCGCGTGGTGGCGGGTTATACGCTGGGTATTATGCTGGGAATGGGCGTTGTAGGGGTCTGGCTGGGTATGTTCCTGGACTGGGCCGTGCGCGGTGCACTGTTCTACTGGCGCATGGTAAGTGGGCGTTGGTTATGGAAATATCCACGGAAGAATGCCTGACAAATGCGCGAAATGGAGAATAAATCGGCAAACGAACGGAAATCTGCATTCTGCCTTTGACATCATCGGGGAGCATCGATAATATGCGCCCCGTTCACACGATTCCTCTGTAGTTCAGTCGGTAGAACGGCGGACTGTTAATCCGTATGTCACTGGTTCGAGTCCAGTCAGAGGAGCCAAATTTGAAAAGCCTGCTTTTAAAGCAGGCTTTTTGCTTTTCTGCAGCGGGTAAAATTGTCGGGTGGCGGCTTCGCCTTACCCGACCTACGGGATAGATAGGCCCGGTAAGCGCAGCGCCACCGGGCATCAGACCGCACGATGTTAGATACTCATCGGGGCGGTCGCTTCTTCCAGCCACGCTCGCGCATCGCTGTTCACCAGAGGTAACAGCGCCTCCCGGACCTGCTGGTGATACGCATCCAGCCACTGCTTTTCCTGCTCGCTCAACAGATGCAATTCCACCTGGCTTAGGTCAATCGGGATCAGCGTCAGCGAGGCAAACGTGCAGAACCCCGGGCGGCTTTCCACAATCTCCACCTGGTTTTCAATGCGAATGCCGTGGCTATCGCCCAGATAGTAGCCCGGTTCGATGGTCATGATATTCCCCGCCACCAGCGGCCACGGGTTGACCTTTTTGGCGATGCGATGTGGGTTTTCATGGATCAGCAGCTGATGCCCCACGCCGTGCCCGGTGCCGTGATCGTAATCCAACCCCATCTCCCACAGCGGACGACGGGCGAAGGCATCCAGTTGATGTCCCTGAGTCCCTGAAGGGAACTGCAGGGTAATGAGCGACAGGAAGCCTCTCAGCACGGCGGTATAGTGCAGGCGCTGCTGCGGATCGACTTTACCCCACGCCAGCGTGCGCGTGGCATCGGTGGTGCCGTTGTGGTACTGACCACCGGAATCATTCAGATAAAAATGGTCATGGCCGATGGGCTTATTACTGGCTTCGCTTGAGTGGTAATGGCACATTGCCGCATTGCTCGACGACGCGGAAATGGTCGCAAAACTCTGCTCAATAAAACCGGGCTGTTGCCTGCGGAACGCCAGCTGTTGTGCCTGGACCTCCAGTTCGGTCAACGGTTTCCCTGCCGCCTCGCGTCGTGGAACTTCCCGACTCAGCCAGGCAAGAAAATTAACCCACGCGGCACCGTCCTGATGATGGCATTCGCGATAGCCCGCCAGCTCCATCGGGTTTTTCGTGGCTTTCATCAGGGTGATGGGATCGGTCTGCCAGACGATCTCTCCCTGCGGCTCGATGGCAAAGCGCAATGCAACAGGCGCAGAATCGGCATCGACCAGCACCCGTTTGCCCGCAGCCTGCTGCTGGCAGCGTTCAATAAACGCCCTCTGCGGTGAGAGAATGAAAGCATTACGCACGGCATTCGGCAACGCGGTGAGCTTCGCATCGTCAACAAACCACTCCACGCTACCATCACGGCTGAGCAGGGCGAAGGAGAGAGGAACCGGGCTAAAGGGGATATCTGATCCACGCACGTTCAGCAGCCAGGCGATATTGTCCGGCAGCGTCACGGCGAGGAAATCAGCATTGTGTTCTGCCAGCACGGCGGCAACACGCTGACGTTTTTCTGCGCTGCTTTCACCGCTGACCTCAACGGGCATTTCGCGGATAATCCCCGCAGGCGCCGCCGGGCGGTCAGTCCACAGCGTGTCAAACGGCGAGGCCTTCAGAGGCACCAGCTCGCACGGCGTGGCAGACAGCTGCTCAAACTCTGAATTTGTCATCAGCATCGCGTCAAAGCCAATGCGCGTCCCTGCCTCTACGTTTTTCGCCAGCCACTCAGCCAGCGGTTCGTTGTGAAGATGGTGGATCTCAATCTCGTCCATATTGACCTGAACGCGGGCCTGAACCTGATAACGTCCATCGACGAAGAGTAGCGCTTTGTCTTTCAGCACCAGAGCCAGACCGGCCGAGCCGTCAAAGCCCGTCAGCCAGGCCAGCTTTTCGTCGTATGGGGCGCAGTATTCGCTCTGCCAGGCATCCGCTCGCGGAACAATCATCCCGTCGAGATGACGGGCTTCAAGCCAGTGGCGCAGGGCAGAGAGCGGTGATGTGGTGTGCATGGTTTTTCCTTGTTATTAGCGGAACGGCGGCTCGTTGAAGGTGCGCAGCTTGCGTGAATGCAGCTTGTCGCCTTCCGCGCGAAGTAAATCAATCGCACGAATACCGATCTGCAGATGCTCAGAGATAGCCCCTTCGTAGAAACGGTTGGCCTGGCCCGGCAGCTTAATCTCGCCGTGCAGCGGCTTATCGGAGACGCACAGCAGCGTGCCGTAAGGGACGCGGAATCGATATCCCTGCGCGGCAATGGTGGCGCTCTCCATATCAATCGCCACCGCGCGGCTCAGGTTGAACCGCAGCGCGGAGGCGGAGTAGCGCAGCTCCCAGTTGCGGTCATCCGTCGTCACTACCGTGCCGGTACGCAGGCGCTGCTTAACCTCTTCACCCGGCATACCGCTGACCTCTTTGGTGGCGTCATAGAGCGCGCGCTGTACTTCGGCGATGCTCGGGATCGGGATGTCCGGCGGCAGTACCGCGTCCAGCACGTGGTCATCACGCAGATAGGCGTGGGCCAGCACGTAATCGCCAATCAGCTGGCTTTCGCGCAGGCCGCCGCAGTGGCCAATCATCAGCCATACGTCCGGACGCAGGACCGCCAGATGGTCGCAGATGGTTTTGGCGTTTGACGGGCCCACGCCGATGTTGATCAGCGTAATGCCCTGTCCGTCGGCGGTGATCAGGTGCCACGCGGGCATCTGGTGTTTTTTCCACGCCAGGTCGGAGATAGCCTGCTCGGGCGCTTCGGTCTCCGCGGTGATCCAGATCCCGCCCGCGCAGGAAAGGGCGATGTAAGGGCTGTCCGGATCGAGAATTTGGCTACAGCCCCAGCGGACAAACTCATCCACGTAGCGGGTGTAGTTGGTGAACAGCACAAACGGCTGGAAGTGCTCCGCAGGCGTGCCGGTGTAGTGACGCAGGCGCGCCAGCGAGAAGTCCACGCGGCGCGCATCAAAGTGCGACAGGGGAGAAAATTCAGCCGGGTGATAGATGCCGTCAGCCGTCTCATCGCCAATCTGGGAAAGCTCGGTGGTCGGGAAGTGGCGCGTCAGCCCCGCGCTCATGGAGCGATCCAGCGTCAGCGCCGAGCCGTCTATCACGTACGGATAAGGGATTTCGTGCAGCGAAGGTTCCACAGAAATGTGCGCGCCGTAATCCTGATACAGCAGCGTCAGCTGTTCCTCAAGATAGGGGCGAAACAGCGCAGGGCGGGTGACGGTGGTGCTGTAACAGCCGGAGTGGGTAAAGCGCGCGTAGGCCCGGGTTTTGGGATTACTGCTGGCACTGCCGTCCCAGGTAACAGAGAGCGACGGATAAACAAAAAGGCCCTGAGTTCTGGCCTTTTCATCGGGAAGTTTCCCTGATTCGATGTACTCACTGATGGCGCTGCGCAGCGCGTTGACGGACTGTTCATACAGCGCGTCGAGTTTTTCCAGCGCCTGAGCCGGGGTCAGGCTGGAGCCCTTATTATTCATCTCTGTCTCCTTGTTCCACAGGTGTGTGACTCTACCCGATAGTATGTCACACGCCCGTGAAACAAAAGTGAGATCAGGTGTGGCGCGGCTCTTTCATAAACAGCGCCGTGGCGGCAGAGAGCAGGCAACCGGCCAGCAGATAAATCGCCACGCTGTGCCAGTTTCCGCCAGAGAAAGTCACCAGCGCGGCGGCAATAAACGGCGTAAAGCCGCCACCGACTACGCTTGCCACCTGATAGCCCACGCCCGCGCCGCTGTAGCGGTAGCTTGCGCCAAACAGCTCGGTGAACATCGGCTGCTGCACGCACACCACCATGTCGTGAGCGATGTTGGCGAGCATGATGGCGAAGAAGACAATCCAGAAGATCGACTGGGCCTCCAGCGCCATAAAGAACGGCCAGGCGCTGAGGGTGCCAATCAGCGCCCCGGTAATATAGACGCGACGGCGACCAAACCGGTCCGCCAGCCAGGCGAAGCAGGGGATAGTCAGGCAGCTTATCCCGCCGACCAGCAGGCCGATATTGAGGAACAGCTCGCGGGGAAGTCCGAGGTTCTGCGTCGAGTAGTTCAGCGCAAACGCGGTGACGATATACATCGTCAGCAGTTCACAGAGGCGCAGGGCGATAATTTTCAGAAAAGCGCCAGGATGCTGAACCAGCGCTTCCATCACCGGCAGCCGTTTTTTAGCGACCGGTTTTTCCCGCTGCTGCTGTTCGAATTCCGCGGACTCTTCCATCCCGTTGCGGATCCACAGCGCGGCGATGACCAGCACAATGCTGAAGATGAACGGAATGCGCCAGCCCCAGCTCAGGAACTGCTCGTCGGTGGTGAGCTGGCTGATTAAGGAGACCAGCCCGGTGGAGAGCAGCAGGCCGACGCCATAACCCACCTGCACGCCGCTGCTGTAAAAGGCTTTCCTGTGCTTCGGCGCGCTCTCGACGGACAGCAACGCCGCGCCGCCCCATTCACCGCCTACGGCGAAGCCCTGGATGGCGCGCAGGGTGACCAGCAGTACCGGTGCCCACCAGCCGATGGAGGCAAACGAGGGGAGAATACCGATAAGCGCAGTGGCGATCCCCATCATCCAGACGGTGAGCATCAGCATGCGCTTGCGGCCGAGGCGGTCGCCAAAGTGGCCGAAAATCACCCCGCCCAGCGGGCGAAACAGAAAGCCGACGCCGAAGGTGGCAAACGCCGCGAGCGTGCCCATCGCGGGGCTGACCTGGGGAAAAAATTCGCGGTTAAACACCAGGGCGGCAGTGATGCCGTAGAGCAGAAAATCATACCAGTCGACGACGGCACCCGCGAAGCTGCCTAAGGCTGCGCGGCGGGCACGGTTGAGCGAAGGTGTCTCCTCGTTGGGACGTTCGGAGATGAGGGTGGAGTCCATAGTTGTCCTGTCTGTACTGATTTTTAATTATTGGTATAAGAAAAGGTCACTCACATTGCGTCCGTCATATAAACGGAACCTATGAGACTACCGCGACAAAACGCCTGAGAAAACGTTTTTATCTTTCCGGAAGGCGCTGAATAAATAAATTTCATCTTCCCCTGCCTTGAGATAAATCAGTCTGTTTGGCTCCGGTTAGTGCTGAATGGATTACAGTAATAGAAACTGCTGCGTGACTTAAGCTGAGGGAAAAACGATGCAACGCACCTTTTCGGCCATATGGATTGTCCTGTTTTTATTCGCCGCACCGCTTCATGCCGAGCAGAAAGTCTATGGAGAACAGCGAATTAGCGGCTGGTGGAATACGCTGACGGAGGATATCTCCCAGACCTGGGAAGAGCCTCAACGTTACGATTTGTACCTGCCGTTCCTGAGCTGGCATGCTCGCTTTATGTACGACAAAGAAAAAACGGACAATTACAATGAAATGCCGTGGGGCGGCGGGCTGGGCGTTTCCCGCTATAACGAAGAGGGCAACTGGAGCGCACTCTTCGCGATGATGTTCAAGGACTCCCACAACGAATGGCAGCCCGCGATGGGCTATGGCTGGGAGAAGGGCTGGTATCTGGATAATGCGAAGGATTTCCGCCTGGGGCTTGGTGCTGCAGCGGGCATCACGGCGCGAGATGATTTTGCCAACTACGTGCCGCTACCGTTCATCTTTCCGCTGTTTTCGGCCGGGTATAAGCGCGTTACCGTTCAGTTCACCTATATTCCCGGGACGTATAACAACGGCAACGTGCTCTTTGCCTGGCTGCGCTTAGGCTTTTAAAGGGTAATCACCTTTTTTGCCACGGCGTTAGACAATACCAGCATGGAGAAGAGAACAGAGGTGACGAACGTGAGCACAATCAGCGAAAGCTTTATACCGAGGGAGGTCACCGGTATCAGCGCCGTCAGCAGGTGAAACACCGAGTAGTGCACAATATACACGCCGGTCATCGTTTTGCTGATGGCGGCCAGAACCGACTCTTTGAATTCGGCGTTGCGACGAAAGCGCACGCCGTTCGCCGCAATCACCAGCGCGATGATCAAAATGTAAATTTGAGAGCCGGTGAGAATAAAGGCGTTTCTGTCCGCCTTGAACAGCGCGAAGAAGAAGTGGCGCTCGTAAAACCAGGTGAAGAGATAGATAAACGGGATGGCGACAACCGCCGCCCTGACGACATTTTTGCGGCTAATCCACTCGGCGATTTTCGGGTCGCAGAAGAGTTGCCCCGTCAGATAAAACAGCAGCCATGTCCACAGGCGATACTGCGGTGACAGGGAAAGGACGTGCGTTTCAGGATAAAGCGCCGATAGCAGATCGTATCCGTAGGAAAAGAGCAGCAGGGCGGCAATCGCCCCGCAGAATAGCGCTCGCCGCTGGCTGAGCCACTCCACCGCCGGGTGGAAGGTGTAAATCACGACAAAGGCGAACACGAACCAGGGCTGGATTAAATACCCGCGCTGATAGGGCTCCCACAGGTAGTAGATCGTTATCCAGAACAGAAAAACAATCACCAGACTTTTAATTTTACCCAGCTGCCAGCGGGTGCCGTGCCGGGATTGTCCATCGAGATAGCCCGAAACCACAAAAAACAGCGGCGTGGCGATGGTCGAGATAAAGGTTAAAAACCCCAGGATCCAGTGATAGTCATAATCATAATGATCCCAGGTGTTGTAGATGGTGAAGAAGGTGACCGCCGTCATGCAGCCCAGCGTCTTGATAATGTTCAGCCCTGTCGCATTCATTGTTGTTTGGCTTCGTCCTTACGATGGAAACACGCATAGATCACGGGGAGTACCAGCAGCGTCAGGATTGTAGCAAACCCCAGTCCAAACATAATCACAACGGCCATGCTCTGGAAGAAAACGTCCAGCAGTAGCGGAGCCAGGCCAAGCACTGTCGTAAACGCGGTGAGCAGGATGGGGCGCAGGCGCGAGGTGGCGGCGTACACGATCGCGCTGTGCTGATCCTTTTGCGTTTTCTGCTGTTCAATCTCTTCCACCAGCACGATGCCGTTGCGGATGAGCATTCCGCTCAGGCTCAGCAGGCCAATCAGCGCCATAAAGCCAAAGGGAATGCCGGTAATTAAAAATCCCGGCGTCACGCCGATCAGAGCCAGCGGTACGGTCAGCCAGATGGCGACGGCATTTTTTACCGAGCTGAACATCAGCACCGTAATGACAAACATCACCAGATACCCGAGAGGTAGCGTAGTGAACAGCCCTTGCTGCGCTTCACTGGAGTTTTCCGCGTCGCCCCCCCATTCAATGCTGTAGCCGTGTGGCAGGGGAAGGGCATCAATCTGCGGCTTCACGCGGGCGAGAATGTCCCCGGAGGTTTGCTGGCTCAGCGGGTCTGGATCCGTTTGCACCGTCAGTACCCGCGAGCGGTCGCGTCGAAGGATGAGCGGATCCTCCCACTCCAGCGAGAAGCGGCTGACGACGTTACTCAGCGGGATATACTGCTGCCGCGTCTGGCTCCACACCAGCACGTTGTTCAGGTGATTGGCATCCAGCCGTTCGCTCTCAGGCGGGCGCACCACCACGGGCAGCAGGTCGCTGCCTTCCCGGTATAGCCCCGCCCGGCTGCCGGAGAAGTTCATCTCCAGCGCGTTGTCGACGTCCTGTTTATCTACGCCAAGCTCACGGCCCAGGGCGGCAACGTACTGTGGGCGGATCACCTTGCTGCGGTTTTGCCAGTCGTTCCTGACGCTGCCCGTGGCCGGGTCGCGGGTGAGGATGTCGTCCACCTGGCTGGCAATCAGGCGCAGCCGGTCAGGATCGGGACCTTTAATGCGCACCTCAATGGCGCTGTCGCCGGAGGGGCCAAACATTACGCGTTTGGTGCTGGCGTTGACCTGCGGATAGTTTCGCGCGATGTACTCGTCCATGTGGCACGTCAGGGCGGAGATGTTGCGCTGGTCGTCCATGCGCACCATGATCTGCGCATAGTTGCTGTACTGACGCTGTCCGCTGTAGGTCAGAATAAACCGCATGCTGCCCTGACCAATGGTCGAGACGGTGGTTTCCACGCCCGGCTGGCCGTTAATGGTTTTTTCGATATCGCCGGTCATTTTCTCGGTCCATTTAATATCGGTGCCGTAGGGTAGCCAGAGGTCGACAAAGAAAATCGGCGTATTAGACGACGGGAAAAAGTTTTGCCGTACGGCGCCAAAACCCCAGACAGACGCTGCCAGCAGCGCAGCCATCACAATGAGCGTCGGTGCCTTATGGTGCAGCAGCGTGTTAAGCAGGCGCTGGTAGACGCGGTAGAGTCGTTTGTCGTAAGGATCTGACTCATCGGTTTTATCGGGGGTGTCGTCGTTTTTAAACAACCACCACTTGATCAGCACCGGGGTGAGGGTGAGCGCCGAGAACCAGCTCAACATCAGGGAAATCAGCAGCACCTGGAACAGGGATTTACAGTATTCCCCGGTGGAATCCTGCGACAGCCCGATAGGGGCAAACGCCAGGATGGCAATCACCGTCGCCCCCAGCAGCGGCAGGGCGGAGCGGCGGATGATGTAGTTCACGGCGGTTAACAGCGGGGAGCCCTGCTGTCGGGCGATCAACACCCCTTCGACAATCACGATGGCGTTATCCACCAGCATGCTGAGGGCGATAATCAGCGCCCCGAGCGAGATGCGCTGCAGCTCAATGCCCCACAGATACATAATCAGCAGCGTGCCGAGCACGTTGAGCGCGAGAGAAAACGCAATGATGATCCCGCTGCGTACGCCCATAAAGATCAGCAGCACACCGATGACAATCGCCAGCGCCATCAGGAAGTTAATAATAAAACCGTTAACGGAGTGGCCCACTTCGGCTGCCTGATCGTAAAACAGGTCTATCTGTATGCCTGCCGGTTTTTCCGCCGACATCTGGCTTAGCTTCGCCTCCAGCGCGTGGCCCACGTCGATCACGTTCACGCCGGGAATAAACGAGACGCCCATGGTGACGGCTTTTTTGCCGTTGGCATGGTAAATGCTGGCTGGCGATTCGTTCAGCCCGCGCGACAGCGTGGCGATATCCCGCAGACGCGTCGCCGCCCCGGTGCCGGAAGGCGTGATGATGATATCCGCCAGTTCATCAAGATTTTCGAACTCACCGGTCGGGTGCAGGCGAATGGATTCGGTGCCGGAGGTGATTTCTCCGGCGCTGGAAACGACGTTAAGTCTGTTGAGCAGGGCGGAAAGCTGGTTCAGCGTAATGCCGCGCGCGGCCATTTTGGTCAGGGAGATATCGATGTTGACCTGTTGGCTAATGGCCCCGCCGATGGCAACCTTCGCGACGCCGGGGATCAGAATCAACTCCCGGCGCAGCTGCTCCGCATATCTCACCAGTTCAGGATTACTGAATTCATCTCCGGAAATGGCGAAGAAGAAGCCGAACACGTCGCCGAAATCGTCATTCACAAAGGGCGTGATGACGCCGGGCGGGAACTGACGCGAGGCATCGCCCACGCGGCGGCGAAGTTCATCCCAAATCTGCGGCAGTTCGTTCGAGTGATAGCGTGAAGCGATGTTAACGGTGATTTGCGACAGACCGTTTGACGAGATGGAGCTCACGTTGTCCAGATAAGGCAGCTGCTGCAGGGCATTCTCCAGCGGAAGCGTTACCTCCTCTTCAACCTGCTGAGCGGATGCGCCGGGGTAGTGGGTGACCACCACTGCGGTTTTGATGGTAAAGGCGGGATCTTCCAGCCTGCCGATATTCAACAGGGCGAAAATCCCCCCGACGCCCAGCAGCAGGATCGTTAGCCAGACGCGAACAGGGTTATTAATAAATTGACGAGAGATATCCATTACAGTCCCCGTTCACGCGTCCAGATACGCACCGGCTGGTTAGCATGCAGTTCCCCAACGCCTGCGGCCACCACGCGCTCGCCCGCCTTCAGCCCGCTGGTGATTACCACGCCTTCGGTACTCACTTGCCCCACGCTGACCTTGCGGTCTTCCAGATGGAGGGTGTCGCCTTCTCCCGTTACGACCCAGACGTGCGGCTCATTGCGCGGGCTGTTGTCCGGGTTAAAGACTGCCTCAACCGGTACGACGAGCGCCTGAGCACCCGCACCGGCCGGGAGGTTGGTTAAATTGATGGTCACCGTACCGCTTACGCCACCGACGGCGGGAAAATCATCGGGTCGCGGCATGGTGAGTATCACCTGCCAGGTCAGGGTATTGCTGTCGCTGCTGCCCGAGTGCTCTTTGTAGACGGCGGTAAATTCCCGATCCGGAAGGGCGTTAATTTTCACCACGGGGCGATACTGCGCGTTGCGGATATCAAAGGTCTTAAACAGGTTTTCAGGGATGCTGAACACCACGTCCAGCAGATCGGTACGGGTTAACGTCGCGATGGGCTGACCGGCGGACACCACCTGATGGTTTCGCACGTGCACGCTGGCCGCCGTCCCGCTAAAGGGTGCAACGAGCGTCATCTGATTTAGCTCTTCCCGGGCAATCTGCAGCGCCGCATTCGCCGAATCGCGGTTCGCACGCTGCACGTCCATCTCGGCTTTTGAAATGGCCTGTCGTCCTGCCAGCGTCTGGAAGCGGTCGAACTGCCTCTGGGCCAGCGTCGCCGCCGTTTGTCTGTCGTTAACCCGCTGCTGGGCTTCGCGGGCGTTCAGTCTGGCAAGCTGTTGCCCCTGTTTGATGGCAGCACCCTGGCGTACATCGAGCGCTTCAATTTGCCCTGCGCGCTTGAAGGAAAGGTCTGTGGCATCGCCCGATTCAATGCGGGCGGGGAAAACGCGCTGCTGGGCGTGGCCGGGAACCGTCACCTCCGCCACTTTTACCATCCTGGGCAGGGGGGAGGCTTGGTTCGGTTTCGGGTCGCACGCCGTGAGCGTTAACAAAACGAACGGTAAAAGAGAGAGGTAGCGGTTCACTGTATTCCCCTAATAAATAACTGTTTTATTTATTCCATAACCTGGACAGGGGGTGACACTATTCTGCCAGAACAGTGACGACCATATAGGTAAATAAACCAATCGCCGTACTGGCGATAATGGCGAGTGCAATAAACATACCCAGGCGGATCAGGCTTAAACCATACATACATTCCTCCATGAGCCGGAAGCGGTGGCTGACTATGAGCATAGTCGGCGAAAACATAAATGTTAAATAACCATTATCAGTGGGGAAGCGTTAAACCTGATATTCCTGTGCTACGTTTAATATTATTCATCTCTTTTTACCGTAACTGGCATTAAGGGCAACCCCCTGCATTTAATGCGTTTTTTTGCTTCACTCACTCTCGTGTTGGTTATAAAAAGGATGCTCGATATGTATAAAAACATTCTCGTTCCGGTGGATGTCTACGAGACAAGCCTGGCGGATAAAGCGTTGCAGCATGCACAGTTTCTGGCGCAAAGCGCATCGGGTGACATTCATTTGCTGCACGTCATGCCCAAATTTTCAGCCGAACTGACGCGTGGTTTTATTTCAGATGCGCGCAAAATGGATGAATATATGATTAATAATTCGAAAGAAAAGCTGTCTGACCTGGTCAAAAAATTGAATCTGCCTGAAGCGCGTGTTCATCTCCATGTCCGTAGCGGGAACGTTCGTGATGAGGTTATTAAGCTGGCGGATGAACTGGCTGTCGGCGCGATTATTGTTGGCTCGCGAAATCCCAATATTCAAACCCATTTGTTAGGATCAGAGGCGGCAAGTATTGTTCGTTACGCACATGTTCCTGTTTTCGTTATTCGTTAATTACAGAGAAGCAAGGTGATTTCTGAATAGAACCTGAGGAAGGAACGATGAAAACAGGAAAACCTGAACGTCCGTATTATCAACAAACCGTTGACGAAACCCTGTCGAATATCCACTCCACCCTGGAAGGCCTTAGCGGCACTGAGGCATCAGCCCGACTTCAGCAGCACGGTGAGAATGCGTTACCGCAAAAAAAGGGCAAACCCGCCTGGCTGCGCTTCCTGGCGCACTTTAACGATGTGTTGATTTACGTGCTGCTGGTGGCCGCGTTGCTTAAGCTCTTTATGGGCCACTGGGTAGACATGTTTGTGATCCTTGGTGTTGCCATCATTAACGCGCTGATTGGCCATATCCAGGAGAGCAATGCTGAAAAATCGTTGCAGAGCATTCGCAATATGCTCTCCAGCGAAGCCGTGGTGGTACGACAGGGGAATCATGAAACGATCCCCACCACGGCGCTGGTCCCGGGTGATATCGTGGTGATCCGCGCCGGGGACCGTATCCCTGCGGACCTGCGCGTGATTGAAGCACATAACCTGCGCGTGGAGGAGGCCATCCTGACCGGCGAATCCACCGTTGTTGAGAAAAACAGCGATGCGTTAAGCGGGGAACTGCCTTTAGGTGACCGGTATAATCTGCTCTACTCAGGCACCACCGTCAGCTCCGGCGGCGGTAAAGGCGTGGTGGTGGCAACCGGGGGCGAGACCGAGCTGGGCCACATCAATCAGATGATGTCCGACATTGAAAAACACCGCACGCCGCTGATGGTGCAGATGGATAAGCTCGGTAAGACTATCTTCATCACTATCCTGGTGATGATGGTGGCGCTGTTTGTCTTTAGTCTCCTGTTCCGGGATATGCCGGTTTCTGAACTGGTGCTGTCGCTTATCAGCCTTGCCGTTGCCGCCGTGCCGGAAGGCCTGCCGGCCATCATTTCCATCATCCTTTCGCTTGGCGTACAGGCCATGGCGCGTCGCAAGGCCATCATTCGCAAGCTGCCTACGGTGGAAACGCTGGGCGCAATGACGGTCATCTGCTCGGATAAAACCGGCACCCTGACGATGAATGAAATGACGGTCAAAGCGGTGATTACCGCTGACACGACCTATCGCGTGGAGGGCGACAGCTACGAACCGGTGGGGAATATTCACCCCGTAGATGACCCAACGCCCGTTAGCGTGACGCAGGGTTCCCTGCTGGAACGCTACCTGCGCACCATTGACCTCTGTAATGACAGCCAGCTGATCAAAGACGAGCAGGGGCTGTGGAAAATCACCGGGGGCCCAACCGAGGGCGCGCTGAAGGTGCTGGCGGCGAAAATCCCGCTCCCACCGCTCGATACCGAAATGCGCAGTAAAATCCCGTTTGATTCGCAGTATAAATACATGTCCACGCTGTACCGGCTGGGCGATGAAGAGGTGATTTTAATCACTGGCGCGCCGGACGTCCTGTTCCGCCTCTGCCAGTACCAGCAGACGAATGACGGACTGCAGCCGTTCGATCAGCCTTACTGGGAAGGGAAGATTGAAGAGTATGCCCGGGAAGGGTTGCGCATGGTGGCCGCGGCCTGGAAACCTGCCCGCGAGGGACAGCGCGAGCTGGATCACCCGGACCTGCATGATGGCGTGATCCTGCTGGGTATTGCAGGAATGATGGATCCGCCGCGTCCGGAGGCCATTACCGCCATTGCCGACTGTCTGCAGGCCGGGATCCGCGTGAAAATGATTACCGGGGACCACCCGCAAACGGCAATGAGCATTGGGCAAATGTTGGGGATAGGTAACGCCGCAAGCGCTATCACCGGACGTGAGCTGGAGGCGATGGACGATCGTCAGCTGAGCGACGCCGCCCAGCAGTACGACATTTTCGCCCGCACCAGCCCGGAGGATAAATTCCGCCTTGTGCAGGCTCTGCAAAGTAAACAGGAAGTCGTGGGCATGACCGGGGATGGCGTAAATGATGCTCCAGCGCTCAAGCGGGCGGATGTGGGTATCGCCATGGGGATTAAGGGGACGGAAGTCACCAAGGAAGCCGCCGACATGGTGTTAACGGATGACAACTTTGCCACCATTGCCCGCGCGGTGCACGAGGGACGTCGGGTTTACGATAACCTGAAAAAGACCATTCTGTTCGTTATCCCGAGCAACATCGCGCAGGCTCTGCTGATCATCATCGCGCTGCTGGCGGGGAACCTGATCCCGCTCACGCCGGTCCTGATCCTGTGGATGAACATGGCGACATCGGCCACGCTGTCGTTTGGCCTGGCGTTTGAAGCGGGTGAGAAGGACATCATGAACCGGCCGCCGCGAAAAGCGAATCTCCACGTGATGGACGGCTACGCCATCTGGCGCGTGGTGTTTGTCGGTCTGATGATTGCCATTAGCGCCTTCGTGCTGGAAGCCTGGCTACAGCCGCGCGGCTATTCGGCGGAATTTATCCGCACCGTACTGCTGCAAACCCTGGTAACGGCGCAGTGGTTCTACATGCTCAACTGTCGCGTAAATGACGGCTTCTCGCTGAGCAAAGGCCTGCTGGCGAACAAAGGGATTTGGATCGTCAGCGGCGTGCTGCTGGCGCTACAGCTTCTTATTATTTACGCACCCTTCATGCAGATGCTGTTTGGCACCGAGGCGCTGCCGTTCCGCTACTGGGTCATCACCCTGCTGATTGGTTTTGTGATGTTCCTTATTGTCGAGGCGGAAAAAGTACTGACGCGCCGGTGGCGCAAAACCGAGGCGTGATAGCGTAAACTGAGAAAGCCTGCCTGAGTCCAGGCTTTCTCTTTTTTGAGCACAGGAAACTATGATTCGACTTACCTGGTTCGTCCTTACGCTGTGTGCCGTTGCCCCCGGTGCGTTTGCCGTAACCTATACGCTACCGCCGGAAGGCAGTCGTCTGGTGGGAACCCCGATTATCATCACCGTTCCCGAAGGCAACACGCTTCCTCTGGAAGCCTTTGCCGCGCAGTACGGGCAGGGGCTGAGCAACCTGCTGGAAGCAAACCCGGGCGTGGATCCTTTTTTGCCTAAATCCGGCACCCGTCTGGTAATACCTCAGCAGCTGATTTTGCCTGACACCGTCCGCGAGGGGATCATCGTAAATGCGGCGGAAATGCGCCTCTACTACTATCCGCCTATCGGCAACACCGTTGAAGTGCTGCCCATCGGCATCGGTCAGGCCGGACGCGAAACCCCGCGTAACTGGGTGACGGCCGTTGAGCGTAAGCAGGAGGGGCCAACCTGGTCTCCGACGCCGAACACGCGCCGCGCCTATGCGGCAGAGGGGAAAACGCTTCCGGCGTTCGTGCCCGCCGGGCCGGATAACCCGATGGGGCTGTATGCGATTTATATCGGCAGGCTCTATGCCATTCACGGCACAAACTCGAATTTCGGCATCGGGCTGCGGGTGAGCCAGGGCTGTATTCGTCTGCGTAATAACGACATCAAATACCTTTTCGATAATGTCCCCGTAGGAACCCGCGTGCAGCTTATCGACAGGCCCGTTAAAAGCACCACCGAGCCGGACGGCAGCCGCTGGGTTGAGGTTCATGAGCCATTATCACGTAACCGCGCGGAATTTGAGTCAACACGGAAAGTGCCTCTGCCCATTTCAGCCGCACAGCGGACGCAGCTGATAAACGAGGGGGCGGGGGCAGAACTGGAGCGGCGGTCGGGGATGCCGGTGAAGCTCAGCCATTGAGTTCGTTTCGCCCGGTGGCGCTGCGCTTACCGGGCCTACAGTCCCGTAGGTCGGGTAAGGCGAAGCCGCCACCCGACAATTTTACCCGCCGCAGAAAAGCAAAAAGCCTGCTTTAAAAGCAGGCTTTTCAAATTTGGCTCCTCTGACTGGACTCGAACCAGTGACATACGGATTAACAGTCCGCCGTTCTACCGACTGAACTACAGAGGAATCGTGTGAACGGGGCGCATATTATCGACCTGCGTTCGCCTTGTCAAAGGATGGATCAACACCTTTTGATCGTTTGCTGACAAAATCAGCAAAGTGACGCTTTTGCCAACGTAATGCACCGTCATGGTGCAAACATACCTCTAATGGGGCAGATCATAAACCGCTGTTTCAGTCATTAAACCCCCATCCATGATTAGCTTTCCTTATTTTCAGCCGCTTAGCAACAAATCAGACCTCTTCGCAAAACTGGCATTCATATTGCAAAACCTCTTCAACAACGACAGCCGGTTCCGGCACAGTTTTTTGAACAGGGGGCAAAATGAACTTAAGACGACTGAAATACTTCGTAAAAATCGTCGATATCGGCAGCCTGACTCAAGCGGCAGAAGTGCTGCATATCGCGCAGCCTGCGCTGAGCCAGCAGGTGGCTACGCTGGAAGGCGAGATGGACCAGCAATTACTGATCCGCACCAAGCGCGGCGTAACGCCAACAGAAGCAGGCAAAATTTTGTATACCCATGCCCGCACTATTCTGCGTCAGTGTGAACAGGCGCAGCTGGCGGTGAACAATGTCGGCCAGACCCTGAGCGGCCACGTTTCCATTGGTTTAGCGCCAGGAACCGCGGCATCGTCTATCACCATGCCACTGCTGCAGGCCGTTCGCGCTGAGCTGCCTGAAGTGCTGGTCTACCTGCACGAAAACAGCGGTTCCGTTCTGAATGACAAACTGCTCAACGGCCAGCTGGATATGGCCGTCCTTTACGATCGCTCTCCCGTCGCCGGGATCACCAGCCAGCCGCTGCTGAAAGAAGATCTTTATCTGGTCGGCACCCGCGACTGCCCGGGTCAGAGCGTTGATTTAACCGCCGTGGCCGAGATGAATCTCTTCCTGCCGCGCGATTACAGCGCGGTGCGCGTGCGCGTGGATGAAGCGTTCTCCCTGCGTCGCCTGACGGCCAAAATTATTGGCGAAATTGATTCTATTTCCACGCTGACGGCAGCGATTGCCAGCGGAATGGGCGTAACAGTCCTGCCGGAGTCCGCCGCCCGCTCGCTTTGCAGTGCGGCAAACGGCTGGATGGCGCGCATCACCACGCCTTCAATGAGCCTGCCGCTGTCGCTGAACATGTCCGCACGCGGATCGCTGTCGCCGCAGGCGCAGGCGGTAAAAGAGATTTTGATGTCGCTGGTCAGCAAGCCGTCGCTTGAGAACCGTGAACTCCAGCTCGTGAGTTGATATTCCATAAAAGCATAAGATGCTGGTTTTTATTATTTGTTCTGCAGCTCAGCTGACTCTAACAATAGAGCTATGTCAGATGCGCCGGAGTGAATCGTGAATTTCCAGCAACTTAAAATTATCCGTGAGGCGGCCAGGCGGGACTACAACCTGACCGAAGTCGCTAACATGCTTTATACATCCCAGTCTGGCGTCAGCCGCCATATTCGCGAGCTGGAAGAGGAACTGGGGATAGAGATTTTTATCCGTCGCGGCAAGCGTCTGCTTGGGATGACGGAGCCGGGCAAGGCATTGCTGACCATCGCTGAGCGGATCCTCAACGAGGCCAGCAACGTGCGTCGTCTGGCGGATCTCTTCACCAATGACGCCTCGGGCGTGCTCACCATCGCCACTACCCACACCCAGGCGCGCTACAGCCTGCCGCCGGTGATTAAAGCCTTCCGCGAACTTTTCCCAGATGTCCGTCTGGAGCTTATTCAGGGCACGCCGCAGGAAATTGAAGTGCTGCTGCAAAACGGCGGGGCAGATATCGGCATCGCCAGCGAGCGTCTGAGCAACGATCCGCTGCTGGTGGCCTTCCCGTGGTTCCGCTGGTACCACAGTTTATTACTCCCAGTCGATCATCCGCTGAATCAGGTCTCTCCCCTGACGCTGGAAGACATTGCGAAATGGCCGCTGATCACTTACCGCCAGGGCATTACCGGACGCTCGCGTATTGATGAAGCCTTCAACCGCAAAGGGCTCACGCCGGACGTGGTGCTGAGCGCGCAGGACTCCGATGTGATCAAAACTTACGTCGAGCTGGGTCTGGGCATTGGCCTGGTGGCGGAACAGTCCAGCGGGGAACGCGAAGACGGGAACCTCGTGCGTCTTGATACGCGTCACCTGTTTGACGCCAATACCGTCTGGCTTGGGCTGAAGCGCGGACAGCTGCAGCGCAACTATGTCTGGCGCTTTATCGAGCTATGCAATGCCGGGCTGTCTGTGGACGAGATTAAACGTCAGGTAATGGAGCCGGAAGAAGTGGCGATTGATTACCAGATCTAGCTACTGGCTTGCCCGTTAGCGCTGCGCTGGCCGGGCTTGTCGCTCAGTTGAAAGGATAGTTTTTAGAGAGGGAATAGCACGATGGGAAGAACCCTTGAGCAGCTTATAAAGAATGATGGAAAACGTCGCTGGTTTATCCGCCCGATCTGGCACCTGTAAAGTGTCTTTGTGTTCACCGGACAGATTTCGCCCCATTACAAAGGTACAAACATGACAACACGCGAAGCCGTTTTCCCCTTCGGACGGCAGGCGCTCTATGATCGTAATCGGTACTCACCTGCCATCAAATCTAGCGGTTTCCTACGGGTCTTGATATGACAGAGGAAAATTAATGAAAGCAGCGGTTTATGACGTGGAAGGCGCTCCCGACGTCCTGCAATACATTGATGTCCCGGATCCGGTCGCAGGGCCTGATGACGTCCTGATTTCTGTCGAGGCAATCTCGATTGAAGGGGGAGATCTGATCAACCGGCGTTCAACTCCGCCGCCTCTTCCTTCGTGGATCGTTGGCTACGCGGCCGCGGGCACAGTGGTTGCCGTCGGTTCGAAAGTCCGTCATCGCAGGGTTGGAGACAGAGTGACTGCGTTTAGCATGCAGGGATCGCATGCGGAACGTTGGGCTGTGCCTGCGGAACGAACCTGGCTTATACCGGATGGGGTGGATGCAGCAGACGCGGCGGTGGTACCGATTTCTTTTGGAACCGCGCATCATTGCCTTTTCACTCGAGGCATGCTCCGGCATGGAGAAACCGTCCTGATTCAGGCAGCAGCAGGGGGCGTGGGGCTCGCGGCCGTTCAGCTTGCCTCACAAGCAGGCGCGACGGTTATCGCTGTGGCAAGCGGGACGCAGCGAAGAAGTCGGTTGCTTGAATTGGGTGCCGATTATGTCGTGGATCGTGTAGAGGACAACATCGTTGACAGTGTCCGAGAGTGCACCCGTGGCGCCGGTGTTGACCTCGTCATCGATCCGGTAGGGACGACGTTGCCTGTTTCGCTTTCTGCACTCGCTCCGCAAGGACGTCTCGTCTTCGTCGGTAATGCGGGCGGTGGCAGTCTGACTGTCGACTTGTGGCCGCCAATGCAATCTAACCAGACACTCATGGGGGTATTCATGGGGCCCCTTTTTGAAAGGCCCGGCGTTCGGACAAGCGTGGACGACATCTTGCAGGCTGTGGCAGAAGGGCGCATCAGGGTTGTCATTGACCGCATCTTCCCCCTGGCTAACGCCGCCGCGGCCCATGAATACGCTGAGACAGCGAAACCGCTTGGCCGCATCGTTATGAAGCCGTGAGAGAGGGGGACCTCAACCTGGCCCCCACACAGCAGCGATCCGGAAGCCGCCTCGCATTTCGATTATCCTATCCGCCAAAATCCTTTGAACCGCAAAAACAGTTTTCTATTATCTACCTTCTTAGTGACGCACTTCGTTCCCACCTGCACTGCCCTTCGATAGATAACGGCTTTCTGCCCACTTCATTACGAAAAGGAAATCACCATGAATCTGATGAATAATTGCGCACCTCCCGTCCTGAATGTTATATTAAAATATAATATTCGGAGGTGCGCTATGTATACAACTCGCCTGAAAAAGGTCGGCGGATCCATCATGCTGGCGGTTCCTCCCGCCGTACTGAAAACGCTGGAGCTCTCGACGGACAGCGAAGTCGGCATGACCATTAATAATGGCTGCCTGATTATCGAACCCCAGAAACGGCCTCATTATTCACTTGAGGAGCTGCTGGCGCAGTGCGATCCGCACGCTGAAATGAGCGAAGAGGAGCGGGAATGGATTGATGCGCCTGCGGTAGGCAAGGAGATCCTGTAAATGGACAGAGGGGAAATCTGGCTTGTTTCACTGGATCCGATTGCTGGCCACGAGCAAAGTGGAAAACGTCCGGTGCTTATCGTATCGAAGGCGTCGTTTAACAAGCTGACCCGGCTACCGGTAGTGGTTCCCGTCACCAGCGGCGGAAACTTTGCTCGTACAGCAGGTTTCACCGTTTCACTGGAAGGGGCGGGGACAAAAACAACGGGCGTTATTCGCTGCGACCAGCCCAGAACCATTGATATGGCTGCCCGGAACGGCATGCGGCTGGAACGTATACCTGACGCCGTTGTAAATGAAGTACTTGCCAGGCTGGATGCGATTCTGAATTAACATCAGAGACGCAGAAAAGCAAAAAGCCTGCTTCAAAAGCAGGCTTCTTAAATTTGGCTCCTCTGACTGGACTCGAACCAGTGACATACGGATTAACAGTCCGCCGTTCTACCGACTGAACTACAGAGGAATCGTGTGAACGGGGCGAATATTATCGACCTGCGTTCCCCTTGTCAAAGGGGGAAAGTAAACTTTTCGTTCGTTTGCCGACAATTTCAGCAAATCGCTGATTTTATAGCAAATTCGCGTTGAAATTACACAGCAATATGCGCCGCCCGCAGGCGGCGCGCAGGATCAGAACAGTACGGAGTAGTTCAGACCAAAGGTGCGTCCGCGACCTTTATAGGTATACAGGCCCGGTGCGCCGTAGGTTGGGCTATACAGCCCCGGCGCGCGCTGGCCCCAGGCGGTGGTGTAGTCTTTGTCCAGCAGGTTTTCCACGCTGAAGCTGACCTTGCCCACCGGCAGGGCGTAGCTGCCCAGGAAATCAATGGTATTATAGCCATCAATCTTCTTACCGTCGGCGTCAGACACGTCAAAGGTCTGCGTGCTCTGCACGCGCAGCGCCCAGTCGCCCGGTGCCCAGTTAACCCATGCGCTGGCCTTCGACGGGCTGGCGCTGTCGACCGTCAGCTTCTCCCATTTTCCGTTTTCACGCGTCTCAGACTTAATGGCGTTAAAGTTCGCGCCTGTGCTCCAGTCGCTGTCGGTGAAGAAGTAGTCTACCTGGCCTTCGACCCCGTAAATACGACGTTTATCGTCTTCGAGGTTGATGGTCATGTCACTCTTGTTGATGGTGATGGTTTTATCGGAAAGCGAGTAGTACGCCGCGACCTGCGTGCGCAGGTTGTCGCCGGTGAAACGCCAGCCCAGCTCGTAGGCGTTGACCTTGATCCCGTCCAGCGTCGAGTCGTTCACGTTCACGCTGTTCAGCAGGCGATAGTGGCCGTCGACGAGCTGGTAGGTGCCAGAGCCGTAGTATTTCGCCAGGTCAGGGATTTCAAAGCCTTGCGAGAAGTTAAACCACAGCTGCTGCTGTTCGGTCAGGCGACCGAGTATCCCGGCGTTAAACAGGAAGTTGTTGTAATCCGTTTTCCCACCCGGCACCGCGTCGGCGGAGGTGGCTTTCCCGTTAGCGATGGCCTGCTGCTGGGCGTAACCAACAAAGTCATCCACCTTGTTTTCAGTGTACTGGTAGCGCACGCCACCGCTCAGGGTGATGGCATCAATGTCATAGCTGGCCTGCAGGAACGGGGCAAGGTTGGTAATGCTGTAACCCGGATAACGGCCCACGTTGTAGGCATTTTCCAGATCCATGCCGCCGCTTGCCGCCGCTTTACTCAGATCGAAGAACTGCTGGTTGGCATCGAAGGTTTCATGGTCGGCATCGACACCCCAGGTGAGGGTCAAATCATCCACCGGCTTGCTGTTCAGCGTCAGCTTGCCGCCGTAAAAGTCGGTTTTCTGCTGGGATGCGCCAATGCTGGTCACCGCACCTTTGCTCAGCGTCGGGAACGGGTAGTAGGTCAGGCTCTCATCGCGATAGTAAATCTGCGCGACCAGGTCCTGGCCCCAGAAATCGGTATTCGAGTACTGCAGGTTAATCAGGTGACGCTCGGTACCGGGGATACGATCGGAGTTGAGGTTGTCTTTGTTGTAGGCTTTTGCATCGCCCGTCACCGCCGAGAAGTTCTCGCCGAGGAACAAACCGTGCTTCCCGTCGGACTCGCTCTTGTAGTACTGCGTGGTGAGCTGCAGCTGCTGATGATCGTCAATGTTGATGGTGCCCGTGCCCATCACGTCAATACGGTCGGAATACTGCAGGCCGGTCTGGGTGTTATCGATAATCACCTCGTCGCCGTTGCCGTCATACCAGCCGCCGTAGCGCTGATACGACACCGACAGACGACCGGAGGCCTTATCGTTGCCGCCGCTGACGGCTGCCGACACGTTCTCATCGTGATCGTTGTGGCTGTTAAACCCGCTCTTTGTCCCGGTCTGGAACTCCACTTCGGTATCCGGCTGGCCCTTTTTGGTGACGATGTTCACCAGGCCGCCGGTGCTGCCGCCGCCGTAGAGCGAGGTGGCACCGGAGATCACTTCAATACGATCGATATTGAACGGATCGATAGAGTCGAGCTGGCGGCTGTCGCTGCGTGACGAGTTCAGACGCACGCCGTCCACCATCACCATCATCGAACGACCGCGCAGGTTCATGCCGTAGTTGGTGCGCCCCTGGCTGCTGACGTCCATGCCCGGGATCAGCTGGGCCAGCACTTCTTTAATCTCTTTTCCGCCCTGAACCTGCTGCTCAATTTCAGCCCGTTCAATGACCCAGGTGGTCTGCGCCATTTCAGCTACGCTGCGGTGAGCACGGCTGGCAGAGACCACGATATCTTCTTCCTTTTGTTCTTCCGCCCACGCAGAGGTAGAAAGCATTGCAAGCAAGCAAGGATTTAAAACCCAAAGATGAGAACGTTTCATTGTTATGTTGATCCTGAATGTGTGTGTCAGTACTCGGTCGTTTTTGCTAAAGATTTAAAAACCTGGCTACTTTCCGGGCTGGCGGTGCTTCGCCAGTGGATAACGCCAGGGGTAGTAGCCAGTTCAAACGGCTCGTCATCGTGCGCGCGATTCAGAATGCGCGCCGCGCGCCAGGCCATCAGGCTGAGCTGGGGTTCGGCAATGCCGAGACGGTGCATCCCGGCGTTTACGGCAAACAGGCGGTTGCTCTGCGGACCGTCCCATTCAAGGGTGAAATCGTTGTTGATGCAGAAGGCTTCGTCCGTATCAAGATGCAGGCGATGAGACAGCGGTGCGAGGAACGCAGGCTGCACGGCGCGGTAGCCGGTGGCGAAAATCACCACGTCGCTCTCCAGCTGTTCCTGACCGCCATCGAGATGATGCTGAATGCTCAGGCGATGTCCGTTTTCCTGGCGCGTGAGGGCCGTCACCGAGCGGGATGGCAGGAGGTGAGCCCAGGGTTTTTCACGCAGCACTTCAAAGCGGTGGTACATGGCGCGGTAAATCGCCAGCAGCGATTCCGTGGTAATACCGTCAGAGGTCATCTTCTGCTCGTGCAGCATCTGACGACGGGCCTCTTCACCGAGCGTGGAGAAGCTGTCCACGTACTCCGGCGTGAAGTACTCGTTAGCAAAGGCAGCTTCATCCAGCGCGTTGTAGTTGTTGCGGCGCGATACCCAGTTCAGGCTCCGCGGCTGGCCCCATTCACCGCGGAAGATGTTCAGGAACAGGTCGGCACCGCTCTGGCCACCGCCGATCACGGTGACGCGCTTGCCCGCGAGATCCGGCGTGCGCAGCATCATCTCGCTGGCGTGGAAGCAGGTATCGTCCTGCATCGTGACGCAGTCAGGCAGGTTGATCTGTTTGCCAATCCCCACGCAGACGTGGCGCGCCAGGAAGCGATCCCGCTGGGTCACCACCTCAAACAGGCCGCTTGTCTCATCAAAGCTCACCTGCTGTACCTGCTGGCTGAAGGCGAGGTTGGTGAGGTTTTCCGCCGCCCAGCACAGGTAGTCCGCAAACTCCTCGCGGGAGACGGTGCGCTGCTCGGTGGTCAGGAAGCGGTAGAACTTTTTACGCTGCACCAGGTAGTTCAGGAAGCTGTGGCGGTTGGTCGGCTCCACGGCGCTGACCAGATCCTTCAGAAAGCTGGTCTGCATGTGGCAGTCCGGCACCATCATCCCCGGGTGCCAGGAAAAATGCGGCTTACGCTCAAGGAACAGCGAGCTAAAGCCGTCCAGCCCTTCCGCCAGAGCGGCGATGCTGAGGTTAAACGGGCCAATACCAATGCCGATGAAATCATAGGTTTTCATTGCGCTGACTCCCGGGAGGCGAGAAAAAGAGGGTTATCAAGGTCGGTAACGTAGTTCGGCAGCATGCGGCTGCCGCCGTCGTGTTCGGAGAAGGTCAGTTTGACCGGGTTGAGGATCACGCGAATAATCTGCGGCTTGAAGAGATCGAATTTGGCGAAGCGTTCTGCCAGATCCGGGTGTGCGGCCATATAGCCACGTAATACCTCGGCCAGAATCTGGTAGAAGCGCGTTTCGCTGACGCCGCATTGCAGGGTGAGGTGCGAGATAAAACGCAGCACCGTCACAAAGTTGCCGGTTTGCAGGTCGTGAATGATGTAATCCGCGCTGAGGCGCGCCGTGACGGCCTTCACCTGCTCCGGCAGGCTCTGTGCCTGAGGGAAGTCTTCATCCACCAGGCGCATATCGCCCTGGAAATCTTTCAGCAGGATGCGCTGCGGGACGTAGTCCTTCATCACCAGCGTCACGTTCTGGCCGTGGGCGATCAGCGCTACGCCGTAGCGGCAGAGCAGGTGGTAGAACGGGATCACCGTTGCTTCAAACAGCTTTTCCAGCCACGCGTCGGCGCTTAACCCCGAGTGTTTAATCCATGCGTCGATAAGCGGGCGCCCGGCGTTATCGGTTTCCATCAGCGCCGCCATCAGCACCGCCTGTTCACCGTCCTCTAAATAACAGGACGGGTTCTCGCGCCAGATCACCCCCAGCATCTCCTGATAGCGGTAGGGCGCTTTCGGCAACGCGGCATAGCCCGGATGCGACAGATATCCGGCGGCGGGTTCGCCAAGCACCTGCGCGCCAGAGCGGGCAAGCGTGGCGTCGGTGGCAAACTGCTGTTGCAGCCAGCGCGAGGCCAGCGGCCCGGCGGCAATGTATTTGCCCGGAATGCCGCGATAGCAGGAGGTGTTGTAGATGGTCAGCGGCAGCTTGATGTCATACGGCGCGCGACGGCTGGCGTTGGTGAGCGTGCGCAGGGACTGCTGAGCCAGATACTCATCGCCAAACTCGCCCAGCTCGACCATCTCTCCGCGCGCCAGCTGCGCCAGGAAATGAATGGCGATCTTCTGCTGCCACTGCCACGGGTGCAGCGGCACCGGCAGCCAGCCGTCGTTGAGACCCAACGCCTGCCAGCGGGCGTCAAAGCGTGCGCGTTCGGCGTTGTCCATGGCGCTCGCCAGCAGAGCGTTGATCTCGCAATCGGCATCGCTACTCCAGACCAGATGCTCCCGCTGAACGGCAACCCAGTGCAGACGAAAACGTCCGCGATACTCAGGCGCGTACTGACGCAGCGCGTCCAGCCCCCAGCCGCGGCGGCCTTTGTTGAAAATAAACTTCGGGTGACCGCTCATCAGACACTGTAATTCGTCCGGGTCGAGGTGGATCAGCGCGTCCGCGTCCAGCGCTTCACGCGCCTGCAGCAGCTGCATATCGCCGCGCAGCGTGGCGTAGAGATCTTCCATGTGCTCTGCCGTTTGCGCGTCGCTCATCTCCAGCACTTTCGCCAACTGCAGCAGCGCGCTCTCCGCTTCGACGGCTTCGCCGCTGGCGGTGGTCAGGCTGTCCGGGTCGACGTGCAGCCAGCCCCAGATCCCGCGCGCGGCGCGAAACTGCCAGGACTCGCTGCCCATGGTGATGCGCCAGCCGTCCGACGAAACCGGCTCAGCGCGCAGGGTGCGTTCGTATTCCAGCTCGGCGAGGATCTTCGCCACCATCTCGCGGTTCACTTTCTGCCAGAGCGCGTTCACAGTTCCACCTCGCTGAAGAAGCGGTGACGCTCGCTCATGATCAGGCGCGAGCGCTTGTGCGGGAAGTCGAACTCTTTCATCGTCTCAAAACCGGCGGATGCCAGATGGCGGAACAGGCGCTGGTTGTCGAAGCGCGGCTCGGCGACGATGCGCGCGGTGCGCGGTTCATTGAGATACAGATAGTGGCTCAGGCCGCGCAGCCAGCTACGGATGTACTGCGCGCCGCGCCAGTTCTCTTCACCCACCAGCATGTGCAGCCCGCGGTCAAACGGCTGCCAGCGGTAGTGGCGGCCGATGCGGTCTTCCGCCGCCCAGTAAAGCTCAAAATAGCCGAACGGCTGGTCGTCGAAGCAGCCGATAACCGGGTAGCAGTAGGTCGAGTCAAGCTGGCGACGCAGGTAGCTTTCCTGCTCGGCCTGCGGGCCCGCCATCTCCCAAAAGGCGTTCACGCGCGGGTTGTTCATCCATTGGGTAAAACGCTCGCCGTCCAGCGCCACGTCGGCCACGCGGAAGCTCAGGGTGTGCTTAATTTGCGGATCGTAACGGCGGTACACTTCGCCCTGCGGGCGGCGAGGACGCAGCGGGAAGTACAGCTGACGGCTCTCATCAAACTGCATCCCGCCGCTGGACTGCGGCTGTTCGCCTTTTAGCCACAGCGGCAGCTGCCAGAAGGTTTCACGCGCCAGATAATCCCCGCTTGCCAGACGAAACAGCGCCTGCGCCTGCGGTTCATCCTGCCAGGTTGCCCAGGGCAGGGTGATGCCGGTCAGCGTGGGTGCGGCAACAAACAGCTGATCCAGCGCCTCGGCCAGCCAGCCGTCCGGGATCCCGTTCAGACGCTCCAGCACCGCGCTGCCGTCAAGACCCAGCGTCAGCGGCAGGTTTTTTTCCGTGGCTGTGCAGCGAAAGCCGTAGCCGGAATGGACGATATTCGCAATGGCCATCACGCCTTCTCCTTGTAAAACGGGTTGCTAAAGTCGAAATAGATCACCGCCGGATCGACGATGGTGTTTTCATTGCGATCGTGCAGGTAGCAGAAGAAGTTGCCTTTGCAGTTCCAGGTCGGGCTGTCGAGCACGTAGTCGAGGCAGCGGGTCTGCGCTGCCGTCTTGCGCAGTTCGGCCAGCGCGTCGCGCACCCGGGACATCAGGCTCTCCTCGCTGTCAAAACCGGCGGCGGCAAGGGCGGCGGTGACGGCAAGGGTAGAGTTCAGCAGCAGGTAGTACGGGAAGTAGCGCAGCAGCTGACTGTCGCCGAAGCGGTTTTCCACCTCCGTTTCACCCGCCTCTTTCAGCCACGCGTCGGCCCCTTCGGTCCATGCACTGCCCTGGCAGTCGCGGTAGATAAGCCCGACGGGGAAATCCTGCTGCATTTCAACGAGGATATTCTGCTGGTGTGCCAGCAGGACAAGGCCGTAGTCCGCCTCGGCGCTGAACAGCGGGAGTAACACGCGGTCGCAATAGGCGTCGAGCCAGCAGCGGGCGGCCCGGTCGAGCGGTAATTCCAGACGCTGGCTGAGACGGCGCACCGCCGCGGCCAGCAGGCTATCACCGCCGTCCGGCGCGGCCTGGGTCAGGCTCACCAGCACGTTGGTCTGGGTGTCTGGCGTATCGAACAGCAGGTTGACGCGCAGGGCCATCAGGCTCTCTTCCTGAACGATGCCGTTTTCGTCACGTAGCCCCGCCCAGCCGTCTTCCTGCATCACGCGCATGGTCGGGTAGCGTGCCTGTAAATCTTGCCAGCGTTCCGTTTTCGCCAGGCGCGCCAGGCGCATCCCGCGCTTAACTTCTTTCACCGACAGCGTGCGCACGGAGTTGGTCAGGCGCACGCTGAGGGAGAACTTAATCATGTCGCTGTTGGTTTCGCTGTACAGCGAGCGTGACGAGCTGGTGGGCAGCCACTGCGCGCCCGCTTCGCCCAGATCCTGCAATGAACCTTTTTCCGCCAGACGCTGGCACCACGCCTGCTCCAGCAGATAGTCGGCCTGCCACGGATGCATCGGCAGCAGCCAGCGGGCATCGGTGAAGTGGCCGAGCAGCTCAGGCGCGCTCTGTGCGGCGAAGCGCAGCAGACGTTCGCGCAGGGAGACGTTCAGGCTATCGCCGGCAATAAGCGTGCTCTCAACGGCAAACCAGCGCAGCGGGAAGCGGGAGGCGAAATCAGGCAGATAGCGCCGCGCCTCGGTTTCGTTGAACGGCTCGTGGGATTTTGGCGCAGGGTGAAACGCGTGGCCGACCAGCAGCGCCTGTTCCGCCTCGGCAAACGTCAGCGGTTTATCGCGCAAGGTTGCCCAGCTGTGGCGCAGATCGATTGCCTGCCAGGTGTGCGCATGGCTCTCAAGGACGCGCTGTTTAAAGCGTGCCAGCGTTTCGCTATCCAGTGAGCCTTTTACGGAGGTTTTTTCAAGAATTAAATCAACCAATTGCGTAAAGGTGACGGCGTCACCGCTATCGCTGTCGGCGTGGAGCAGCGTTGCCGGAAAACGATACTGGTGATGCTGGGTGGGCGAAAAATAGCGTACTGGAACCCGAATAGCCTGGGTCTGGGAAAGCGGGATATGAATCTGCGATAACTCATCCGCAGCGGTAGCGGGGTGATAGCGCCAGTCCTTCGTTTCGCGCAGCAGCGCGTTCAAAAAACACTGGGCCGCAACGTCTGTACCGGCGGAGCGGGGCAGAGCACGCATAAAAGTACCTCATTCCATGACTGATAATAATTCTCGTTATGATATTCATTCTGTTTACAGTCGCAACTATTTTTGCAATATTTGTTTTCATAAACTTCATAATTTCCACATATTTATTGACACTATCTTCACAATTCTATGCGCCCAACCTCTGAAACTCTGATGGACAACGTCACCCCGAAAGCGAACTGGCCCCTGGCGCTGTGCGCCGGTTTATTAGGTATCGGGCAAAATGGTTTGCTGGTCATGCTGCCGCAGCTGGTCAGCCTGACCGGACTCACACTCTCCGTCTGGGCGGGGCTACTGATGTTTGGCTCAATGCTCTTTTTACCCGCCTCTCCCTGGTGGGGACGACAGAGCGAGCGGCACGGCTGCAAGGTGGTCATGATCGCCTCCCTCGGTGGTTATCTGGCCAGTTTCCTGGTGATGGCGCTGGTGGTCTGGGCGATGAGCAACGGCGTGTTAAATGCTTTGTGGGGGCTGGCGGGGCTTGTTCTCTCGCGCACGCTGTACGGCCTGACGGTCTCCGGGCTGGTGCCCGCCGCGCAGACGTGGGCCATTCAGCGCGCGGGTCTGGAGAAGAGAATGGCGGCGCTGGCGACCATTAGCTCGGGTCTCAGCTGCGGACGTCTGCTGGGGCCGCCGCTGGCGGCGCTGATGCTTAGCGTTAACCCGGTGGCGCCGCTCTGGCTAATGGCAATAGCACCTTTCATCGCGCTGCTGCTGGTGCTGCGGGAAGTGGCCGATCCGCCGCTGCCGCCGGTGGCACACCAGTCGACGCGGCTGAAGGTATCGATGCTACCGTTTCTGGGGCTGGCACTGCTGCTGGCGGCGCTGGTGAGCCTGATGCAGCTTGGCCTGTCACCGCATCTGCATCCGTTGCTCCAGGGCGACCCGGTGCAAATCAGCCATCATGTTGCGATGCTGCTGAGCCTGGCCGCACTGGCCACGCTCGCGGCGCAGTTTCTGGTGGTCCGCCCGCAGCATTTCAGCCCGATGACGCTGCTCTGCATCGCGGCGGTGTTAATGGTGGCAGGACTTGGGCTGATGTGTCTCGCGGATGTGGCGCTGTTCTATGTGGGGATCGTCATCACGTCGCTGGGGGCGGCCATGGCGACGCCGGGATATCAGCTTCTGCTAAACGACAGGCTGACGACAGGGAAAGGGGCGGGCGTTATTGCCACCAGCCATACGTTAGGATACGGGGTGAGTGCGATGCTGGTGCCTGTCGTAACCCGCTTTTACGGTGAGTCGTTTTTAATTGCTGCCGCATGGGGAATGGCGCTGCTGTTTTTGCTGGTGAGCATAGGGGTGCGCTGCTCCGCGCGTCCCCCTGCTGAAAAAGCTTAATGGACCTGGCGGGATGAATGACCGGCAGGGTCTTCATTTTGTCGCAGACGTTGCAACGGATCCTGCTGGTAAAACTGGCAAAAACGCTGCCACAGCGCCGGGAATCGCGGCGCAAAGAGTTCCGGTGCGCTAAAGAAATACTCTGACAGCACCGCAAAACACTCGGCAGGATCGGTTGCGGCATAGGCATCAATACTGGCCGCGCTTTCCCCCACCAGGTCTATCTCATCCTGGATATTCTCCATCGCCGCATGCAGGTCGTGCTCCCATCCGGCCACTTCACGCAGCGGGATCAGCGGCACGCCGCTGGCGCGATCGCCGTTGCGGGTATCCAGCTTGTGCGCCACTTCATGAATAATCAGGTTGAAGCCTGAGGCATCAAACGAGTCCTGAATATCCAGCCAGTTAAGGATGATCGGCCCTTGCTGCCAGCTCTGACCGGACTGCACCACGCGCTGGTTGTGCACCAGCCCGATGTCATCCTCCCACTCATCATCGACGATAAAGGGGGCCGGGTAGATCAGCACTTCGTGGAAGCCATCCAGCCACTCAATGCCGAGCTCCAGCACCGGCAGACAGAAAAGCAGGGCGATACGGGTATTTTTCAGCGGATCCAGCTCGAACCCCTGTAGCGGAACCAGGCGTTTTTGCTGCAAAAAACGATCCGCCATCTGAACCAGTTTCGATTGTTCATCCGGCTTAAGATTAGCCAGAACAGGGATCGCCAGCGCGTCATCCCACGGCAGCGCCATATCCCGGCCAGCCTCATTCGTTTTCCAGGGCCACTTAATCATCGCTTTGCTCGCAAACTCGTCACTTGAACAAAAAGGGAAAGTCAGGTTCAGTTAAGATGCCAGAAAATCGCTCACTGCGACAATTCCAGCCTGAATAAACTATCATTCGTACGTAGCAGTGGGTAGCGGTTTGCGGGCATCACCTTCATTTTGTGAAGTCTGTCGTAGCCTTAGCCCACAGGTTCAGTGAAGAAATCAGTACGGTATTGAAAAATGAGCGATTTCAAAGGTAACAAGCAGGATCTGCCCAGCCGAGCATGCGTGCACTGCCAGCGGCCTATGACGTGGCGAAAGAAATGGGCGAAATGCTGGGATGAGGTCAAATACTGTTCTGAGCGTTGTCGCAGGAGCCACCGTTGACCGAACTGCGCCTGATTCTGGGCGATCAGCTTAATCCACACCACGGCTGGTTTTATGACTGCAATCCGAATGTCATTTACGTGATGCTGGAACTGCGGGCAGAAACCGCGTATGTGCTTCACCACGCCCAGAAAGTTATCGCCATCTTCGCGGCCATGCGCCGCTGCCTGCCGTTGAAGGGTTTATCCGACAGATTCTCGGCTGGCGGGAGTACGTGCGCGGGATTTACTGGTCGCAAATGCCGGGCTATCGGGAGCTGAATGCCTTAGACCAGCACACCCCGCTGCCGGACTGGTTCTGGACGGGCAAGACGCAGATGCGCTGCCTGGCGCATGCCGTTGGACAGTCGCTCACCGAGGCTTACGCCCACCATATCCAGCGCCTGATGGTCATCGGGAACTTTAGCCTGCTCAGCGGCCTGTCGCTGCAGGCGGTTCATGAATGGTATCTGGGGGTCTACATTGATGCTTTTGAATGGGTGGAGCTGCCCAATACCCTCGGCATGAGCCAGTTTGGCGATGGCGGGTTACTGGCCAGCAAGCCCTACGTCTCAAGCGCGTCATATATTCATAAGATGAGTAACTACTGTCAGGGCTGCCGGTATCAGCACAATCAGCGTACCGGAGAGCTGGCGTGTCCCTTCAATGCCCTTTACTGGGATTTCTTTGCGCGCAATCAGGCGCGTCTGGGTAACAATCCCCGCCTGGGCATCGTCTTTAAACAGCTTGCGAACATGAAGGAAGAGGAGCGGCAGGCCCTTGCCGATCGCGCCGGGTATGTTCGCCTGCATCTCAACGACCTCTGACGTATTTCAACACCGCACCGGTTGCGGTAGGTCAATAAGAGGCTATTATTTTTGACTTTGTTGCGTATTCCCTGACAGGACATCCAGACGCTATGCCCGTGAATTTTGACCTTAACGATCTTTATGCTTTCAGAGCGTTAGTGGAATACGGTAACTTCCGTGTCGCTGCTGAATCTATCTGCTTATCCCAGTCGGCGCTGAGCCGCAGGATTGAAAAGCTGGAAGCCGCGCTGGGAAACCGGCTGTTCGATCGTACCACCCGCCGCGTGGCCTTAACGTTATACGGGCAAAACTTTGCTGAACGCTCCGCGCAGCTGCTCGACAACGTTGAGTCAATGCTCGCGGATGTTGATAAAGTCAGTGAAGAGCGGACGGGGCTGATTACGGTTGCCACGGTACCTTCCGCCGCCTGTTACTTTATGCCTGATGTGATCCGTCGTTTTCAGTCCCGCTATCCGCGCGTTCGCATTAAGATCATCGACAGCAGCGCGGGGAATGTGATTGACGCCGTGGCCCGAAGCCAGGCGGATTTTGGCATCTCCTTCGCAGGAAACTTACCGTCGGAAATTGAATTTTTCCCGCTGGTGGAGGATGTCTATGTTGCGGCGTGCAGAAAGGATCACCCGCTGGCGCAGAAGAGTCATCTGACGTGGAAGGCATTTTATCAGCAGGATAATATCTCCCTCGATAAAACGTCAGGCAACCGTAACCTGCTCGACAGGATGCTGGGGAATATCGTTCCCGAGCGTCCCAGCGTCTGTGAAACGCGCCACGTTACCACGATGCTGGGGATGGTGGAGGCGGGGATTGGCATTGCGGCCGTCCCCGCCATGTCGATGCCGACGTCAGCGCACACGTTGCTGACGCATCTGCCGCTGGTGGCACCGGAAGTGAAACGTACCGTGGGGCTTATCCGGCGCCGGGGGCGCATCCAGTCTTACATTGCGGCTGAACTGGAAAAGCAGATCACCGCGCAGTACCGCCGGACGTAACGGGGATCATCCCCGTCTTCTCGATGACGGTCCTGGAGGGCGGTGAGGCGAGATAGGTCAGCAGCGCTTTCCCCTCCGTGGGATGCTCTGCATGGCGGGTGACCGCACCCGCAAAGCGCGTGATGTATTGCAGACTATCAGGAATTTTCCCGATAAAGGTGACGCCCTGAACCGGCAGCAGCTCGCTGACCTGCTGGAAACCCACGGCGTATTTTCCTTTCGCCACTTCTGAGGCGACCGGAATACGTTCGACCATTGTCGCTTTGCCCGCCACTTCCTTTTCAATCCCCAGCTTTTTGAACAACGCCTGGCTGACATACCTGCCGCTGGCGCTGTCAGAGTAGGCGATGGAGCTGGCCTGTAGCAGCGCGTTACGCAGAGTCGCCTCGCTACTGATATCAGGGACATCCGCACCTTTTTTCACCACCATGCCAACGGGGGAATCTGCGAGTTCAGTTCGCGAGCCCGGCAGGGTCTGGCTGGTTTTTTCAAGCTTCTCCAGCGCATCACCGACCATAATCACCACGTCTGCTTTTTCACCGCGCGCCAGGCGGTTAGGGATGGCCTGCGGCGTAGTGCCCATTGAGGGGCCGGGGATAATCACAATTTTATCCCCGGTGCGGTGTTCATACTCTGGCGCGAGCTTTTCCAGGGCGGCTTTAAAACCGCCCGAGATCATGACGGTCACCTCCTGGGCCAGCGCCGCTGCGCTGGTTGCCAGCAATACCAGCCCGGTCAGTCCTGTACGTATAAATGTGTGCATATCATCCTCTCCAGATTAACGGGCTGTTTGCAGATGCAGCGCGCTGCGACGGTAGAGATAGAGCGTTGCCAGCATGGCACAGACTGCCGCGAAGCTCATCCAGTAGCCCGGAGAGGCTTTATCGCCGGTGTACTCAATCAGGGCCGTTGAAATGACCGGCGTAAACCCGCCGAAGACGGCGGTAGCCAGGCTGTACGCCAGTGAGAAACCGGCCACTCGCACCTCAACGGGCATGATCTCCGTTAGCGCCGGGATCATCGCGCCGTTATACAGGCCGTACAGGAAAGAGAGCCACAGCAGCACGCTCAGCATCATGGAGAAGCTTGGGGCCTGCGCCAGCAGCGTTAGCGCCGGGTAGCTGGTCGCCAGCGCCAGAAGCGTCATGGCAATCAGTACCGGTTTGCGTCCGAAGCGGTCCGACAGCGCGCCGCCTACCGGCAGCCAGATAAAGTTAGAGATCGCCACCAGCAGCGTGACCAGCAGGCTGTCAGAGGCGCTCAGCATCAACACCTTTTTGCCGAAGGTCGGCGCGTAGACGGTGATCAGATAGAACGCAGTGGTGGTCATCGCCACCATCAGCATGCCCGCAACCACAACCGGCCAGTTCGCCAGCAGGGTAGTAAAGACCTGACGCATCGCCAGCGTGTGGCGGCGCGCGCGAAACTCTTCCGTCTCTTCAAGCTTACGGCGCAGGAAAAAGATAAACGGCACGATTAAGCAGCCAAACAGGAAAGGAATGCGCCAGCCCCATTCGCGGATGGCGCTCTCTTCCATCAGCGCGTTCAGGGCAAAGCCCATTGCCGCCGCCACCATAATCGCCACCTGCTGGCTGCCGGACTGCCAGCTGGTATAAAAGCCCTTGCGGCCCGGCGTGGCGATTTCCGCCAGATAGACCGACACCCCGCCAAGCTCCGCTCCGGCGGAAAAACCCTGCAGCAAGCGCCCCATCAACACCAGCAGCGGCGCCCACAGGCCGATGCTCTCATAGGAGGGGATCAGCACGATCAGGAAGGTTCCCGCCGCCATAATCGACAGCGTGACGATCAGTCCTTTGCGGCGGCCAACTTTGTCGATATAAGCCCCGAGGACGATGGCGCCGACAGGGCGCATCAGGAAACCTGCGCCAAAGACGGCGAAGGTCATCATCAGCGAGGCAAATTCACTGCTCGCCGGGAAGAAGGTGTGCGCGATGTAGGTGGCATAGAACCCGAACAGGAAGAAGTCGAATTGCTCAAGGAAGTTGCCGGAGGTGACGCGAAGTATCGCGCCCGCTCTTGCACGAACGGTTGCAGGTGGGGTCGAGGAAATCATGATTGTCTCCAGTTTTATCGTGACGTTATGCTCGTCTGTTTCTGAAAACTGGCTCAATAAAGGGAATTTAATAAGCGCAAATCGCGCATGAACTGATGCGTGCCGTGCATCAATGACAGGGCGTTGACCAGGATTTACAGTTCTAACAATAACTTAACAATTCATTGATTTCTCATTCACCATATTCCACTAAGTGGCTGATATCGCTGTTTTGTGACATCGCGCAGAAGAGAAGCCAGGCAGGGCCTGGCCGAGATGGATGGCTAACCCGCTATCAACAATTTAGCCGCCTTATTGTCGGGTGGCGCTACGCTTACCCGACCTACAAAACCCGTAGGCCCGTGCAAGCGTAGCGGCGCCGGGCGAAACGCGCAGAGTGCTCGTGATCAACAACTTAGCCGCCTTCTACGAGCGGCAGTAATATCAATAAAGTGCACTATTCAGCGCAGCGCCTGAGCTATCGCGCTAAACATCAGCGATGCTTCCAGCGGCTGGGCGCTGAATGACGGTTCCGCCTGCGGCCAGGTTGACCACTGGACGATGACCAGGTTTTCCTTTTGATTCACCATAATCATCTGGCCAAAGATTCCCAGCGCCCAGAGTGAATCTTTCAGCGAATCCTGCACCGCGGGCTTAACCTCCATGGCCGTGGCGGGCACTTCATTATTCCACCACTGATAGCCGTATAACCCTTTCGGATGCGCCTTCGACACCGATCCCGTTGCCTGCGTCCAGTCTGCGGACTGCTTCACCCAGCCTGCGGGCAGGATCGACTTCCCGTTCGGCAATGTGCCGTTATGAAGGATGAATAGACCGAAGCGGCCCCAGTCTTCCAGCGTGGCGTTAAAGCCGTGGGCACCGACGTCGTGCTGGCCTTTGCGGTAGGCATGCCATACGCCATCGCTCGCCATACCGTAAGGCTGCCAAATGCTTTTCTCCAGATACGCCGCGAGCGTCATGCCGGTGGCGCGTTCAAGCACGTCCCCCAGCAGCCATGCGCCGCCCGAGGAGTAGGACCAGCTTTCGCCCGCGGGATGCTCGCGGTGTAACCCCTTCACCAGCGTTCGCACGCAGTCGTAGGTGCCCGGCTTCGCTTCACACTCGGTAAGCTGCGCGAAGTCTGATTTTGGGTTGGTGTAGTCTTCGTTCCACGCCACGCCGGAGGTATGGGTGATGAGCTGTTTCAGCGTTACGCCGTCCCAGGCGGTGCCTTTTAAATCCGGTTCATATTGGGTGATGAGATCGTCCAGGGAATGGATTTGCCCCTCCTTGAGCGCCACCCCCACCAGCGCGGAGACCACCGATTTGCCCACGGAACGCGAGGTCCAGAGCGTGGAGTCGGTATTGCCTTCACCCAGATATTTATAGGCCACTTTGCCGTTCTTCAGCACCAGCATACCGCTGACGTTCTGGCGTTTCAGGTAATCCTGAAAGTTCCAGGTCTTGCCGTTAACCCGGTAACGGGCATCGGTGAGCGGTTTGTCTGCCGCCAGCAGCGGCGTAGCGTTGCCGTGGCGGAACACGTCTCCCGCATAGTTGCGGTAGTCATTACGAAAGCCCACGACGCGGTCGGTCTGGCTCCAGGTCAGCATAGCATGCGCATCCGGCAGTTTCGCATCATACGGGGCAGGACAGGCCGTCAGCTCGCTGCCGTGACAGGCAGCCATGACGGCGGGGGAGAACAGGCTGCTGAAAACCAGACCGGCAAGCAGAGTGAGTTTTAAGGTTTTGTTTTTCATGTTGATCTCGTTTGGTCAGGAAGGGCTTCAGTTTACGAACACGCGGTCTATAATAAAAAACGCGTTATGGGGGAAAATCCCCCATAAATTAATGGGAGTCAGGTGTGGCGACATTGATGTATTCGTTTGCCCAGCTGGAGGCGTTCACCGCCGTGGCTGAGCACGGCAGCCTGATGAAGGCGGCCAGCAAGCTCGGAAAAGATCGCACCACCTTGCGCGATCTGATCGATTTTCTGGAAGACGGTCTGGGCTACGCGCTGTTCGTGCGCGAGGGACGCCACCTGCAATTAACGCCGGAAGGGGAGCAGCTTCAGCGTCAGGCCCATCTGCTGATGCGGCAGGTGAGGGCCTTCGAGGCGTTTGCCAGAGCGGTGCCGGACAGCGCGATGCAGGACATTTCCCTCGTCTACGATCCGTTCACGCCAAGGGCTTTTTTGCAGGCGCTGCTGGCGAAAATGGCGACGCGCAACGTTCGTTTGAGTTTGACCTGCGCCTCGCGCGACGACGCGGAAGCGATGCTGGCGCGCGGTGCGGCCGATCTGGGCATCTGCCAGGCGCGCAATCGTAGCGTCGGTAACGAGATGGAGTGGCGGGCGCTCGGCGCCATTGATATGGATTTTTACGCCTCGAAAGTGCTTTTCAGGGAGAATGCATCGCCGGTGTCGCTCCTCGACCTCTCCCTTGTGCCGCAGGTGGTTATGCACCCTGCGTCTGACGAGCCGGTCGCGCGTCGCCTGCAAATCTCCGGCCATACGATTTTTACCAACGAGCTGGAGATGCTGCGCGGCCTGCTGGAGAAAGGGTGCGGCTGGGGATTTTTGCCGACGCATCTTCAGGCGGCGCGATGGCAAAACGTAAAAAGGCTGCACACCGAAGTGGGCAGCCAGGGGATCGGTCAGACGATGGTGACGATCTGGAAACCGGGCAGCGACAAGCGTGGGTTAATTAATGAAACGCTGTCGCTGCTGCCGGCATTGTGGAAAGACTCAGCGCTGTGAGCACCCTTTACACTGCGCGTTCTGGATCTGCTGGAAGAAATCGTTGCCTTTGTCATCCACCAGGATAAAGGCCGGGAAGTTCTCTACTTCAATTTTCCAGATGGCTTCCATACCCAGCTCCGGATACGCGACGCACTCCAGGCTCTTGATGCTGTTTTGCGCCAGTACCGCTGCCGGGCCGCCGATGCTGCCGAGGTAGAAGCCGCCGTGTTTATGGCAGGCGTCCGTCACCTGCTGGCTGCGGTTACCTTTCGCCAGCATGATCATGCTCGCGCCGTGGGATTGCAGTAAGTCCACATAGGAGTCCATACGTCCCGCAGTGGTCGGTCCGAGTGAGCCAGACGCGTAACCTTCTGGCGTTTTCGCCGGGCCTGCGTAGTAAATCGGGTGATCTTTAACGTACTGCGGCAGTTCTTCCCCGTTGTCGAGCAGCTCTTTCAGCTTCGCGTGGGCGATATCGCGCGCCACGATGATGGTGCCGTTCAGCGACAGGCGGGTGGAGACCGGGTGCGCGGAAAGCTGCGCCAGGATCTCATTCATCGGCTTGTCGAGATTGATGCTCACCACGTCGCCTTCACCCTGTTGACGCAGGGACTCAGGAATATACTGGCCCGGATTGTGTTCCAGCTTCTCAACCCAGATCCCGTCGCGGTTGATTTTCGCTTTGATATTACGGTCAGCGGAGCAGGAGACGCCCATGCCGATTGGGCAGGAGGCACCGTGGCGCGGCAGGCGGATCACGCGAATGTCGTGGGCAAAGTATTTGCCGCCAAACTGCGCGCCCAGACCGAGGTTCTGCGCTTCCTGGAGCAGTTCCTGTTCGAGCTGAACATCACGGAACGCCTGACCGTGTTCGTTGCCTTCGGTTGGCAGCGCATCGTAGTAGCGGGTGGAAGCCAGCTTAACGGTTTTCAGCGTGGCTTCCGCCGAGGTTCCGCCGATAACAAAGGCAATGTGGTACGGCGGGCAGGCTGCGGTACCCAGGGTGCGCATCTTCTCAACCAGGTAGTTTTTCAGCTTCGCCGGAGTGATCAGCGCTTTGGTTTCCTGGTAGAGATAGGTTTTGTTGGCAGAACCGCCGCCTTTCGCCATGCACAGGAATTTATACTCGTCGCCGTCTACGCTGTAGAGGTCAATCTGCGCGGGCAGGTTGGTGCCGGTATTCACCTCTTTATACATATCCAGCGCCGCATTCTGCGAGTAGCGCAGGTTATCTTCAATGTAGGTGTTATAGACGCCCTGGCTCAGGGCCGCTTCATCACCGCCGCCGGTCCAGACGCGCTGGCCTTTTTTGCCCATGATGATCGCGGTGCCGGTATCCTGACAGGTTGGCAGCACGCCTTTGGCGGCAATTTCAGAGTTACGCAGGAACTGCAGGGCAACGTATTTGTCGTTCTGGCTGGCTTCCGGGTCGTTGAGAATAGCGGCAACCTGCTTCTGGTGGGAAGGGCGCAGCATAAACGCGGCATCGTGGAAGGCCTGCTGTGCCAGCAGGGTCAGGGCTTCCGGCTCCACTTTCAGCACTTCCTGGCCGTCGAACTCGGCAACGGAAACGTGCTCTTTGGTCAGCAGATAGTATTCGGTGTCATCGTGCGCGAGAGGGAAGGGGTTCTGGTAGATAAACGGTTTGTTTGACATAGCGTATTGCTCCACAAAAATAAAACCGCCGGAGGAGAAGTCCGGCGGTCAGGAATCAGAACATCATGGACATCCACGGATAACCAATCAGCAGCAGGGCCGCCAGGAAGATGGCACCGAAGATGGTGCCGAGGCGCCAGTAGTCTTTGGTTGGCAGGTAGCCGCTACCGTAGTAAATCGGGCTTGGGCCAGTACCGTACGGGGTGATGATCCCCATCACGCCCAGCGAGGTCACCATCAGCAGAACGAACACTTCCATATTCATGCCCGGGATGGTGGAGGCGATGGTCAGCATCGCTGGCAGCAGCGCTGTAGTGTGCGCGGTGGTGCTGGCAAACAGGTAGTGCAGCAGGTAGAACGCCAGCAGCAGGACGATGGTGGCCACACCCGGCGAGATACCGCTCATTAACAGACCGCCTTCTTTACCCAGCCAGCTGATAAAGCCGGTGGAGGAGAGGCCATCTGCCAGCGCTACCAGCGTGGCGAACCAGACGAAGGTGTTCCATGCGGCTTTGTTACCGGTGATATCGTTCCACTCCAGTACGCCGGTCCACAGCATCAGACCTACGATAAGCAGGGCAGCCATTGCCGGTTCAATCCATGCGGCAGCGAAGATCCACATCAGCAGCGCACAGCACACGAACACCAGCAGCAGGATTTCGTTGCGGGACAGTTTGCCCAGTTTTTCGAGTTCACGGGTCGCCCACAGCGGGACTTCGTCGTTCACTTTAACTTCAGGTGGATAGAACCAGTAAGCCAGCAGCGGCATGGTCAGAATCAGCAGCACGCCCAGCGGCAGGAAGGCGATGAACCAGGTGCCCCAGGAGATGTTGATCCCGACAGTGCTTTTCACCAGCGCCAGCGCCAGCAGGTTAGGAGCCAGAGCAGAAAGGAACATCGAGCTGGTGATACAGGCCGCGGTGATCGCCACCCACATCAGGTACGAACCAATCTTACGCGCGCTTGGGTCATTAGGTTTTGAACCGTACAGCGGCGGCAGGTTAGCGATGATTGGGTAGATAGTCCCGCCGCTGCGCGCGGTGTTGGACGGGGTAAACGGTGCCAGCAGCAGGTCCGCGAAGGTGATAGCGTAACCGAGCGTCAGGCTGCGACGGCCCAGGTACTTCACCAGAATCAGCGCCAGACGGCGGCCGAAGCGGGTTTTGTCATAGCCTGCGGCAAACATGAAGGCACCGAAGATCAGCCAGACGGTTGAGTTACCAAAACCGCTCACCGCCCACTTAAAGGAGGCACCTGCCAGCTTGAATTTCGGGTCAGCCAGCTGTTCCGGGCTGAAGAGTACCCACTGGCTGCAGAGGGCAATGGCGACCACACCGGTCAGACCGATCACCGCACCCGGCAGCGGTTCGAAGATCAACCCCACGATCACGCCAACAAAGATAGCGAAGTAGTGCCATGCGTAAGGCGGCAACCCTTCAGGAACGGGAACAAACAGCAGCAGTACGGCGACAACGATGGGCAGCGCCATCATAAGCAGTCGTTTTGCTTGTCCATTTGATGCCTGATTCGCCACAGGAGGCGTTACAGCAGTTTTTGTATTCATAGTTTCACGTCTTAAGTTGTTAAGAATGCTTTTTATACTGAAAGGACAAATTCGCTTTCTTTAGTTTCTTTTGCTTTATTTAGTTATTTAAGGTGCGTCTTTGTCGTTTCTGAAATAATGGTTTAACGCATATTGGAGTGCGCTAAATTAAAAAATATGATGTTTATATATTGCGCCTTTGGATGCCATAACTATTGATCGCGATCAAAAAAACAGAATTGCCGTCTTATTTTTATTCTTTTTTTAATAACCACTCAGGCGTATGTGGGTATTATGCTTTTTTAAGATTAAATTTATCAACCTGATAACATGATAAAAGTGTGGTTCAATTTAACTTGTTGATATTATTCGTTTTATATTGTTATTGGCTCTATGGTAAGACCATTGTTATTTTAACGAATTTTAAATTATTGTGAACGGGTGAATTATTGTTGCTAACACCAATGTGTTATTAATGTTATCGAAGGGATTAAATAGTTTTTTAACTAACGTAATAACTTTAGAAGCTAAAAAAATCATTATATTACTATCATGACATCGGCATAAAAACGCGAAATAAAACTGAGCCCGATAACGAATTCTTAATTTTTAAAGTTTGGAGTTTTATTATGAGCACTAACGAACGTATTCTAAGCCCCTTCACATTACCGAATGGCACTGAACTGAAAAACCGTTTGTTAATGGCACCCATGACAACCTGCACGGGCTACTATGATGGCACGGTCACCAGCGAGCTGGTGGAGTACTATCGGGCGCGTTCTGGCAGCATCGGGACCATTATTGTCGAGTGCTGTTTTGTTGACGATCTCGGCCTTGCCTTCCCGGGCGCAATCGGCATCGATAACGACGAAAAAATCGCCGGGCTGGCGAAAATCGCGGAGGCGATTAAATCTAAAGGCTCTAAAGCCCTGCTGCAGATCTACCACGGCGGCCGCATGGTCGACCCAAAACTGATCGGTGGCCGCACGCCGGTTGGCCCAAGCGCCGTTGCCGCGCCGCGTGAAGGTGCCGCAACGCCGGTTGCCCTGACCGCTGCAGAAGTGGAAGGCATGATCGGTAAGTTTGGTGAAGCCGTGCGCCGCGCCATTCAGGCTGGTTTCGACGGTGTGGAGATCCACGGGGCAAACACCTATCTGATTCAGCAGTTCTACTCACCGAATTCAAACCAGCGCGACGACGAGTGGGGCGGCAGCCGCGATAACCGCGCGAAATTCCCGCTGGCGATTCTGGATATCACCCACAAAATGGTGCGCCAGTACGCGGACGACGCGTTCATTATTGGCTATCGCTTCTCGCCGGAAGAGATGGAAGTCCCCGGCATTCGCTTTGACGACACCATGTACCTGCTGGAAAAACTGGCGGCGCGCGGCGTGGATTATCTGCACTTCTCCGTCGGCGCGACCCTGCGTCCTTCCATTGTCGACACCCAGGACCCAACGCCGCTTATCGAAAAATACTGCGCGATGCGTTCTGACACGCTGGCGCAGGTTCCGGTCATGGGCGTGGGCGGCGTGGTGAATGCCGCTGACGTCAATGAAGCGCTTGACCATGGTTACGATCTGATTGCCGTTGGTCGTGCGACCATTGCGTACCCTGACTGGACCGACCGCATCGCAGCGGGCGAAAGCCTTGAGCTGTTTATGGACAGCACCCAGCGCGAGGCGCTGAGCATCCCTGAACCGCTGTGGCGCTTCTCGCTGGTGGAAGCGATGATCCGCGACATGAGCATGGGCGAATCTAAATTCAAACCGGGCACCTTCACTGAGAAAGTGCAGGACGACGCCAGCGAGCTGGTGATTAACGTCAGCCTCGAAACCGACCGCATTGCAGACATCGAGCTCGCGTCTGGCCCGAGTGAAGACGTTGAGTTTGTGACCAGCTTTGAAGAGATCCGTACCCGCATTCTGGACGCTAACACTCCGCACGTGGATGCCATCACCGGCGCAACCAGCCAGAGCGAAGCGGTGAAGAAAGCCGTATCCAAAGCGATGCTGAAATCCAGCAAAGCGCTGGCGGCAGAAGAGGGCGTTGACCCGAACGAAAGTAAATGTGTGGACGTGGTGGTGATCGGTAGCGGCGGCGCAGGTCTGGCGGCAGCGATTCAGGCTCACGACGAAGGCGCAAGCGTACTGATCGTCGAGAAAATGCCCACCATCGGCGGGAACACCATCAAAGCCTCTGCCGGGATGAACGCCGCTGAAACCCGTTTCCAGCGCGTGAAAGGCATTCAGGACAGCAAAGAGCTGTTCTACCAGGAAAGCCTGAAAGGCGGCGGTAACAAGAACAATCCGGAACTGCTGCGTCGCTTTGTGGAAAATGCGCCAGAAGCCATCGAGTGGCTGGCAACGCGCGGCATTATGCTTAACGACATCACCACCACCGGCGGGATGAGCATCGACCGTACGCACCGTCCAAAAGACGGCTCTGCGGTCGGGGGTTACCTGATCAGCGGCCTGGTGCGTAACGTCAACAAACGCAACATCGACGTGATGCTGGATACCTCCGTCAGCGACATTATCTTCGAGAACGGTGAAGTGACCGGCGTGCGCCTGACTACCGAAGAGAACGAAACGCTCACCGTAGCCACCAAAAGCGTGATTGTGGCGACGGGCGGTTTCAGCGCCAACAGCCAGATGGTTGTGAAATACCGTCCGGATCTGGAAGGGTTCGTCACCACCAACCATAAAGGGGCAACGGGTGGCGGCATCGCGCTGCTGGAACGTATCGGTGCAGGCACCGTGGATATGGGCGAAATTCAGATCCACCCAACCGTTGAGCAGAAAACGTCGTACCTGATTTCTGAATCTATTCGCGGCGGCGGGGCGATTCTGGTGAACCAGAAAGGGGAGCGCTTCTACAACGAAATGTCGACCCGCGATAAAGTCTCGGCGTCAATCATCGCCCTGCCGGAGAAATATGCCTACATCGTCTTTGATGAGCATGTCCGCACGAAAAATAAAGCGGCGGATGAGTACATCGCGAAAGGTTTCGTGACCAGCGCCAGCTCGCCAAAAGCCCTGGCCGAGGCGCTGGGCATGGATCACCACGCTTTCCTGGCGACCCTGGAACGTTACAACGGTTTCGTTGAAAAACAGCACGATGATGATTTTGGCCGTACCACCGCGCTGCGTGCGCCAATCAATGAAGGGCCGTTCTACGCCATTCAGATTGCGCCGGGCGTGCACCACACCATGGGCGGCGTGACCATTAACACCGAAACCTGCGTACTGGACAGCAACCACAACGTGCTGCCAGGGGCGTTTGCGGCCGGTGAAGTGGTCGGCGGGATCCACGGCGGTAACCGTATCGGCGGTAACGCAGTGGCAGATATCATTATTTTTGGTACGCTTGCAGGACATCAGGCGGCTATGCGTTCGAAAAAGCAGTAAGACCCCTGTGTTGTATGCCGGATACGCGCAGCGTTATCCGGCATTTTCCCCGGCGGCGCGGTGCTTGCCGGGGCTACATCTGAGGACTCATGCTATGCCTGATGACCATCGCGTTTACAGTTATTCCGCCGTCCTGATGGGATCGCCCATCCTCCTCAAACTCTTTTCCCATGACGAAGTCCTCGCGTCCCGCGTATTTCGCCTGATCAAACAGTACGAAGACCTGCTTACCGTTAACCGTGCGCATTCGCAGGTGATGGATATCAACCATGCGGCCGGTCAGCATCCGGTTGCCGTCAGCCGTCCGGTGTTTGAGCTGATTCGCTGTGCGAAAGCGGCAAGCGTGCTTAAAGACAGCGCGTTTAACCTGGCCATCGGCCCGCTGGTGAAACGCTGGAAAATTGGCTTTCAGGGCGATAGCGTTCCGCCTGCCGATGAAATTTCGGCACTGCTGGGCATAACCGATCCTGCGGATGTGGTGCTGAATGAACCGGACAGCAGCGTCTTTCTGCTGAAAGCGGGAATGGAGATCGACCTGGGGGCCATTGCGAAAGGCTATATCGCCGACAGGGTACGGGATTATCTGCACAAAGAGGGCGCCGGGCTGGGGCTGATCAACCTCGGCGGAAACATCCAGACGTTAGGCTCACCGGAAGGGGGCTGGAGCGTCGGGTTGAAAAAACCGTTCGCCGGTGATGCGCTGATTGGCGCGATGGCGGTAGAGAACCGATCCGTCGTGACCTCGGGAACGTACGAGCGCTACTTCGAACAAAACGGCAGGCGCTATCACCATATTCTCGACCCGCGTACCGGGTATCCGCTGGATAACGAGCTGGATAGCGTCACCATCGTGTCGAAAGATTCCATTGACGGCGATATCTGGACCACGCTGATGTACGGCATGGGCGTTGAAAAGGGCTGCGCTGCGCTGCGCGCTCGTCCTGATATTGAAGCGATTTTTGTGACCAAAACAAAAGAAGTGGTGATCTCCTCGATGCACCACTTCCGCTTCACGCTGATGGATAACGGCTATCGCGTTACTGACAATACTGTTTGAGTAACCCCGTTTGCTCCGGCTGCAGCCGGTAGCGATACACCGGACGCCCGGTCGCGCCGTAGTGAATGCTGGTGAACAGAATGTTGATTTGCGCCAGCCAGATTAAATACTTACGGCAAGACACCCGCGAAATATTGACCGCGTTCGCCAGGTCATCGGTGGAAAACTCCATCTCCGGGTGTGCGTCGATCCACTGGCAAATCGTGCGCAGCGTTTGCGGCGTTAACCCTTTCGGCAATTTCTTGCTGTCGGCGAGTTCCGGCGCACCGCCGTGGATCAGTCTGTCCACGTCCGCCTGCTCATAATACTGGTGGGATCCCATCAGGCTGTGCTTTGCCTTCCAGCCGTTCAGCGCCTCTTCAAAACGCGGGAACTGGAAGGGTTTGATCAGGTAATCCACAACCCCGTAATGCATGGAGGTCTGGATAGTGGTCGCATCGGACGCTGACGAGATCATAATCACATCAATCGGACGGCCTGACGCACGGATGATCGGCAGGAGATCGAGCCCGTTATCCTGCTGCATGTAGACATCCAGCAGCACCAGATCGACGGGCTGGTTCGGGTTATTGATAATGGCCTCGGCCTGGTTGAGCGTGGAGGCGACGCCGCAGCAGCTAAAGCCTTCAACACGGTTAACGTACAGACGGTTGAGGTCGGCTACCATGGCGTCATCATCGACAATTAATACATTTATCACGCGATATTCCTCTCGCTATCCCAGGGGATGTGAACAAAAAATTGGGTAAATACGCCAGGCTCAGATTCGACGGTGATATCGCCGCCCAGATTCTGGATTTGCTGACGCGCAAGGAACAGCCCAACGCCCCGGTTTTCACCTTTTGTTGAGAAGCCCTTCGTAAAAATAGCCTCCAGCTGAACCGGATCGATACCGGGGCCATCGTCGCTGACTTCACAGCTGAGCCAGCCATTTTGATAGTGTAACAGCAGAGTGATTTCGCCTTCCGGCTGGCCTTCCATTGCGTCCAGTGCGTTTTCAATTAAATTACCGAGCACGGTGACCAGCACCGCAACCTGCTCTTCATTGGCGGTATCCGGTATCTGGCACTCATCTGCCAGCGTGAGCGTGATGCCCGCTTCTTTGGCACGGTGAATTTTACCCAGCAAAAAGCCTGCGATAACCGGTGATTTGACTTTGCTCTGGATGGTGCCAATGTCCGTCTGGTAATTATGCGCCGTCTGGAGGATGTACTCCTCCAGTTTGTCATAGCGCTTAATATTCAGCAGGCCCAGGATCACGTGCAGTTTATTCATAAATTCATGGGTGTGGGCGCGCAGGGCATCAACGTAGTTGACCATCCCATCGATGCGCTGCATCAGCTGGCTGATTTCCGTTTTATCGCGGAAGGTGCTGATCGCCCCGATCACCCGATTCTGACTTTTAACGGGCACCATATTACAGAGCAGCAACCGTCCGTTGCAGCTGATCTCCTGATCCTGACGCGCCACCCCGGTTTTCGACACGTCGCGCAGGCTGGCCAGCAGCGGTTCGCTGGCGTTTTCGGTCTGTTTGCCCGACGGCAGGAGCAAAATCTCTCTGGCAGCGTGGTTAATCATCGTCACGCGGCCGTGAATGTCGACCGCCAGAACCCCTTCCCGGAGCGACTGCAGCATCGCCTGACGTTGTTCAAACAGCGCGGAGATCTCGTACGGCTCCAGCCCAAACAGGATGCGTTTGAGCACGCGGACAAGGCCCCAGATCGCCAGCGAGCTCATTAAGATGCTGAATAACACGGTCCAGAGGGCGTTAAGCCGCCCGCGGGTGATTTGCTCTTCAACTTTTTTAAGGGAGATGCCGACCACCACCACGCCGATCTGCTCTTGCTGCGCGTCATAGACGGGCGTAAAGACGCGCAGCGCTTCGGCGAGCGCGCCCCGGTTGACGGAGACATTCTCTTTACCTTCCAGCGCGGGTGTTAAATCGTCACCGATAAAATGCAGCCCCAGCAGCGCTTCGTTCGGGTGAGAGTAGCGGATCCCACGCATGTCAGTGACCACGGTAAATAGCAGATCGTTACGTTTTGTCACCGCCTGGGCGAGGGGCTGAATAATATCCGCCTGGGGCGCTTGCATCAGGCCGCGTTTGACTTCAGGGCTGTCCGCAAGGGTGCGGGCAATGCCGAGCGCGGTGTCTTTGACATCATCGCGGGTCGCACGGGTGATTTGCACAGAATAGAGCGCAAAGACCAGCAGCAGCACGGAACCGATAATCGCGCACACCATCAACGTGACGAGGGTGTTCAGTTTCATAGGGCGCTTGCGCGTCAGGGGGAAGGGCTGCAAATCGCTCATCAACACTCCGCGATGATTATAAAGAGGTAATTATCGCTGATGACGCGCTTTTCTTAAAGCCATGTAAAAGCATGTGTTTGGTCCTCTTTTCGTGACCCTCCTCTCATGTGACCTATATAAAACACTTTATAGTGTGTGGGTACTCATAATAAGGAGGCTGTTTATGAGCATTATGTTTACCGGTTCGGTCAAGGAAAGACGGCACGCCAGCACGATGAATATCGACAGATTGTCCACGCTGGACATGCTGAACGTCATTCACCAGGATGATGCACAAATCTCTTCTGCTATTACCCCTTTCTTAACAACGATTGCGCGCGTGGTGGATAACGCTGCGGCGACGCTCAGTCATGGCGGGCGGCTGGTGCTCGTCGGCGCGGGGCCTTCAGGACGTATAGCAAGGCAGGCGGCTGATGAGTACGCGCCGGGTAAACATCCCGTTATCGCCATTACGACGGACGCTGAAGCGGCAAGCTACGAGCGCGGCGTTGCCGACCTGCAGGCGCTTAAGTTTGGCGAGCACGACATGATGCTGGCGGTAACCGTCAGCGGAAAAACACCGTGGGTATGGGGGGCCATGCGACATGCATGGTCGCTGGGTTCACCGGTCGCGGTGATGACAGGTGATGCGCAAAGCGAGGCGGCACAGTTAGCGAGTATGGTGATTGCGCCTGAACTGGGGCCTGACGTGGTGGCGGGACACGCCAATGCCAAAGCGGGGATTGCGCAAAAAATGATCCTCAATATGGTGACCACAGGGCTGGCGGTGAGGTCCGGGCGCGTCTACAGCAACCTGCGCGTGGATCTGGAGGCAACCAGCACCAAATGGTCTGAGCGGCAAATCGCGATAGTGATGGAAGCGGGCGGATGCACCCGGGCTGAAGCGAAGGCGGCGCTGGAGAGCTGTAACCACAACTGCAAAACGGCGGTGTTGATGGTACTGACGGGGCTGGATGCCTGGAAGGCGCATGAACTGCTGGCGCAGAATAACGGGTTTATTCGCGTGGCGTTGCAGGAAGCGCCATAGCATTTCACCGTTGCATAAAAAAAGCCCGCGAATGCGGGCTTGAGTATTTCTGGGGATTAGAACTGGTAGGTCATGCCTACGCCAACGATGTCGTCGGTCGCGATGCCGTTGTCGTTGTAGAACGCGTCATCTTCGTCCAGCAGGTTGATTTTATAATCAACATAGGTGGAGAAGTTTTTGTTGAAGGTGTAGGTCATGCCCAGGTCGATGTAGTTAACCAGATCCTGGTCAACATAATCATAGCCATTGCCAGGGTGATAGTCGTTACCACCCAGATCAACGCCCTTAGAGTATACCCATGCCAGGGATGGACGCAGGCCGAAGTCGAACTGGTACTGTGCTACGGCTTCAAAGTTCTGAGTTTTGTTGGCGATACCGTCACTGCCGTATGGCGTCATGTTACGGGTTTCGGCATACATCATCGCCAGGTAAACATCATTAGCATCGTATTTCGCGCCGATGGTCCAGGCTTCCGCACGTTCGCCGCCAGCATATTTGCTGAAGCGGTTGTAGCTGCCTGCGCCATAAGCAACCTGCTCGTTGGTGCGGTCAGAGGAAGAGTATGCAGCACCCAGACTCAGACCAAAGTCGAAGTCATAGGAGGTGGACATACCGAAGCCGTCGCCGTTCTGGAAACGTACATCTTCATGACCGTTTTTGGTGCCTTCCTGAACATCGATATTATTACCATTTTGATCTTCGTGTGGACCGCCTTCATTATTGCCCTGATACTGCAGCGCAAAATTCAGACCATCAACCAGGCCGAAGAAACCTGAATTACGGTAGGTTGCCAGACCGTTAGCGCGGCCATTCATAAAGTTATCGGTCCAGGTGTAAGAATCGCCACCGAATACTGGCAGCATATCGGTCCAGGCTTCAACGTCATACACGACGCCGTAATTACGGCCGTAATCAAATGAACCGAATTCAGCGTATTTCAGGCCAGCGTAAGCCAGACGGTTAAATGATTTATCACCAGCGCCTTCGGTATCGTTAGCGTAGGTTTTATATTCCCACTGGCCATAACCCGTCAGGTCGTTGGTAATCTGTGATTCGCCTTTGAAACCAATCTGCACGTAGGTTTCATCGCCGTCGTCGCCAGCGTGGTCAGAGAAGGTATGACGTGCATCGACTTTACCGTACAGATCGACTTTGTTGCCGTCTTTGTTGTACATCTCAGCTGCGTTTGCTGCGCCAGACATTAATAATGCGGGTACAAGAATTGCCAGAACTTTTCTTTTCATTATATATTCCCTTTAAAGATAATTTATATGAATATATGTAATCACCCTCCGTAATTACGTGTTTGATACTATTCTATGGCCAGGTAATTTGGTTCAAAAATAAATGTAATTAAATTAGTAAAAATATTGCAAAATATTTCTTTTAATCTCTTTATTTTTCATGTGAATTAATTTATTGAAAATATAGCTGGTAATTATTATTAAGTATTTCGAATATCTATTTTTCAATTAATTAAATTTGGCTATGTTATAATACACCTTTAATTTTAATAACAGGAAAGGATGATGGAACTCACTCAGTGGCAACAGCGCTTCGAATCCTGGCTTGATCAACATCACGCATGCGACGACGCCGCGCATGATATTTCACACTTTCGTCGCGTCTGGATGACGGCGCAGAAAATCATGCCTCATCACAACGCTGACCCGCTGGTGGTAATGACGGCCTGCTACTTTCACGACATTGTTAGCCTGCCGAAAAATGATCCCGAACGCAGCCAGTCCTCACGGCTGGCTGCGCGTAAAACGCGTGATATTTTGCAGCGCGATTTCCCGGATTTTCCGCCAGACAGGTATGCCGCGGTTGAACACGCCATTGAAGCACACAGCTTCAGCGCCGGGATTGCGCCACAAAGTCCCGAGGCAAAAATAGTCCAGGATGCCGACCGGCTGGAAGCCTTAGGCGCTATCGGTCTGGCGCGCGTTTTTGCCGTATCCGGTGCGCTGGGTGTCGCACTGTTTGATGCGCGCGATCCGTTTGCGGATTCCCGTGATGTAGACGACAAAGCCTTCGCCCTCGATCACTTCCAGACGAAGCTGCTGCGCCTACCTGAGACGATGCAAACCGACGTGGGGCGTGAGCTTGCCCGACATAATGCCGATTTTCTGATCCAGTTTATGGCGAAACTGAGCGCTGAACTGCAGGGCGACTGCCTGGGGCTGGATGACCAGGTATTGAGCCGCTTCCGTCGGAGTGTGAGCCGGTAAACTGTGGTAATCTGTCCCCAGTCTTTATTGCCCGGTTAAGAGAATGCAGGAAATACGATCAGTGATTGAGCCCGCGCCAGCGCAGGCTGAGAAATCAACGGCAGCCGTGCAGGCATTACTGCGGCAGCTGCTGGATATCTATGATGTTAAGACCCTTGCCAACCAGCTGGTAGCCCATGGAGAGAGTCACTGGAGCCCGGCAATACTCAAAAGACTGCTGATAAGCGACAGGGCAGGGCAGCGCATGAGCGACGGCGAGTTCCGCTATCTGCAAAATCTGCTGCCGCGTCCTCCCGCCGCGCATCCAGACTATGCGTTCCGCTTTATCGATCTGTTTGCCGGTATTGGCGGCATCCGCCACGGTTTTGAAGCCATTGGCGGGCAGTGCGTGTTTACCAGCGAGTGGAATAAACACGCGGTGCGTACCTATAAGGCCAACTGGTATTGCGATCCTGATGAACACCATTTCAACGCTGACATCCGCGATGTGACCCTGAGCCACAAAAGCGGCGTCAGCGACAAAGAGGCCGCAGAGCATATTCGGCAAACCGTTCCTGAGCACGACGTGCTGCTGGCGGGCTTCCCGTGCCAGCCTTTTTCGCTCGCCGGGGTGTCGAAAAAAAATGCCCTGGGACGCGCCCACGGGTTTGCCTGTGATACGCAGGGCACGCTGTTTTTTGACGTAGTCCGCATTATCGATGCCCGCCGACCGGCCATATTTGTGCTGGAAAACGTTAAAAACTTAAAAAGCCATGATGGCGGGAAAACCTTCCGCATCATTATGCAAACGCTGGATGAACTGGGCTACGACGTGGCCGATGCGCAGGACATGGGCGCAGACGATCCGAAAATCATCGACGGTAAATATTTCCTGCCGCAGCATCGCGAACGTATCGTGCTGGTAGGTTTCCGCCGGGACCTAAATCTGAAAGGCGATTTCACCCTGCGGGATATCCCGTCGCTGTATCCGGCGCGCCGAACGAGCGTGGCCGATCTGCTGGAGCCAGCCGTTGACGCCAAATTTATCCTGACGCCGGTACTGTGGAAATACCTCTACCGCTATGCCAAAAAGCACCAGGCCAAAGGCAATGGGTTCGGTTTTGGCATGGTGAACCCAACAAATCCAGACAGCGTGACCCGCACCTTGTCGGCGCGTTATTACAAAGATGGCGCAGAGATCCTCATCGACAGAGGCTGGGATAAAGCGCTGGGTGAAAAAGACTTTGACGATCCGCAGAACCAGCGTCATCGCCCACGTCGCTTAACCCCGCGTGAGTGTGCGCGGCTGATGGGGTTTGAGTCGCCGCAGGGCTACAGTTTCCGTATTCCGGTGTCAGACACCCAGGCTTACCGTCAGTTTGGTAACTCGGTGGTCGTGCCCGCGTTTGCGGCGGTGGCGAAACTGCTGGCCTCACGCATTAAACAGGCTGTGGCGCTGCGTCAGAGCGAGGCCGTCAATGACGGACGTACACAGTAAAGCAACGCGCAGTAAAAACATGCGTGCCATCGGTACGCGTGATACCGCCATCGAAAAACGGCTGGCGGAATTACTGACGCAGGCCGGTTTTGATTTTCGCGTCCAGGATGCCTCGCTCGCCGGGCGTCCCGATTTTATCCTCGACGCGTATCAGTGCATTATCTTTACCCACGGCTGTTTCTGGCACCATCACAACTGTTACCTGTTCAAGGTTCCCGCAACGCGAACCGATTTCTGGCTGGAGAAGATCGGCAAGAATGTAGAGCGGGATAAACGCGATATTGCGACGCTGCTTTCTCAGGGCTGGCGGGTATTAGTCGTGTGGGAGTGCGCCCTGCGCGGCAGGCTAAAATTGAGCGACCTGGACCTGACAGAGCGGCTGGAAGAGTGGATCTGCGGCGGCGCGGAGGCCGCGCAGATCGATACGCAGGGGATTAAGGTTTCTCCACCTCGCACGGCGTGACGACCGGTTTCGCAGGCAGCAAATATTTGCCCAATGTTACCAGCACCACCGCAAAAACAATCACACCCAGCGCCAGCCATTCAACCGTCGATAACACTTCTCCCGCGAAACCGGTACCGAGCAGGACGGCGACCACCGGGTTCACGTAGGCGTAGCTGGTGGCGACGGCCGGGGAGACATTGCGGATCAGGAACATATAGGCGTTAATGGCAATAATGGAGCCAAAGAGCGCCAGATACCCCACGGCCAGGAAGCCAGACAGGTCCGGCATCGTTGTCAGCTTCTCACCCATCAGCGTCGAGGCAATCAGCAGCACGATACCCGCTGCGAGCATCTCAATCGCGCCTGCCATCATGCCGGAAGGCAGTTCAATCCTTGAGCCGTAGACGGAGCCAAACGCCCAGCTCATGGAGCCGACCATGATCAGCAGCGCACCCCATGGGTTTCCGCTCAGATTGCCACCGCTGTTGAGCAGGATGATCCCCGCCAGCCCGATGCCGATCCCCAGCCATTCCAGCTTGCGGGTGCGGATACCGAACAGGCGGCTAAAGCAGAGGGTAAACAGCGGGACGGTGGCGACCACCACGGCGGCGATCCCGGACGGTACATTCTGGTGCTCCGCCACGGTCACGGCACCATTCCCAACGGCCAGCAACAGAAAGCCAATCAGTGCTGCGTTGAGCAGCGGACGGAGTGGGGGAAGCTTGTGGCCGCGCAGCAGCAGAAACGTTATCAACAATACGCCCGCAGAGAAGAAGCGGATCCCTGCCATCATCAACGGGGGCCAGCTTTCCACACCGATTCGAATGACAAAATAGGTGGATCCCCAGATGATATACAGCGAAAAAAGTGCTCCAATGAGCGGTAATAGTTGCCGGAAACGCATAGTCCCTCACGTCGAAATAAAAAGTTCGCTCATAGTAAACGCCAAAACTATCGGCCTGGCGAGTGCTTTAATTGTGGTCTGGATGTGAATTTTTTGTTGACGTCAGCTGCCTGTTTCCGGGTGTCCGGTTTTGTTCCATACTATTCACTTAATTAGCAAAAAAAGAAGGATAGAGATTTTGGCAGGAAGTAGCTTATTAACATTACTGGACGACATTGCCACCTTGCTGGATGACATTTCGGTCATGGGAAAACTGGCGGCCAAAAAGACCGCCGGTGTACTGGGGGATGATTTATCGCTGAACGCGCAGCAGGTCACCGGCGTAAAGGCTAACCGGGAGTTGCCGGTGGTATGGAGCGTGGCGAAGGGGTCCTTTATCAATAAGGTGATCCTCGTTCCGCTCGCGTTGTTGATCAGCGCCTTTATCCCCTGGGCCATCACGCCGCTGCTGATGATTGGCGGCGCGTTTTTGTGCTTCGAGGGGGTCGAGAAAGTCCTGCACTCTTTTGCCTCGCGTAAGGAGAGCGACACGCCAGAGGTGCGCCAGCAGCGGCTGGAAGCCCTGGCCGCTCAGGATCCTTTGGCGTTCGAACGAGATAAGGTGAAAGGGGCCGTCCGCACTGACTTTATTCTCTCGGCCGAAATCGTGGCGATTACGCTGGGGATTGTGTCAGAAGCGCCGCTGGTCAATCAGGTTATGGTGCTTTCCGGCATTGCGATTCTGGTGACCGTGGGCGTTTACGGCCTGGTGGGGCTTATCGTCAAGCTGGATGATATCGGCTACTGGCTGGAGGAGAAATCGAGCGCGGTAGCACGCGGTATCGGTAAAAGCCTGCTGACGCTGGCCCCCTGGCTGATGAAAAGTTTATCGGTCGTGGGTACGCTGGCCATGTTCCTCGTCGGCGGCGGGATTGTCGTGCACGGTATTGCGCCGCTGCACCATGCGATTGAGCATTTTGCCTCGGCGCAGGGGGCGGTTGTCGCCGCTATTTTGCCGACGCTGTTGAATCTGGTGCTGGGCTTTATCATTGGCGCTATCGTGGTCGCTGCCGTAAAAGCAGTCGAAAAAATGCGTGGAGCCTCGCACTAATTGCTACCCGAACAGGGATGCAAAAAGACCATTCCTCGTCTAAATTGAAAAAGTTTCACCCTGATACAGGAGGCGGGTATGGTCTTTTTGGTCAGTGATGAAGTTAAGCCGAAGAACGGTGGTCCGCGTATGATTGTCACAGGTTATTCCAGTGGTATGGTGGAGTGCCGGTGGCATGATGGTTATGGCATCAAGCGGGAAGCGTTTCGTGAAGACGAGCTTCAGCCGGGGGACGGACGGCAACATCGCGAGAAGGCTTAATCACTCTAACGCCCGGTTCGCCGGGCGTTTTTATGTGACATTCAGGGAGTGTGTGTGCAGCGCGATACCTATGTTGTAAAACGATCTCTTCAGCAATGGCTGCATCAGCGTAGCAATCCCGGCCTGATTGTTAATCTCTGTTTTATTATTGTCCTGGTCTTTTCCACGCTCCTCACCTGGCGTGAAGTGGTGGTACTGGAAGATGCCTATATCTCCAGCCAGCGTAACCATCTGGAAACGGTCGCAAATGGCCTGGACAGGCAGTTGCAGTACAACGTCGATAAACTGCTTTTCTTCCGTCACAGCATGCGCGATGCGCTGCAAACACCGCTGGCATTCGGTGTGCTGCACAATGCGGTGACGCGTTTTAATACCCTGCGGAACACCACAAACTGGCAAATCGCGGTGGACGAAAATCGCACGTTACCCATCAACGGGGTGTCCGATGCGTTCGTTGAAAAAACCACGCTGCTCAACCGTGATAACGATCGCCTGGCAAACGAACTCTCTGCTGCCCTCGAAGTCGGGTACCTCCTGCGTCTGGCGTCATCGCACAGCAGTAACGTGGAGCGGGTGCTGTATGTTTCCCGCGCAGGGTTCTTTATCGCGACCGATACGCCTGCACAACCGAGAGATATTTCTCCCCGCTATTATCAGCTGGTCACGCAGCCCTGGTTTTCACAGCAGTCTGAGCGTGAAAACCGCGCACGTGCCGTTCGCTGGTTTATTTCGCCTCCGTCGCCATTTATCGGGAACAAGCGGCTTATTACCGCCAGCGTGCCGATCTATTACGACCATTTCTGGTATGGCGTGGTGGCGATGGATATCAGCGTTGATACGATGAAACAGCTGCTGGTGGAGGCCATGGACAACCATACAGAAGGCGAATACCAGCTTTACGACACGCGCCTCAATATGATTGCGACCTCAGAATCACCTGAAAGCCAGGTTAACCACTTCGATGCAAGCGAGCTGGCGCAGATAGCTCACGCTATCGAGTCCGACACGGAGGGTGGGATTCGTCTGGGTAGCCGCTTTATCAGTTGGGAACGGCTCGATCATTTTGAGGGCGTTGTCCTGCGCGTGCATACGCTACATGAAGGGGTTCGCGGGGATTTCGGCAGCATCAGTATTGTGCTGGCGTTACTCTGGGCGCTTTTCACCGCCATGCTGCTGATCTCCTGGCTCGTGATCCGGCGCATGGTCAGCAATATGTATACGCTTCAACACTCGCTTCAGTGGCAGGCCTGGCACGATCCGCTGACCCGCCTGAATAATCGCGGGGCGCTGTTTGAACGGGCGAATGCCCTTGCGAAGCAATGCCAGCAGCAGTCCCTGCCGTTGTCTGTCATCCAGATCGATCTGGACCATTTCAAGGGTATCAATGACCGCTTCGGGCATCAGGCAGGGGATAAAGTGTTGTCGCACGCCGGAGGATTGATTGCGAGTGCGCTGCGCGCCAATGACGTGGGCGGCCGTGTGGGTGGCGAGGAGTTCTGTGTCGTGCTCCCTGGCCTGACGCTCGAGGAAGCGGCAAATGTTGCTGAGCGGATCCGCGCACGGATCGACAGCAAAGAGATTCTGGTTAAGAAGAGCGTCACTCTGCGCATCAGTGCCTCACTGGGCGTCAGCAGCGCGCAGGAGAAGGGTAACTATAATTTTGAGCAGCTGCAGTCCATTGCCGATGCGCGGTTGTATGAAGCAAAGCAGGGGGGACGCAACTGCGTCGTCTGGCGCGATCACAACAAGAAGTGATCGAGCCCTTCGCGCCAGCCCGCGGGGCCGGGATGCTGCGTGTGATAAACCCGTTCTGGGCTATCGTTCTGCAGCGAAATGCCCTGGCGGTTAATGCCTTTGATCACCACCGCAAAGTCGACGCTGTCTAACAGCGGAGCGTCGTTGGGACCATCGCCCAGCCCAAGGGATGTCCACGCAACACGCTCCTGCAGAGAATACTGTTCAGTCAGCCATTTTACCGCCACATCCTTGCCGCAGCGCGCGTCCAGGACGTGCCAGAATCTCGCCCCCTGTACAAACTGCAGGCCATGCGGTTCCAGCGCCTCTTCAAAGCGCGTCATTTGCGCATCGCTGTCGCGCCAGATTAACGTCAGGGACGCTTCATGCCTGCGCGCAAGCAGCGAACGGGAAGGCGTCAGTCCGGTCCATTCACTGATTACCCGTTCATTCACGTCATCAAAGGTGGTGAATTTAACGTGCGTTTGCAGTCTGATCTGCTCGATGATGTGACGAATCGTAGGGTGCGACATCCCCGTGATGCGCCGGGCAGGGGGATCCCAGCGAACATCAGGCTGAATGACCGCCCCGTTTTCCGCTATGAATGGCAGGCCTTCCAGGCCTAACTCCTGCTGGATGTCGAGCATCTCAGCCGCCGTCTTGCTGCTGCAAAGGATAACGGGGACCTGTTTATCCCGTAGCCGCTCCAGCCATGCGGCGGCAGGCTGCCAGTCATAGGTATGAATATCCAGCAGTGTCCCATCCAGATCGGTGAAAATCAGCAGTGGATTCTGAAGCGAAGGCATAACGGCTCCTGATGACTGACGCGCGCTTATCTAAGATTATTCCTAAAAAATGACAGTGCCGGGAGAGCGGTTTGACGGAATCGTTCCTGCGTAACCCACACGCGGCGCATGTTGCTGCTCATAACTAAAATTCACATGTATAAAATATTATATTCACCAGGAGAATATATGCTTGTCAGACAAATCCGTTGGGGATAGTGTTGTTTCTACATCAGATTTCCTGGTGTAACGAATTTTCAAGTGCTTCTTGCATAAGCAAGTTTGATCCCGGCCATCCCCATGACCGGGATTTTTTTATCTTACCGATTCGCTTCAGACACGCTGAAGTCATGAATATCAAGCTCGAAGGCTTCGGCCAGCTCGCGGTAAGTGTGATAGTCCCTTCCGTTTACAATCACTTTGTCTGACTCATCGTCTGAGCGGCGAACTTCGGACTCACTGATCTCATTGATAGCGGCCAGCAGGGCATCGACATCCACCTCCACCTCACGCTTGATGGTGTCGCTGTACTCTTTATCGGTCTTCATTACGGGGTCCTCATGCAACCGTGTCCATCCATAAGTATAGACCGCACACAAAAACACCATTCGCGCCGGGGGTCGGTGCCAGTTAATGCGTTTTGTTCTACACTGGCTCAAAACCACAGGAGGAATGTATGAAGGTCAACGATCGGGTAACCGTTAAAACGGACGGTGGACCGCGCCGCCCGGGTGTGGTGCTGGCGATAGAAGAGTTTAGCGAAGGTGTAATGTACCTGGTTTCTCTGGAAGACTACCCGCTCGGTATCTGGTTCTTTAACGAACTGGGACATGAGGATGGTATTTTTGTGGAAGCAGCAGAATAGCGTGGTGTCGGGCGGCGTTCCCGTCCCCGGCCCATGCGGCTGAAAATGCAAAAATCTCTGGCCAGGCCAGAGATCGCAGGTAGGGTACAGAAGGTCTTGCGCGGATCAGCGCATATTAACGAAAATTCCGTTTGTGACATTATCGGTCAGGCGAACGACGTGGTAGATCACTTGCTTATTATGCGTTTTAATTTTCCTTTTAATATTTCCTTTGTGTGACGAAACCGTTTTTGCCTTGATATTCATCTGGTCCGAGATCTGAATTGTCCCTTGTCCAGCCATCCACATTCTGAGCATACTTGATTCAGTTCTGCTTAATGATAGGGTGGGTAAGTTAACCGCTCCTACATTCTTAACTTCTTTATTCAAATAATCACCCAAAATGTCATCCAGCGACTCGGGTTTAATCGATTTAGAACTGATCAATAAATTTTTACGGACCAACAAGTATTCGTCGAAATGAATATTGGCGATCGCCATAAAAACAATAAACAACGTTTTAGGATGCTGATTAATGATTTGCTTAATGTGCTGACTGTTGGCTGGATCGTGAATGAAACAGTCCTCATTAATAAACACCACGCCGGGCTTGTGTGCTTCACAAGCGGCTTCGAGTTCGTCAACGGTGTGTGCATCGTTGATGTCTCTCTTTCTTACCCCTCTGCTTGCCAGATACCCGGTTAACCCTAGCCGGGTGTAGCTGCATAAATCCATAATGATCGTTGACATGGCATACCCTCACTCAATGCGTAACGATAATTCACCATCTGCCTGAGAGCTCATAAACAGCCATACGGGATGGAAAAAACCAAATAAAACCTGTGAGCATGACAAAGACTTTCAGGCGAACTCACTATCCCGTAAAGTTACTTATAATTTGCCAGGAATCTTCTTAAAGTAAAGTAAATATTAAGTATTGTGAGATGGTTAGAAACATTTAAACCGCGTCAGATATATCCTGGAAGATGTTTTTCGCGTTTTATTTTAGGAATATCCTCAGAAAGACAATATGGAGTGTGAGGACTATTATTTGCGGGGCAGTTCGCTGACAATATCCGCTAACAGGTTGAATATCTCGCTGAATAAATGTTCACAGAAGGGGGCGATAAGCGGCATTAGCAATGACATTAATAAAAGACCGACCGTCAGCGTCACGGGAAAACCAATGACAAACACGGAAAGCTGCGGCGCCATTCTGTTCAGCAGACCTAATGCCAGGTTAACGGTCAGCAGCAGGGTGATGATCGGTAGCGCCAGCATCAGCCCGTTGAGAAAAATCAGCCCGGCGGCACGCACCAGCGCCAGAAACGCGTTACTGTTAACCGGATTTTCGCCAATCGGCAGCGTGTGGAAGGTGTCCACCAGCATTGAGATGAGCCATAAGTGGCCGTTAAACGACAGGAACAGCAGCATCGCCAGCAGATCGATGATACGCGCCAGCACCGGCATGTTGAGGTGGCTGCCGGGGTCGACGAAGGTGGCGAAGGATAACCCCATTTGCAGGCCGATCAGCTCACCCGCAGTACGCACTGCCGCAAAGGCGAGCTGCATGGTAAACCCAACGGCGACGCCGATCATCACCTGCTGAAGCGCCACCCATACGGCGTTAGCGGAAAATACAAGGATATCAACCGGCGGCAGGGACGGGGCGACAATAATCGTGATGACGATCCCCAGCCCCACTTTGATGCGCTTGGGTATCGATTTCTCGCTGAGAATAGGGGCGGTTGAGATGAGCGCCATAATGCGCAGCATCGGCCAGAAGTAGACGCCCAGCCACTGGACGTATTGATCGCTGGTGAAGTGCAGCATCCTGATATCAGCCGATGATGTACGGCAGATTGGTGAACAGGTTGCGCATATAGTCCAGCAGCAGGTTCAGCATCCACGGCCCGGCGACGATAATCGCCACGAACACGGCAATGATTTTCGGGATAAACGACAGCGTCATTTCGTTAATCTGCGTGGCGGCCTGCAGGATACTGATGATCAGACCGGTCACGAGGGCAACAAGCAGCAGCGGGGCGGCAACGGCAATCGCGACTTTCATCGCTTCCGTGCCCATCATCATGACCGATTCTGGCGTCATTGCGCGCTCCTCAACTGTAGAAACTCTGCGCCAGCGAACTGACCAGCAGCTGCCAGCCATCGACCAGCACAAAGAGCATGATCTTAAAGGGCAGAGCGATGGTCGCAGGCGGTACCATCATCATCCCGAGCGCCATCAGCACGCTGGCAATCACCAGGTCGATAATCAGGAACGGAATGAAAATAGTGAAGCCAATCTGGAACGCGGTTTTTAGCTCGCTGGTGACATAGGCTGGCAGCAAAATGCGCATCGGCACCGCTTCCGGTCCCTGAAGCTCGCCGGTGTTGGCGAGGCGGGCAAAGAGCGCTAAGTCCGCTTCACGCGTCTGGCGCAGCATAAATTCACGCAGCGGCTGCGCGCCTTTCTCCAGCGCAACTTCCATCGAGATTTTATCTTCGCTAAACGGCTGGTAGGCGTCGGTGTAAATCTTGTCGATCACCGGCGACATAATGAAAAAAGTCAAAAACAGGGCCAGACCCAGCAGCACCTGGTTGGGCGGCGCGGAAGGGGTTCCCAGGGCGTTTCGCAGCAGGCCAAAAACAATGATGATGCGGGTAAAGCTGGTCATCATCAGCAGAATGGCCGGAATAAAGGTCAGCGAGGTGATGAACACCAGCGTCTGAACCGAAAGCGACCAGCTTTGACCGCCTCCGGCAAGCGGGGTCGAGACCAGACCGGGCAGTTGCGCATAGACCGCGGGAGCAAACAGGCCAACACCCGCAAGCGTAAGGGATAACAAACGGCGCATCAGGATCTCCCGGAACGCTTAAGCAAACTCTTCATAACGGACTGGAAATCCGCTGGGGCTTCTGCGCGCTCGTCACCCGTGACGGGGGCGGGCGGCAGTTTATGCAATACATTGATGTTTGAGGCGGTGATCCCCAGTACCAGACGCGCATCTTCCACGTCGACGATGACCACGCGCTCGCGTGGTCCCAGCGTGGTACTGGCGCTGACCTTCAGGCCGCGCGTTCCGGCGGTTTTACCCGCCAGACCAAAACGCTTTGCCAGCCAGGCCGCAATAAGAATGAAGGCAATAATACCGAACAGGGCACCGCTCACCTGGAGCAGCGGTGAGCCAGGTACCGCGGAGGGTTGGGACATTGTTGCCTGGGTTTTCATGCTTAACGGCTCAGACGACGCATACGTTCGGATGGCGTAATGATGTCGGTGATGCGCACGCCGTACTTATCAGCAACCACCACCACTTCACCCTGAGCAATCAGATAACCGTTGATCAGAATATCCAGCGGTTCACCGGCCAGGCCGTCAAGGGCGACCACGGAACCCTGCGTCAGGCGCAGCAGCTCTTTAATGGTCATGCGGGTGCGGCCCAGCTCAACCGTCAGCTTAACCGGGATATCCATGATCAGGTCGATATCCTGCAGCGTGCCGCTGACGTCGCCGCCGCTCAGCTGCTGGAATACCGCGTCCGCCGCGCTTTTCGTCGGGGTCGTCTTTTGCTCGTTTAACGCGTCAGCCCACAGATCGTCCAGTGCTCCGCTGTTCTCATCGGACGGATTGTTCATGTCACTCATTTGGGCTGTTCCTCATTCAGCGAATTCAATATCGGGTTGATCAAGTGCTCAACGCGTAACGCATACTGGCCGTTAATTGTGCCGTACTGACTGGTCAGCACGGGGACACCATCCACATGGGCAATAATGCGGTCGGGTTTTTCTATCGGCAAAACGTCGCCGGGTTGTAATTTCAGGATCTGAGATAACCGCAGCGGAATATCGGCAAAGCTCGCTACCAGCTCCAGCTGCGAATGCTGAACCTGGCGAACCAGGTTTTCACGCCAGTTCTGATCTTCGTGGCGCGAGTTCTCCAGCGGCGGGTTCACCAGCAGCTCGCGCAGCGGTTCAATCATGCTGAACGGCAGGCAGATGTTGAACTCACCGGTCAGGTTGCCGATTTCAACATGGAACGGCGTGTTAACGACGATATCGTTCGGCGAGGTGGTGATATTGGTGAACTTCACCTGCATCTCGGAACGGACGTACTCCACTTCCAGCGGGTTAATCGCCTTCCACGCGTCGCTGTAAGATTCCAGCGCCAGCTTCAGCATGCGGTTAATGACGCGCTGTTCGGTGTGGGTGAACTCACGACCTTCTACTTTGGTCGGGAAACGCCCGTCGCCGCCGAACAGGTTATCCACCGCAATGAACACCAGGCTTGGCGAAAACACCACCAGACCGGTGCCGCGCAGCGGCTTCAGATGGATCAGGTTAAGGTTGGTTGGCACCGGCAGGTTGCGGGCAAACTCATGATACGGCTGAATGCGGATCGCGCCGACGGTGATGTCCGGGCTACGACGCAGCAGGTTAAACAGCCCCATACGGAACTGACGCGCAAAACGTTCGTTGATGATCTCCAGCGCCTGCAGACGTTCACGTACCACGCGACGCTGGGTATTCGGGTCATAGGGGCGAATATTGTCGTCGCCGCTCAAACCCGGTTGCGGATCATCACTCTTATCGCTGTCGCCGTTGAGCAGCGCATCGATTTCTGCCTGAGAAAGAATACTGTCGCCCATGTCGTTACCGCAGAATGAAGGCTGTATACAGAACGTCGGTGACTTCCTGCTTCGGTTGGCCGTTTACCAGCGGGGTCGACAGCGTCTGTTTGATGGCGTCGACCAGTTTTTGCTTACCGTCATCGGTAGCGAGCGTCGAAGCGTCCTGACGAGAGAACAGCAGCAGCAGACGGCTACGCACTTCAGGAAGATAATCGTTCAGACGAGAACGGGTAGCTTCGTCTTTCAGGCGCAGCGTAATGCCAACATAAAGCACACGATCCGCATCACCCAGGTTAACGGTGAAGGTGTCCAGCGGGAAGAACACGGGAGCCGGAGGCGGTGGCGCTTCAGCTTTGGCTGCAGCGGCAGTCGGTTCCTGCTGCATACGCCAGTAACTATAGCCCGCGGTAGCGCAGGCGGCGAGCGTGATCAACACCAGCAGCGGGATCCAGATGGAGCGCTTACTTTTTTTGGTGATAGCGGAGTCAGTCATCTGATACGAGCTTCCTGTTTCGGTACAGCTTAATAGGGTGATTATCCCGTGTCCGCCTTATCTCAAAGCGTGGAAAAGACGGGAATAATCACGCTACCTCTGGCGTTTAGGCGAAGATATCCACTGCGCCATTTCCCCGCGCGGCGGATTGCAGGGCGGCAGGGGTCGGCAATAACTCATCACTCTCTTCATTGAACGCACCGTGCTGGCCCGAGCGGGAAGCCTGCTGTTGCTGCTGTGATGAGGATTGCTGCTGTCCGGCGAAGCTCTCGCTGCTGACGCTGCTCTGCGAAAGCTGAATGCCGCTTTCCGCCAGAGAGGTGCGTAAGACCGGCAGAGCAGCCTCCAGCGCCGCGCGCACGTGGCTGTGCGGAGACACCATCTGCAGCTGCGCCTGGTTATCATCCAGTTTAAGCGAGATTTGCACCTGGCCCAGGTCTTCCGGGTGCAGACGCAGTTCAGCGGTCTGCTGGCCTTGCTTCGTGAACAGCGTGATGTGCTGGCTCAGCGTCTGCTGCCATTCGCTGGTGCCGAGCGGCTGGCTCAATACCGGCGCGGTGGCAACGGTTGCAGCAGGCAGTGAGGTCGCGTGGCTGCTGAGGATCGGTGCCAGGGTTGCGGTGGGCGAGGTTGTCGTCGCGCTGCTCGCGATGTCCTGTTTCTCAGCCGCCGCCGCGACCGCAGGCGTCACGGGTACGCTGGCAGGAAGGGCAGCGTCAGCCGTTTGTGCCACAGGCTGAGACGCCGCCTGAGGCTGGTTATTCTCTTTTCCCGGCAGCGCGTTTTTCAGCGTTTGCGGAAGAGCGGAGGTGAGGGACGTCTGAGCGGTAACGCCGTCGACGTGGGTTGCCTGCGTCGTTACCGGCGTTGCCGTCTGCTGGTGCGGCAGCATCGCCATCAGCGCGCTGAGCCCCGCGAGTTCGTCTTCGCTGAGGTCGGTTTTGCTGTCATCTTTTGCGGACGCGTGCGTCAGCGTCTTTAACTCATCACCGTGGGTCGTCGGCATCAGCCCGGACACCAGCGTTTGCAGCGCAGTGGTCTTCGCCGCGTCATCGTCGGCGGTCAGCGTCTCCTGGCGTGAGAGCAGGTCGGCAATTTTCGCCTGCAGGGTGGTCTCGCCTGCGTCCTGTTGCGCTACCCTGGACAGCTTGCTGCCAGCGGCTTTCAAATCAGCCAGGGTCAGCGGCGCATCTTTGCCCTGACCGGTCGCATCGGTCAACGCGCCCGCCAGCAGAGAAAGAAAGTCTTGCGCACCCTCGGCGCCTTTCCCCGTTTGCGTGCCGCCTGACAGGTCGCTGTCGGTCATCAGCAGTTGTTGCAGTGTGATCATTCCGGTTTCCTCATTGATGCGCGCTGGGCAAACTCATCCATTTTTTTCTGATCCAGGCGGTTTTCCGCCAGGGTTGACGCCGCGACCTGTCGGTCCTGTAGCGTTTGCCAGGCCTGCAGCCGCTGTTTTTTCTCGCGCCAGAAGTTGAGCGCGGTATCCACTTTTTCAGTCCACTGGTTAAGCTGCAGGCGGTGTTGTTCAATCGCCTTTTCCAGCGTCTGGATAAACTGCTGATAGTTGATCCAGCGCTGGCTGCCAATGCCCTGCGTCATATCGGTATTCAGGTTGGTGCGATATTCATGCTGATAGTCAATTAACATCTTCAACTGCTCTTCAGCCTGCTGGCACCCGCGTCGCATTGCGCCGAGCTGCAGTGCGGCATCATCAACTTCTTTTTCAGCCAGATCTTTTAGCGTTGATAACGCGCTGTTTTGCGCCATGACCTTCGCCCTCCACCTGTGTTACACCTGCGGGAAAATCAGATCCAGAGCCTGGATTGAGTCTTCCCAGTCGGCGCGTTCAAAAATACCTTGTTGCAAAAACGCCTCCAGCTGCGGCCAGAGCGCAATCGCTTTGTCGAGCATCGGGTCGCTGCCTTTGGCATATGCCCCAACGCTCACCAGATCGCGGTTGCGCTGGAAGCTGGAGAGCAGTTGTTTGAAGTTACGCACGCGGGCGTAGTGCTTCTCGGTTATCAGCGCCGTCATAGCGCGGCTGATGGATGCTTCAATATCAATCGCCGGATAATGCCCCGCTTCGGCCAGACGGCGCGACAGCACAATGTGACCGTCGAGGATCGCACGCGCGGAGTCGGCAATTGGATCCTGCTGGTCATCGCCCTCGGTCAGCACCGTATAGAATGCGGTGATCGAGCCGCCGCCGCTGATGCCGTTCCCCGCGCGTTCGACCAGCGCCGGGAGCTTGGCAAATACCGAAGGCGGATACCCTTTGGTGGCCGGAGGCTCACCGATGGCGAGCGCGATTTCACGCTGCGCCATCGCGTAACGGGTCAGGGAGTCCATGATCAGCAGGACGTGCTGGCCGCGGTCGCGAAAATCTTCGGCGATACGGGTCGCGTAGGCAGCACCCTGCATACGCAGTAAGGGGGATACATCCGCCGGGGCGGCAATAACCACCGAGCGGGCGCGGCCTTCCGCACCCAGAATGTTTTCGATGAAGTCTTTGACTTCGCGCCCACGCTCGCCAATCAGCCCCACGACGATCACATCGGCCTGGGTATAGCGTGCCATCATGCCGAGCAGGACGGATTTCCCCACGCCGGACCCGGCGAACAGGCCCATACGCTGTCCACGTCCCACGGTCAGCAGGGCGTTAATCGGGCGCACGCCGGTGTCCAGCACGTGCTCGATAGGGGTTCGCTGAAGGGGGTTAAAGGGCTGGGTGATCAGCGCGCCGGTTTCTGTGGTGTCCGGGGAGGGCAGTCCGTCGAGCGGTTTACCGCTGCCGTCCAGCACGCGCCCAAGGAGCGCTGGCCCAAGCGGTAACTGCTTGCCGCTTTGCAGACCGTCGCCTGAACTGTTTTTCGCATAGACGCGCGCGCCGGGCAGAATGCCTTCAACTTCTTCGAGCGGCATCAGGAACAGGCGCTGGCCGTTAAATCCGACCACCTCACTTTCGACCTCACGCATTTCCAGTCCGTCCTGACGCTCAATAACGCAGGTGGCACCCAGCGGAAGCTGCAGGCCCGTCGCTTCCAGCACCAGGCCGGTGGCGCGGGTCAGACGGCCATAACGACGAACAGATGGCAGCTGTGCCATCTTCGTTTCAAAGTTATCGAGCGTGTTGAGCCAGCGGGTAAGGCGTGCGGTCATCAGACGACTCCCGGTGCTGCCAGGCGGCACAATTCTTGCCAGCGGGTAGCCACGCTGGCATCCAGATCGCCCTCATCCGCAGAGACTTTGCACCCGCCGTGGTGTAACGAAGGATCGCCCCGCAGCCGCCAGCCGTGCAGGCTGAGCGTTGCACCAAGACTCTCTTCCACGCGCTGGAGATCGTCCGGGTGTACGCGCAGCTGCGGTTTGCCGCTGAACAGCGGCTCCTGCTGGAGCAAACCCTGAATCTGTTTAATCAGCGCCGAGTTATCGACGGTTGGCGTCTGGCCGATCACCTGGCGCGCGGCTTCCAGCGCCATCTGCATCAGGCGCGACGCAATCACGCTGTCGAGCGCGTCCAGCGTATGCTGGAACTCGCTCACCAGCTGCTGCATACGGGCATTGAGGGGCGCCTGCTGCTGACGCGCCTGTTCGATGCCTTGCTCCAGCCCTTTTGCCAGCCCTTCCTGATAACCCTGCTCCTGGCCTTTCTGCCGTCCTTCGTGCAGACCGGCGTTGAAGCCCTGTTCGTGCGCCTGCATTTGCATCTGCGCCAGCATCTGCGCACGCTGCTCTTCTTCGCTCAGCTCGGGCACCGCGGCATCGATATCGCCCTCATCGGACGGGAGTTCGGCCGGGATAAACTCGGAGAGGGGAGGCGCCAGATCGTCGGGCGTCCAGCGCGTCCACGGCAGCTCATTAGACATAGGTGTCGTCTCCGCTGCCAATCACCATCTCGCCGGTTTCGGCCAGTCGACGAACGATAAGCAGGATTGCCTTCTGTTCGTTTTCCACCTGAGACAGACGCACCGGACCACGGTTGGCCAGGTCGTCGCGCAGGATATCGGCTGCACGCTGGGACATGTTGCGCAGGAACTTCTCGCGCAGCGGCTGTTCGGCACCTTTGAGGGCGATAAGCAGCGATTCGGAGTCCACTTCCTGAAGCAGGCGCTGGATGCTGCGATCGTCCACTTCGACCAGGTTTTCGAACAGGAACATCTCGTCGATAATTTTCTGTGCCAGCTCGCCGTCGAACTCGCGCACCGCGGTGATGACCGCTTCTTCCTGCTGCGTTTTCATCAGGTTGATGATCTCGGCCGCCGTTCTCACGCCGCCCATTTTGCTGCGCTTGAGGTTCTGGCCGTCGAGCAGGTTGTTCAACACTTCGGTCAGCTCCGCCAGCGCGGCTGGCTGGACACCGCCAAACGTGGCGATACGCAGCATCACATCGTGACGCAGACGCTCTTCGAACAGCGCCAGAATATCGGCTGCCTGGCCCCGTTTGAGGTGAACCAGAATGGTCGCGATAATCTGCGGGTGCTCGTCGCGAATAAGATCGGCGGCGCTCTGCGGCTCCATAAAGTTGAGCGTTTCGATACCGCTGGCGGTATCGCGGGTTTCCAGAATATCTTCCAGCAGGCTGGCGGCACGCTCTTCGCCCAGCGCCTTGACCAGCACGGAGCGCAGGTATTCGTTGGCGTTGACGTTGAGTGCGGCAAACTGTTCGGCTTCCTGCTCAAATTCCGCCAGCACTTCGGTCAGCTGCTTGTTGGAGATCTGCCGCACGTTGGCCATGGCCGCAGAGAGGATTTGCACCTCTCTTTGCGAGAGGTGTTTGAACACCTCTGCCGCGCGGTCTTCGCCAATGGTCATCAGCAGGATGACGCTTTTATCGGTACCTGTAAGCGTATTACTCATGTTCGTTACCCATCCAGCTGCGGATGACCAGCGCGACGACGCGCGGATCGTTGTCTGACATTTCGCGAATGCGCTGGCTCATGACCTCAGCGCCCATGCGCTGGTTAGCGCGGCGCTGCTGCACCTGCTCGTCTTTGCTGAGGCGCACTTCAACCGCTTCTTCCACTTCCTGGCGATTATTCATCTGTTCCAGTGCGGCTTTCTCGGCTTCAGCACGGCGCTGGAGCTGAGGACGAATGCCCTTACGCCACAGCAGCCAGGCAACAATCAGCACCAGTAACCAGCGGCCTGCGGACATCAGCTGATCGATAAACGACTGCTGTTGCCAGAACGGGAGTTCGCCACCGCTTTCATCAACCGAGTTGAACGGTGAGTTCACCACGTTCAGCGTATCGCCACGTTTTTCGGAGTAGCCCATCGCTTCACGGGTCAGATCTTCAATCTGCTTCATCTGCTCGGCCGTCAGCGGCAGAGGCTTGCCGTCCGGCAGGGTTTTGTAGTTCACCACCACGGCAACAGACAGACGCTGAATATCCCCCACGTTCAGTTTGGTGTGGCGGATAGTACGGTCCACTTCGAAGTTCGTGGTTTCGTTACGGCTGCTGGTACGCGGTCCCGCGTTATTGGCCGTTGAGGTTGTCTGCTGTGCATTCTGCTGGTTGGCCGGAGGCGTTGAAATCGGTGCCGCGTTAGCCGGAGCAGGCTGGTTAGACAGCGCGCCCGGCACGCCGCCAGGGTAGGGGCCGCCCACCTGCTCGTTCGAGTTAATCTGACGAGAACGCATCACCGCCTGAGACGGATCGCCGTTCGGGCTGTATTGCTCTTCCGTTTGTTCTTTATTCGCAAAATCGATCTGCGCGGTAACCTGAGCATGCACGTTGCTGTTACCGACGACCGGGCCCAGGATCGCTTCGATACGGCGCTGAAGACGACCTTCCACATCGGCCGCGTATTTCAGCTGCGCGTCGTTCAGATCGCGACCGGCGCTGTTGTTTTGCGTCAGCAGATGACCGCCCTGATCCACCAGCGTCACGTTGCCCGGCGGTAAGCCTGCAACCGCGCTGGAGACCAGATGCGTGACCGCGCTGATTTGCCCTTCGTCCAGCGCGCGGCCAGGCTCAAGGTTGACGGTGACGGAGGCAGAAGGGGATTTCTGTTCACGAACAAACAAAGAGGGCTTAGGCATGGCAAGGTGCACGCGCGCACTCTTCACCGGGCCTAAGGTTTCAATGGTACGGGCCAGTTCACCTTCCAGCGCGCGCTGGTAGTTCACCTGTTCGCTGAACTGGCTGATACCGAATTTTTCCTGATCCAGCAGTTCGAAACCGACCGCGCCGCCTTTCGGCAGACCCTGCTGTGCCAGGCGCAGGCGAAGCTCGTGCACCTTGTCCGCTGGCACTTCAAGCGCGCCACCGTTATCGGCAAAGCGATAAGGGATGTTCATCTGGGTAAGCTGGGTGACGATGGCACCGCCATCCTGATCGGAAAGGTTACTGTAAAGCGTGCGGTAATCAGGGCTTTTCGCCCACAGGACCATCGCAACAAGGATCGCAATGGCGGCAGCGCCTGCCACGATCAACGGGATTTTAGGGTTCGCGCGAAGGCGGTTCATCCACTCGAGTGATTTATTCTGTGGCGCTGTCGATGCTGTTGCACTCATTGCGCACCTCTTAAATCCTGGTGGTTTACGTTATTCGTGTAGAGAAACAAAACTGACTCCCGGGTCGGCAAACACGACAAAAGTTCCATATTGATGGCCCTGCCATTATTTGATGATTCGTGATTTTCTATGCGTCAAATAACCTGGTTTTTTAACGCTATTTACCGCCATTATCTGATTGACAAGCTGTTAGTCTTGACCGCGTAAAAATCCATCCAGGGGAAAGTCATGGCTATACAGGGCATTGAAGGGGTAATCAGTCAGCTGCAGGCAACGGCAATGACGGCACGTAATCAGAACGTGATGGACGAACCTTCAACCATCAGCTTTGCGGGGCAACTGCACGCCGCGCTTGACCGTATCAGCGACAAGCAGAACGCTGCCCGCACGCAGGCGGAAAAATTTACGCTCGGTGAGCCGGGCGTGGCGCTCAATGATGTGATGGCCGATCTGCAAAAAGCGTCGGTGTCTCTGCAGATGGGCCTCCAGGTGCGTAATAAGCTGGTATCGGCCTATCAGGACGTGATGTCGATGCAGGTGTAAAACCTGCCGATCTTACGCTGGCACCCATACCGCTTTAATGCCACAATATTTTTTTCTTCCCACGCAGGAAAGATGATGAAAAAAATAGCAATTGTGGGTGCGCTTCTGGCGTTAACCGGCTGTGTTCAGGTTGATAATTATCAGGAAGTCATCAAGCACCCTGTGCCGTCGCATCTGGCAGGGTACTGGCAGTCAAAAGGGCCGCAAAGCAAGATGGTGAGCCCGGAGGCGATTGCCACGCTGGTGGTGACGGAAGAGGGCGATACGCTGGATTGCCGTCAATGGCAGCGCGTGGTGGCGGTGCCGGGCAAGATTATGCTGCGTTCGGATGATTACTATAACGTGACCCGCAAGCTGGATATCTATCCGCTGGAGCGTGATGGCGCAACGCTTGAGTATGATGGTATGGAGCTGCAAAAAGTGGATCGTCCAACGGTAGAGTGTGCGAATTACCTGAGTAAAAATCCGCTGGAGAGTAAGCTCCCGTAGCCGTTTTTTGCCGGGTGGCGGCTTCGCCTTACCCGGCCTACAAAACCGCCGCACCGTAGGCCGGGTAAGCGTTAGCGCCACCCGGCATTGTTTCTACAATGCATCCTCTATGACCCACACGCTGACGCTTCCCCCGTTACAGAAGAACGTTCCTTCACCATCCGCCGCCGTGGTCACGGTTTCCTCGCGGTTGCCCAGAAAATCACGCCAGGTTTTATTGCCGTAATTCTCTCCCAGACAAATCACTTTTTCCCCGTCATCACCATTGGAAAGGACCACCACGCAACCCGGCGCGTCGTCGGTCCCGCTGCGGCTGAACGCGATACAGTTAGGATGATCAAAAAACAGCGTCTGAATGCCGTGGGCAAAACGCTGGCGGGCGAGGATCAGTTCATGCAGTTGTTCAATCACGGGCATATCAATATGGTACGTGTTACCGTCTCCGCCCGTATCGTCGTAGCTGGCACCGAAGAGGTCCGGATAGAACACGCTCGGCACGCCGTTTTCGCGCAGCAGAATTAACGCATAGGCGAGCGGTTTAAACCAGGCTTCCACCGGGGCTTCCAGCGCCTGCAGGGGTTGGGTGTCGTGGTTGGCAACCAGCGTGACCGCATGGAACGGATCGGCTTCCACCAGCGTGCCGGTGAAGATCTGGCTCATGTCGTAGTCGCGCCCCTGACGCGACGCCTCGTGAAACTTCATCTGCAGCGGCGCATCGAACAGCATGGTTTTGCCGTCGACCTGATTGATGTAGTTCTGCAGTTTATCCACCTCGTGCGACCAGTATTCCGCGACAACAAACAGCGGCTGCGGCGCAACCTCCTGCACGTGCTCAATCCACTCCTTATAAAACCAGGCCGGAATATGTTTTACGGCATCCAGACGAAAACCGTCACACTGCGTTTGCTCCATCACCCAGCGCGCCCAGTATTTGATCTCCTCGGTCACGGCATGATTGCGAAAATCGATGTTCTCGCCCATCAGGTAGTCGAAATTGCCCATCTCGTCGTCGACCTGATCGTTCCAGCCTTCGCCGGTGTAGTCGTTGACGATTTTGAAGATATTGTCTTCATTGGGGTTTTCAATGTGGTCGATGCCGCTGAAGCATTTGTAATCCCAGATAAACTGCGAATATTTCCCCGCGCGGGCAGGGAAGGTGTAGCGCGTCCAGGCTTCACACTCGATGATTTCATCGTCGATTTGCGTACGGTCTTGTTCATTGACGCGCTGCACGCGGATCGACTCTTTCTCGTCCGCCCCCATTTTGTGGTTGACCACCACATCCAGCAGCACGGCGATCTGGTTGCTTTTGAGCGCGTCGATGGCCTCCAGCAGCTGTGCTTTATCGCCGTATTTGGTGGCGACGCTGCCTTTCTGGTCAAACTCACCGAGATCGAACAGATCGTAAGAGTCATAGCCTACGGAATATCCCCCCGATGCGCCTTTGTACGCCGGAGGTAGCCACACCATGTTAATGCCGATTTCGTTGAGGTTGGGGGCTAAAGCCGTGACTTCTCGCCACAATTCACCGCCAGCGGGGTAATACCAGTGAAAGCATTGCAGTAAGGTTGGATTGCGCATGCACCGTCTCCATGAGGTCGCGAAACTCAAGTATGGAGTACGTTTTGCAGAAATGCCTGGCGAACGAAGCGGGAAACGTTCGTTCGCCAGCTACATGGCTAATTGAGATCGCTATTACTTTGCGGGACCAGGACATGACCGCCCTGGTTGCTGTAGGTGGAAAGAACGGTTTTCTGAATGGAGGATTGACCCACCATTTTAGCCAGTTCATTCATTCTGGACTGCAGCAATGTTTTCACCTGGCTTTCATTGTCGAGGATCACGCGCAGAGTCGGTCGAAGTTGCTCCTGCATTTGTGCAGAGGGTTCCGCTTCCTGCGTAAGACGAGCCAGCGAGTGCACCGCGTTGACATAATCGGTTTCACAAGTAATGAGATCATCCCATAATCCCTGGCGAGCCAGTCGCAACATCAACTGGCTCTGCTCAAGGAGTTGCTGATAAAGGGTATAGAGTTGCGGTGCATTACTCATTAGACGGCGTCCTGCATCAGTTGTGGCGTACCCGCAACCTCCTTCCACCCGTCAGCGATATTGCGCAGCAATGTTTCCACCTCTTCGATGGCGCTGGCGTCGTTATTCACGTTGGCGTGCAGGAGGCGACGTACCATATAGGCATAAAGGGCAATCAGGTTTTGCGTAAGCTCATCGCCGTTATTGTCCACCAGGCCAACCTTTAGCCCGTTTTCAATAATGTTGATGGCTTTCGAGAGTGCCAACCCCTTTGCCGGAATATTGCCGTCTTGCAGGAACAGACGCGCGCGAACCAGCGCGCTGAGGGCTCCATCAAATAGCATGATAACCAGCTGTTGCTGGCTGGCGCTCATCACCGCGCTTTCAACCTCTATTTTTGCGTAGGCTTGCGTGCCTTTTGCGCCGTACATGTTATCCCCCTCGGGTTCGTTTAGCGTTTACTACTTGCTGCTGGACGTATTTTCAAACTGCTGCGTCAGGTAGCTGCTGGTGTTGTTCAGCGAGGTCATCAGTACGTCCAGCTGGGTAAACTGGGCTTTGTACTGTGCCACGCGCGCGTCAATACGCTCGCTCACGGCGTTGTACTGATCGGTAAGCTTGTTCAGCGTTTTACTGACGCCATCTTTGGCTGCCTGGATAATCCCTTTGCTGGAGAGCCAGTCAGTCAGGTTGGTCGCCATGGTGGTGGTGATACCGGTGGTTTTACCGTCACCCACAACCAAATCTTTAACGGCAGACGGGTTGTCCGTCAGCGCTTTTTTCAGCTTGGTGTTATCCAGCTCCAGTTTGCCGGAGCTTGGATCGGTCGTGATACCCAGCGACGACAGTGTTTTGTACGTGGTACCGCCGACGGTGTTGCTCAGCATGGTTTTCAGCTGGGTCTGAATCGTACGCAGCGTGCTGTCACCCAGCAGGGCACCGTTACTGGAGTCCTGGGCATCCGTACCCGCATCAACCGCCGTATATTTGGTCAGTGAAGCAAAGCTGTCCTGCAGGGTGTTGTAAGCATCCACCCAGGCTTTCATTGCCGTTTCGGCTTTAGACGTATCTTTGGTGATCGTCAGCGTCTGGTTACCGGTGGTGACGTCGTTCAGGTTCAGGGTGATATCTTCCAGCGCATCGCTGATGGTGTTGCTGCTGTTTTCGATATCAACGTTGTTGACCTTCAGCTTGGCGTTCTGCGCGGTGACGCTTTCCGTCATGCCGTTGCTGGCGTCGGTGCTGGTGCCGTTGTAACCCATAAAGGTTTGCAGGGCACTGTCGCCGCTCACGCTGATGCTGACCGCGTTATCTGCACCGGTTTCCGTAGAGGTAATAGACAGACGATACTGGCCATTTCCGACGTTAATAATACTGGCGGTCACGCCCGCATCCGCTTTGTTGATGGCATCACGAATGCCGGTCAGCGAGGAGTTTGTCGCGCTGATATCAACGGTCACCGGATCTTTACCGTTGCCCGCGGTAAAGGTAATTTTGCTGTCCGCGGTGGCAATGGCAGTTTTGGTGTCCGCCTGGGTGTTTTTAGTGGTCAGCGTCTGCGCCTGCGCCAGCTGAGAGACGCTAATGGTGTATTTACCCGCAATGGCGCTGCCCGTCGTGGTCGCACTGAATGCCGTGGTACTGCTCGCCGTGCTGGTGGCCGTAAACAGGTCAGCTTTATTCAGCGCGGTGTTGGCGGTCTGAAACGCTTCCAGTGAACTCTTCAACGTGCCGTAAGCGCTAAGCTTGGCGGTATAGGATGTCTGCTGTTTGGAAATCGGCGTCAGCTGCGCTTTTTCGGCCGTGGTGAGACTATCCAGAATGTCTGCTAACTTAAGACCCGAACCAATCCCCAATGATGAAATACTTGCCATATTTATTCCTTAATCTATCGACACGTAGAACGAATAGTGGGGTTATCGGCCTTTATGCGTGAAAGTTTACGGTTAATTTCTTTTTTTTAATGGCGGGAATAACGGTAATAGAGAAGAGTATTTCCGTGGCTAAAAAAATTATCGAGATCCTGAAAAAAAATCTAAAGGTTGTTTTGGACCAGACGATAACACCTTTGACGGCGATGAAGCCGAAGGGTGGAAACCCAAATCTAACCAAACAGATTTGATGAACAACAGGAATCGAAATCATGGCACAAGTCATTAATACCAACAGCCTCTCGCTGATCACTCAGAACAACATCAACAAGAACCAGTCTGCTCTGTCTTCTTCTATTGAGCGTCTGTCTTCCGGTCTGCGTATCAACAGCGCTAAAGATGATGCTGCGGGCCAGGCTATCGCTAACCGCTTCACGTCTAACATCAAAGGTCTGACTCAGGCTGCACGTAACGCTAACGACGGTATCTCTCTGGCACAGACCACTGAAGGCGCGCTGTCTGAAATCAACAATAACCTGCAGCGTGTTCGTGAACTGACCGTTCAGGCAACGACCGGTACTAACTCTGATTCTGACCTGTCTTCAATCCAGGACGAAATTAAATCCCGTCTGTCTGAAATCGACCGCGTATCCGGTCAGACTCAGTTCAACGGCGTGAACGTACTGGCTAAAAACGGTTCTATGGCGATTCAGGTTGGTGCGAACGACGGCCAGACTATCTCCATCGACCTGCAGAAAATTGACTCTTCTACTCTGGGTCTGAGCGGCTTCTCCGTTTCTAACAACGCACTGAAACTGAGCGATTCTATCACTCAGGTTGGCGCGAGCGGTGCACTGAAAGATGTTAACCTGAGCTCTGTTGCCACTGCTCTGGGTGTAGACGCAAGCACGCTGACTCTGCACAACGTTCAGACTTCAGCTGGTGCTGCAACTCCTACTTATGTTGTATCTTCTGGTTCTGACAACTATTCAGTATCCGTAGAAGACGGAACTGGCGTTGTAACGCTGAACACCACCGATATCGGTTATACCGATACGGCGAATGGCGTAACTACTGGTTCCATGACTGGTAAGTACGTTAAAGTTGGCGCTGACGCAGCAGGTGCCCCAGTTGGTTATGTCACTGTTCAGGGCCAGAATTTCAAAGCAGCTGCTGGTGCGCTGGTTAACTCCGGTGATGCTACAGGTACTCAAAACGTTGCTTCTGCAATTGGCGATATTGCTGATAAAGCGAATGCCAACATTTACACTGGCACCTCTTCAGCAGATCCACTGGCTCTGCTGGACAAAGCTATCGCGTCTGTTGATAAATTCCGTTCTTCACTGGGTGCGGTACAGAACCGTCTGAGCTCTGCTGTAACCAACCTGAACAACACCACCACCAACCTGTCTGAAGCGCAGTCCCGTATTCAGGACGCCGACTATGCGACCGAAGTGTCAAATATGTCTAAAGCGCAGATCATCCAGCAGGCCGGTAACTCCGTGCTGTCCAAAGCTAACCAGGTTCCTCAGCAGGTTCTGTCTCTGCTGCAGGGCTAATCGCCTGATAATGCGTAAACCCCGCTTCGGCGGGGTTTTTATTTAGCGCTATTTGCATAACCCCCCAAATAACCCCTCATTTCACCCACTATTCACCCAATTGAAACCCCTGCAGAATCGGATAATCATGCCGATAACTCAATTAACGCAGGGCTGTTTATCGTGAATTCACTCTATACCGCTGATGGTGTAATGGATAAACACTCGCTGTGGCAGCGTTATGTTCCGCTGGTGCGTCACGAAGCATTGCGCCTCCAGGTGCGTTTGCCGGCGAGCGTGGAACTGGACGATCTGCTACAGGCGGGCGGTATCGGGTTATTGAATGCAGTTGACCGATACGACGCTCTGCAAGGAACGGCATTTACGACTTACGCAGTTCAGCGTATTCGTGGGGCGATGCTGGACGAGCTGCGCAGCCGAGACTGGGTGCCGCGCAGTGTTCGCCGCAACGCGCGCGAAGTGGCGCATGCGATGGGGCAGCTGGAACAGGAACTGGGACGCAACGCGACGGAAACCGAAGTGGCTGAGCGTCTTGGGATCGCTGTTGAAGAATATCGTCAGATGTTGCTCGATACCAATAATAGCCAACTCTTCTCTTACGATGAGTGGCGCGAAGAGCATGGCGATAGCATCGAGCTGGTGACGGATGAGCATCAGCAAGAAAACCCGTTACACCATTTAATGGAAGGGAATTTACGCCAGCGCGTGATGGAAGCGATTGAAGCTTTACCAGAGCGCGAACAGCTGGTGTTGACCCTCTATTACCAGGAAGAGCTCAATCTCAAGGAGATTGGCGCGGTACTGGAGGTGGGGGAGTCTCGGGTTAGCCAGCTGCACAGCCAGGCCATCAAGCGCTTACGCACGAAACTGGGTAAGTTATAGGTGATTGATTCACCTGGGAAATGCCGCACAACGTATTGACAACCAGGAGTTATCATGACGGTGCAGCAATCTAAAAGACGGCCTTTAAGCCGCTACCTGAAAGACTTTAAACACAGCCAGACGCATTGCGCCCACTGTAATAAATTACTCGACCGTATCACGCTGGTTCGTCGTGGCGAAATCGTGAACAAAATCGCGATATCCCGCCTCGACACGTTGATGGATGAGGCCGCCTGGCTCGAAGAGCAAAAAGAGTGGGTGGCGCTTTGCCGTTTCTGTGGCGATCTCCACTGCAAAGAGCAAAGCGACTTCTTCGATATTATCGGCTTCAAGCAATTCCTGTTTGAACAAACGGAGATGAGCCACGGCACCGTTCGCGAATATGTGGTTCGCCTGCGTCGCCTTGGGCAACATCTGACCGTCAACAATATTTCTCGCGATCTGCTGAAGACCGGTTATCTGGATGAAAATCTGGAGCCGTGGCTGCCTGCGACCAGCACCAACAACTACCGGATTGCGCTGCGCAAGTATGCACAATACAAGGTACAGATGCCGGGTGTCGTGAAGCAGAAAGCCCTCGCCGGAACAACTTCTGATATATATTAAAAAAGAATAAGATGTAGCGCAGTCGCCTTTGACGTTGCAGGCGATTTCTCTACACTACGTAAAAATTCCACTATATCGGGGTATTTATGAAATTTGCACTTCTGGGTCGTCAGGCGCTGATGGGTGTTATGGCCGTTGCGCTGGTTGCGGGCATGAGCGTGAAAACGTTCGCCGCGGAAAACCTGCTGAATAAAGTAAAAGAGCGTGGCACGCTGCTGGTGGGGCTGGAAGGAACCTATCCTCCGTTCAGCTACCAGGGCGACGACGGTAAATTGACCGGTTTCGAAGTGGAATTTGCGGAAGAACTGGCGAAACACCTTGGCGTGAAAGCGTCCCTGAAACCGACCAAATGGGACGGTATGCTGGCGTCGCTGGATTCAAAACGTATTGATGTGGTGATCAACCAGGTGACCATTTCTGACGAGCGTAAGAAGAAATATGACTTCTCCACGCCGTACACCGTGTCCGGTATTCAGGCGCTGGTGAAGAAAGGTAACGAAGGCGGGATTAAAACGGCTGCGGACCTGAAAGGGAAGAAAGTCGGCGTCGGTCTGGGTACCAACTACGAAGAGTGGCTGCGCCAGAACGTGCAGGGTGTGGATATTCGCACCTATGATGATGACCCGACCAAATACCAGGATCTGCGCGTGGGCCGTATCGACGCCATTCTGGTTGACCGCCTGGCCGCGCTGGATCTGGTGAAGAAAACCAACAATACTCTGGCCGTTGCGGGTGATGCGTTCTCTCGTCAGGAATCAGGTGTGGCCGTTCGTAAAGGTAACGAAGATCTGGTGAAAGCGATCGATTCCGCGATTGCTGACATGCAGAAAGACGGTAGCCTGAAAGCGCTTTCCGAGAAATGGTTCGGCGCTGACGTCACCAAATAAGTCTTTGACCCATAAAAAAAGGCGCTTTTAAAAGCGCCTTTTTTATTTCTTACGCGTCTGCGTGCATAATGAAAAATATCAGATGAATTAGCGTTACCGGAGGAACCATGTCACTGCAGAATTTAACGCGCTTTCCCCGCCTGGAGTTTATCGGCGCGCCCACGCCGCTGGAGTATTTACCCCGATTTTCTGATTATTTAGGGCGCGATATTTTTATCAAGCGCGATGACGTGACGCCGATGGCGATGGGCGGCAATAAGCTGCGCAAGCTGGAGTTTCTGGCGGCAGACGCGCTGCGCGAAGGGGCGGACACGCTGATCACCGCAGGGGCGATTCAGTCTAACCACGTGCGCCAGACGGCGGCGGTGGCGGCAAAACTTGGCCTGCACTGCGTTGCGCTGCTGGAAAACCCGATCGGAACGCACGCAGAAAACTATCTCACTAACGGTAACCGTCTCCTGCTGGATCTGTTTAACGTGCAGGTCGAGATGGTCGATGCCCTGACCGACCCGACCGCGCAGCTCGACGAACTGGCCACGCGTCTTGAAGCGCAGGGTTTTCGTCCATACGTTATTCCTGTCGGCGGGTCGAACGCGCTGGGCGCACTGGGCTATGTAGAAAGCGCGCTGGAAATTGCTCAGCAATGCGAGGGCGCGGTGAATCTCTCTTCTGTCGTTGTCGCCTCCGGTAGCGCCGGAACCCATGCCGGGCTGGCAGTGGGGCTGGAGCAACTGCTGCCGGATGTCGAGCTGATTGGCGTGACGGTCTCCCGCAGCGTTGCGGATCAGAAGCCGAAAGTGGTTACGTTACAGCAGGCGGTGGCAGAACAACTGGAGCTTAAAGCAAAGGCTGACATTCTGCTCTGGGATGACTATTTTGCGCCGGGCTACGGCACGCCAAATGAAGAGGGGATGGAAGCGGTGAAATTGCTGGCACGCCTCGAAGGCATTCTGCTCGATCCGGTCTATACCGGTAAGGCGATGGCGGGGCTGATAGACGGCATTGCACAGAAGCGCTTTAAGGATGAAGGACCGATTTTGTTTGTTCACACTGGCGGCGCGCCTGCGCTGTTTGCCTACCATCCTCATGTCTAAAAATCAGGTCGAAAAATAATAATGCACGAAAGTATTCAACTGGTTATTGATTCACTGCCGTTCCTGCTTAAGGGGGCGGTGTTTACGCTTCAGCTCAGTATCGGAGGGATGTTCTTCGGCCTGGTGCTTGGGTTTGTGCTGGCGTTAATGCGCATGTCGTCCGTCTTGCCGGTACGCTGGCTGGCGCGTTTTTACATCTCTGTATTCCGCGGCACGCCCCTTATCGCCCAGCTCTTTATGATTTACTACGGTTTGCCGCAGTTCGGTATTGAGCTTGACCCCATCCCGGCGGCGATGATCGGTCTGTCGTTAAATACCGCTGCCTACACCTCCGAAACCCTGCGTGCGGCCATCTCCTCCATTGACAAAGGGCAGTGGGAAGCGGCGGCCAGTATCGGGATGACGCCGTGGCAAACCCTGCGTCGGGCGATATTGCCCCAGGCCGCGCGCGTAGCGTTACCGCCGTTGAGCAACAGCTTTATCAGCCTGGTAAAAGATACGTCGCTGGCGGCCACCATTCAGGTGCCGGAGCTGTTCCGTCAGGCGCAGCTGATCACCTCGCGGACGCTGGAAGTGTTCACGATGTATCTGGCGGCCTCGCTGATTTACTGGGTGATGGCGACGGTGCTTTCCGCCCTGCAGAATTATTTTGAAAACCAGCTTAACCGCCAGGAGCGTGATCCGAAATGAGTGCAATCGACGTTAAAAACCTGGTGAAAAAATTCCACGGACAAACGGTGCTCCACGGTATCGATCTGGAAGTGGATCAGGGCGAAGTGGTGGCAATTATCGGACCGAGTGGCTCGGGGAAAACCACGCTGCTGCGCAGTATTAATCTCCTTGAACAGCCTGAAGGCGGAACGATCCGCGTAGGGGACATCACGATTGATACCGGGAAATCCATTAGCCAGCAGAAAGGCTTAATTCGCCGTCTACGTCAGCATGTCGGTTTTGTTTTCCAGAACTTCAACCTTTTCCCGCACCGTACGGTGCTGGAAAATATTATTGAAGGGCCGGTCATCGTGAAGGGGGAGCCAAAAGAAGAGGCCACCACCCGCGCACGGGAGCTGCTGGCGAAGGTTGGGCTGGCAGGTAAGGAAACCAGCTACCCGCGCCGTCTTTCGGGTGGACAGCAGCAGCGTGTGGCCATTGCGCGCGCGCTGGCGATGCGTCCGGATGTGATCCTGTTCGATGAGCCCACCTCCGCGCTCGATCCCGAGCTGGTAGGGGAGGTGCTTAACACCATTCGCCAACTGGCGCAGGAAAAACGGACAATGGTGATTGTGACTCACGAAATGAGCTTTGCGCGTGATGTTGCAGACCGGGCTATTTTTATGGATCAGGGCCGCATTGTTGAGCAAGGGCCAGCGAAAAGCTTGTTTGCGAACCCGCAACAGCCCCGCACCCGCCAGTTCCTCGAAAAATTCCTCATGCAGTAGCATTTTTGCCGTAATTTGCTCCAGATTTTTCGTCTGGGGCAAATTATTCGCCTGTAAACGCATGTTCGTAGTTCTTTTATTCCACGCATCTTCGGATTAACCGTATTAAATCTAAAAATTCAGGAGCATTGGACGATATTTTGTATAAATAAATAAGATTTATGTGATAGGTTATATTCACCATAATAATGATTATCTTTATCAGAGGCTTCATTCGGTAAGTATGAGGGATTCAGACTTTTTCAACTGGCGACGGGATTGCTTCCTCCGGTTTCAGGAAATGTCCTGTGCCGACGAGGTATATCAAGAACTTCAGCGACAAACGCAGGCACTCGAATTTGATTATTTCTCATTGTGCGTTCGTCATCCTGTCCCCTTTACGCGCCCCCGGGTTTCGGTCCAAACCAGTTATCCGCAGGAATGGATGGCGCAATATAAGTCAGAGAATTTTTTCGCCATCGATCCGGTGCTGAAACCAGAGAATTTCATTCAGGGGCATTTACCCTGGACGGATGAATTATTCGCTGATGCTCAGGCACTCTGGGACGGCGCGCGGGACCACGGTTTGCGTACGGGAATTACACAGTGTTTGATGCTGCCTAATCACGCGCTCGGTTTCCTGTCTGTATCGCGTACTAGCGCACAGGCTGACAGGTTAAGCGGCGAAGAAATAGAGTTGCGCCTGCAAATGCTGGTTCAAATGGCCTTAACGTCTCTGCTGCGTTTTGAACATGAGATGGTCATGCCGCCTGAAATGAAATTCAGCAAGCGCGAGCGGGAAATTCTGAAGTGGACTGCGGAAGGAAAGACGTCTGCAGAAATAGCGATTATTCTCTCGATATCTGAGAATACGGTTAATTTCCATCAAAAGAATATGCAGAAGAAATTTAACGCGCCAAACAAGACGCAGATTGCCTGTTATGCGGCGGCGACGGGACTGATCTGAAGAGACAACACGTTCTGCGTGACAGACGAGATAACGGCTGAATGCACCGCATCCAGCCGTTTTTTTTACTGACGGTAAGCTTGTTTAATCTGCTTAACGGTGTTGGCGAATACGGCTGATTCAGCCTGGTCTTCCATCTGCGCGATTTGTTTTTCCATCTTCAGGATCACACGGCCCGCATCAGCCTGACCCATTGCCTGTAACATGAGCGTCAGCAGCGCTTTCAGACAGTTTACTTCCTGTGCCAGTTCTTGGTTATTTTCCGCAGTGGCGAAATCAGGTGAGCTCATTTATTTTCCTCAATATAAAACAGCGCTCGAGCGCGACGATGAAAGTCAAGGCCGCGGAGTATACCACAAGCCGTGACAAAAAAAGCAGTGGTTGTTTTTCGTACTTTTCCGCATTGTGTTTATTTACGTAAACAATACCCACAGGTAATGTCTCCTCTGCGATATTCACCATTTATTGTCATCGCCGGTTCGTTTGCCGTTAATTGTTGTTACAAAAAGTTTAGAACTGTTTTTAAGCCGATGTAGCGTGCCTGTTTTTTGTAACTTTTTGAATACAGATGCTTAAAAATAGATGCAAAAGCCCATGCCGCATGGGTTTTCTTTCCACTTGCTGTACAGGCTAATTTCCAAAAACGAGAGCGTAATCGTATAGCACGTTTTTTAACGTTTTAATCTTGCGAGGAAAACCGTTAATATAAACGCAATAAGTAGTCAGTAGCGTTATCCCTATTCTGGAGACATTTCCTTTGATCAACGTCCTTCTTGTTGATGACCACGAACTGGTGCGCGCAGGGATACGACGCATTCTTGAAGATATTAAGGGTATTAAAGTTGCCGGTGAGGCCTGTTGTGGTGAAGATGCCGTGAAATGGTGTCGCACAAACTCGGCCGACGTGGTGTTGATGGATATGAACATGCCCGGCATTGGTGGGCTTGAAGCAACACGTAAAATCGCCCGTACCTTTGTTGATACCAAAGTCATCATGCTGACCGTACATACCGAAAACCCGCTGCCCGCGAAAGTTATGCAGGCGGGGGCCGCCGGGTATCTGAGTAAAGGCGCCGCACCACAGGAAGTTGTGAATGCGATTCGCTCCGTGTTTGCTGGGCAGCGCTACATCGCCTCAGACATTGCACAACAGATGGCATTGAGCCAGATTGAACCTGAAAAAACGGAATCGCCGTTTGCCAGTTTGTCTGAGCGCGAGTTGCAGATTATGCTGATGATCACCAAAGGTCAGAAAGTGAATGAGATCTCTGAACAGCTGAATCTCAGCCCGAAAACGGTGAACAGCTACCGCTATCGGATGTTCAGTAAACTGAACATTCACGGTGATGTTGAGCTGACTCACCTGGCCATTCGCCATGGTCTGTGTAATGCGGAGTCGTTAATAAGTCAGTGAATGAAGCGTTCGATTCAAAAGCATTTCTAAAAACCGTCACCAGCCAGCCAGGCGTGTATCGCATGTATGACGCTGGCGGTACGGTTATCTATGTGGGTAAGGCGAAAGATCTCAAAAAACGCCTTTCCAGCTATTTCCGCAGCAATCTTGCCTCCCGCAAAACCGAAGCGCTGGTCGCACTCATTCAGAATATCGATGTCACCGTCACGCACACCGAGACGGAAGCGCTGCTGCTGGAACATAACTACATCAAACTGTATCAGCCCCGCTACAACGTGTTGCTGCGTGATGATAAATCCTATCCCTTTATTTTCCTGAGCGGGGATACCCATCCGCGTCTGGCGATGCACAGGGGCGCGAAGCATGCGAAGGGTGAATATTTCGGCCCGTTCCCGAACGGTTATGCCGTGCGAGAAACGCTGGCGCTGCTGCAAAAAATCTTCCCGATCCGCCAGTGTGAAAACAGCGTTTACCGTAACCGCTCGCGTCCGTGCCTGCAGTACCAGATTGGTCGCTGTCTGGGGCCGTGCGTAGCGGGTCTGGTCAGCGAAGAAGAGTATGCCCAGCAGGTGGACTATGTTCGCCTGTTCCTCGCGGGGAAAGACGATCAGGTTCTCACCCAGCTTATCGCGCGAATGGAGAAAGCCAGCGCAGCGCTGGAGTTTGAAGAGGCTGCGCGTATTCGTGACCAAATTCAGGCCGTACGCCGCGTTACCGAAAAGCAGTTTGTCTCCAATACCGGTGACGATCTGGACGTGATTGGCGTGGCCTTTGACAACGGGCTGGCCTGCGTTCACGTTCTGTTCATTCGCCAGGGTAAAGTGCTCGGCAGCCGCAGCTACTTCCCGAAAGTGCCGGGCGGCACGGAGCTGGGTGAAGTGGTCGAGACATTTGTTGGACAGTTCTATCTTCAGGGTAGCCAGATGCGCACGTTACCCTCCGAGATCCTGCTTGATTTCAATCTCGATGATAAAACCCTGCTGGCGGATTCCCTCTCTGAACTGGCCGGGCGTCGGGTGAATGTCCAGACGAAACCGCGCGGGGACCGTGCACGCTATTTGAAGCTGGCGCGCACCAACGCGGCGACGGCGCTGACGACGAAACTGTCCCAGCAGTCGACGGTTAGCCAGCGTTTAACCGCGCTTGCTACACTTCTGAAGCTGCCGGAGGTGAAACGTATGGAGTGTTTTGATATCAGCCATACGATGGGTGAGCAGACCGTGGCCTCCTGCGTGGTGTTTGATGCCAACGGTCCGCTTCGGGCGGAGTATCGCCGCTATAACATCACCGGGATCACGCCGGGGGATGACTATGCCGCGATGAACCAGGTGCTGCGTCGACGCTATGGTAAAGCCATCGAAGAGAGCAAGATCCCGGACGTGATCCTTATCGACGGCGGGAAAGGGCAGCTCGGGCAGGCGAAGGCGGTGTTTGAATCACTCGACGTCGAGTGGGATAAAAACCATCCGCTGCTGTTGGGCGTGGCGAAAGGGGCGGATCGTAAAGCGGGTCTGGAAACGCTTTTCTTTGAGCCGGAAGGTGAGGGCTTTAGCCTGCCGCCGGATTCGCCCGCGCTGCATGTGATCCAGCACATCCGCGATGAATCGCACGATCACGCGATCAGCGGCCACCGTAAAAAACGGGCGAAGGTCAAAAACACCAGCACGCTGGAGACCATCGAAGGCGTTGGACCAAAACGTCGTCAAATGCTGCTGAAGTATATGGGCGGATTGCAAGGATTACTCAATGCCAGCATGGAGGAAATTGCAAAAGTGCCGGGTATTTCGCAAGGGCTGGCAGAAAAGATCTACTACTCGTTGAAACATTGAGGGCTCTGTAGCAACATAGAGCTAAATTTTACTGACAACAAATAGTTACCGCCACTATGCAATATAATATCCCTACGTTGCTCACTCTTTTTCGCGTCGTGCTTATCCCGTTCTTTGTACTGGCGTTTTACCTGCCGGTCGTCTGGGCGCCTTTTGCCTGCGCACTGATTTTCCTGGTCGCTGCGGTAACCGACTGGTTCGACGGTTATCTGGCGCGCCGCTGGAATCAAAGCACTCGCTTTGGCGCGTTCCTCGACCCGGTGGCTGATAAAGTCATGGTGGCGATCGCGATGGTGCTGGTGGCTGAACATTACCACACCTGGTGGGTCACGCTGCCCGCGGCAACCATGATTGGTCGTGAGATCATCATCTCTGCGCTGCGCGAGTGGATGGCGGAGTTGGGTAAACGCAGCAGCGTGGCGGTATCCTGGATTGGTAAGGTCAAAACAACGGCGCAGATGGCGGCGCTGGTCTGGATGCTGTGGCGTCCGAACGCCTGGGTTGAATGGGCGGGGATTGGTCTGCTGTGGGTTGCCGCGGTACTGACGCTGTGGTCAATGCTGCAGTATTTGAACGCGGCGCGCGGAGATTTGCTTGAACAGTGATCGTTTCGACGTAATTTTCAGCAAACGATCCGGGGATGCAAAAAATAACGTTGACTCAAAACGACATATCAGTAGAATGCAACGCATCGAACGGCGGCACAGCTAGCCGGACGATAATGAAATCAAGTGGTTAGAAACAACTTGATGACATGCGGGAATAGCTCAGTTGGTAGAGCACGACCTTGCCAAGGTCGGGGTCGCGAGTTCGAGTCTCGTTTCCCGCTCCAGATTAAAGACATGCGCAACAGCGGGTGTCAGTTTGAAAAGTTTTACGGCGCGTTAGCAAAGCGGTTATGTAGCGGATTGCAAATCCGTCTAGTCCGGTTCGACTCCGGAACGCGCCTCCACTTTCTTCCCTGGCCGGATGGTGGAATCGGTAGACACAAGGGATTTAAAATCCCTCGGCGTTCGCGCTGTGTGGGTTCAAGTCCCACTCCGGCTACCATGGGAAAGCAAAGAATAATCAAAGCAATAAGCAGTGTCGTGAAACCACCGAAAGGTGGTTTTTTTGTACCTGCAATTTACGCTCAAACCCCACCCAGATACGCCTTTCTCACGTCCTGATTCCCCAGCAGCTCCTCGCCGCTGCCGCTCAGCCGGATCTGCCCGTTTACCATCACATACCCGCGATCGGACAGCTTCAGCGCGTGGTGCGCATTCTGCTCAACCAGAAAAATGGTCATCCCGTTGCGTGCCAGCTCGCGCAGCGTCTGGAAAATCTGTTTCACCACGATAGGCGCTAGGCCCAGGCTGGGTTCATCCAGCAGCAGCAGCTTAGGGCGGCTCATTAAGGCCCGCGCAATCGCCAGCATCTGCTGTTCTCCGCCTGACATGGTCATCGCACGCTGTTTACGCCGCTCCTTGAGGCGGGGGAAAAGGTCGAACATGCTTTGCATATCTTCAGATGCAAACTGGTTTCCAATCGGGATGGTGCCCATCAGCAGGTTCTCTTCCACCGTCATATCCGGGAAGATACGCCGTCCTTCGGGCGCCTGGGCGATACCGCCGGACGCGACGTAGTGGGTGGATTTATGGCTGATATCCTCTCCGCAAAACAGGATCTGCCCACACCGGACCCGGGGTTGACCAAAGATAGACATCAATAATGTCGATTTTCCTGCACCGTTAGCGCCAATCAACGCCACGGTTTCGCCTTTGTTAACCTCAAGGGAAACCTGTTTCAGTGCCTGGATCACGCCGTAGAAAACGTCCACCTCCCGAAATTCCAGCATCATTTCGCTCACAGGTTAACCTCGCTCTCGTCGGTGCCCAGGTAGGCGGCAATCACTTTCTCATCGTGCTGGATCTGCTCTGGTTTCCCCCGCGCAATGACGTCTCCGTGGTCGAGCACGATAATGTCGTCCGAAATCTCCATCACCATCCCCATATCATGCTCAATCAGTAATACCGTGATGTCGTGGTGGTCGCGCAGAAAACGGATAATGCTGCTGAGCTTGTGCGTTTCCACCGGGTTCAGGCCTGCGGCAGGTTCATCTAGGCAGATCATCTCCGGACCAGTACACATTGCCCGGGCGATTTCGAGGCGTCGCTGTTGACCGTAAGACATTTCCCCCGCGAGGCGATTGGCGCAGTCCACCAGGTCCACCACTTCCAGCCAGTAAAATGAACGATCGAGGGCATCACTTTCCGCCCGACGATAGGCGGGGGTGTTGAGCACACCGGCGAGGAGATTGCGGTTTACACGCATATGCTGCGCAACCAGCAGGTTTTCGACGACCGACATCTCGCGAAACAGGCGGATATTCTGGAACGTGCGCGCAAGTCCCGCGCGGTTTACCAGGTGTGTTCCACCGAACATTTTGTAGAAAAGACGCGACCCTAACCGGGCTGGGTTAATCCAGTCACCGGGCTGGAATTTTTGACCAAGAACCTGAATCACATTGGTGGTTTTACTGCGGGTGTTGAATAAGATATTTCCGCCGGACGCCCTGTAGAAGCCCGTCAGGCAGTTAAACACGGTTGTTTTCCCCGCGCCGTTAGGCCCGATGAGGGCGGTAATCGACCCGCGTTGTACATCAAGGTTGACGTCATTTAACGCTTTAATCCCACCAAAGTGCATCATCAGGTGCTCAACGCGTAATATGGTTCCGTTCATGGCGCGACCCCCTTACGCACGGCATAGCCGCTGCGGTTAATGCGGATCAAACCGCGCGGACGCCAGATCATCATGACCACCATCAGCACGCCAAACAGCAGCACGCGATACTCGGCAAAACTGCGCAGCAGTTCCGGCGTGACGGTCAGGACAAAGGCGGCCAGCACAACGCCCAGCGTTGAACCCATCCCGCCCAGCACCACGATGGCCAGAATCAGTGCAGATTCAAAAAAGGTAAAGGAGGTGGGATTAACGAACCCCTGGTAGGTGGCGAAGAAAACCCCCGCAATCCCGGCCGTTGATGCGCCCAGCGTAAAAGCAGAAAGCTTCACCAGCACGTGATTAAGGCCCATTGAGCGGCAGGCAATTTCATCTTCTCGTAATGCCTCCCACGCCCGACCAATCGGCATTCGCGTCAGGCGGTGCTTGATGTAGAGCACCATCAGCACCACCAAAAACAGCACGGCGTAAATAAAGATAAACTTCATGTTCGGGTTATAGGTCAGATGGAAAAACTCGTGGAAGGGCACGCCGCCTTCTTTGGCGCGTCGGCCAAACTCCAGACCAAAAAAGGTGGGGGCAGGGGCTGAAACGCCATTTGGGCCGCCAGTGAAGGTCAGCCAGTTATTGAGCACCAGGCGGATAATCTCGCCAAACCCGAGCGTCACGATTGCCAGATAATCCCCATGCATGCGAAGCACCGGGAAGCCAAGCAGCGCACCGGCGGCGGCGGCCATCAGCGCCGCCAGCGGCAGCATGCTCCAGAACCCTAACCCCAGATACTGATACCCCAGCGCGAGGCCATATGCGCCAATCGCGTAAAAGGCGACATACCCCAGATCCAACAGCCCCGCAAGGCCAACCACAATATTCAGCCCGAGGCCGAGCAGAACATAGATCAGCCCCAGAATGGCAACGGTCAGCACGTATTTGGTCGCCACAAACGGAAAGCAGATCGCAAGCGTAATAACCAGCGGAATAATCCAACGCATGCGGCTTTTATATCCGGGAGGGCGGACATACACCCCCGCGCTGTCCGCTTCAAACCTCGCCTGGAAACGCGCACCGGGGGCGGTCTGCAGGAAGATGCTCAGCAAAAAGCGGCCCAGCATGACGATGGCAATAATCCACGCCAGCCGTTGTCCGGCAAAGTTAAAGCTGTAACCGTCGAGAACCACGCCAGCGATAGGGCCAAAGATAATCAAAGCAACCAGCCCGGAAAATACGGCATCCAGAATGCAGCGTTTAAGGGAGAAACCGGCAGATGTCATCGTCTTCACCCTCACACCTTCGCCACGACAGGGCGGCCCAGCAGGCCCTGAGGACGGAAAATCAGGATCAATACCAGCAGCCCAAACGAGAACACGTCTTTATAATCCGAGTTCACCATCCCGGAGAATTGCGCTTCCGCCACTCCCAGAATCAACCCGCCGAGCATGGCGCCCGGCAGAGAGCCGATGCCGCCCAGCACCGCCGCCGTAAAGGCTTTTATGCCGATGACAAAGCCCACGTAGAAATCAAAGGTGCCATAGTTCATGGTAATCAATACGCCCGCCAGCCCGGCCATCGCCGCGCCGATCACAAAGACCAGCGAAATGATCCTGTCGGTATTGATCCCCAGAATGGAGGCCATTTTGCGATCCTGCTGCACCGCACGACACATCCGCCCCAGCCGGGTATGGCTGATTATCCAGGTGAGCAGCAGCATGCCCGCGAACGAGGCGATCAGAATAAAGATTTTGGTGTAGGTGATCTGGACGAAACCTTCTCCCAGATGCACGCGAAGTACGCCGTCCAGCATGGTTGGCACGCCTTGCTGGCGGGGGCCCTGGCTCAGCTGGGCGTAGTTTTGCAAAATCAGCGACATCCCGATGGCAGAGATCAGCGGTGCCAGTCGGGTGGAGTTTCGCAGGGGTTTATAGGCGATGCGCTCAATAGTCCAGCCATACACGCCCGTCACCACGATGGTGAACGCCAGCGTGCCCAGAATCAGCAGGGGAAACGACTCAAGACCGAAGAATGACAGCAGGGCCAGCCCGATGGCACAGAGATAGGCCGAGATCATATACACTTCGCCATGGGCGAAGTTGATCATGCCAATGATGCCGTACACCATGGTGTAGCCGATGGCAATTAAGCCGTAGACGGAGCCCAGCGTTAATCCGTTGATTAACTGTTGCAGGAAGAATGTACTCATCATCGCGCGCTCTTTTTATAGGCCGCACGACGCGTGCAGCCCGATGTGTATTCCGCGTCGGCAGGCGAACCTGCCGACGTTGAGCGTGACTCCGTCCCGTTACTGCACTTCCTTATATTTTCCCTTGTCGTCCCACTGATAAACCACGTAGTCAGACACTTTCAGATCGCCTTTGCTGTCCCAGGCTTTTTTGCCCATCACCGTGTCGACGGCGTTCGCTTTCAGCCACTCGCTGGCTTTGGCGGAGTCTTTGCCTCCGGTGGCCTTGAAGGCGGCGGCAATGGCCTGGATGGAGGCATAGGAGTAAAGGGTGTACCCTTCTGGTTCGAATTTACCGGCGCGGAATTTATCAATCACCGCTTTACCGTCCGGGATCAGTCGCGGATCTTTACCAAAGGTCATGTAGATACCGTTGGTGTACTGCGGGCCACCCGCGGCGGTGACCATCTCTTCATTGACGATACAGTCCCCTGAGAAGAATTTCGCCTGTACGCCCTGTTCACGCATCTGGCGCACCAGCGGACCCGCTTCAGGGTGGCAGCCCCCGAAGAACACCACGTCCGGTTTTTGCGCGCCAATTTTCGTTACCAGCGCGTTAAAGTCTTTTTCCCCACGTGATAAGCCTTCATACATCACATCCTTCACGCCGCGTTTGGCAAGCGCCGCTTTGGTGGCGTCCGCTAACCCCTGACCGTAGGTGTCTTTATCGTGAATGATCACCACACGTTTGGCATTCAGCTTATCGATGATGAAGTCGCTGGCGACTTGCCCCTGCTGATCGTCCCGCCCGCACATGCGGAACATATCGCTCATGCCGCGCTCGGTAATGAGGGGGTTAGTCGAACCGGGGGTGATGGCAATAATGCCCGCATCGCTATACACCTCGGAGGCGGGCATGGTGGAAGAGGAGCAGAAATGGCCGACAACCGCATTGACTTTGTCCTGGTCGACTAAACGGTTAGCGACGGCAACAGCCTGTTTAGGCTCGCAGGCATCATCTCCCTGAACCAGCTTAATTTTCTCACCGTTGATCCCTCCCGCGGCGTTAATGTCTTCTGCGGCCTGCGTTGCGCCATGCCAGTACTGATCGCCATAGGTGGCATTTGGGCCTGTAAACGGCCCGGCCACGCCAATCACAATATCGGCCTGGGCGGAAAATGCCGTCACCAGACAACCGGCTAACACAAGAGAAAGGGGACTTCTGATAAATTTCAGCGACATTATTGTGTTCCTTAGCAAAGAGGTTTTTGCACCACGGCGTCAACCCAAACGCCCTACGGCGCAGCCAATCTATAAATAAGATCGAGAACAACATGCACTAAACGAACAAAATCCAGGCCACATCCTGCTTAATACGGCGAGGTTTCCATGCGCAGTTTGCGCGCAGAACATTAAGCAAAATCGTTGCCAGAATGGTTAACCCATTGACCGGGTTGCGACATAGTTGAGTATAGAGCGCCGATTTACGCTGCCTTGCGGGACGCACTGAAATTACAGCGGAGATCACATCTCGTTAACAACAAAGCCCATAAGTTGTGCAAGGGTCACGATTTGCACGTTTTTGCAGCAATAAATACCTCAACTTCAGCCAGGAAAGGCGTACGATATGTGTTAGGATCGTTTCCTTTTTTATCAGGAGTGTCAGCAATGACTGAAGGCCCATTAAATGAAAGCGAAATGGAGTGGCTGGAAGAGACGTTAATGTCTTACGGTCATGACGATGCGTCCGTGATTGACGTATCCGAACTGGACGGCATGCTTACCGCAGTGCTTTCCGGCCCAAGGGTGGTTGAACCCGATGCCTGGCTGGTAGCGGTCTGGGGCGGCGAGAAGTACATTCCGCGCTGGAAAAACGATCGTGAAATGAACCGTTTTATCGATCTCTGCTTTAAGCATATGAACGACATTGCTGAGCGCCTGAGCGAGTATCCGGATCAGTTCGAGCCCATGTTTGGTTTTAACGACGTTGATGGCCAAAGCTACACCGTGGTTGAAGAGTGGTGCTATGGCTACATGCGCGGCGTGGCGCTGACCGACTGGTCGTCACTGCCTGACGAACTGAAAGCCGATCTGGATGTGATTGCTCTGCACGGGACGGAAGAGGGCAGCGAAAAGCTGGATGAACTGACCGAAGAAGAGTATACCGCCAGCATCGAGAGCATCCAGCCCGCAGCGCTGCGTTTATACAACTACTGGGTTGCTAACCCGCAGCAGCAGGAAACACAAAAACCGATTGTTAACGGCACGAAGGTCGGGCGTAACGATCCTTGCCCGTGCGGCAGCGGGAAGAAGTTCAAGGGTTGTTGTTTGCATTAATAAAGAAAGGGGCTAATCGTAGCCCCTTTTTTATTACCCCACTTCCGGCAGCATTCCCGCTGCTATGAGGAATTGCACCAGAATAATCACCACGCCACAGGCAAACACGATGCACAGCAGCGGTTTACCCCCTGCCACGCGATAACCTTGCTGAGGATGCTGCTGACGGCTCTTCCATGCCAGCAGGGAAGGCAACAGCAGCGCGAGGACGGATAACGCCACACCCGCATAGCCCAGCGCCATCACAAAGCCACGCGGGTAAAACAGCGCAAAGGCCAGTGGCGGCAGGAAGGTAATTGCACCCGTTTGCAAGCGTCCGGCAACGGTATTGCGGCGCTGGAACAGATCGGCCAGATAATCAAACAGGCCGAGCGCCACGCCCAAAAACGACGTCGCCAGCGCCAGGTCAGCGAACAAATGTACCGCCAGTTCGACGTGTGGAGAGGTCACCACCTCACGCAGCGCCATCAGGAAACCATTCAGGCCGGAATGCGCAGCCATTAAACCGATAAAGGTTGAGGAGTCAATGCTGCCCAGCGTGACCAGTTGCCAGAAGATGTAGGCGACCAGCGGAATCGCGCTGCCGATGATAAAAATGCGGCGCAGCTTGCGGGTATCGCCATTCATATAGCTGACGATACTCGGCACGCTGCCGTGAAAACCGAACGAGGTGAAAATCACCGGGATCGCGGAAAGCGCCAGCCCTTTTTCCAGCGGCAGCGTCAGCAGGTTAATCTTGTGAACGTGCGGCGCAAGCAGAACCAGCATCACAACCAGGAAAATAATCTTGGCGCTGAACAGAAAGCGGTTAAACAGATCGACAAGCGATGTGCCAATACACACCACGCCGCCGCCGATGAGCGCGAAGAAGACCGCGCCTGTGCCTGGCGTAATGTGTGTACCAAACCCGTCATTGACGCTGGACGCGATCAGCTCTCCGGCTCCGCTAATGTAGGCAGCCGTCAGGGCGTACATCAGGAACATCATGCTAAAGCCTGTAACCCACTGGCCATAACGTCCCAGGTAGCGTGCAGCCAACGAACCTAAACCCGTGTCTGCAGGGACGTGCTGATAAACCTCCAGTAACAGCAGAGCGGTGTAACACATCAACGCCCAGAGTGTGGCGAGAAGCAATAACGTTACGCCAAACCCGACGCCTGCGGCCGCCAACGGCATGGCCAGCATTCCTGCGCCAATCGTCGTTCCTGCGACGATGAAAATACTTCCCAGAGCTCTGTTTTTCACGCTTTCCTCTACAACGATTCTTAATCGCGACCTAATCTGCGGCGCAGAGTAAGGGAAAATTGTGAACTCGTCAAATCACCGTTACAACGTGTGTAATTTTAAGTTTACGCTTTGGCCAGGGGCAAGTATCTGTTGAACGGTGAGGCGAAGGGGGGAGGTAATAAACAGAGGGGGACATTAAAACGGTGCTGAGCGTTCAGCACCGTGTGGGAATTAATTCTGCGTATCGAGTGTCGCCAGTTCTTTATCAATAAAGTAAAGACCTTCACCTGATTTACCGGCCAGAGACAATTTATCCAGCACGGATTTAAACAGTTTTTCTTCTTCGTGTTGCTCAGCAACGTACCATTGCAGGAAATTAAAGGTCGGATAATCCTGGCTGGTCATTGCAGCGTGAACCAGTTCATTAATTTTCTGGGTGATCAGCTGTTCGTGCTCGTAAGTGGCGCGGAACAGTTCATCAAGAGAACCGTATTCCGCAACCGGAGAGGCAACCGTATCAATGCGCGGCAGGCTGCCCGTATCCGTCAGATAATCGAAGAGACGCTGCATATGCGTCATCTCTTCCTGTGCGTGACGACGCAGAAACGCGGCGGCACCTTCAAAGCTGTGATAGCTGCACCAGGCGCTCATCTGCTGGTAAAGAAGGGATGAATAAAGCTCAAGGTTCATTTGAGCATTGAGCTTGTCGATCATTTCAGTTTTCAGCATGGTGGCGCTCCGGTTTATTATTTCTGGTTCACAATGAGCGACACTATAATTTGTTATTTAATTATTTGCAAAACGTAAAATAAATATTTGTTTATTTAAAAATACGAATGGGAATAACACGCATTGGCACGTTTTATATTTATTAATGAGAATTGTTTGTGTTCTTAATTAAAAAACTGCCAGCGCTGCTGGCAGACGGCATTAATACCATGGATTCGTGACGTTAGGATTCACGGCGTAACCCATGCATTTATACTGAATGGTCACGCTCTCGTTCAGGCACAGCGATCCGCTAATCAGGGTACAGGTTTTGACAGGCTGACCATAGGCGGAGGCGGTGGCATATCCCATCCCCTGACAGGCTTTCACTGCGGTGCCGTTATTTACATACGCATCGGAATGGGCGTTTTGCAGCATGGCCTGGCCGTAGTCGAGGCGGACAACCCCGTTGGGGGCGTCAAGGTGACTGACCTCCGCCTGACGGTTAACGTTGCATCCCGCGAGAAGCAGGATCGTTCCGGCGATGATTACTCTTTTCATGGTTCACTCTGCGTGAAGAGGGAAATACGCTATTTTAGCGTCCACCGTTCCAGTCAATGCCTCGAATAGCCCGAAGATCAACCCTTTCTCTTCGCAACGAACCGCAACAGGTCACGAAACTGTGAGCGCAATTGCGTTTTTTAAAACGCATTTTCACTTAATTTGAAAGAGTGTTTGTTTGATAGTAAGGTTAAGGGGATAAGGTATCCACAGCGGGCTTGTCCGCCACACATTCAGGAGAGACACGATGAAAATTGCGCTGATGATGGAAAACAGCCAGGCAGCTAAAAATCCCATCATCCTTAATGAGCTAAAAGCCGTTGCCGATGAAAAAGGCTTCCCGGTCTATAACGTCGGAATGAGCGACGAGAACGACCACCATCTTACCTATATCCATCTGGGCATTATGGCGAGCATTCTGCTGAATTCCAGAGCCGTGGATTTTGTCGTGACCGGCTGCGGTACCGGCCAGGGGGCGCTGATGTCGCTGAATATCCATCCGGGCGTGATTTGCGGCTATTGCATCGATCCTGCTGACGCCTTCCTGTTTGCGCAGATCAACAACGGTAACGCGCTGTCCCTGCCATTTGCCAAAGGCTTTGGCTGGGGCGCTGAATTGAACGTGCGCTTCATCTTTGAGAAAGCCTTCACGGGCCGTAACGGCGAGGGGTATCCGCCAGAGCGTAAAGAGCCTCAGGTGCGTAACGCGGGGATCCTGAATCAGGTGAAAGCGGCGGTGGTAAAAGAAAATTACCTCGATACCCTGCGCGCCATCGATCCTGAACTGGTGAAAACCGCCGTATCCGGTCAACGCTTCCAGCAGTGTTTCTTTGAAAACTGCCAGGATAAAGAGATCGAAGCCTTCGTGCGGGGGATTGTTGGCTAACAGCGTGTGATTGCACCCATAATTTTCCTGGCGTATCAAAATTTTTTATAAAAATTTACTGGAATTTATATGGACGTAACCTGTGGATTTTGCGGCTTTTTTCGTAACATTGTTGTAGCACTGGTGGATTTGTTGGTGTGATGTTCGTCACAAAATGATTGATTTTTGTGATGGTGGTCATATTATAAGCGCATTGACAATAACACCTGCATAACACGTTACTGGAGCAACATAATGAAACTGCGCAAAATCCTGAAAAGCATGTGGGCTAACTACTGCACGACTTTCAAAGACGTCCCACCGGGTGCGATGTTCTGATAAAAAAACCTGCTTCGGCAGGTTTTTTTATGCCTGCGAGCGACGAGAAAGAGATGAAAGGGCGCGCGGTTTGCTACTATGGCGGCCTTTAACTAAGGAGAAACCCCATGTCACAAAACCTGAGCGCCGATCAGGAACTGGTCTCTGACGTCGTTGCCTGTCAGCTGGTTATTAAGCAAATCCTTGATGTGATTGACGTTATCGCGCCTGTCGAAGTGCGTGAAAAAATGTCGACCCAGCTGAAAAACATCGATTTTACCAGCCATCCGGCGGCAGCCGATCCGGTTACGCTTCGCGCTATTCAGAAAGCCATCGCACTGATTGAGCTGCGATTCACCCCGCAGGGCGAGTCTCACTAAGCCGTGAAACGGGCGACCCTGTCAGTCGCCCGAGATACTGTCAGAAGAAGGTCTGGACCAGCAGGTAGCTCGCCGCACAGGCGCAGCTCACGCCGATCAGCCCCGGCAGGATGAAGCTGTGGTTGATGATAAATTTGCCGATGCGGGTGGTGCCTGAACGGTCAAAGCCGATGCAGGCCAGATCGCTGGGGTAGGTCGGTAAGACAAAGTAGCCGTAGGAGGCCGGGAAGAAGGCGATCAGCATTTTCGGATCGATGCCCAGCATTAACCCCATCGGGGCAACCGCAGTTAACGCCGCCGCCTGGCTGTTCACCAGTTTAGAAACCAGAAACAGTACAATGGCATAGGTCCATGGGTGGCTTTTCACGACCCCTTCCAGCGCCATTTTCAGTTCATCCAGATGCGCCTGGAAAAAGGTATCGCTCATCCACGCCACGCCAAACACCGAGAAGATCGCAACCATTCCCGCTTTAAACACCGCACCGTTCGAGATGGCAGAGGCATTCACCTTGCAGGCCATTAGCATGACAGCACCGGCAATCAGCATCATCATCTGAATGACCAGGTTCATCGAAAGCGCCGCCATTTTGCCTTTTACCTCAAAAGCAGGGCGCAATTCAGGCAGGGCACCGAGCAGAACCACGATGGCAATCCCGGTGAAGAAGATCCAGGTGGACCAGTAGGCCTGTTTCGGGAAGCGCTGATTCATGAGCGTTTCCGTGCCGCCATAGATAAATTCCCGCTGTTTCGGATCTTTCAGCTTTTCCTGAAACTCTACGTCATCCGCTAACTCTTTGCCGCGACGTAAACTCCACAGGGCCGCAATCGCCACCCCAAACAGCGAGGCAGGAACGGATACGGCGAGGATCTCCAGGATCCCCCACGCGTGACCAATCCCGTGCTGCGCGCCGAGAATCGACACCAGCGACACAACCGCGACCGATACAGGCGAGGCGGTGATGGCCATTTGCGAAGCCACGGAGGCTACCGCCATGGGGCGTTCCGGGCGGATCCCTTTTTTCAGCGCAATATCGGCAATGATGGGGAACATGGTGTAAACCACGTGGCCCGTGCCGCACAGAAAGGTCAGCATCCAGGTGGTGAAGGGGGCGAGGAGCGTGATGTGCTGCGGATGTTTGCGCAACAGACGCTCGGCGAACTGCATCATCACGTTCAGACCACCGGCAGTCTGCAGGGTGGCCGCACAGCCAATCACCGCGAGAATGGTCAGCATCACGTCAACCGGCGGTTTGCCGGGTTGAAGCCCAAAAATGAAGCTCAGAATAAACAGGCCAATACCGCTGATTAGCCCCAGTCCCATCCCGCCAAAGCGGGTCCCGACCAGCAGACAGGCAATAACAACAATAAACTCAATGGTGATCATGATGCTCCCTCGTCAAACATTATGTAATTAAATAAATCATTACACGATGTGTGGTTATTCATTGGGAGCAAGATCTGATTTGTTAAATCTCAGGCAAAGCAGGAGGTTGTGGGAGGAACCTGCCCCGGTCAGGAGCAGGTCAGTCGCGCTCAGTGGCGCTGCACGGTTACAATGTCGAGCAGATGACGGTCAGTCTGCTCCGGGCATAAACCGGCATGCTTCGCATTGCGGAGTTCGTCCGCAAGCGTTTTGAGCAGCGTACCGTCCTGCTGCTGCTCTTTGTCCATATCGCGCAGGAATTTCAGAGTAATGCTGTCGTGCTGCGCTTTGGCTTCATCAGCCAGTTTGCTGAGTGTGCTGCAGCGCTGTTCATACTCTTCAAGCGTTTTCTGGAACAATTCTTCCAGCGAAGAGTAGTTATCGTCGATCGTGTCCAGGGCTTTTACGATAGGGTTCGCCCCTGCAGCTTTCAGAAAGTTAAAGACGCGCATCATATGCGTGACGTTACTTTGCGCCTGAGTACGAAAGAACGTGGCTGAACCAGTAAGACTGTTTTCGGAGCACCACGCGCTCAAATGCAGGTGCAAATTGGAGGCGTAGAACTCCAGGTTCATTTGGGCATTCAGTTTTTGCATCATCGTTTGGGTAGTCATACTCATATCCTTATTGACTGTGGGACGTGATGTCCGCAGCTAAACCTGACCCGGCAGGTAGATAAAATCACATGGCAGAAAGCAATTCTGCATTGACGGAAATTGACCGAATATTCACATCCTGTGTTCGATATAAATAAGCATACCCTTGTCTCCGGATTAAGAAAACTCTTAATCATCCCGTATTTACCATACATTACAAATTTTAATATAGTACAGAATCTCAAACAGATGGATATAAATTAACACATCAATAACTGGTTGATTTTTAAGTGGTTTTATATATTTATTGCTCTGGGATCACAGCGTTAAATAGTGTGGTAACAGAATATTCTGCGAATAGAACAAATATGCATGATTAATTCAAAATATATTCTATGGGCGTAAAGTTGCGCTAAATCAATTTTTGCAAAAATGACGGTAATGTGATCGCCGTGCAGGATTGTTCCTGATGACTCTGTGAAAATGAAACAGTGTTTTAATATATTCCATTCACTGAGGTTAACATGGCGAACGTTGCGGTGCTGCTGGCACCTGGTTTTGAGGAAGCAGAAGCAATTATTACGATTGATATTCTGCGTCGGTTGAATATTGAGGTGGAAACCCTGGCTTGCGCAGAATCTCGGGCGGTGGTGAGCTACCACAACATCCCGATGGTGGCAGACTGTACGTTATCCGAACGTCTGAACACGCTTTACGATGCGGTGGTTTTACCCGGAGGGCCGCAGGGAAGCGTCAATCTGGCCGCAAGCCGGGAAGTCATCCGTTTTGTGTCCACACATGATGAAAGTGGAAAATTGATTTGTCCCCTCTGTTCTGCCGCAGCGCGCGTGCTGGGCGGTAATGGGTTACTCAAAGGACGCCGTTACGTCTGCTCGGGAGATTTATGGGAAACCGTAACGGACGGTGAATACGTGGATGCACCGGTCGTCGAGGATAAAAACCTGATCAGCGGTAAAGGTCTGGGCCACGCGTTTGACTTTGCGCTGACCCTTTCTGCTCGCCTGTTGGGTGACGAAGCGCCTGTCCGCGATCACGCGGATCACATCTATTACGCCTGGTAATTTCCCCGCCGGACGTGATGGCGTCCGGCTGTCAGGGACTTCTTGGCTAATCTTATGGATTATTCTGCTTAACCCCATTTTAATTGTCTGACAATTCCTGCCGTTTTTATGTCATTTTCCGCTGAATTTATGTACGCAATTACTGTAATTCTGCGGTGTGATGCCGCTCTCTTATGGATGATTAATTTCCCGCTAAAACTATCACCAGCACTAACGCTTATGACGAGGTAAGCGCTAATGTCTTGTTTTAAGTCCGATTAAATAAGAAGCACGCAAATATTCCCTACAGAAAAGATTGCTAAAGCTGGAGTTTACCATGCACAAATTTACTAAAGCGCTGGCGGCCATCGGCCTGGCTGCCGTTATGTCACAATCCGCTATCGCTGAAAATTTAAAACTCGGTTTTTTGGTTAAACAACCTGAAGAACCCTGGTTCCAGACCGAGTGGAAATTCGCCGATAAAGCCGGAAAAGATTTAGGTTTTGAAGTGATTAAAATCGCCGTGCCGGACGGTGAAAAAACCCTGAACGCCATCGACAGCCTGGCGGCCAGCGGTGCGAAAGGGTTTGTTATCTGTACCCCTGATCCGAAACTGGGTTCAGCGATTGCCGCCAAAGCACGTGGCTATGACATGAAGGTCATTGCGGTTGATGACCAGTTCGTGAACGCCAAGGGTAAGCCGATGGACAGCGTCCCGCTGGTGATGATGGCGGCGACCAAAATCGGCGAACGTCAGGGCCAGGAACTCTATAAAGAGATGCAAAAACGCGGCTGGGATGTAAAAGAGACCGGCGTGATGGCGATTACCGCTGACGAGCTGGACACGGCGCGTCGTCGTACTACCGGTTCCATGGACGCCCTGAAAGCGGCCGGTTTCCCGGAAAAGCAGATCTACAAAGTACCAACCAAATCTAACGACATCCCGGGCGCGTTCGACGCGGCTAACTCTATGCTGGTCCAGCATCCGGAAGTCAAACACTGGCTGGTGGTCGGCATGAACGACAACACCGTGCTGGGCGGCGTGCGCGCAACCGAAGGCCAGGGCTTCAAGGCGCCTGACGTTATCGGCATCGGCATCAACGGCGTGGACGCGGTCAGCGAACTGTCCAAAGCGCAGGCGACCGGCTTCTACGGCTCGCTGCTGCCAAGCCCGGATGTTCACGGCTACAAATCCAGCGAAATGCTCTACAACTGGGTGACCAAAGGGGCTGAACCGCCGAAATTCACCGAAGTGACCGACGTGGTGCTGATCACCCGCGACAACTTCAAAGAGGAGCTGGCGAAAAAAGGACTGGGCGGTAAGTAATACGTTGTGATTGTGCCCCTCATTTTTCTGAGGGGCCAGACGTACACACTACAGGAATCACGGAGTCGTTATGCAACAGTCTGATCCCTATCTCTCTTTTCGCGGCATCGGGAAAACCTTCCCCGGTGTTAACGCGCTGACCGATATCAGCTTCGACTGCCATGCCGGTCAGGTCCATGCGCTGATGGGGGAGAACGGCGCGGGAAAATCCACGCTGTTGAAAATTCTCAGCGGTAACTACACCCCCACAACCGGCACGCTGGCGATACGCGGCGAAGAGGTGGCGTTTGCCGATACGACGGCGGCTCTCAATGCCGGGGTCGCCATCATCTATCAGGAACTGCACCTCATTCCTGAAATGACCGTGGCAGAGAACATCTATTTAGGTCAGCTTCCGCACAAAAGCGGCGTGGTAAATCGTTCGCTACTCAATTACGAAGCGGGGCTGCAGCTTAAACACCTTGGGCTGGATGTTGATCCGCAAACGCCCCTGAAATATCTCTCCATCGGCCAGTGGCAGATGGTTGAAATTGCCAAGGCGCTGGCGCGTAACGCCAAGATTATCGCCTTTGATGAACCGACCAGTTCGCTCTCCGCCCGTGAAATTGAAAATCTGTTCCGCGTGATCCGCGAGCTGCGCAAAGAAGGCCGCATTATTCTGTACGTTTCGCACCGTATGGAGGAGATCTTTGCCTTAAGCGATGCCATCACCGTGTTTAAGGACGGTCGTTACGTGCGGACGTTCACGGACATGGCACAGGTTAACCATGACCAGCTGGTTCAGGCGATGGTCGGACGCGAGCTGGGCGATATTTACCACTGGCAGCCGCGCGAGTACGGCCCGGAGCGTCTGCGTCTGGATAACGTTAAAGCGCCCGGCGTACGCACGCCGATTTCTCTTTCGGTGCGCAGCGGTGAAATCGTCGGACTGTTTGGCCTTGTCGGGGCAGGGCGCAGCGAACTGATGAAAGGGTTGTTTGGCGGCACGCGGATCACACAGGGGCAGGTCTCGATTGACGGTCAAAAAATCGATATCCAGAAGCCCGCTCACGCGATCAATGCGGGCATGATGCTCTGCCCGGAAGATCGCAAAGCGGAGGGGATCATTCCGGTCCACTCGGTGCGCGACAACATCAATATCTCTGCAAGACGCAAATACATCCGCGCGGGGTGCCTGATCAATGACGGCTGGGAAGCGAGCAACGCCGACCACCATATCCGCTCGCTGAACATCAAAACGCCGGGTGCGGAGCAGCTGATCATGAACCTCTCCGGCGGTAATCAGCAAAAAGCCATTCTGGGCCGCTGGCTGTCGGAAGATATGAAGGTCATTTTGCTGGATGAGCCGACGCGCGGTATCGACGTGGGGGCAAAACACGAAATCTATAACGTGATTTATGAACTGGCAAAACGCGGCGTGGCGGTGCTGTTCGCCTCCAGCGATCTGCCTGAGGTGCTTGGCGTTGCCGACCGCATCGTCGTGATGCGTGAAGGTGAAATTGCCGGTGAGTTGCTGCATGAACAGGCGAATGAACAACAGGCGTTGAGTCTCGCCATGCCTAAAGTTAGCCAGGCTGTCGCCTGAGTAAGGAGTCAATGATGTCCTCTGTAACCACATCCGGAGCGCCGAAGTCGGCTTTCAGTTTTGGCCGCATCTGGGACCAGTACGGTATGCTGGTGGTCTTTGCCGCGCTGTTCCTCGCCTGCGCGATTTTTGTACCGAACTTTGCCACCTTCATTAATATGAAGGGGCTGGGGCTGGCAATCTCCATGTCCGGCATGGTGGCCTGCGGCATGCTGTTCTGCCTGGCGTCGGGCGATTTTGACCTGTCGGTGGCCTCGGTAATCGCCTGTGCAGGCGTGACCACGGCAGTCGTCATCAACATGACCGAGAGCCTGTGGATTGGCGTCTTTGCAGGGTTAATGCTCGGCGTGCTGAGCGGCCTGGTGAACGGGTTTGTGATTGCCCGCCTGAAGATTAACGCCCTGATCACGACGCTTGCGACCATGCAAATTGTGCGCGGTCTGGCCTACATCATCTCCGACGGGAAAGCCGTGGGGATCGAAGACGAGCGCTTCTTTACCCTGGGCTATGCCAACTGGCTGGGTCTGCCTGCGCCAATCTGGCTGACGGTCGCCTGCCTGATCCTGTTTGGCTTCCTGCTTAACCGCACCACGTTTGGCCGTAACACGCTGGCGATTGGCGGGAATGAAGAGGCGGCGCGCCTGGCGGGGGTGCCGGTGGTGCGCACCAAGATCATTATCTTTGTACTCTCCGGGCTGGTCTCCGCAGCAGCAGGGATCATTCTGGCGTCGCGCATGACCAGCGGCCAGCCGATGACCTCCATTGGTTACGAGCTGATCGTCATCTCAGCCTGCGTTTTAGGGGGCGTTTCCCTGAAAGGCGGCATCGGAAAAATCTCATATGTGGTGGCCGGTATCCTGATTTTGGGGACGGTGGAGAACGCCATGAACCTGTTGAATATTTCGCCATTCTCGCAGTACGTGGTGCGTGGTCTGATCCTGCTCGCAGCCGTGATTTTCGACCGTTACAAGCAAAAAGCGAAGCGTACCGTTTAACGCCTTTCCGCGCTTTTTATTGCTCAACTAATAACCATAGTTGACCCCTTAACCGCCCCGCCAGTTTTACTGACGGGGCGGTTGTCAAATGGCGAGCACCGTCACACTGTCTATACTTACATGGCTGTTTACTCACTGTAAGGAGGAAAAGGGTGGCTGACTTGTTAACCGCACCGCCTGTACTGCCCGGAAAATTTGCTTTCTTTTTTGACCTCGACGGAACACTCGCCGGGATAAAGCCGCATCCAGATGAGGTCGTTGTACCGGATACGGTGTTAGAGAATTTGCAGCAGCTCTCGCGGATGAACGAGGGAGCACTGGCATTGATTTCAGGGCGCTCAATGGCCGAGCTGGACGTGCTCGCCAGTCCATATCACTTTCCGCTGGCCGGTGTACACGGAGCGGAGCGCCGCGATATCCATGATCAACAGCATATTGTCTCACTCCCCGATGCCTTAATTCAGTCGCTGCATACTCATCTCTCTTCTGCTCTGGAGGCGCTGCCGGGTACCGAGCTGGAAGCCAAAGGTATGGCCTTTGCTCTGCACTATCGTCAGGCACCGCATCATGAAGCGGCAGTCTTTGCCATCGCCCGCGGCGTGGCCGATGCGCACCCGGAGCTCGCGTTACAGCCGGGGAAGTGCGTCATTGAGATTAAACCTGAAGGGATCAACAAAGGCGCTGCTATTGCGGCGTTTATGGCCGAGCCGCCTTTTCAGGGGCGTAAGCCAGTATTTTTGGGGGATGACCTGACCGATGAGGCCGGGTTTATGGTGGTCAATAAGGCCGGCGGGATGTCTGTCAAAGTCGGGCCTGGAGAAACCTGTGCCGGATGGCGGCTGGAAAGCGTCGCCAGCGTCTGGCAGTGGATATCTGACGTCGCTAACCAGCAACAACAACAAATAGCGCAACACAACGGGAGAAATCTATATGGGTCGCTTAATCGTCGTCTCTAATCGCATTGCACCGCCGGATGATAAAAAAGCCAGCGCGGGTGGCCTGGCGGTGGGGGTATTAGGTGCCCTAAAAGCCGCCGGAGGACTCTGGTTTGGCTGGAGTGGGGAAATCAGTAACGAAGACAAGCCGCTTAAGAAAGTCTCGCGCGGCAACATTACGTGGGCCTCTTTCGCCCTGAACGAACAGGACTATAACGAATATTATTCCGAGTTCTCTAATGCCGTACTGTGGCCTGCCTTCCACTACCGCCTGGATCTGGTCAAATTCCAGCGTGAGTCATATGAAGGCTATATGCGCGTCAATGCGCTGCTGGCCGATAAACTGCTGCCATTAATTAAAGAAGACGATATTTTATGGATCCACGATTATCATCTTCTGCCCTTTGCCAGAGAGTTGAGAAGACGCGGCGTCAACAACCGTATCGGCTTCTTCCTGCATATACCCTTCCCGACGCCGGAGATCTTCACGGCGCTTCCGCAGCACGACGAGATCCTGGAAGCACTGTCCGATTACGATCTCCTGGGTTTCCAGACTGAAAATGACAGGCTGGCTTTCCTCGACAGCGTGTCGGGTAAAACGCGGCTGGTTACGCATGGCGGAAAATCGCACGCGGCCTGGGGGAAAAACTTCCATACGGAGGTTTATCCTATCGGCATCGAGCCGGAAGAAATTGCCGAACAAGCGTCTGGCCCGTTGCCGCCAAAACTGGCACAGCTTAAAAATGAGCTTAAAAACGTTAAGAATATCTTTTCAGTAGAGCGCCTCGATTACTCCAAAGGCTTACCGGAGCGCTTCCTGGCGTATGAGACGTTACTGGAGAAATATCCGCAGCATCACGGCAAAATTCGCTATACGCAGATAGCGCCGACGTCGCGCGGCGAGGTGCAGGCTTATCAGGATATTCGTCACCAGCTGGAGACCGAAGCAGGGCGCATCAACGGCCGCTACGGACAGCTGGGCTGGACACCCCTTTTCTATCTGAATCAACACTTTGAGCGCAAGATCCTGATGAAGGTCTTCCGCTATGCGGACGTCGGGCTGGTGACGCCCCTGCGTGACGGGATGAATCTGGTGGCAAAGGAGTATGTCGCAGCACAAGATCCTGCGGACCCTGGGGTACTGGTGCTGTCTCAATTTGCCGGTGCGGCGAATGAGCTTACTTCAGCACTCATCGTTAACCCTTACGATCGCGATGACGTCGCGAACGCCCTACACCGCGCCTTAACCATGCCGCTGGCGGAGCGTATATCTCGCCATGCGGAGATGATGGAGACCATCCGTAAAAATGACATTAACCACTGGCAGGCTCGTTTTATAGACGATCTGCGTGAAATTGAACCGCAGAGCCATGAGGGACAGCTGCAAAAAAAGATCGCGACTTTCCCTAAACTGGCGTGATATTCCTCGGGGGCTTTATGAGCCCCCGAGAGGGACTAACAACACATCGACCTGGCTTGAGGCGACAATCGATTTCGCCGAACATGCCGCGCGCGAAAAAAAGCTTTGGTTATGATTACCGCAGATCACCAAATCAATATTCTGTTTTTGGCACAAGCTAAGAATATGTTCGTTTAATTCCCCGGTGGCAATAATGGTCTGGTGAACCGGATATTGCGCCTTTTCTACCAGTTCTCGCAGAAACTGCTGTGTTTCTTCCTGCAAAACCTCACGAATATCCTCGAGCATGGGGGCTGCCAGTTGATTGTACATTTCGGGTTCGGCTGTCAGTGTGATCAGGCTGATGCGAGCATTGGTGGGCCTGGCGATAGAAACGGCACGGGCGACGAGTTGATGACTTTCCGGCGAAACCGCAACAGAAACAAGAAGATGGGTGTAACTCATCACGCACTCCTTTGATGTCTGAACAACAAGGTTTCTTCAGCTTTACCGCGATTTCAAGACTTCCGCAAGGGGGGAATAAGGCATTAGTGTGAAGCTTATCATAATTATTCATTAATTATTCTTATAAGAAGAATAATTGCAAAGTGTGTCCAAATGAAAAAAATTAACAACTTAACGTAAATCACACTTTTTTTAGTCAGTCGCGTTAAATCGTTTTAACCTGTTATAAACACAATTTGAATGATCACGCAGTGAAATAAATTTTATGCACTTTTTTCATAACTATATGTTTTTACTAAGTAATGGAAGTGTGACTGCCAGATGTACGCGATGTGAATGATTGGCGTAGTCAATATAAGCAGAAAAAGCAATTGCTATGCCGTATCTGTTCATACGCATGCATGAGTATTCGCTCTTCAAGAATATAAAACAGTCTCGTTTGGTGAAATTTTGACCAAATTACAAGTCATACTGATGGATTTATGGAGAATATTCACTTAAATTGTGTGACGTAGATCACATTTTTTTTAAATTTGAGGATGGCTGCATTGTATGTGTCAAAACTGACGAGTAGAGTTTGCGTCGAATTAGGAAAAATCTTAGTTATTTGTAAGAAATGATAAAACGATATGAGGCGCAGCTGCGTTTCAGCTGTTGTACGTTTTGCTGAATACAAACCTAAATTCAACTATGCATTTAGCCTTTTCTTTTTTATACCGGGTGATTTCCCGGCGACATCACGGGGTGCGGTCTTTCCGCATAAAAATAATAGTTGGTTATTCGGGATGGGAACAATGCATACATCCGAGTTGCTAAAACATATCTATGACATCAATTTGTCATATTTACTGCTCGCGCAGCGTTTGATTAGTCAGGACAAAGCGTCCGCGATGTTTCGTCTGGGTATTAACGAAGAGATGGCAACCATGTTGGGGGGATTAACACTCCCGCAAATGGTCAAGCTGGCAGAAACGAATCAACTCGTTTGCCAGTTCCGCTTTGATAATCCGCAGACAATCACGCGTCTGACCCAGGAATCCCGCGTTGACGATCTTCAACAGGTCCATACCGGTATTCTTCTCTCCACACGATTGCTCAGCGAAATCAGCCAGCCTGATGACGTTGCCCGTAAGAAAAGGGCATAAAAATGAGCGAGAAAAGCATTGTTCAGGAAGCGCGTGATATACAGCTGGCAATGGAGCTGATTACGCTGGGTGCTCGTTTACAAATGCTGGAAAGCGAGACTCAGCTGAGCCGTGGTCGTCTCATCAAACTGTATAAAGAATTACGTGGTAGTCCACCGCCTAAAGGAATGCTGCCGTTCTCAACGGACTGGTTTATGACCTGGGAACAGAATATCCATGCATCGATGTTCTGTAACGCCTGGCAGTACCTTCTGAAAACCGGTTTGTGTAGCGGCGTCGATGCCGTGATCAAAGCGTATAAACTTTACCTTGAACAATGCCCTCAGCAGGAAGATGGACCCCTGCTGGCACTGACCCGCGCATGGACGCTGGTGCGTTTTGTTGAAAGCGGAATGCTTGAACTGTCTCGCTGCAACTGCTGCGATGGCAATTTTATTACCCATGCTCATCAGCCTGCTGGCAGCTTCGCCTGTAGTTTATGCCAGCCTCCATCCCGCGCCGTAAAAAGACGTAAACTTTCCCGGGATGCTGCCGATATTATTCCACAACTGCTGGATGAACAGATCGAACAAGCTGTTTAACCCGAACGTGTGGGCAAGATTCCAGCAGCGGTAAGCAATTACCGCTGCTTTTTTTTACCCCGCATTCCGGTAACGCTGTCGAAATGAACGTCCTGCCTTAGTCACTAGCGGAAGGATGATGTCGTGCTTATCTTATTAGGTTACCTGGTAGTTCTCGGTACAGTTTTCGGCGGTTACATGATGACCGGCGGGCACCTTGGAGCACTCTATCAACCGGCTGAACTTATTATCATCGGCGGTGCAGGGGTAGGGGCTTTTATCGTTGGTAACAACGGTAAATCGATCAAGGGCACGCTGAAAGCGATTCCGTTGCTGTTCCGTCGCTCGAAATACACCAAAAGCATGTATATGGATCTGCTGGCGCTGCTCTATCGCCTGATGGCGAAGTCACGTCAGCAGGGCATGTTCTCGCTGGAGCGTGACATCGAAAACCCGAAAGAGAGCGAAATCTTCGCCAGCTATCCACGTATCCTGGCTGACGCGATGATGCTGGATTTTATCGTCGATTACCTGCGCCTGATCATCAGCGGCAACATGAACACCTTCGAAATTGAAGCGCTGATGGACGAAGAGATCGAAACCCACGAAAGCGAATCTGAAGTGCCAGCCAACAGCCTGGCGCTGGTGGGCGACTCGCTTCCGGCGTTTGGTATCGTTGCGGCGGTGATGGGGGTGGTTCACGCGCTGGCCTCGGCGGATCGTCCGGCGGCAGAGTTAGGTGCGCTGATTGCCCACGCGATGGTCGGGACTTTCCTCGGTATCTTGCTGGCGTACGGTTTTATCTCCCCGCTGGCGAGCGTTCTGCGTCAAAAGAGCGCGGAAACCACCAAAATGATGCAGTGCGTGAAGATCACGCTGCTCTCCAACCTCAACGGTTACGCACCACCGATCGCCGTCGAATTTGGCCGTAAAACGCTGTACTCCAGCGAGCGTCCGTCGTTTATCGAGCTTGAAGAACACGTGCGTGCGGTGAAAAACCCAAACCAACAGACGACAACTGAGGACGCATGAAAAACCAGTCCCATCCGATCGTCATCGTAAAAAAGCGCAAGCATAAGGGGCACGGACACGGTTCCCACGGCTCGTGGAAAATTGCTTACGCCGACTTTATGACTGCCATGATGGCGTTCTTTCTGGTGATGTGGCTGATCTCCATCTCCAGCCCGAAAGAGCTGATCCAGATTGCGGAATATTTCAGAACGCCGCTGGCAACGGCAGTGACCGGTGGGCCGCGCATTTCGAACAGCGAGAGCCCCATTCCTGGCGGTGGCGACGATTACACCCAGCAGAAGGGTGAAGTGAAAAAAGAGCCAAACATCGACGATCTGAAAAGACGAATGGAACAGGCGCGCCTGAAGAAACTGCGTGGCGATCTCGATCAGCTGATTGAGGCGGACCCGAAACTGCGCGCGTTGCGCCCGCACCTGAAGATCGATCTGGTGCAGGAAGGTCTGCGCATCCAGATTATCGACAGCCAGAATCGCCCAATGTTTAAAACCGGCAGTGCGGAAGTCGAACCGTACATGCGCGATATTTTACGCGCCATTGCCCCGGTCCTGAACGGCATTCCTAACCGAATCAGCCTGTCAGGCCACACGGATGATTTCCCGTACGCCAGCGGTGAGAAGGGATACAGCAACTGGGAGCTTTCTGCCGATCGTGCCAACGCCTCGCGTCGCGAGCTGGTGGCGGGTGGGCTTGATGATGGCAAGGTTCTGCGCGTGGTCGGCATGGCAGCAACCATGCGCGTCACCGACCGCGGGCCGGACGACGCCATCAACCGTCGTATCAGTCTTTTAGTGCTGAACCAGCAGGCGGAGCAGGCCATCCTGCATGAAAACGCCGAAAGTCAGAATGAGTCACTGGACGATTTAAAACAGCCTGGGGCCGTTCCTTCGGCTGCCGTTCCAACATCGCCACCAGCCAATCCGAGGTGATAGCGTGAGCATGGATATTAGCGATTTTTACCAGACATTTTTTGATGAAGCCGATGAACTGTTGGCCGATATGGAGCAACACCTGCTGGACCTGGTGCCTGAAGCACCGGATTCAGAGCAGCTCAATGCCATTTTCCGTGCAGCGCATTCTATTAAAGGTGGTGCAGGGACCTTTGGATTTACCATTTTGCAGGAAACGACCCATTTAATGGAAAACCTGCTGGATGAAGCACGACGCGGTGAGATGCAGCTCAATACCGACATTATCAACCTGTTTTTGGAAACCAAAGATATTATGCAGGAACAGCTCGACGCCTATAAAAGTTCGGCAGAGCCTGATGCCGCCAGCTTTGAATATATCTGCAACGCGCTGCGCCAGCTGGCGCTGGAAGCAAAAGGTGACGTGGTCGCTGCCGTACCGGCGGCGAAGCTGAGCGTTGTTGATGCCATGGCCGCACAGGATGCGGCGCCCGTTGCCGACCGCCCGGCGAAACTGCGCGTGGTGTTATCCCGTCTTAAAGAGAGCGAAGTCAACCTTCTCGAAGAAGAACTGGGCAACCTGGCGACATTGAGCAACGTGGTGAAAGGTAAAGACAGCCTCGCCGCGACGCTGGATGACGGTATCAGTCAGGACGATATTGTGGCGGTGCTGTGCTTTGTTATCGAAGCCGACCAAATTGCCTTTGAAACTGAAGCCGCGGCAGTCGATGCCCCTGTCGCAGTGGAAGAGGTCGCACAAGCGGCTGCGCCTGCCGTCGTACCGGCCGCGCCTGCATTAAAAGCCGTGCCGAAAGATACGGCTGCACCTGCTCGGGGTGAAAAACCGGCCGCGCGCTCCAGCGAATCCACCAGCATCCGCGTGGCGGTTGAGAAGGTTGATCAGCTGATTAACCTCGTCGGTGAGCTGGTGATCACCCAGTCAATGCTGGCACAGCGTTCTAACGAACTGGACCCGGTAACCCACGGCGATCTCATTACCAGCATGGGTCAGTTACAACGTAACGCCCGCGATCTGCAGGAATCGGTGATGTCCATCCGTATGATGCCGATGGAATATGTCTTCAGCCGCTTCCCGCGTCTGGTGCGCGACCTGGCCAGCAAGCTCAATAAGCAGATCGAACTGACGCTGATGGGCAGCTCCACCGAGCTGGACAAAAGCCTGATTGAACGCATCATTGACCCGTTAACGCACCTGGTGCGTAACAGCCTCGACCACGGCATTGAGTTGCCGGAAAACCGCGTGGCGGCGGGGAAATCCCCTGTCGGAAACCTGATTCTTTCCGCGGAACATCAGGGCGGAAACATCTGCATCGAAGTGACCGATGACGGCGCGGGCCTGAACCGCGAGCGTATTCTCGCGAAGGCGATTTCGCAGGGCATGGCGGTTAACGAAAACATGACCGACGAAGAAGTGGGCATGCTGATCTTCGCGCCGGGCTTCTCAACCGCCGAGCAGGTGACTGACGTGTCCGGGCGCGGCGTGGGCATGGACGTGGTGAAACGTAACATCCAGGAGATGGGCGGCCACGTTGAGATCCAGTCTAAACAGGGCTCTGGTACCACCATTCGCATCCTGCTGCCGCTGACGCTGGCGATCCTTGACGGCATGTCAGTCAAAGTGGCGGACGAAGTCTTCATTCTGCCGCTGAACGCGGTGATGGAATCCCTGCAGCCACGTGAGGAAGATCTGCATCCGCTGGCGGGCGGCGAGCGCGTGCTGGAAGTGCGCGGCGAGTATCTCCCGCTGGTTGAACTGTGGAAAGTGTTCGAAGTGGACGGCGCGAAAACCGAAGCCACGCAGGGCATCGTGGTGATCCTGCAAAGTGCCGGTCGCCGCTACGCGCTGCTGGTCGATCAGCTGATTGGTCAGCACCAGGTGGTGGTGAAGAACCTCGAAAGCAACTACCGCAAAGTGCCGGGGATTTCTGCTGCGACCATTCTGGGCGATGGCAGCGTGGCGCTGATCGTCGATGTGTCGGCGCTTCAGGGATTAAATCGTGAACAACGTGTGGCGTACACAGCCGCCTGATTAAGTAGAAGGTAAAAACATGACCGGTATGAGTAATGTAACGAAGCTGGCGGGCGAGCCATCAGGGCAGGAATTCCTGGTATTCACTTTGGGCGATGAGGAGTACGGCATCGATATCCTGAAAGTGCAGGAAATTCGTGGTTACGATCAGGTTACCCGCATCGCTAACACGCCTGCGTTTATCAAAGGCGTGACCAACCTGCGCGGCGTGATCGTGCCTATCGTCGATCTGCGCGTGAAGTTCAGCCAGGGCGACGTGGAGTATAACGACAACACCGTGGTGATCGTCCTCAACCTGGGGCAGCGCGTGGTGGGTATCGTGGTTGATGGCGTCTCTGACGTGCTCTCCCTGACCTCTGACCAAATCCGTCCTGCGCCGGAATTTGCGGTCACGCTGTCGACCGAATACCTGACCGGTCTGGGCGCGCTCGGCGAGCGTATGCTGATTCTGGTGAACATTGAGAAGCTGCTGAACAGCGACGAGATGGCGCTGCTGGATATCGCCGCGAGTCATGTAGCATAAAACAAAGCCGGGTGGCGCTGACGCTTACCCGGCCTACGTGTTCGAGCTATTTGTAGGCCGGGTAAGGCGAAGCCGCCACCCGGCTTTTTCATACCGTTACGCTTCCTGCTTTACCAGCTCAGCTTCAGCTTCCGCTTCCCGCGCACCTTCATTCTGCGACAGCATCGCGGTCGCAATACCATTCCCCAGCACGTTAATCGCCGAACGTCCCATATCCAGGAAGTGGTCGATGCCCATCAACAGCAGAATACCGGCCACCGGAATATTAAAGCTCGGAATGGTTGCTGCCAGCACCACCAGCGACGAGCGCGGTACGCCCGCAATGCCTTTTGACGCCAGCATCAGAGTCAGCATCAGAACCGTCACTTCCGAGAAGCTCAGGTGAATGTTGTATGCCTGGGCGATAAACATCGAGGCGAAAGAGCAGTACACCATCGAGCCCACCAGGTTAAAGGAGTAACCAATCGGCAGGACGAAAGAGGCAATACTGCGCGAGCAGCCAAAACGCTCCAGCTGTTCCAGCGTTTTAGGGTAGGCGGCTTCAGAGCTGCTGGTGGTAAAGGCCACCAGGACCGGATCTTTAAGCATGCTGACCAGGCGAAACACCTCTTTTTTCAGCACCATGTAACCCACGGCCAGCAGCACCATGCAGGTCAGCAGGATCGCCACATAGTAGCCGCCGATAAAGGAGGCGTAGTTCAGCAGAATGCCCAGACCCTGCGTGGCGATGACGGAGGAGATCGCCGCGAAAATGGCCAGCGGCGCAACGTACATCACGTAACCCGTGACCTTCAGCATGATATGGGAAACCACATCCAGCGCGGCCACCAGCGGCGCGTTGAATTTCTGCCCCAGCGATGCGCCAGCAATGCCGAAGAACATTGAGAACACCACAATCTGCAGGATCTCATTGTTCGACATCGCCCCTGCGATACTGGTCGGAATGGTGTGCGACAGGAAGGCTTTCAGCGTCATGCCGCTGACGGCCAGGCCGGTATCCACAGCTTCTGTCGGCACCGTCAGGTTCAGACCGCTTCCTGGATGCTCGAGGGTGACGATAAACAGCCCCACCAGAATAGAGAGCACGGATGAGCTGATAAACCACACCATCGCTTTGCCGCCTACGCGGCCAATGGTGGAGGTTTCGCCCAGCTTCATAATGCCCACGGTCAGCGTGCTGAAGACCAGAGGCGCAATCACCATTTTGATCAGACGGAGGAAAATATCGGTCAGAAGGGTAATATTATCCGACCAGGCTTTGATGGCATCCGCAGATGCATATTCATGAATTGCTGCCCCTGAAAGAATACCCGCCAGCATGAATATCACGATGAAGAGTGTGAGTTTGTTTGCACTTGCCACGAAAAAAGACCCTCTATGCGCTTCAGATGTAGCCCGCGTCGATACATATAAATTTTTTATTACGAAACGGGAAATTATTCGGCCCATAAATTGACGCAAAGCGTAGGGGGATACAACTCCTTTTTAAGTTTTATTAAATTTGTTGTGAATGCCCTGACGATATATTGTGATTAAGATCACACTTTAATGGATATATTCTCTCCTGATAAAACTAAATCGCCGCCTGAAAACATTTAACTCTCTGTTATTTATAAAGATAGGGAGTCAATAAGACATATGGCTTATGTGTAATGGGGAAGGTGGTCGAAGCGATATCCGTAAACTAAATTCTCAATAACCCCCCTCAGAGGAACCTTAAGCGGGGCTAACATCTTGAACAGCAAAAATAAAATGTGGCAAGGGAACGGCGACGTCTTCTGGAGAGTGGTAAATGAAAAGAAAACGCCTTTTGATCTGCGCAGGCTCGTTACTGGCTGCGACAATGGCCCCTCAGGCTTTGGCCGTGACCAGCAGCGGCACCATCGGCGCGACGCTGACGCTGACAAACGGGTGTCTGATAAACGGATCGCCCGCGCAAAGTGGCATTAACTTCGGTACGCTCGATTTCGGGACCCATCCTGCCACGTTTTCTACCCTGACCACGCAGCTCTCCGGTGCCAGCGGCGGAAACACCTTCACCATTCAGTGCACGACCGCCAGCTATACGGTGGCGATCGTCGGCAACACCAACTCCACGGCCCCCGGCACCGTTGTCGGCACGCCAGGCACCCCTGCGCGCTATCTGGTTAACACCGCCAATACGGCACAGGGCGTGGCTTACAGCCTGTACAGCGACAGCGGGTTTAATACCGTGATTGCCAATAACGCCGCGTTGCCCATCGCCTCTACGGCCGGAGGGGTAGACAGTTACACCCTCTACGGGCGTATTACCGGCGGCGGCAACAGCGTGACGGTCGTACCGGGGACCTACACCGACACGATTAACGTCAGCGTCACCTACTAGTCCTCTACCGCCATGAAGGCAACGTTGACAAGTCTGCGCAAACGCGCAGAGGGACGCGTGCACCCTTTTTTCACGCTGATGGTTGTATTGCTCATGATGCCGACGGCGGATGCGGTGACGTCTCAGTCCTTTAAGGTCAGCGCCACGATTGTACCCGGATGTGCGGTGGCTACCGGTAGCGGCGGGCTTTTCGGCACGCTGGACTTTGGCAGTCATAACGGCGTCGAGAGCGCGCCGGTCAGCACCAGCTTTGTGCCAAACGGGGCGTTGTCCATCGCCTGTACGCCGGGCGTGGCGCTGAGCATGAGCATTAACGGCGGTCAAAATTATTCATCCGTTCGTCGGATGAAGCGGTCCGGTGGAACAGAACTGGTGCCATACCGGCTCTACAGCAGCAGCTCGCTGGCCGCCAACAGCGAAATTGGTGTTAACCAGGCGATACCGGTGACCTATACCAACAGCAACAACATCGCGCTGCCGCTTTTCGGCGTGGCGCTACTGACCGGGTTTAGCCCGGCAGGAACCTATACCGATCAGCTCACCGTGACCTTGTCATGGTAATAAAGGGAGAGTATTGATGAAGCCATTTTTCAGACCTGTTTGTCTGGCGGGCGCGTTGAGCCTGACGGTGGCAACCGTGCAGGCGCAGGCGGCGGCCACCATCCTGCTGTGGCCGATCGATCCGTGGCTGGCTGCGGACGCCAACGCCACGGAGCTGTGGATCCAGAATCAGGGAAACAGCGCCACGACGATGCAGGTCCGCATCGTGCGCTGGAAACAGGAGGATGGACACGAGCGTTATACCGCGCAGCAGGATGTGGTTGCCAGCCCGCCCATCGTCACGATTGGTACAGGCAGCAAGCAGCTTATTCGCCTTATCAAACAGGCTTCCGTTCCCGCAGGTATCGAACAGGCTTACCGCATCATCGTGGATGAAATTCCCCAGCCAGATGCCAAAGCCGAACCCGCTATCGGCCTCAAATTGCAGATGCGCTACTCCATCCCTCTGTTTGTGTATGGCCAGGGGGTTCCGACTATAAAAGAGGGCGCGCACCACGCGCTGGCGGAGACCCAAAATCTGAGCTGGCGGGTGACGCAGGCGGGTGGACAGCCTGCGCTGGAGGTTCGAAACCGGGGTGATGTTCATGTCAGACTGAGCCAGGTGGCGCTGGAGCAGGGAGGGCAGAAACGCACGGTCGCGGAGGGATTACTGGGTTACGTCCTCCCGGGCAGCACCCGCAGCTGGCCAGTACCCGCTGGCGTTCGTCAGCCGGAGCGGATGAGCGCGCAGATTAATGCCAGGGACGAACAATGGCAGTCGACGCCCGTAAACTGAAGCCAGCGATGATGATCCTGCTTTGCGTCAGTTCCGCGACCCTGGCCGAGCCCGGCGACGACAGTTTGCCGCCGCCTCCTCAGGCACAGGCGATAAATGATGAAGCGGTCTTCCAGCTCGCCCTCGTGCTCAACCACTACGATACCGGTCTGGTCGTGCCGGTGACGCAGCGTAAAGGCGCTTTCTTTATTTCCAGCGCCGACCTGCTGCGCGCGGGGCTGCCCCCGGCGCATGTTCCTGCCGGAGAGGTGAATCTCTCCTCGCTTGATCAGGTTCGGGTGGAATACGACAGCGCCGCGCAGCGCCTGCTGCTGACCGTTCCCCGCGCCTGGGTGACGGCCCGCGTGACCCCTTTCAGCGCGCAAACGGCGCAGGCCAAACCGCACTACGGGCGCGGGGCGCTGCTCAATTACGATCTCTACACCAACCACACGGAACATATCGGCGGCCAGGCGTCGCTCTGGCATGAGTTCCGCTACTTCAACGAGAACGGCTCCTTTTCCTCCACCGGCTACGCCCGGGAAAACTTCACCGGTAACGACGGCCAGCAGGAAGGGTATGTTCGCTATGACACCACCCTGCTGTTGACGAATGAAGATGACGCGATGAGCTGGAGCGTCGGGGATGTGATCAGCGATGCCCTGAGCTGGAGCTCCAGCGTGCGGATGGGTGGGGTAAGCGTCGGGCGGGATTTCTCCCTGCGTCCCGATCTCGTGACATGGCCGCTGCCCGAGTTCGCGGGGGAAGCCGCAGTACCCACCTCGGTCGATCTCTTTATCAACGGCTATCGCTCCGGCTCAACCCAGCTTCAGCCTGGCCCCTTCACCCTGACCAATCTGCCCTATATCAACGGCGCCGGGGATGCGGTGCTGGTCACGACGGATGCGCTGGGGCGACAGGTGAGCACCACGCTCCCGTTCTACGTCACCAGCGACTTGCTTAAACAAGGGCTGAGCGACGGTGCCGTGACCCTGGGCAGCCTGCGGCGTAATTACGGTATCAAGAATTTTGACTACGGTTCGGCAGCAGGCAGCGGCTCGTATCGCTACGGGATGACGGACTGGCTGACGCTGGAGGGGCACGCGGAAGGGGCGCAGGAGCTGGCGCTGGGCGGGGCGGGGACGGTGATAAAACTCGGCCAGTTTGGCGTGGTGAATACCTCTTACTCGCAAAGCCGCATGCGCGGTGACGAGGGCGGGCAAATCAACTGGGGTTACCAGTACAGCACCAGCGAGTTTAGCGTCGCCACCCAGCACACGCGTCGCGACCGCGGCTTTGGCAACCTCGCCCTTTATGACCAGCCGACGGTCTATGACGAAAACGATAAGCCCATCGCCAGCTTCAGCCGCAATACGGACCAGTATTCTCTCACCTTCAATCTGGGACAATATGGCAACATCGGCGCGGCCTGGATCGGCGTGGAGAGTTTTGACGGTCAAAAAACCGAGCTGCTTAATCTCTCCTGGAGCCGCAACCTGTGGGGCGCGAGCAGTATTTACCTCGCCGGCAGCCGGGATCAACAGCGCGGAGACTGGACCGTTGCGCTGTCGCTACAGGTGCCGCTAGGGGAGCGCGACAGCGCTGCCGTCACCGTTGAGAACACCCCGGACGCAGGCAGTACTCAGCGCATTAACTACAACCACGCCATGCCTTCTGACGGTGGGTTCAGCTGGAATATGGCCTGGGCCAACCAGTCAAGAGCCAGTGATTATCAACAGGGCACGCTGGGCTGGCGCAACAACAACGTTGAACTGCAGGGCGGCGCCTATGGCGAACGGGACATGATGACCTGGTGGGGCGAGGCGATGGGTTCCGTTGTGCTGATGGACGGCGAGCTGTTTGCGGCGAACAAAATCAACGATGCGTTTGTGGTGATCAGTACCGACGGGCACCCGGATGTGCCCGTCAGCTATGAAAACCAGCCCGTCGGTAAAACCAATAACAACGGCTACCTGCTGGTGAGCGGGGTGTCGGCGTATTACCCGGCAAGCTACCGGATTGATACCCTGAATCTGCCCGCGGATACCCGGCTGAAAGAGACCGAACGGCGGATCGCCATTCGCCGTCACAGCGGCTATCTGGTCGATTTCCCGATGGAGCAGGAGCGGGTGGCCAGCGTTATTCTGCATGATGCGCACGGGCAGGCGTTGCCCGTGGGAAGCCAGGTCCGACGCGTCTCGCGCAGCAACGCGGTGGTGGGGTATGACGGCATCGCCTGGCTGGAAAATCTCAGCGATGTGAATCCGCTCGAGGTGATCGCACCAGACGGAAAACGCTGCAAGGCCACGCTGACTGTGGGAGCTAATCCGGAGCACAAGCTGCAAACCTACGGTCCACTGGTGTGCCGGGAGGGGCCATGACGCGCCTGCTGCTGTGGATGCTGCTGCTGTTTTCCGGCGGCGGCTGGGCGGCGTGTACCGTCAGTACGGTCAATGCATCGTTTGGCAGCGTCACCTCGTTCGCGCTCAGCGGAACCGGAGAGGTGGAAACCACCGGCACGCTGGTGGTGGCGTGTGACGCCGTGCTCAATGTACTGACCAACGACTCGGTGACCCTGAACTACACCTCGGCATCGGTTTCGGGCAACAGCCGCGCCACCATGAAGCGCACGGATAATGCGGCCATCGCGGACGTGATTCCTACCCGGCTGTGCGGATTATCCGGTTGCGCGAGCAGTAGCGAGGTGCAGATAAGTAATTCGTATACCTGGAGCGGGAACACACTGCTGGGGCTGCTCGGGTCAAAACGGTACAACATACCACTCTATTTTCGCACCGTTCCCGGACAAAACGTGACTGCCGGGCCTTACCAGGTGCTGCTGACCTTCAGCATCAGCTACAACGTCTGCGCCGTCGGTCTTGGAAGCCTGTGTACATCTCCCCAGTCGGGTACCACAACGACCAGCATTCTGCTTAACATGACCGTCACCAACGACTGCAGCGCCATGACCACGCCGGACGTGAACTTCAACAGCGCACCGCTGGTACAAAGTTTCCCTACCGTCTCGCAGGCCATTGCCGTCACCTGCACCAAAGGCAGCACCTACACTATCGGCATTAATAATGGTGCCAACGCCCTCAATAATGTCCGCCGGATGGTCAGCGGCAGTAACACCATGAGCTACGACATCTATAAGGAAGCCTCCGGAAACCGCTGGGGCAGCAGCGGCAGCGAGCGCTGGACCAGCGCGACATCGTCGCAGGTCAGCACCGACGGTTTACTGCGTACCTATAACTACACCGCAAAAGTCCTGACCAGCCAGGCCACGCCTCCCGCCGGAACCTACACCGACACGCTGATTGTCGACGTGGCGTTTTAACCCCGCGCTTTTCCCTTTCGCAAATGTAAAGTTCCTGTGGCCTGTGCCGATAACACCGTTAATAAATCTATGAGAAGGTGTTGTATGTTGAACCGTATCCGCGTTGTCACAATGCTCATGATGGTGCTGGTCATTTTCGCACTTCTTCAGCTTATTTCCGGTAGCCTCTTTTTTTCGTCGTTAAAACAGAACCAGGACAGCTTCGTGGCCTCGAACGATCTGCGGCTGCAGCAGAGTGAACTGACCACGACGTGGGATCTGATGCTGCAAACGCGTATCAACCTGAGCCGTTCGTCCGCGCGCATGATGATGGATCCCAACAATCAGCAGAGCAGCGCGAAAACGGACCTGTTGAAAAACGCGCGTGCGACGCTTGCCGACGCGGCAAAACATTACGACGCCTTCAAAAAGATTGCCCCGCAGCCTGCGATGGAGCAGGCGAGCGCCAATATTGATGAGAAATACAACGCCTACTTTGCCGGGCTGACGGAGCTGATCCAGTTCCTGGAGAGCGGCAACATGGATGCCTATTTCGCTCAGCCGACGCAGGGGATGCAAAACGCACTCGGTGCGGCGCTGGGTGAATATGCCAAAGCCAGCAGCGACTTGTACCACTCCGCATTTACTGAAAGCCAGAACGATTACCGTTTCGCTAAATGGCAGATGGCCGTGCTGGCGCTGGCGCTGGTCATCGTGCTGGTGGCCGTCTGGTACGGCATTCGTCACATCCTTCTCAACCCGCTGGGCCGCGTGATTGCGCATATCCGCGACATCGCCTCAGGCGATCTGACCAAAACGCTGACCGTGTCCGGGCGCAACGAGATCACCGAACTGGCAAACAGCGTTGACCATATGCAGCGCTCGCTGGTGGAGACCGTCACCAACGTGCGTAACGGATCCGAGGCAATCTATACCGGCACCAGCGAAATTGCGATGGGGAATAACGACCTTTCTTCCCGTACGGAACAGCAGGCGTCTGCGCTGGAAGAGACCGCAGCCAGCATGGAAGAACTGACGGCCACCGTGAAGCAGAACGCCGATAACGCCCGTCAGGCGTCTCAGCTGGCAGAAAGCGCCTCTGAGACGGCGCAGCGCGGCGGTCGCGTGGTGGATGGCGTGGTGAAAACCATGCACGAAATCGCCGACAGCTCGAAGAAAATCGCCGACATCATCAGCGTCATCGACGGCATTGCCTTCCAGACCAACATCCTGGCGCTGAACGCCGCCGTTGAGGCCGCTCGTGCCGGTGAACAGGGTCGCGGGTTTGCGGTGGTGGCCGGGGAAGTGCGTAACCTCGCCAGCCGCAGCGCCAATGCGGCGAAAGAGATCAAAGCCCTGATTGAAGATTCCGTCTCCCGCGTGGATACCGGCTCCGTGCTGGTAGAAAGCGCAGGGGAGACCATGAATGACATCGTGAATGCCGTTACCCGCGTAACGGACATCATGGGTGAAATCGCCTCTGCGTCTGATGAGCAGAGTCGTGGTATCGACCAGGTCGCCCTGGCGGTATCGGAAATGGATCGCGTGACACAACAAAACGCCGCGCTGGTGCAGGAGTCCGCTGCGGCGGCCGCTGCGCTGGAAGACCAGGCGAGCCGTCTGAAGATGGCCGTCTCGGCGTTTCGTCTCGCTTCACTCGCAGCAAAAACGGTCGATTCACATACGATGTATCGTGCGCCCGCCGCAGCAACGGCAGCAACACCTGCGCGTACCGCGACGACCGGACAAGAAGAAAACTGGGAAACATTTTGACTGACAATTAAACCGCGGCTGCTTGCCGCTTGATGGGAGCGTGGATGTTAAATCGTATTCGTATCTCGACCACACTGTTTTTGATTCTGATCCTTTGCGGTGTGTTGCAGGTTGGCAGTAACGGGTTGTCTTTTTGGGCGTTTCGCGATGGTTATCAGAATTTGCAGGAAGTCGAGACGAGTAATCAGCAGCGCTCCGCACTGGCACAAACCCGTGCCGTGCTGTTGCAGGCAAGCACTGCGCTGAACAAGGCGGGAACCTTGACCGCGCTGAGCTATCCGCCGGATGACATCAAGGCGCTGATGGCGACCGCGCGCGACAGCCTGAAGCAGGCTGACGCACAGTTTAAAGCCTTTACGGCGCAGGCCACCGACAGCGAGAAAGAGAAAGCGCTGAAAGCGGCCATGAAAAAGAATTTTGAACAGTGGTACAGCGATCTGGACCACCAGGCGACCTGGCTTGAAAACAACCAGCTTTCGGATTTCATGACCGCGCCGGTACAGGCGTCTCAGGCGGCGTTTGACGGTAGCTTTAACGCGTGGCAGCAGGATATTAACCAGTCTGTTCAGCGTGCCGGTGAAGCGAGCCGTACCAGCTATCACATGTCGGGCGTCATCTTTGCCGTGGTCGTGATTCTGGCGGGGTTGCTGACCGGCGGCGCGTTGTTCTGGGCGCGCAGGATGATTGTGCAACCGCTGGCGATTATCAGCAGCCACTTCGACAGCATTGCAAAAGGCAACCTTGCGCGTCCGGTGGCGGTGTACGGGAAGAACGAAATTTCGGCCATCTTTGCCAGCCTGAAGGCGATGCAGGGATCGCTGCGGGAAACGGTGAGCGACGTGCGGCAGGGCAGTTATGCCATGCACACCGGGATCTCAGAGATTGCAGCTGGCAATAACGATCTCTCATCCCGCACCGAACAGCAGGCGGCCTCGCTGGCGCAGACGGCGGCCAGTATGGAACAGCTGACCGCGACGGTAAGCCAGAACGCCGACAACGCGCGTCAGGCGTCGGATCTGTCAAAACAGGCGGCGATGACGGCGAAGCGAGGGGGCGACCAGGCCTCTCACGTGGCCAGCACCATGCAGGATATCGCCGCCAGTTCGCAGAAAATTGGCGACATCATCAGCGTGATTGACGGTATCGCGTTCCAGACCAATATTCTGGCGCTCAACGCCGCCGTTGAAGCGGCGCGTGCGGGCGAGCAGGGGCGCGGGTTTGCGGTCGTTGCGGGCGAAGTGCGCAACCTGGCGAGCCGCAGCGCCAACGCGGCGAAAGAGATTAAAGGGCTGATAGAAGAGTCGGTCTCCCGTGTGCAGCAGGGTTCTGCCCTGGTCGATACGGCGGCGAAAACCATGACCGAAATTGTCACTTCCGTCACCCGGGTTAACGACATTATGGGTGAAATCGCCTCGGCGTCGGATGAGCAACGCCGTGGGATCGAGCAGGTGGCCCAGGCCGTCAGCCAGATGGATCAGGTCACGCAGCAGAACGCGTCGTTAGTGGAAGAGGCGGCAGCCGCGACCGATCAGCTGGCAAACCAGGCCGACCATCTTACCGGGCTGGTCGCGGTGTTTAATGTCAAAGAGCACGTTGAAGCAGTAACAGAAGTCGGGCGGTCGCAGGCCGTGCCAGTTGTATCCTGAATGTGATTAAGAAGGCGCTATGACATCACCCACGCCCTCAGGGCAAACGTCATTATTGTTACAGATGACACAGCGCCTCGCGCTGTCCGACGCGCATTTTCGTCGGATATGTCAGTTAATCTACCAGCGTGCGGGGATCGTGCTTGCGGATCATAAGCGAGACATGGTCTACAACCGGCTGGTGCGGCGCTTGCGCACGCTTGGGCTGGATGATTTTGGTCGCTATTTGAGCATGCTTGAAGCGAACCAGAACAGCGCCGAATGGCAGGCTTTTATTAACTCATTAACCACCAACCTGACGGCGTTTTTCCGTGAAGCTCACCACTTCCCGGTGCTGGCGGACCACGCGCGTCGACGCAGCGGCGAGTATCGCGTCTGGAGTGCGGCCGCCTCGACGGGGGAAGAGCCGTACTCACTGGCGATCACCCTTGCAGACACGCTGGGCATGGCGCCCGGACGCTGGAAAGTCTACGCCAGCGATATCGACACCGAGGTGCTGGAGAAGGCGCGTAACGGTGTGTATCGCCAGGATGAACTGAAAACGCTGTCGCCTCAGCAGCTGCAGCGTTACTTCATGCGCGGCACTGGCCCGCATGAAGGCCTGGTACGCGTACGCCAGGAGCTGGCGAACTGCGTCGAATTCGCGCCCGTTAACCTGCTGGATAAGCAGTACAACGTGCCGGGTCCGTTCGACGCCATTTTTTGCCGTAACGTCATGATCTATTTTGATAAAACGACGCAGCAGGACATTTTGCGTCGCTTTGTTCCGTTGCTCAAGCCTGACGGTTTACTGTTTGCCGGGCACTCGGAAAACTTCAGCAACCTCGTGCGTGAGTTTAGCCTGCGTGGGCAAACGGTATATGCGCTGAGTAAGGAAAAAGCATGAGTAAAATCAGGGTATTGTCTGTCGATGATTCGGCGCTGATGCGCCAGATCATGACTGAAATCATCAATAGCCACAGCGATATGGAGATGGTGGCGACTGCCCCCGATCCTCTGGTAGCGCGGGATTTAATTAAAAAATATAACCCCGACGTACTGACGCTGGATGTCGAAATGCCGCGCATGGATGGCATCGATTTCCTTGAAAAATTAATGCGCCTGCGCCCGATGCCGGTGGTGATGGTCTCCTCCCTGACCGGGAAGGGTTCGGAAATCACCCTGCGCGCGCTCGAACTGGGGGCAGTGGACTTTGTCACCAAGCCTCAGCTCGGCATCCGCGAAGGGATGCTGGCCTACAGCGAGATGATTGCCGAGAAGATCCGCACTGCGTCCCGGGCGAAGCTTGCGGCGCACAAACCGCTGTCGGCACCGGCAACGCTGAAGGCCGGTCCGTTACTCAGCTCGGAAAAACTGCTGGTGATTGGGGCGTCAACCGGAGGAACAGAGGCAATTCGTCATGTACTCCAGCCATTGCCGCTATCAAGTCCGGGTATTCTCATTACGCAGCATATGCCGCCGGGATTTACCCGCTCGTTCGCTGAACGTCTGAACAAACTGTGTCAGATCAGCGTGAAAGAGGCGGAAGACGGCGAGCGCGTGCTTCCGGGACACGCGTACATCGCGCCGGGCGATAAGCATATGGAGCTGTCGCGCAGCGGCGCGAACTATCAAATCAAAATTCATGACGGACCGCCGGTTAACCGGCACCGTCCGTCGGTGGATGTGCTGTTTCATTCGGTGGCGAAACATGCGGGGCGCAACGCCGTGGGGGTGATCCTGACGGGGATGGGCAACGACGGTGCCGCCGGAATGCTTGCGATGCACCAGGCTGGCGCCTGGACTATTGCGCAGAATGAAGCAAGTTGTGTGGTGTTCGGCATGCCGCGCGAGGCCATCAATATGGGTGGCGTGAGCGAAGTGGTCGATCTTAGCCAGGTAAGCCAGCAGATGCTGGCGAAAATCAGTGCCGGACAGGCAATACGTATTTAAAGAGGAGTGTAGTTTTATGGCGGACAAAGAGCTCAGATTTTTGGTTGTGGATGACTTTTCCACCATGCGTCGCATCGTGCGTAACCTGCTGAAAGAGCTGGGCTTCAACAACGTTGAAGAAGCAGAAGACGGCGTTGATGCGCTGAACAAACTGCAGGCGGGTGGCTTTGGTTTTGTGATTTCCGACTGGAACATGCCGAACATGGATGGTCTGGAACTGTTGAAAACCATTCGTGCCGATGCCGGTATGGCGTCACTGCCGGTGCTGATGGTGACCGCAGAAGCGAAAAAAGAGAACATCATTGCAGCAGCCCAGGCGGGCGCAAGCGGCTATGTAGTGAAGCCATTCACTGCAGCAACCCTGGAAGAGAAGCTCGGCAAGATCTTCGAGAAACTCGGCATGTGAGGTGATGGATATGTTGCAACCTGCTATGAAACCCGTTGAAGAACATTCACCGAGCGACATTATCGCCCGCATTGGTAGCCTGACGCGCATGCTGCGCGACAGCCTGCGTGAACTGGGACTGGATCAGGCTATCGCCGAAGCAGCAGAAGCGATTCCTGATGCACGTGACCGTCTGGACTACGTTGTGCAGATGACCGCGCAGGCCGCTGAACGTGCGCTGAACAGCGTTGAAGCGTCACAGCCGCATCAGGACGCGATGGAGAAGGGCGCGAAAGCGCTCACCCAACGCTGGGACGAGTGGTTTGAAAACCCTATCGAGCTGGCTGACGCGCGCGAGCTGGTGACCGATACCCGCCAGTTCCTGGGCGATGTGCCGGGCCACACCAGTTTCACCAACGCACAGCTGCTGGACATCATGATGGCGCAGGATTTCCAGGACCTCACCGGTCAGGTTATCAAGCGCATGATGGATGTGATTCAGGAGATTGAACGTCAGCTGCTGATGGTGCTGCTGGAGAACATCCCGGAACCGGCTGCCCGTCCGAAACGCGAGAACGAAAGCCTGCTCAATGGCCCACAGCTCGACGCCACCAAAGCGGGCGTTGTGGCAAGCCAGGACCAGGTGGACGACCTGCTGGACAGCCTCGGCTTCTGATTGAACGGATAACCCTCAGGTGCTGTTTCAACCTGAGGGTTATTCTGCTAGCGAAGATCCATCTTCACCGTCACGTTACCCTCAAAGCGGCCCGGTTCAGGCTCGGCATTTGTGGTGCTCACTGGCGCCGCCTGAATGTTGACCACGCCGTTTCCCTGCTCGTCCATCGTCACCGGAAACTCATAGGTGCCATCCAGCGCGACGTTCTCGCTGTTTTCATCGTACACCCGCACGCCGAGATCGTCTCTTTCCAGAAGCTTCGCAATGTACGGCGTACTGCTATCTGCCACGCCCTGGTCTGCTGAGAGCGTGAGCTTTATCCGGTCCGTATTCCCGACGGCGTTATCGTCGCAGTGGTAAGCAATCTCGACATTTTTGAGGGCATAGCCTTTAGGAGGCTGCCCCTTACTGATGAATTGCTTGCTGACAATGCTGCCGAATTCAACCTTAATGGTGCTCCCCGCGTTGATGGTGCAGCTTAGCGGCGCCGATAGCGTGCCGCTAAACCAGATATCTGAGACATGTTCCGCCTCTGCGGGATCGCAGCTTGCCCCCGTGCCGAAATAAAGGCAGGCGTAGTTTTGCGCGACGATCGTTGGCGGGATCGCCTCTTGTCCCAGGATGGGTTTTTTTACGTGCAGCACGATCGCCACGACGTTCCATCGGAAATTGCGCTTTACCGCGGCAGCGCCGGTCGGCCGGGTGTCACTGCTGCAGACGCTGGCATCACCCTCGGTTTTGGATAGTGAGCTTTCGGTAACGCTATGCATGCTACCCCTGGGTGTCGGGTAATCATTGATAGTTAGCGGAGTCAAAAAACTGCCGTCTGGAGAGTTGATGGCGTCGGCGTAGCCGGTGATATCGGCATCAATTTTATCGGTCAAATAGCCATAGCCGTTTGTTCCCGGACTCAGCGGGCTGCCAGCCAGCGTTTTTTCATAGATTGTGCTGGAAGAAAAGAGATTTCCCGGGCAACTGCAGTTGGCCACACTGTCCGGGCCATTGCCGACCAGATGGTCGGGCACATCGTAATCATGATTGGCAATATTATCGCTGGACGAAAATTCATGGTCGAACGAGGTGGTGTAGGTTTGCGGCGCCCCGAAGCAGTTGTGGAGTAACGTCACCGCGCCCTGGCACGGGGTGGTCGCAGCCAGGCTTAATGCCGTAGTCAGTAAGGCCCGGACGGCCTGTTTCATGAAGATAGTTGCCATATTTATTCCTGCTGACAAAGTGCGCTAACCGAACGAATACCGTTAGGGCTTTCAGTTTGACTGGCTGACGATGGGGTAATGCTGGCGCGGCACTGCTGGCCTGCGGCATGACCCCATTTCACCGTGAGTTCTACAGCCTCCCCAATACCGGCCAGATAGACGGTGCCGGTATCATCGACAATGCCGCTCATCACTGGGGCGTTGCTGGTCGCGATGGCACCGAACGGGACGAGCACTCCGTTTGGACGCTTCAGGGTGATCAGCATCCGATAGCCTGTGTGAGCGTCGAATCTGGCCAGCACCGCTGCGTTGCGCGAGGGAATGACGGTGATGGCGGTATTGCTGCTGTCCACGTTTTCCGGCAGGCTCGAGGTATCAATACGAATATTGTTTTCCTGGTATGGGGTAAGCGACGGAATGACGGCGTTGCCCTGCCAGTCGGTCTGTATGCCTCGCTGGTTCTGGAAGCGGACGCCGGAAGCGTCGTTGGCGCTCACGATGGCAAACTGGCTGCCTAAAGGCTGAGCCAGCGTGACGCCCTGAGGATGGGCAACAATGCCGCCGCTAATGCCGTAGTTAAGCTGCTGAGAGGTATCACTGGAAGCGTAATAACCGGCGGTCAGGTTGGCGTATTGCGAGCGGTAGCTGCCGTATACACTGCTGGTATCTTCTCCGTCGTGGTTGGAGTGGCTCTGCTGCAGCGAGTAGCTCAGGCGCTCGTCATCCAGCAGCGTGCCGCTGAAGCCAAGGTTTTGCCGCGTATAGCCGTCTTTGGTGTTGCTGATGTTATAGCTGCTCCAGGCGCGGGGCAGCCATCTGGCGAGAGGAATGCTGAACCCGAAAGAGATCATTCTGTCGGACTCTTCGCCGTTGGTTTTGCTGTAGGTATAGGCCAGATGGTAACTCGTCCCGGCAATAACGGTATTCATGCCAACCGACAGACTGCGCTCCTTATTTGAGGTGCCCCAATAATCCTGCTGATAGCCGTTAAGATAAAGGCTGAGCCCTGCCAGGGTCTGGCTGACGCTGGCCTGAATGCGGTTGCGCTTATTGTAACGAAACAGCAGATCGTCTTCGTGGCCGTCAAGCTTTTGGTTAGCATCGGCAAAACTGTAGTATCCGCGGCTGGAGTAGCGATAGCTGCCCAGGCTGAAGTTGGTATTGGTCGAATCCAGTTTGCCGGTATAAAGCAGACGCCATGACTGGCCCGTATGCTGACTGTCATCGTCGAGCCGGGTATCGGCCACGGTGACGTCAGCCGACAGCGAGCCCAGTTGCCCAAGCGCCAGGCCGACGCCAGCATTGGCGGCGCTATAGTCTTGCGATAGCGTCAGCCCCCCAAACCCGGTGAGCAGGTTGTTTACACCGTAAATCATGCTTCCCTGGAGAAAGTCGGGCTCCTTTTGATCGCTCCCGCTGTCAGCGCGGTAACGGCCCGCCGTCAGTTCGTACTTCATACGTCCCGGGCGCAGCATGACCGCGATGCTGGAGTAGGGCTGCGTGAAGTGGTGCTCGGTGCCGTCGGCCTCTTTCACCGTAACGTCCAGATCGCCGCTGTTGGTGGTGGAATAGAGGTCATTGATCTCGAACGCCCCCGGCGCGACATTTTGCTGGTAGATAAGATAGCCATTCTGACGCACCGAGACTTCCGCGTTCGAGCTGGCGATGCCGCGTATGACAGGGGCGTACCCTCGCTGGCTGTAGGGCAGCATCTCTTCATCCGACGCAAGGTTGACGCCGCGGAACTGTAAGCTATCGAAAACCTCGCCCCGCGTGTTGCTCTCTCCGGCGGTGAACTGCGCCCTAAGGGCATCGACGTCATGCTGAAGGAAGGTATTGATGGTCTCCCACTGGTTTTCACTGTCCGAATGGCTCCACGTCGAATAGTTGCGCACTCGCCAGCCGCCCAGATTGGCGCCGGTGCGCAAATTCAGGTACTGATTGGTAATGCTGTTGTTCTCGCTGTCCTTATTTGTTGACCCTGAGAACGCATAGTCACTGAACATGACGGGCACCCCGTCGTCCCAGCGCGAGGGATCGATGTAATCACGGCCGGACCCGTTTAACGCGGCCTGAGGAATGCTCAGCGCTAATGTCATGGTCGAGAAATCAAGCTGCGCGGACGCCAGGGGTATGTAGCTGCCGAGCGTGTTGGGCAGGGGCTCACTGGCTGGCAGCGCCTGCAATTCGGGATAACGATCGACAGCGATCCCCCAGGCGCGCAGCATATCTGGCGTGAGCTGTGGTATCAGTGCCCCTTGCGGAGAGCTGACGTAGGTGACAGTGGCGTCCATCAGTCGCCGGTCATTCACCTCAATTCTTGAAGACCATGTGCCGGGAAGCTGAGCGTTCGACTTTGAAAAAAGTGACAGGTCGATATCCTGTTGGGACAGCATATCCCCTTCGAGCGATGAAGGAGAGAAGCGATACTCACGGGCCTGCGACGAGCAGCTCGCCATAAGCAAGACGCCGCCAAGGCAGCGCAAAAGCGGATTCAGTCTAAAGCTCCGCCCGTGTGACAAATAATTACGTCCTGTAATCATTGCGGTCTTTTAATCCTGCGCCAGGGGGGAAGTGTATTTTTCGGAAGCGTTGCCGTAATCGGTGATGCAGCGCCAGGTGACGCTCGTACCCTGCGCGCCGTTTGGAAGCGGAATGGCAACGCTGGATTTAGGGCCAACCATGTCGGCTTTCTCGACTTTTTGCGCGCCGAGCGCAAGTGAATCAAAGACGCTATAGAACGCCCCGTCGTTGATGGCAGTGAGCTGCTGTCCGCGACGAACAAAACGCAGGTTTTTACAGGATTCGGAGGGGGTGCCGCTCAGCCCGACCGGACGCCAGAACAGTTTCAGGCGCGTTTTATAAATGAGACGCAGGACGTTTTTGTCTTCCTCATCCGCCGCCGTGGCGGGGACGGTTCGCACGTTCAGATAGAACAGCGACTCTTTATCGCCCGGTAAGGACATGCCGTTCCAGGTAATGCGCAGGCTTTGCTCTTTTTGCGGATCGAGGCGAAAGAGGGGCGGTGTTACAATAAAAGGCCCGTGCGTTTTTCCATCACCTGTATCCGTCCAGGACTGTATAAGCCAGGGCAGTTCGCGATCGTTATTTTGTAAAGGCAGGGCAACTTCCTTTTTTGCGGCATCGTAAATTATGCGTGTGCGACCTATCTGAACGCCTGTTGCGTGGCAAAGGGTACTCGCAATAACAGGAATGCATAATAAGAGCTTGAGGGGAATGCGCATGGTGAAACCTTTAATAAAGGAGGTTGAGAAAAATGATAATAGTCCGAATCCGGACCCGGACTATTATCAGAGCATGACTCCTTAAACGTCATGACGCTGAGAAATATATATATCCTCTGAATGTCAAAAAGACGATTATTAGCGGTAAAGAATATTTACCGTCATATCCGCGTCTGCCGGACCGGCGGTGACCTCGGCAGCAAAGGATTTATAACGGGCATTAAAATCCGCCTGAATAGTGTCTGACGATTTTGTTGCCAGTTCGATATAGACCTGGCCTTCCGCACCGTCCATGGTAATCAGTTGATCATCTTTACCCGCCGGGCTAACGGCAACGCCGATCCCGGTTGCTGCGGTGTCGCCCGTGGTGGTGATTTTACTGACGTCGAGCAGCGTATTGGTCCCGGTCAGCGTCGTTGGGCCGTTGAAGGTTAGCTGCACTGCCGGGAGGCCGTCGCTTTTTAACGGACAGTTTGCCAGCGTAATGGTGAACGGCATATACGTGGTTTCTTTCCCAACCTCGGTAAACACTGATTTGGGATAGGTGCCCAGGGGAATAGTGCTGTCCGTGCCATTGTCACCCTCGATCGTACAGCTTGGTTCAATAATCTCACCCGTGAAGTGAATGGTGCCCGCATTCATTTCTGCGGCGAAACTATTCATCGATACGGCGGCGAGCGCTATGCCCGCAAAAATATTATTTTTTAAGTCCATCTAACATTTTCCTTAAAGTGAACGCTATATTTGGCATGCCCTTTACGTCTTCGCGACGTCAAATCATGCCGCGCGAAATTATAGCGTTTAATTTTCCTCAGGTAAGGGTGTTTCAGGATTAATATTATATAGTCTAATGCAGTGTGGGTGGTTTGTAGAATAATAACAGGTAGGGGTTCAATTACTATTCATTATCGAATTCACATATTTATATCATTCATGCAAAATCAAACGGTGAGAATGGCGGTATATGTTAATTTTCCTCTCGATATTTTTTTGTCATCGACGTTCATTAAAGCTGTGCTTAATTCATTTTGTAATATAAAACACATCAAAAAAAACTGGACTTTGTTTGTTCGTTTATTATTTGCACTATCCACGCTCGGGTGAAGGGCAGGGCGTGAGCGTAAACTGGATAAAAAGACCCGGTTATAGGGTTTTTTCAGCCCATTGATGAAAGGCGGTGCTGGCATGATACCCGTGACGTAATGGGCTGAGCATGCACTGTGGCAGAAGAGAACGACGACAAAACGGAAGCCCCCACACCCCACCGACTTGAAAAAGCGCGTGAGGAAGGGCAGATCCCCCGATCCCGAGAACTGACATCCCTGCTGATCCTTATCGTAGGCGTGTGCATTATCTGGCTGGGTGGGGAGTCGCTCGCCCGTAAACTGGCGGGGATGCTCTCTTCTGGGTTACGTTTTGACCACAGCATGGTCAACGATCCCAATCTCATTCTGGGTCAAATCATTATTCTGATTAAAGGCGCAATGATCGCCTTACTGCCGCTGATTACCGGCGTGGTGCTGGTGGCGATAGTGTCGCCGATCATGCTGGGTGGTCTGGTGTTCAGTGGCAAATCACTGCAGCCCAAGTTTTCTAAACTCAACCCGTTTCCCGGTATAGCACGTATGTTTTCGGCCCAGACCGGGGCTGAGCTGGTTAAAGCCATCCTCAAATCGACCCTGATGGGCAGCGCTGCCGGGTTTTATCTGTGGCATAACTGGCCTGACATGATGCGCCTGATCAGCGAATCGCCGCTCAGCGCCATGCGCAACGCCATGAACCTCATCGGGCTTTGCTCGCTGCTGGTGGTGCTGAGCATCATCCCGATGGTGGGCTTCGACGTCATCTTCCAGCTCTATAGCCACTTCAAGAAGCTGCGCATGTCGCGTCAGGATATTCGTGACGAATATAAGCAGATGGAAGGTGACCCGCACGTGAAAGGGCGTATCCGCCAGATGCAGCGTGCGGCTGCTCGTCGACGCATGATGGAAGACGTGCCTAAAGCCGATGTGATCGTCACCAACCCGACCCACTATTCCGTTGCGCTGCAGTATGACGAAAACAAAATGAGTGCGCCAAAAGTGGTGGCAAAGGGGGCTGGGCTTATCGCGCTGCGTATCCGTGAAATCGCGACGGAGAACCGCGTCCCCATTCTTGAAGCGCCACCGCTGGCGCGTGCCTTATATCGCCATGCGGAAATTGGGCAGCAGATCCCAGGTCAACTTTATGCCGCCGTGGCGGAAGTGCTGGCCTGGGTATGGCAATTAAAACGCTGGCGTCTGGCTGGCGGTCAACGACCTGTGAAACCTGAAAACCTTCCGGTGCCTGACGCGCTGGATTTTTTGAACGAGAAGGACACTGATGGCTAATCTGGTGGCAATGTTGCGCCTGCCCGGCAACCTGAAATCGACCCAATGGCAGATCCTTGCCGGGCCGATTCTCATCCTGCTAATTCTGTCGATGATGGTACTGCCGCTCCCGGCATTCATTCTCGATCTGCTTTTCACATTCAACATTGCGTTGTCCATCATGGTGCTGCTGGTGGCAATGTTCACCCAGCGCACCCTGGAATTTGCGGCGTTCCCGACCATTCTGCTGTTTACCACGCTCCTGCGACTGGCGCTGAACGTGGCGTCTACCCGTATCATTCTGATGGAAGGCCATACCGGCGCGGCGGCGGCGGGTAAAGTGGTTGAGGCGTTTGGCCACTTCCTCGTGGGCGGTAACTTTGCCATCGGTATCGTGGTGTTTGTCATCCTCGTGATCATCAACTTTATGGTTATCACCAAAGGTGCGGGGCGTATCGCGGAAGTCGGCGCGCGCTTCGTGCTGGACGGGATGCCGGGCAAGCAGATGGCGATCGACGCCGACCTGAACGCCGGGCTTATCGCAGAAGATGAAGCGAAAAAGCGCCGCGCGGAGGTGACGCAGGAAGCGGACTTCTACGGTTCGATGGACGGTGCGAGTAAGTTTGTGCGCGGTGATGCCATCGCGGGCATCCTGATCATGGTCATCAACGTGGTCGGGGGGCTGCTGGTCGGCGTTCTTCAGCACGGGATGGACATGGGGCATGCAGCGGAAAGCTATACGCTGCTGACCATCGGTGACGGTCTGGTCGCCCAGATCCCGGCGCTGGTTATCTCTACCGCAGCAGGCGTTATCGTCACCCGCGTGAGTACCGATCAGGACGTGGGTGAGCAGATGGTGGGGCAGCTGTTCAGCAACCCCCGCGTGATGCTGCTGTCGGCGGCGGTGCTGGGCCTGCTCGGCATGGTGCCGGGGATGCCAAATCTGGTGTTCCTGCTGTTCACCGCGGGTCTGCTGGGCCTGGCCTGGTGGATGCGCGGACGTGAAATGAAACCGGCGGCAGAGCCCGCGCCGGTGAAAATGCCGGAAAATACCCAGGCCGTGGAGGCCACCTGGAACGACGTGCAGCTGGAAGATTCACTGGGGATGGAAGTGGGCTATCGCCTGATCCCGATGGTGGACTTCCAGCAGGATGGCGAACTGCTGGGGCGTATCCGCAGCATCCGTAAAAAATTCGCCCAGGATATGGGTTTCCTGCCGCCGGTTGTTCACATTCGCGACAATATGGATCTGCCGCCCGCGCGCTACCGCATTCTGATGAAAGGTGTCGAAATTGGCAGCGGTGATGCCTATCCGGGCCGCTGGCTGGCGATTAACCCCGGCACTGCCGCGGGCACGCTGCCGGGCGAGCAAACCATCGATCCGGCCTTTGGCCTGGCGGCTATCTGGATTGAGAGCGCCCTGAAAGAGCAGGCGCAGATTCAGGGCTATACCGTTGTTGAAGCCAGTACCGTGGTAGCGACCCACCTCAACCACCTGATTGGGCAGTTCTCCGCCGAGCTGTTTGGCCGTCAGGAAGCGCAGCAGCTGCTTGACCGCGTGACGCAGGAGATGCCGAAGCTGACGGAAGATCTGGTTCCGGGCGTGCTGACGTTGACCACGCTGCATAAGGTGCTGCAAAACCTGCTTGATGAGAAGGTGCCGATCCGCGATATGCGCACCATCCTGGAAACACTGGCCGAGCACGCGCCGCTGCAAAGCGATCCGCACGAGCTGACGGCGGTGGTACGCGTGGCGCTGGGCCGTGCGATCACCCAGCAGTGGTTCCCTGGCACCGGAGAAGTGCAGGTGATTGGACTCGATACGCCGCTTGAGCGTCTGCTGCTGCAGGCATTGCAGGGTGGTGGTGGCCTTGAGCCAGGTCTGGCCGACCGCTTGCTGGCGCAGACGCAGGAGGCGCTGGCGCGTCAGGAGATGCTGGGTGCGCCGCCGGTTCTGCTGGTGAATCATGCACTGAGGCCGCTGCTTTCACGCTTCCTGCGCCGTAGCCTGAACCAGCTGGTGGTGCTGTCGAATATGGAGCTGTCGGACAATCGCCACATTCGTATGACGGCGACCATTGGAGGAAAATAATGCGGAAGTGGCTATGGGTACTCTTTTTCCCGCTGGTGGTGCAGGCCGCAGGTGAGGGAACGTGGCAGGCCAGCAGCATGGGCGTCACGCTAAGCAATCGCGGGGTGGCAATGTCTTCGCGTCCGCTGTCGCCGCCGGAACCGGCTTCTGGCCTCATGACGCTGGTGGTCTGGAACTATACGCTGATTGGTCCAACGCCCGCCGGGCTGCGGGTGCGTCTCTGCTCTCAGACGCGCTGTACCGAAATAGACGGTGAAAGCGGAACGACCCAGGCGTTCAACGGTGTGCCCGCCGTCGAGCCTTTACGCTTTATCTGGGAGGTGCCGGGTGGCGGTCGCCTGATCCCGGCGCTGAAGGTTCAGCGCAATTCCGTCATCGTCAACTACCGTTAACTGCCTGCCTTTTCGCCAGCCTTCAGGCAAATCTGATGGCTGGCTCGCAAAATTGACCTCGCCTTTTGATGCAATAGAAACGCTGTTTTATAAATCAGTGACACGCGTGACGACACTCTTTGCATTTTTGCCATTCACCCCTGTGCGATGGCAGAAACAGAAAGGTATCAACAAGTCGATACTTTTACTGTAGCCGTGTAAAAACTCCCGGACGAGGTTTGCTTACAGGGAGTCTCCCAAAACTGATTAGGGTTGACGGCAATGAAAACACGTAAAATTGGACTCGCAAATTATCTTGCTTACGGGTCAGGCGATTTCCTCGGCGCGGGTACCACCGCGCTGACGGCGGCCTGGCTTTTGTATTTTTATACCACCTTCTGTGGACTCACACCGATTGAAGCAACGTTCATCTTTGCCGCCGCAAGGGTGCTGGATGCCGTTGTCAGCCCGCTGATGGGCTTTTTGACCGATAACTTTGGTACAACCTGGCTCGGTAAGCGCTTTGGTCGCCGTAAGTTCTTTATCCTGCTGGGTATTCCGTGCGTGTTCAGCTACTCGCTGATGTGGGTAGGGGACATGAGCTTCTGGTACTACCTGCTGACCTATCTGGTGTTTGATATTGTCTACACCATGATTCTGGTGCCGTACGAAACGCTGGTACCGGAAATGACCGATGACTTTAAACAGAAAACCAAGTTCTCCGGGGCGCGTATCTCTATGGCGCAGATGTCCGCCATTCTGGCCTCCTTCCTGCCGGGGATCCTGCTGACCCACTTCGGGAAAGACAATGCGGTTTCCTTCTTCTACGCAAGCCTGGTTTTCTCCGTGCTTTGCGCGCTGATGCTGACCTTCGTTTGGTTCTTTACCTGGGAGCGCCCGCGTGAGGAGTGGTCTGAAGCGGCGCTGCGTGCCGAAGAGGAGAAGAAGAAGCTGACGCTGGGGCAGAGCCTGAACCGTCTGTTCGTGGAGTTAAGCTCGACGCTGCGTATCAAGATTTTCCGCCAGCATCTGGGTATGTACCTCGGTGGGTACATCGCGCAGGACGTCTTTAACGCGGTGTTCACCTACTACGTGGTGTTCGTACTGATGCAGGAAGCCTCTATGGCGTCCAACCTGCTGGGCACGATGGCCATCTTCCAGTTCCTGGCCGTAATCGGGATGATCCCGCTGTGCATTCGCTTCGGGCCTGCGCCGTCTTACCGCATGGTGGTGGTGCTGTTTGGTCTGGCATCCATTTCTTACGCCGTGCTCTACTACGCGGGTCTGAGCGACATTTACTCTCTGCTGTTGCTGATCTCTGCGGTGGCGGGCCTCGGTCGCGGCGGTATCAACTACGTACCGTGGAACACCTACACCTACATTGCCGACGTGGATGAAGTGATCACCGGCCAGCGCCGCGAGGGGATCTTCGCGGGCATCATGACCCTGACCCGTAAGGCGTCACAGGCCGGTGCGGTGATGCTGGTGGGCATCGTGATGCAGATGTCCGGCTTTGTCAGCGGTCAGAAAGTGCAGCCTGCGGAAGTGAGCCACACCATCCTGATGATCCTGAGCGTGGGCACCATTCTGGTGCTGTTCTGCGGCTTCCTCGTTTCCCTGCGCTTCAAGCTCAATTTGCAGACCCACAGCACGCTGCGCGAAGAGACCGCCAAAATGCGCGAGTCCGGCCGGGCGATGCCAGAAGCCGCTACGCCGCAGGCCCGCGAGACAGTGGAAATGCTGGCCGGCATACCTTACGAGTCACTGTGGGGCAATAACAACATTGGTTATCTGAATCGTAATAAACCGGCGGCACCTTCGCTGAAGGATCGCGCGGTACTGAATTCGACATACAACAGAGGTTAAGATGATGAAAGTTTGGCCTGTCAAACATAGCCCGTTACTGCGTCAACCCGAGCGCTTTATCGCCCGGGACGAGCTGAAGTCGCTGATTCAAAAGGTGACGCATAACTTGGTCAATATCCACGACAAAACGGGGCAATTTTTGCTGCGGCTGGACGACGGGCGCGTAATCGACACCAAAGGCTGGGCCGGATGGGAATGGACGCACGGCGTCGGCCTGTATGGGATCTGGCAGTACTACTGCCAGACCGGCGATGAAGGTATGCGTGAGATTATCGACGGCTGGTTTGCCGACCGTTTTGCGGAAGGCGCAACCACCAAAAACGTCAATACCATGTCGCCGTTCCTGACGCTGGCCTATCGCTACGAAGAGACGAAAAACCCGGCCTGGCTGCCGTGGCTGGAAAGCTGGGCGGAATGGGCGATGAATGAGATGCCGCGCACCGAACACGGTGGCATGCAGCACATCACCCTCGCGGAAGAGAACCATCAGCAGATGTGGGACGACACGCTGATGATGACGGTCCTGCCGCTGGCGAAAATCGGCAAGCTGCTCAATAAGCCGGAGTACGTTGAAGAGGCGGTCTATCAGTTCCTGCTGCACGTGCAAAACCTGATGGATCGGGAGACCGGCCTGTGGTTCCACGGCTGGAGCTACGACGGCAACCATAACTTCGCCAATGCCCGCTGGGCACGCGGCAACAGCTGGCTCACTATCGTGATCCCGGACTTCCTCGAGCTGGTGGATCTGCCGGAAAACAACGCCGTGCGCCGCTATCTGGTGCAGGTGCTGAACGCGCAGGTTGCGGCGCTGGCGAAATGTCAGGATGAGAGTGGGCTGTGGCATACGCTGCTCGACGATCCGAATTCGTATCTTGAAGCATCGGCTACCGCCGGGTTTGCTTACGGCATTCTGAAGGCGGTGCGCAAGCGTTACGTTGGCGCGGAGTATGCCGAAGTGGCAGAAAAAGCGATTCGCGGTATCGTGAAAAATATCTCGCCGGAAGGGGAACTGCTGCAAACGTCATTCGGTACGGGGATGGGAAGCGATCTGGAGTTTTATCGCCAGATCCCGCTGACGTCGATGCCGTACGGACAGGCGATGGCGATACTGTGTCTGACGGAGTATTTGCGGAAATACTTCTGAACCTGTGGATATCCCCGGTGGCGCTGCGCTTACCGGGGCTACAAAACAAAACCCGGCTTGCGCCGGGTTTTGTTTTTACATACGTTCTACGGTTTCGATACCCAGGGTATCCAGACCCAGCTTCAGGGTCTTCGCCGTCAGCTGCGCCAGCTTCAGGCGGCTGTTGCGAACCGCTTCGCTTTCTGCCGACAGGATAGGGCAGTGCTCGTAGAAGCCGGAGAACAGACCCGCCAGATCGTACAGGTAAGCACACATCACGTGCGGCGTACCGTCACGCGCCACAACCGTCAACGTCTCTTCAAACTGCAGCAGACGCGCTGCCAGCTGCGCTTCGCGATCTTCGGTAATATTCACCGTGGCGTTCGCCAGCACGCTTTCGTCGATATTGGCTTTACGGAACACGGAGAGCACGCGGGTGTAGGCATACTGCATGTACGGTGCCGTGTTGCCCTCAAATGCCAGCATGTTATCCCAGTCGAAGATATAGTCGGTGGTACGGTTCTTGGACAGATCCGCGTATTTCACCGCGCCGATACCGACAGCGTTAGCCAGTTTTTCCAGCTCGTCGGCAGGCATGTCCGGGTTTTTCTCCGCGACCAGGCGACGGGCGCGTTCCAGCGCTTCGTCCAGCAGGTCGGAGAGCTTAACGGTGCCGCCCGCGCGGGTTTTGAACGGCTTACCGTCTTTACCCAGCATCATGCCGAACATGTGGTGTTCCAGCGGTACTGAATCCGGCACGTAACCGGCTTTACGCACGATGGTCCATGCCTGCATCAGGTGCTGGTGCTGGCGGGAGTCGATGTAATACAGCACGCGGTCAGCATGCAGGGTTTCGTAACGGTATTTCGCACAGGCGATATCGGTGGTGGTGTAAAGATAGCCGCCATCCTTTTTCTGGATGATGACGCCCATCGGTTCGCCTTCCTTGTTTTTGTACTCATCAAGGAATACCACCGTTGCACCTTCGCTCTCTACCGCCAGACCTTTGGCTTTCAGGTCTGCCACAATGCCAGGCAGCATTGGGTTGTAGAGGCTTTCACCCATCACGTCGTCGCGGGTCAGGGTGACGTTCAGGCGGTTATAGGTCAGCTGGTTCTGGGACATGGTGATGTCAACCAGCTTGCGCCACATCTCGAGGAAGTATGTGTCGCCGCCCTGCAGTTTTACTACGTAGCTGCGCGCGCGCTCGGCAAAGGCTTCGTCTTCGTCGTAGTGTTTTTTGGCTTCACGGTAGAACCCTTCCAGGTCCGCCAGTGCCATCTCGCCTGCGTTTTCCTGCTGCTGTTTTTCCAGGTAAGCAATCAGCATACCGAACTGGGTTCCCCAGTCGCCCACGTGGTTCGCGCGGATCACTTTATGGCCGAGGAATTCATTGGTACGCACAGAGGCGTCGCCGATAATGGTGGAGCGCAAGTGGCCGACGTGCATCTCTTTCGCCACGTTTGGCGCGGAGTAGTCGATCACGATGGTCTGCGCCTTCGGCTGGGAAACGCCCAGACGGTCTGATTTCAGCGCCGCGTCAACGTGGCTTGCCAGGAAAGCGGGCTCGAGGAAGATGTTGATAAAGCCCGGACCGGCGATTTCAGTCTTGCTGGCAATCCCGGTGAGATCCAGATGCGTCAGTACCTGCTCAGCGAGCTGTCGCGGCGGCATGCCCAGTTTTTTAGCCACTGCCATCACGCCGTTAGCCTGATAGTCGCCAAACTGTACTTTTGCTGACTGACGAACCTGCGGTTCGCAATCCGCAGGCGCACCTGCGGCAATCAGTGCCTGACTGACTTTTTCTGAGAGAAGAGCCTGAATATTCACCTGGATACCTTACGTTTTTGGTGCGGGGGAACAACGACCCGCGCCCGTTAAAGAATTTAGGGCGGGAGTATACTGCAAATGCCCTCTGGCGTCAGCATTGCGGGGGCTGAAGATAGTACAGAATCCAGGCTAAGAAGGTGTGCATAATCATGCAGTCGTAAAAACCCCTATTCTGCGGTTGGTCGAAAGGGGGGAACAGAGTAAATTAGCGGCTTTGCGACATGATAAGAGACTGACGTATGGCGAACTGGCAAACCATTGACGAACTGCATGATATTTCCGCAGATTTACCGCGCTTCACTCAGGCGTTCACAGAACTTGCCACCCGCCTGGGTCTGGATATCGCACCGCTTGAGGCCGATCACATCTCTCTGCGCTGTCATCAGAATGCGACAGCCGAGCGCTGGCGTCGCGGTTTCGAGGAGTGCGGTGAACTGCTTTCTGAGAATATCATTAACGGTCGCCCAATCTGCCTGTTCAAATTGCATGAACCGGTGCGTGTCGCGCACTGGCAATTCACCGTTATCGAACTGCCGTGGCCGGGCGAAAAACGCTATCCGCATGAAGGCTGGGAGCACATCGAAATTGTCCTGCCGGGTGAGCCGGAAACGCTGAACGCCCGCGCGCTGGCGCTGTTATCCGACGAGGGCTTAAGCCAGCCGGGTATCTATGTGAAAACGAGTTCACCAAAAGGTGAGCGCGAGCGTTTACCCAATCCCACGCTTGCCGTTACTGACGGACAGGTCACGGTGAAGTTTCATCCGTGGACGATCGAACAGATCGTTGCCAGTGAAGCCTAAGAGTTGTGAGTTCAGGCCGGGACCGAAAAGGGATGGCGTGGCATGATGGTTCGTTGAGTGGAAATTAAGGAGGATTAAATGGCGCTGCTGGAGATTTGTTGTTACAGCGTGGAGTGTGCCGTGACCGCGCAGGAGCAGGGTGCGGATCGCATTGAACTGTGCGCGGCACCGAAAGAGGGCGGGCTGACGCCCTCCTGCGGCGTGTTGAAGTCTGCCCGTCAGGCCGTCACGATTCCCGTACACCCGATTATTCGTCCGCGCGGCGGTGATTTTTGTTACACGGCGGGCGAGTTCAGTGCCATGCTTGATGATATCGCGCTCGTTCGGGAACTGGGGTTCCCGGGGCTGGTTACCGGTCTGCTGGATGAAGACGGCAATATTGATATACCGCGCATGCGTCAGGTCATGAGCGCCGCGCAGGGGCTGGCCGTCACTTTTCATCGTGCATTTGATATGTGTAAATATCCGCTTCAGGCCTTTGAAACGCTTGGAGAACTTGGCGTGGCGCGCATTCTGACATCGGGTCAGCAGTCGTCAGCTGAAAAAGGACTGCAATTAATTACGGAACTAAAAGCACATTCCGGTGTTCCAATAATCATGGCGGGCGCAGGAGTACGCGCCAGCAATCTGAAACTGTTTTTAGACGCAGGGGTAGAAGAGCTTCACAGCTCGGCAGGTCAATGGATACCGTCACCCATGCGTTATCGCAATACAGGGTTGTCTATGTCGACGGATGCTGAAGCGGATGAGTACTCACGCTACGGTGTAGATGGAGAGTCGGTTGCGGTAATGAAATCGTTGATTGAACGTCATCACGTGTAGCAACGTACCGATTTTTACCGCGCATCATGTCGCCCAATATGATGCTTGCTTGTACCAGGCCCCTGCAATTTCAACAGGGGCCTTTTTTTCTCCTGCGCCCGGTGGCGCTTCGCTTACCGGGCCTACAAAATCGGGAGTAGGCCGGGTAAGGCGTAGCCGCCACCCGGCTAAAGGGTTACGGCTTGGTCGCAATCAACACTGCACGCATCGGGGCCGGGTAGCCTTCAATGGTTTTGCTGTGGTCGGCCGGGTCGAGGAACTGCTCCAGCGATTCGGTGATCATCCAGTCGGTGCGGCGCTGTTCTTCGAGAGAGGTCACGCTGACATCCGCAATCCGCACATCCACAAACCCGCATTTTTCCAGCCAGTTCTTCAGCGCCAGCGCGGAAGGGATGAAATAGACGTTGCGCATCTGGGCGTAGCGATCGCCCGGCACCAGAACGGCATGTTCATCGCCTTCAATCACCAGCGTTTCCAGCACCAGTTCGCCGCCGCTGACCAGCTGATCTTTCAGTTGCCAGAGATGTTCAAGCGGGGAACGACGGTGGTACAGCACGCCCATGGAGAAGACGGTATCAAAGGCTTTCAGGGCAGGGAGTTGCTCAATGCCCAGCGGCAGCAGGTGCGCGCGCTGGTCGTTGCCCAGCAGTTTACGCACCGCTTCAAACTGGCACAGGAACAGCTGCATCGGGTCGATACCGACGGCCAGATGGGCACCTGCGCCAATCATGCGCCACATGTGGTAACCGCTGCCGCAGCCCACGTCCAGAATGGTGCGCCCGCTCAGGTCTGAAAGATGTGGCAGAACGCGATCCCATTTCCAGTCTGAGCGCCATTCGGTATTAATGTCCACACCGTACAGCGAGAACGGCCCTTTGCGCCACGGCATCAGGTTACGCATCAGGGTCTCGATGCGGTTTATCTGCCCGGCAGGGAGCGGCTCTTTACTTTCCGCCGTCACGCTGTGCAGCAGATCCAGACGGTGCGGCGTCAGTTCCGGCAGAAATTCCACCGCGTTGGACCACTGCTTAAGCAGCCCATGCTGCTGGTCGCGCTGCCAGGTGGCGATCTGCGCAGGCAGGGTTTCCAGCCAGTGGGAGAGGTGATTTTTTGCAATCAGCTGATAGAAGTTGCCGAACTCAATCATGCTGCATCCTCAGCTTTCAGCGCCACCAGAGAGCCAAAGTTAAAGCACTGGAACCACAGTTCACTGTGCTCAAATCCCGCTTTGCGCAGGCGCGCCTTGTGGGTTTCAACGGAGTCCGTCAGCATCACGTTTTCGAGCATGCTGCGCTTCTGGCTGATCTCCAGCTCGCTGTAGCCGTTCGCACGCTTGAAATCGTGGTGCATGTTGAACAGCAGTTCGCCTACGTTAGCGTCTTCAAAGCTAAACTTCTCTGAGAGCACCAGCGCGCCGCCGGGATTCAGACCTTTATAAATTTTGTCCAGCAGCAGCTGGCGGTCTTCAGGCACCAGGAACTGCAGGGTAAAATTCAGTACCACCATCGACGCGTTTTTGATCTCGATATCACGAATATCGCCTTCCACCACCTCGACAGGGGTGGGTGCTTTATAGGCGTCAATGTGGCGTCGACAGCGTTCGACCATGGCCGGAGAGTTATCGACGGCAATGATTTTGCAGTCATCCTGACGTACGTTACGACGGATCGACAGCGTTGCCGCGCCGAGCGAACAGCCCAGATCATAGACCTGCGTGCCGGGTTGAACGAAACGTTCAGCCAGCATGCCGATCATAGAAATAATATTGGAGTAACCGGGAACAGAGCGCTGGATCATATCCGGGAAGACTTCGGCTACCCGTTCATCAAAGGTCCAGTCGCCCAGGCTGGCGATAGGCGCGGAAAAAAGCGTGTCGCGATCTGACATAACGTAAAAATCCGGGAAAAATAAAGGGGCGTATTGTGCGCTAACGGAAGGAGAAAACCAACTCCCACGGCATATACCAAAGGTTAGCCAGCACCATCAGCACAAGCGAACACCAGGTCGCGCTCATGCCGGAACGACGCCAGCGAAATACGCGGTGGTGGTAGCCATAATAATGCATTAACCGACCCGCAATCAGGAGCAGGCCGCAGACGTGCACCATCCAGGTTTCTGCCCCGTTCATTTCCATAAACAGCAGCAGGATCAGTGCGACGGGAATGTATTCAACCGCGTTACCGTGAATGCGAATGGCGCTCTGCAGTTCGGAAAAACCACCGTCACCGTAGGAGACGCGGTATTGCATTCTCAGGCGCACAACATCAAATGAAAACTTAATCAGCAGTAATGCACCTAACACCGCATACAGCGCGCTGACCATACAAACTCCCTGTTATTTGGCAGATGGCACCTCTCTATGATAAGTGCCTTCCTCAAAAAAGAGAAGATTGTTGTGGAATAGAAGGGGCGCTGCCGACGGACGGAACCGCGGCCTGCAAGGCCTGCCAGAGAGCATCGACCAGTTCGGGAGCCTGGGCAATGTCGGGAGTGTGCAGGAAAAGATAGGGCGTGGTCGTTTGCTCCCATTTCGCTAACGTTTGCAGCCAGACGGCGAACATATCCTGATTTTGCTGCATGTTATCGCTGCCGATGAACCTGACCATTGGATTTTGCGCGGTCACGATGGCATGCACCGGAACTTTTGGCTTCTTGCGCTGGGCATCCACAATAGCCTCATTATGAGGAATTGCGCTGTGTACCGGGCGGCTATCGAGGATCACCCGGTTAATGGAACGTTCAAGAAGACCGCGATTGAGCGCGCGTTCGGCCTCACCTTTCGCAAAGAAGTCCTGGTGTCGGACTTCTACGCCGTAGGTGAATTCGCGGGGCAGAACATCCAGGAACTGCCACAGCGCGGGCAAATCGCGTGGGCCAAAGGTTGCGGGAAGCTGGAGCCAGTATTGGCCGATTCGGTTGGCCAGCGGGGACATGCGCGTAAAGAACTCTTCGGTTAAGTCACCGCAGTTACGCAGCGCGGCGTTGTGGGAGATAGTCGCCGGAAATTTAAAGCAGAAGCGAAACGCGTCCGTGGTTTGTTCCCGCCAGCGCTCAACAATCTCTGCTTTGGGGAGCGCGTACAGCGTGGTATTACCCTCGACACAGTTGAAGTGGCGGGCATACTCTTCAAGACTGGTGATGCCCAGACGCACCCATTTCGGGTGCGACCACTGGGGCAGGCCCACGTATATCATAAGGCGCTTAAAATCTCGCTTGTGCTGCGTACGCGACCGATGCGCGGGAAGATGTGGGTCATGCTGCCCTGATGCTGCTCCGCAGATGCCGCGCTGCAGGCATCTTCGGCGATCACCAGATTAAAGCCCAGCTCCCAGGCATTGCGGGCCGTTGATTCCACGCCGATGTTGGTGGAGATCCCGCACAGGATGATGGTGTCGATCCCGCGACGGCGCAGCTGCAGCTCCAGATCGGTGCCGTAGAACGCGCCCCACTGGCGTTTGGTGACTTCGATATCGCTGTCGCGTTTGCCGAGCGAGAGAGGATATGTCCACCAGTTGTCCGGCAATGCGTGCGCGGCAGCCTGTGCATCGACCGGCTGTTTCAACGCTTCGGCGAAATCCGCTGACCAGCCGACGCGCACCATGATAACAGGCGCACCGCTGGCGCGGCATTTTTCCGCGAGACGGGCCGCACGGCTGACCACATCGTCAGCGGTATGTGGGCCACCGGCAAAGGGGAGGATCCCTTCCTGTAAATCAATCACCACAAGTGCAGTTTTGGTGGCATCAAGTGTCAACATAGTAACTCCAGTTAAATGAATAGCTTCGGCTACACCTTACGACGTGATTGCCTGTTATCGGTCGGATAATTTTGTTAATTTTTGTGAGAATACGCAATAAGAGTGCAGCAAACGAGCGTCAGGCCGCGCTTCTCTCTTATCGTCCGGCGGAATTTCCAGTATAATAGCCGCCTTTTTTCATCCAGTTGTGACATACAGAAAGCTGCGACATCGTGGCCTGCAAGACAGGCGACAATCAGCCTGCGGCTAATTAAGGGATATCTCATGCGTACAGAATATTGCGGGCAGCTGCGTCAGTCCCACGTCGGGCAGCAGGTTACCCTGTGTGGTTGGGTCAACCGTCGTCGTGATCTTGGTAGCCTTATCTTCATCGATATGCGCGACCGCGAAGGTATCGTTCAGGTGTTCTTCGATCCGGATCGTGCAGAGGCGTTGAAGCTGGCTTCTGAACTGCGTAATGAGTTCTGCATTCAGGTCACCGGCACCGTGCGTGCGCGTGACGAGAAAAACGTTAACGCAGACATGGCGACCGGTGCGATTGAAGTCCTGGCGTCTGACCTCGTTATCATCAACCGTGCTGAAGCGCTGCCGCTGGATTCAAACCACGTCAACACTGAAGAAGCGCGTCTTAAGTATCGTTACCTGGATCTGCGTCGCCCGGAGATGGCTCAGCGCCTGAAAACCCGTGCGAAAATCACCAGCCTGGTGCGTCGTTTTATGGATGACCACGGTTTCCTCGATATCGAAACCCCGATGCTGACCAAAGCCACGCCGGAAGGCGCGCGCGATTATCTGGTTCCGTCCCGCGTTCATAAAGGCAAATTCTACGCGCTGCCACAGTCTCCTCAGCTGTTCAAACAGCTGCTGATGATGTCCGGTTTCGACCGTTACTACCAGATCGTAAAATGCTTCCGCGACGAAGACCTGCGCGCTGACCGCCAGCCAGAATTTACCCAGATCGACGTCGAAACGTCCTTCATGACCGCTGAGCAGGTGCGTGAAGTGATGGAAGCGCTGGTGCGCGGCCTGTGGAACGACGTGAAAGGCGTTGAGCTGGGTGACTTCCCAATCATGACCTTCGCCGAAGCCGAGCGCCGTTACGGTTCTGATAAACCAGACCTGCGTAACCCGATGGAGCTGGTGGACGTGGCAGACCTGGTGAAAGCCGTTGAGTTTGCGGTATTTGCTGGCCCGGCTAACGATCCGAAAGGTCGCGTCGCGGCCCTGCGCGTTCCGGGCGGTGCGGCCCTGAGCCGTAAGCAGATCGACGACTACGGTAACTTCATTAAGATCTACGGTGCGAAAGGTCTGGCCTATATTAAAGTGACCGAACGTGCAAAAGGTCTGGAAGGTATCACCAGCCCGGTAGCGAAATTCCTGAACGCAGACATCGTGGAAGCGATCCTTGAGCGCACAGGCGCGCAGGACGGTGACATGATCTTCTTCGGCGCAGACAATAAGAAAGTCGTGGCGGATGCGATGGGCGCGCTGCGTCTGAAGCTCGGCAAAGACCTGAGCCTGACCGACGAAAACAAATGGGCGCCGCTGTGGGTTATCGACTTCCCAATGTTTGAAGACGACGGTGAAGGCGGTCTGACCGCAATGCACCACCCGTTCACCTCGCCAAAAGACATGAGTGCGGCAGAGCTGAAAGCGGCGCCGGAAGACGCGGTCGCGAACGCTTACGATATGGTTATCAACGGCTACGAAGTAGGCGGCGGTTCCGTGCGTATTCACAGCGGTGAAATGCAGCAGACCGTGTTTGGCATTCTCGGCATTAACGAGCAAGAGCAGCGCGAGAAATTCGGCTTCCTGCTGGACGCCCTGAAATACGGCACGCCTCCACACGCGGGTCTGGCATTTGGTCTTGACCGTCTGACCATGCTGCTGACCGGCACCGATAACATCCGTGATGTTATTGCCTTCCCGAAAACCACTGCTGCCGCGTGTCTGATGACCGAAGCGCCAAGCTTTGCCAACCCGGCCTCTCTGGCTGAGCTGGGCATTGAAGTGGTGAAGAAGGAAGAGAAAAACTGATATGGCATATAAGCTTCCCGTTTCTGTCCTGGTGGTCATTTATGCAGAAGACACGAAGCGGGTGCTGATGTTGCAGCGGCGCGACGATCCTGATTTCTGGCAGTCGGTTACCGGCAGTCTGGAAGAGGGGGAGACCGCGCAGCAGGCCGCCGCGCGTGAAGTAAAGGAAGAGGTCGCCATTGATGTTGCTCGCGAGCAACTGACCCTGAAGGACTGTCAGCGCACGGTGGAGTTTGAAATTTTTAGCCATTTACGTCATCGCTATGCGCCGGGTATCGAACGCAATACGGAATCGTGGTTCTGTCTTGCGCTTCCCCACGAACGGGAGATCGTGTTCACTGAACACCTGACCTACCGCTGGGTGAATGCGGCGGATGCCGCCGCACTCACCAAGTCGTGGAGCAACCGGCAGGCGATTGAAGAATTTGTAATTAACGCAGCCTGAGAAGGCGCGATTTTTGGAGAACTTTTTATGGCAGGTCATAGTAAGTGGGCCAACACCAAACACCGCAAAGCGGCACAGGATGCCAAGCGCGGTAAGATCTTTACCAAAATCATTCGCGAGCTGGTGACTGCAGCGCGTCTGGGCGGCGGCGATGCGGGTTCTAACCCACGTCTGCGCGCGGCTATCGATAAAGCGCTGTCGAACAACATGACGCGTGACACCCTGAACCGTGCTATCGCACGTGGCGTGGGCGGTGATGAAGACGCGAACATGGAAACCATCATTTATGAAGGTTACGGTCCTGGCGGTACAGCGGTAATGGTTGAATGTCTGTCTGACAACCGTAACCGTACCGTTGCGGAAGTGCGCCATGCGTTCACCAAAACCGGTGGTAACCTGGGCACTGACGGTTCCGTGGCTTACCTGTTCAGCAAAAAAGGCGTCATCTCCTTCGAGAAAGGCGACGAAGATGCGATCATGGAAGCGGCGCTGGAAGCCGGTGCGGAAGACGTTGTGACTTTCGATGATGGTGCTATCGACGTTTACACCGCGTGGGAAGAGATGGGTGCGGTGCGCGACGCGCTGGAAGCGGCTGGCCTGAAAGCGGACAACGCTGAAGTCTCCATGATCCCGTCCACCAAAGCGGATATGGATGCAGAGACTGCGCCAAAACTGCTGCGTCTTATCGACATGCTCGAAGACTGCGACGACGTGCAGGAAGTGTATCACAACGGTGAAATCTCTGATGAGGTTGCAGCGACTCTCTAATGAGAGCGTATAAATCCGTTACAGGAGACGCGTGATGTCGATTATTCTCGGGATTGACCCAGGCTCACGCGTCACCGGTTATGGCGTTATCCGTCAGGTTGGACGCCAGCTAACCTACCTGGGCAGTGGCTGTATTCGCACCAAAGTTGACGACCTGCCGTCGCGTCTGAAGCTCATTTATGCGGGCGTGTCGGAGATCATCACCCAGTTTCAGCCGGACTATTTCGCCATTGAGCAGGTCTTTATGGCGAAAAACGCTGATTCGGCGCTAAAGCTCGGTCAGGCGCGCGGCGTTGCCATCGTCGCTGCCGTGAACCAGGATTTGCCGGTATTCGAATACGCGGCAAGACAGGTTAAGCAGACGGTGGTGGGCATCGGTAGCGCGGAGAAAAGCCAGGTGCAGCATATGGTGCGTACCTTGCTGAAGCTTCCCGCGAACCCGCAGGCCGACGCCGCCGATGCGCTGGCGATTGCGATTACCCACTGTCACGTCAGCCAGAACGCGATGCAGATGAGCGAGTCGCGGCTTAATCTGGCACGAGGCAGGTTACGATAATAAGAAATCAGGCTGGATAAACATCCAGCCTTTTTTTATTATGTCGCCAGTCAACATTTTTCCAGAACGCAGGAGCGTCACGTGATAGGCAGACTCAGAGGCATCATCATTGAAAAACAACCCCCGTTAGTGCTGCTGGAAGTGGGTGGCGTGGGCTATGAAGTCCATATGCCGATGACCTGCTTCTACGAGCTGCCGGACGCGGGCAAAGAAGCGATTGTCTTTACCCAGTTCGTGGTGCGTGAAGATGCCCAGCTGCTGTACGGCTTCAATAACAAGCAGGAACGCACTTTGTTCCGCGAGCTGATTAAAACCAACGGCGTCGGGCCGAAGCTGGCGCTGGCGATTTTATCCGGCATGTCCGCTCCACAGTTTGTGAATGCCGTTGAGCGCGAAGATCCTGCTGCGTTGATTAAACTGCCGGGTATCGGCAAGAAAACCGCCGAGCGTCTGATTGTCGAAATGAAAGACCGCTTTAAAGGTCTGCACGGCGATCTGTTTACCCCGGCGGCTGACCTGGTGCTGACGTCCCCGGGCGCGCCTGCGTCGGATGACGATGCGGAACAGGAAGCGGTTGCTGCGCTGGTGGCGCTGGGCTATAAACCTCAGGAGGCCAGCCGTATGGTGAGTAAAATTGCCAAACCGGATGCCAGCAGTGAAACCCTGATTCGTGAAGCGCTGCGCGCTGCATTGTGAGGTAAAGGATGATTGAAGCAGACCGCCTGGTATCGGCAGGCACAATTCAGGCAGATGACGTGGTGGATCGCGCGATCCGCCCAAAGCTGCTTGATGAGTATATCGGCCAGCCGCAGGTTCGTTCCCAGATGGAGATCTTCATCCAGGCGGCAAAACTTCGCGGCGATGCGCTCGATCACCTGCTGATTTTTGGCCCCCCGGGTTTGGGGAAAACGACCCTGGCGAATATCGTCGCCAATGAAATGGGCGTGAATCTGCGCACCACCTCCGGTCCGGTGCTGGAGAAAGCGGGCGATCTGGCGGCAATGCTCACCAACCTTGAGCCGCACGACGTGCTGTTTATCGATGAAATCCACCGTCTGTCGCCGGTGGTGGAGGAAGTGCTCTATCCGGCGATGGAAGATTACCAGCTGGATATCATGATCGGTGAAGGCCCGGCCGCGCGCTCCATTAAAATCGATCTGCCGCCGTTTACCCTGATTGGCGCCACGACGCGCGCCGGGTCGTTAACTTCTCCGTTGCGCGACCGTTTCGGCATCGTGCAGCGCCTGGAGTTTTACCAGGTGCCCGATCTCCAGCATATTGTTGGCCGTAGCGCTCGCTATATGGGTCTGGAGATGAGCGAAGAGGGCGCGTTTGAAGTGGCGAAGCGTTCCCGCGGTACGCCGCGTATCGCAAACCGCCTGCTGCGCCGCGTGCGTGACTTTGCCGAAGTGAAGCATGATGGCACGATTTCGGCAGAGATCGCCGCCCAGGCGCTGGATATGCTGAACGTCGATGCGGAAGGCTTCGATTACATGGACCGTAAGCTACTGCTGGCGGTACTGGATAAGTTCTTTGGCGGCCCGGTCGGGCTGGATAACCTGGCGGCGGCAATCGGAGAAGAGCGAGAGACGATTGAGGATGTGCTGGAGCCGTATCTGATCCAGCAGGGCTTCCTGCAGCGTACGCCGCGTGGACGTATGGCAACGGTGCGGGCGTGGAATCATTTTGGAATCACTCCGCCCGCAATGCCATAAAAAATGCCGGGTGGCGGCTACGCCTTACCCGGCCTACGGAGCGGTTTTGTAGGCCCGGTAAGCGAAGCGCCACCGGGCAAAATATCAAACCGCGGCTTTCTTCATCATACTGAAAATAAACAGCGCCGCCGCACACAGCACCACTGACGGCCCCGCTGGCGTGTCATAGAACGCCGAGAAGGTTAGCCCACCCGTTACCGCAATCATCCCGATGATGACGGCCACACCGGCCATCTGCTCAGGCGTACGGGCGAAACGACGCGCGGTTGCCGCAGGGATGATCAGCAGTGACGTGATAATCAGCGCACCGACGAACTTCATCGCCACGCCGATGGTTAATGCCGTCACCAGCATCAGCAGCAGCTTCACGCGCTGCAGCTTCACACCGTCGACAAACGCCAGGTCCGGGCTGACGGTCATCGCCAGCAAATTCCGCCACTGCCAGAGCAGAATAGCGAGCACCACCACCACGCCGATGGCGATAGAGATGAGGTCTTCCGGCGTCACGGCCAGCAGGTCGCCAAACAGGTATGCCATCAGGTCAACGCGGATATTCGACATCAGACTGACGACGACCAGGCCGAGAGAGAGGGCGCTATGCGCCATAATGCCAAGCAACGTGTCTATCGCAAGATGAGGGCGTTTCTCCAGCCAGACCAGACCGGCCGCCAGCAGCAGCGTCACCACAATCACCGCGTAGAAGGGATTCACGTCCAGTAGCAGGCCAAAAGCCACCCCTAACAGAGAAGCATGGGCCAGCGTATCGCCGAAATAGGACATTCTGCGCCACACCACAAACGAGCCCAGCGGGCCCGCGGCACAGGCAAGCATAATCCCGGCCAGCCAGCCGGGCAGTAACAGTTCAATCATGAGTGTCCGTTTCCCCGGCGCAGGACAATTCGTCCCTGTAAATCATGGCGGTGGTTATGATGATGGCGGTAAATTCCCAGCTGTTCTGCACCACGCGGGCCGAACATTGAGATGAACTCCGGGTGCATCGAGACCACTTCCGGCGTGCCGGAGCAGCAGATGTGATGATTCAGACACAGCACTTCGTCAGTTTTCGCCATCACCAGATGCAGATCGTGAGAAACCATCAACACCGCGCAATCAAGCTCACGACGTAGCTGGTCGATCAAATCATAAAGCGCAACCTGACCGTTTACGTCCACGCCCTGGGTGGGTTCATCCAGCACCAGCAGCTGCGGGCTGCTCAGCAGTGCACGGGCAAGCAACACGCGCTGGGTTTCACCGCCAGAAAGCTTTTGTAACGGGGCGTCGACAAGATGACCTGCCTGCACGCGTTTCAGTGCGGGGAGGATATCGGCCTTGCGGGTACCCGGGCGCAGACGCAGAAAGCGACTGACCGTCAGCGGCAGCGTGGCGTCCAGGTGTAATTTTTGCGGTACATAGCCGATACGCAGTTTATCTTCACGTTTGATAACACCTTCATCGGGGGCTACCAAACCCAGTACCACGCGCACGAGCGTAGATTTGCCTGCGCCATTAGGGCCAAGCAGCGTCAGAATTTTGCCGGGTTTTAGATCCAGTGACACGTCAGAAAGGACGCGGCGCTGACCGAATGATACCGACACATTTTCAAGAGAAACCAAAGTCGTCATGTCAATTTAAGCTTGCAGAAGTCAACGAATGTTATAATATCACATTCCACGCATTCATTACGATGATTAGTCGCATTATGTTACATAAAAATACGCTTCTTTTCGCAGCATTATCCGCTGCGCTTTGGGGGACAACAGCACAAGATGTTAACGCCGCCGTTGTCGCTTCGCTTAAACCGCTTGGATTCATTGCCGCCGCCATTGCTGATGGGGTGACTGAGACCGAGGTTCTGCTCCCGGATGGTGCATCCGAGCATGATTATGCTCTGCGTCCGTCTGATGTAAAGCGCTTACAAAACGCGGACTTAGTTGTCTGGATTGGACCAGACATGGAAGCGTTCATGCAGAAGTCGGCGAAACAGGTACCCGATGCAAAACAGGTCACTATTGCTGAACTTTCTGGCGTAACGCCGTTGCTCATGAAAGGGGCAGATGACGACGGTGACGAACACGACCACGATCATGCTCACGACGAAAAAGGTGACGAGCATCACCATCACGGCGAGTACAATATGCATCTCTGGCTCTCCCCAGAGATAGCGCGGCTCTCGGCGGTTGCAATCCATGACAAATTAGTGGAACTTATGCCGCAAAGTCGAGTCAAACTCGACGCCAACCTGAAAGCGTTTGAAGCTCAATTAGCTGCAACCGACAAGCAGGTGGGTACCGAGCTCGCACCGCTAAAAGGAAAAGGGTATTTCGTTTTTCATGACGCCTATGGCTATTACGAAAAACACTACGGCCTGACCCCACTGGGGCACTTTACCGTTAACCCTGAAATTCAGCCTGGTGCGCAGCGTTTACATGAGATCAGAACACAGTTGGTTGAGCAAAAAGCGACGTGCGTTTTTGCTGAGCCACAGTTCAGGCCAGCGGTCGTAGAAGCCGTGGCCAGGGGAACATCCGTGCGCATGGGAACCCTTGACCCGCTAGGTACGAACATCCAGTTGAGCAAAGCGAGCTATTCGCAGTTCCTCAGCCAACTGGGGAATCAGTATGCGAGCTGCCTGAAAGGAGATTAACGAGGAAGTGAATACGTGCAACAGATAGCCCGCTCTGTCGCCCTGGCATTTAACAATCTGCCTCGACCCCACCGCGTTATGCTGGGGTCGCTTACAGTTCTCACCTTAGCGGTCGCCGTCTGGCGGCCCTATGTTTACCACCCGAGTTCTGCCCCTATCATTAAAACCATCGAGCTTGAGAAAAGTGAGATCCGTTCGCTGTTGCCTGAGGCCAGTGAACCTATCGACCAGGCTGCTCAGGAAGATGAAGCTATCCCGCAGGATGAACTGGACGATAAAATCTCCAATGAAGCGGGGATCCATGAATATGTCGTGTCAACCGGTGATACGCTAAGCAGCGTGCTGAACCAGTACGGTATCGACATGGGGAATATCAGCCAGCTCGCGGCCTCAGACAAAGATCTCCGTAATCTGAAAATTGGTCAACAGCTCTCCTGGACCTTAACCGCAGATGGCGATTTACAACGTCTGACCTGGGAGATGTCCCGCCGCGAAACCCGCACCTACGATCGCACTGCAAACGGTTTCAAAATGACCAGCGAAATGCAGCAGGGCGACTGGGTTAACAGCGTGATGAACGGTACCGTCGGGGCGAGCTTTGTTTCCAGCGCGCGCGATGCCGGGCTGACCAGCGCTGAAATCAGTTCGGTGATCAAAGCCATGCAGTGGCAGATGGATTTCCGCAAGCTGAAAAAAGGCGACGAATTCTCCGTGCTGATGTCCCGCGAAATGCTGGACGGCAAGCGTGAGCAGAGCCAGCTGGTGGGCGTTCGTTTACGTTCTGATGGCAAAGATTATTACGCGATCCGTGCCGAAGACGGTAAGTTCTACGACCGTAGCGGTACGGGGCTTGCGAAGGGCTTCCTGCGCTTCCCAACGGCTAAACAGTTCCGTGTTTCCTCTAACTTCAACCCGCGCCGTCTTAACCCTGTCACCGGACGCGTTGCGCCGCACCGTGGTGTAGACTTCGCGATGCCACAAGGTACGCCAGTGCTGTCGGTTGGCGATGGCGAAGTGGTCATGGCAAAACGCAGCGGCGCGGCAGGGTATTACGTGGCTATCCGTCACGGTCGTACTTATACCACTCGCTATATGCACCTGCGTAAGCTGCTGGTTAAACCTGGCCAGAAAGTGAAGCGTGGCGACCGCATTGCGCTCTCGGGTAACACCGGACGTTCAACCGGCCCGCATCTCCACTATGAAGTGTGGATCAACCAGCAGGCCGTGAATCCGCTGACGGCGAAATTGCCGCGTACCGAAGGTCTGACGGGTAAAGATCGTACCGATTACCTGGCACAGGTCAAAGAGGTGATGCCACAGCTGCGCTTTGATTAAGCCCTCTGTTTGTTAATGAAGCCGGCGTATGTATGCGCCGGCTTTTTCTTTTGTACGCAAGCGACTGCCTCGCTACACTATCTGAATATATTTTTGCGTCACCAGACCCTGGAACCAGCATGGAAACCAAAAAAAACAATATTGAATACATTCCTGAGTTTGAAAAATCTTTTCGCCATCCGCGCAACTGGGGCGCCTGGCTTGGGGTTTATGCCTTTGCTGGCATAGCGATGCTGCCTGCTTCGGTGCGCGATCCCGTTCTGGGTAAAATTGGCCGTCTGGCCGGACGTTTAGGCAAGAGCGCCCGCCGCCGCGCGCAGATCAATCTTTACTACTGTTTTCCTGAAAAAAGCGAGGCCGAGCGCGAAGCTATCATCGATGAGATGTACACCACCGCGCCGCAGGCAATGGCGATGATGGCCGAACTGGCGCTGAAAGGGCCGGAGAAGATCGTCGACCGCGTTGACTGGAAAGGGCTGGAAATCATCGACGAAATGCGTCGCAACGACGAAAAGGTTATTTTCCTCGTGCCTCACGGCTGGGGCGTTGATATTCCGGCGATGCTGATGGCTTCTCAGGGTCAGAAAATGGCGGCGATGTTCCATAACCAGGGTAACAAGATCTATGATTTTGTCTGGAACACAGTGCGTCGTCGCTTTGGTGGACGTTTGCATGCGCGAAACGATGGCATCAAGCCGTTTATTCAGTCTGTTCGTCAGGGCTACTGGGGATACTATCTGCCGGATCAGGACCACGGCCCGGAGCACAGCGAATTTGTCGATTTCTTTGCGACGTACAAAGCCACGCTGCCTGCGATTGGTCGCCTGATGAAGGTTTGCCGAGCTCGCGTGATCCCCCTGTTCCCGGTCTATGATGGTAAAACGCATCGCCTGAGCATTGAGGTGCGGCCGCCGATGGATGACCTGTTGACCGCAGACGATCGCACTATCGCGCGGCGTATGAATGAAGAGGTGGAAATTCTGGTGGGGCCGCATGCCGAACAGTACACGTGGATACTGAAGCTGCTGAAGACGCGTAAGCCGGGTGAAACAGAGCCGTACAAGCGCAAAGAGCTTTTCCCGAGGAAATAAAAAACCTTCCCCATCTCCTATCCCTCTCCCCTTAGGGGAGAGGGGAGCGGATCTTACTCTACGGTCAGTACGCGAGTGGTATTGGTTGAGCCGATGGTGCTCATCACATCACCCTGCGTCACGATGACGATATCACCGGACACCAGGTAGCCTTTGTCGCGCAGCAGGTTCACGGCATCGTGCGCGGCGGCGACGCCGTCATTGGTGCTGTCGAAGTGAACCGGGGTCACGCCGCGGTACAGCGCCGTCAGGTTCAGCGTACGTTCGTGACGGGACATGGCGAAGATCGGCAGGCCGGAGCTGATACGCGAGGTCATCAGCGCGGTGCGGCCAGATTCGGTCATGGTGATGATGGCAGTCACCCCTTTCAGGTGGTTGGCTGCGTACATCGCAGACATCGCAATCGCTTCTTCCACGTTGTCGAACTGAATGTCCAGACGGTGTTTAGAGACGTTAATGCTTGGGATCTTCTCTGCACCCAGGCACACGCGCGCCATGGCGGCCACGGTTTCTGCCGGATACTGGCCCGCAGCGGTTTCCGCAGACAGCATTACCGCATCGGTACCGTCCAGCACGGCGTTAGCCACGTCCATCACTTCCGCACGGGTTGGCATTGGGTTAGTGATCATGGATTCCATCATCTGGGTGGCGGTGATCACCGCGCGGTTCAGCTGGCGCGCGCGACGGATCAGTGCTTTCTGGATGCCGACCAGTTCCGGGTCGCCAATTTCTACACCCAGATCGCCACGGGCAACCATCACCACGTCAGATGCCAGAATCACGTCGTCCATCGCGTCCTGATCGCACACGGCTTCAGCACGCTCCACTTTGGCAACGATCTTCGCGTCGCATCCTGCATCACGCGCCAGACGACGGGCATAGTTCAGGTCTTCGCCGCAGCGTGGGAAGGAGACGGCAAGGTAATCGACGCCAATTTGCGCCGCAGTTACGATATCCGCTTTGTCTTTGTCGGTCAGCGCTTCTGCAGACAGGCCGCCGCCTAGTTTGTTGATACCTTTATTGTTCGAGAGCGGGCCACCGACGGTCACTTCGGTGAACACTTTCATGCCCTGAACTTCGAGGACTTTCAGCTGTACGCGTCCATCATCGAGCAGCAGGATGTCGCCAGGCACAACGTCAGCAGGCAGACCCTTATAGTCGATACCCACTTTCTCTTTGTCGCCTTCGCCTTTGCTCAGGTTAGCATCCAGCAGGAATTTATCGCCGATATTGAGGAAGACTTTGCCTTCTTTAAAGGTCGATACGCGGATTTTTGGACCCTGAAGGTCACCGAGAATGGCAACATGGCGGCCCAGTTTAGCCGCGATTTCACGTACTTTATCGGCACGTAATTTATGGTCTTCTGGCGTACCGTGAGAGAAGTTCATACGCACCACGTTGGCACCCGCGGCGATAATCTTTTCAAGATTATTATCGCGATCGGTAGCCGGGCCTAATGTAGTTACGATCTTGGTTCTGCGAAGCCTTCTGGACATGTAATACTCCGTTGACTGAAACAACTTTGGTGTTGCGTGAACATTAAATCGGCCTTCATCTGCCGCAAGGCAGCAAAGAGGGGACCGAATGCCGTAAGTCGTACATCTTAGTTATTAGGGAACATCGCTCTTTATAAGCAATTCTTTATCAAAACGCGATTCCTTGAGCGCTTCCTTGACACGCTTCAAGTTATCTCTGAATTTTGCACCCCTGCGCAAGGTAAAACCGGTCGCCAGCACGTCAATCACCGTTAGCTGCGCCAGACGTGACACCATAGGCATATACATGTCGGTGTCTTCCGGCACGTCCAGAGTGATGGCGAGCGTTGCTTCCCGCGCCAGCGGCGTGCCTGCGGTCGTCAGGGCAATCACCATGGCATCGTTTTCACGTGCCAGTTGAGCCAGCTCAACCTGGCTCTTGGTGCGCCCGGTGTGCGAGATAAGTACCACGACATCATCTTCGCTACAATTCATACAGCTCATGCGTTGCAGCACAATGTCATCGGTATAAATTACCGGTACGTTAAAGCGGAAGAACTTGTTCATGGCATCATGCGCCACGGCAGCCGACGAGCCAAGACCGAAGAAGGCAATGCGTTTGGCCTGCGTCAGTAAATCGACCGCGCGATTGACCGAGCCCATGTCCAGCGACTGACGTACGTGGTCCAGCGTCGCCATGGCGGATTCAAATATTTTCGCTGTGTATGCATCAACGCTGTCGTCTTCATCCACATTGCGATTAACATACGGGGTGCCGTTTGCCAGACTTTGCGCAAGATGCAGTTTAAAATCAGGAAAGCCGCGCGTTTCCAGACTGCGGCAGAATCGATTAACCGTCGGTTCGCTGACGCCCGACTCCTGCGCCAGAGCGGCGATGCTTGAATGAATCGCCTGAGCCGGAGAGGCAAGAATAACTTCGGCCACTTTTCGCTCGGATTTGCTAAGGTGTTCCAGTTGAAACTGGATTTTTTCCAGCATGTTCATTGTTAACAGGGCGCTCGTGGGGGTGGAAACGATTTCATTAATAGATGAAATCGAGATTCGATTTAGCCGATATTACCCCTGTGTTTTACTAAAGGGTAACAGTCGACAAGAAATGTTGTTGTTTTTTTTCATTACTTGATCGATGTCGGATTTTGCTGGGACCCTGTTGCGCAAAGAATCGACGTTTGTTGCGTCATTGCGCCATCGCTAACGTCTGAAGGGCGGAAAATCGCGGTATCGCACGCGACGTTAAGCGCTAATGGTTTCAGGAATGACGTAAAAGCAGTACAGTGCATTGTAATAAAATTACAACGATACCTGGCAGAAGCACCAGGTGATCTAACTGAGGAGAATGACATGGCGGTAACGCAAACAGCCCAGGCATGTGACCTGGTCATTTTCGGCGCGAAAGGCGATTTAGCACGCCGAAAATTGCTGCCTTCCCTGTATCAACTGGAGAAAGCGGGTCAAATTCATCCGGATACCCGTATCCTGGGTGTTGGGCGCGCCGACTGGGACAAGGACGCTTATACAAAAGTGGTGCGCGAAGCGCTCGAAACTTTCATGAAAGAGAAAATTGATGAAAGTTTGTGGGACACGCTGAGCGGACGCCTTGATTTCTGCAATCTGGACGTCAACGACGTAAGCGCCTTTACCCGTCTGGGCGAGATGCTGGATCAAAAAAATCGCGTCACCATTAACTATTTTGCGATGCCGCCAAGCACCTTCGGCGCGATCTGCAAAGGTCTGGGCGAAGCGAAGCTGAACGCTAAACCGGCACGTGTCGTGATGGAAAAACCGCTGGGTACCTCGCTGGCAACGTCGCGGGAAATCAACGACCAGGTGGGCGAGTTCTTTGAAGAGTGCCAGGTCTACCGTATCGACCACTATCTCGGAAAAGAGACGGTACTGAACCTGCTGGCGCTGCGTTTTGCGAACTCCCTGTTTGTGAATAACTGGGACAACCGCACCATCGACCACGTGGAAATCACCGTGGCGGAAGAGGTGGGGATTGAAGGTCGCTGGGGTTACTTTGACCAGGCTGGTCAGATGCGCGACATGATCCAGAACCACCTGCTGCAAATTCTGTGCATGATTGCCATGTCTCCACCGTCTGACCTGACGGCCGACAGCATTCGTGACGCCAAAGTGAAAGTGCTGAAATCACTGCGCCGCATCGACCGCTCCAACGTGCGTGAGAAGACCGTCCGCGGCCAGTACACCGCCGGGTTTGCTCAGGGTAAAAAAGTGCCTGGCTATCTGGAAGAAGAGGGCGCGAACAAGTCCAGCAACACCGAGACCTTCGTGGCGATCCGCGTGGATATCGACGACTGGCGCTGGGCGGGGGTTCCGTTCTACCTGCGTACCGGGAAACGTCTGCCTGCTAAATGTTCCGAAGTGGTGGTTTACTTTAAAAACCCAGAGCTGAACCTGTTCAAAGAGTCCTGGCAGGAGCTGCCGCAGAACAAACTGACCATCCGTCTGCAGCCGGACGAGGGTGTGGATATCCAGATCCTGAACAAAGTGCCGGGTCTGGATCACAAACATAACCTGCAGACCACCAAGCTGGATCTGAGCTACTCCGAAACCTTCAACCAGACGCACCTGGCTGATGCTTACGAGCGTCTGCTGCTGGAAACCATGCGCGGTATCCAGGCGTTGTTCGTGCGTCGCGACGAAGTGGAAGAGGCGTGGAAATGGGTCGACTCCATTACCGAAGCCTGGGCAGCCGATCAGGATGCGCCAAAACCGTATCAGGCAGGAACATGGGGACCGGTCGCATCGGTTGCGATGATCACCCGTGACGGTCGCTCCTGGAACGAGTTTGAGTAACGGTCACCTCTAGCCCAAAGGTGTTATTTTACCGGTAACATGATCTAACACAGCTAGTGGCACATTTTTTAAACTTTTAAGCTCCGCGTGGATTCACCCGCGGAGCTTTTTTTATTACACTGCCGGAAGCGATTTTGCCCTTGAGCTCCGGACAGCAGGCGTTTCAGCGTTGTTAACAACTGCCAGCGACTTTGTACACTCCCGAGCCCAGACAAATAAATTAGAGGAGCTTTTATGAATCCGACATTGTTACGCGTAACACAACGCATCATTGAACGCTCGAAAGAGACCCGTTCCGCCTACCTCGCCCGTATTGAACAAGCAAAGAGTGAGACCGTCCACCGTTCGCAGTTGGCCTGCGGTAACCTCGCGCATGGTTTCGCCGCCTGCCAGCCGGGTGATAAAGATTCGCTGAAAAGCATGCTGCGTAACAATATCGCCATCATCACCTCCTACAACGATATGCTCTCCGCACACCAGCCGTATGAGGTCTATCCCACTATCATTCGTAACGCGCTGCACAGCGTCAATGCCGTGGGTCAGGTGGCAGGCGGTGTGCCCGCTATGTGCGACGGCGTGACGCAGGGACAGGACGGGATGGAGCTGTCGCTGCTGAGCCGCGAAGTGATTGCGATGTCTGCGGCGGTGGGCCTGTCTCACAATATGTTCGATGGCGCGCTCTATCTCGGCGTATGCGACAAAATCGTCCCTGGCCTGGTGATGGCAGCGCTGTCATTTGGTCATCTGCCCGCGATTTTCGTGCCGTCCGGCCCGATGGCGAGCGGTCTGCCAAATAAAGAAAAAGTGCGTATCCGCCAGCTCTACGCGGAAGGCAAAGCCGATCGTCAGGCGCTGCTGGAAGCGGAAGCCGCCTCCTACCATGCGCCAGGAACCTGTACCTTCTACGGTACGGCCAACACCAACCAGATGGTGGTGGAGTTCATGGGGATGCAGCTTCCTGGCTCGTCCTTTATCCAGCCGGATGCGCCGCTGCGAAAGGCGCTGACTGAAGCCGCGGCGCGTCAGGTGACGCGTCTGACCGGGAACGGCAACGACTGGATGCCGATGGGCAAAATGGTTGATGAGAAAGTCATCGTCAACGGGATTGTTGCACTGCTGGCAACCGGTGGTTCAACCAACCACACCATGCACCTGGTCGCGATGGCGCGCGCGGCGGGCATCCTGATCAACTGGGATGACTTCTCCGACATCTCCTCCGTGGTGCCGCTGATGGCGCGCCTGTACCCGAATGGTCCGGCAGACATCAACCACTTCCAGGCGGCGGGCGGCGTTCCTGTCCTGATGCGCGAGCTGCTGAAAGGCGGTCTGCTGCATGAAGACGTGAACACGGTGGCGGGCTTTGGCCTGCAGCGTTATACCCTCGAGCCTTGGCTGAACAACGGCGAGCTGGACTGGCGCGAAGGGGCGAGCGACTCTCTCGATCCTCAGGTAATCGCGACCTTCGAACAGCCGTTCTCGCGTCACGGTGGCACCAAAGTGCTGAGCGGTAACCTCGGTCGTGCAGTCATGAAGACCTCCGCCGTCCCGGAAGAGAACCAGATTATCGAAGCGCCTGCGGTGGTATTCGAAAGCCAGCACGACGTGCTGCCTGCCTTTGACGCGGGCCTGCTTGATAAAGACTGCGTGGTGGTGGTGCGTCATCAGGGGCCAAAAGCCAACGGGATGCCAGAATTACATAAACTTATGCCACCACTTGGTGTATTATTGGACCGCCGTTTCAAAATCGCGCTGGTGACCGATGGACGCCTTTCTGGCGCATCGGGTAAAGTGCCTTCTGCCATCCATGTGACCCCGGAAGCCTACGACGGTGGTTTGCTGGCGAAAGTGCGTGACGGTGACATGATCCGCGTGAACGGCCAGACAGGTGAGTTAACCCTGCTGGTCGATGATGCAGAGCTGGCAGCACGTCAGCCTCATATTCCTGACCTGAGCGCATCGCGCGTGGGTACCGGACGCGAAATGTTTGGCGCGCTGCGCGAGAAGCTGTCCGGCGCAGAGCAGGGCGCAACCTGTATTACGTTTTAAGACGACGTGTTTTTAACGATCTGGCGAGAGAAAACTCTGATGAAAAACTGGAAAACAAGTGCAGAAGCAATCCTGACCACTGGCCCTGTCGTGCCGGTCATCGTGGTGAACAAACTGGAGCACGCTGTCCCAATGGCGAAAGCGCTGGTTGCGGGCGGCGTTCGCGTCCTGGAAGTGACCCTGCGCACCGCGTGTGCGATGGACGCTATCCGCGCTATCGCCAAAGAAGTGCCGGATGCCATCATCGGTGCGGGTACCGTTCTGAATGCGCAGCAGCTGGCTGAAGTGACCGAAGCCGGTGCTCAGTTCGCGATCAGCCCGGGACTGACTGAGCCTCTGCTGAAAGCGGCAACCGAAGGTTCTATTCCTCTGATCCCTGGTATCAGCACCGTGTCTGAACTGATGCTGGGCATGGATTACGGTCTGAAAGAGTTTAAATTCTTCCCGGCTGAAGCCAACGGCGGCACCAAAGCGCTGCAGGCGATTGCGGGTCCATTCTCTCAGGTGCGTTTCTGCCCGACCGGCGGTATCTCTCCTGCCAACTACCGTGACTACCTGGCGCTGAAAAGCGTACTGTGTATCGGCGGTTCATGGCTGGTGCCAGCGGATGCGCTGGAAGCCGGTGACTGGGATCGCATCACCAAACTGGCTCGCGAAGCGGTTGAAGGTGCGAAACAGTAAGTTAATCGCAGCATGAAAAACGGGCCTTTCGGCCCGTTTTTTTATCCCTCTACCTTGACGTTCGCAGCGGCCGCTTTCGCTCTCGCCACGGCGTCGTCAACGTTATCCCCGGTGGCTAACGCTACGCCCAAACGACGGGTTCCGTCGATTTCCGGCTTACCGAACAAACGGATCTGCAATCCTGCACCTACCGCTCCGTCGACGTTATCAAACGTCACGTTCCGGCTGGTCAACTCGGGCAGGATCACTGCCGATGCCGCAGGACCGTACTGGCGAATGCCGCCAACAGGCAGGGCGAGGAAAGCGCGCACGTGCAGAGCGAACTCGGAGAGATCCTGCGAAATCAGCGTCACCATGCCGGTATCATGCGGGCGAGGGGAGACTTCGCTGAAAATCACCTCGTCGCCGCAAACAAACAGCTCTACGCCGAAGAGACCATAGCCGCCGAGCGCCAGGACGGCCCTGCGGGCGATCTCCTGCGCGCGCTCCAGCGCCAGAGCGCTCATCTGCTGCGGCTGCCAGGATTCACGGTAATCGCCGTCTTCCTGACGGTGGCCAATCGGGTCGCAGAAATGGACGCCATCAACGGCGCTAACGGTGAGCAGAGTGATTTCGAAATCAAACTTCACGACGCCCTCAACGATCACGCGACCGGCTCCGGCACGACCGCCCTGCTGGGCGTAATCCCACGCGTTATCCAGCGTGCTGCTGTCCCGAATAAAGCTCTGTCCTTTACCGGAGGAGCTCATCACCGGCTTAATGATGCACGGGTAGCCAATCTCCTCTACGGCCTGCAGGAATGCGGCTTTATCGCCAGCAAAACGGTAGCTTGACGTGGGCAACTCCAGCTCTTCTGCGGCCAGGCGGCGAATGCCCTCGCGGTTCATGGTGAGCTTCGCGGCGTTGGCGCAGGGCACCACGCGCTGGCCTTCCTGCTCAAGAGCAATGAGCGTGTCGGTGGCAATGGCTTCAATTTCCGGCACGACGAAATCGGGTTTCTCGCGCGTAATCAGCTCGCGAAGGGCATCGCCATCCAGCATGTTAATGACATAAGAACGATGGGCAACGTGCATCGCGGGGGCGTCGGCGTAACGGTCTACGGCAATGACTTCAATGCCCAAACGCTGGCATTCAATAGCGACCTCTTTACCCAGTTCACCCGAGCCCAAAAGCATCACACGTGTCGCCGCAGGTCGCAGCGCGGTTCCTAAACGAGTCATAAAAATCCCCCTGAAAAAGTTGCGGGCAGTATAAACGAAAACGTTTGCGTCTGTCTTGCGCGCGGGGTCTTTCATCGCACAACAATTTGCGCTTCTTTAGCGCAGGCAGACATTTCCTGACACCCACTCGCTTAGGCTGAGAGCAATATGCACGGTTAAGTGAGGGAAATCATGTCAGGCTGGTTAAATCAATTGCAATCCATGTTGGGTCAGAAAGGCATGTCGTCGGGTGAGCAAGGGCTCAGCAAGCTTCTGGTACCGGGCGCGCTGGGAGGGCTGGCGGGGCTGCTGGTCGCCAATAAGTCATCGCGTAAGCTGCTGGCAAAATATGGCACTGGCGCGCTCCTGGCGGGGGGCGGAGCCATCGCGGGTACCGTCCTGTGGAACAAATACAAGGACAAAGTGCGCACCGCGCATCAGGGTGAACCGCACTACGGCGAGCACGTCTCCCCGCTGGACATCCGAACGGAGCGGCTCATTCTGGCACTGGTGTTTGCGGCCAAAAGCGACGGGCATATTGATAGCATAGAGCGTGCGGCGATAGAGCAGCAGATGCGTGAGGCCGGTGTGGAAGAGCAGGGGAGAGCGCTGGTTGCACAGGCCATCGAACAGCCTCTCGATCCCCAGCGTCTGGCGCAAAGCGTGAAGAACGAAGAAGAGGCGCTGGAACTCTATTTTCTGAGCTGCGCGGCTATCGATGTCGATCACTTTATGGAGCGCAGCTACCTGAATGCGCTCGGCGATGCGCTGAAGATCCCTCAGGATGTTCGTGAGGGTATTGAGCAGGATATTCAGCAGCAAAAACAGACGTTACAGGCCGGGTAATCATCTGATGTGGTCATGTTTCGCTTGCATCATGCGCGTGTTTTGCCAACCTTATAGGGTGTAAAACTCAAAAGAATCATGACATGCCACCGAAAGCCCGACGTACTCCTTATGCGATCACCACGCATGGTGATACGCGCATAGACCACTATTACTGGCTGCGGGATGACTCGCGTTCCCAGCCAGACGTGCTCGACTATCTGCACCAGGAAAACGACTATGGCCGCAAGGTCATGTCCAGCCAGCAGGCGCTGCAGGATCAGCTGCTGAATGAAATGGTGCAGCGTATCCCCCAGCGCGATGTGTCTGCCCCCTGGACCAAAAACGGTTATCGCTACCGTCATATCTATGAGCCCGGCAATGAATACCCCATCTATCAGCGCCAGTCGGTGCTATGTGCCGAATGGGACGAATGGGAAATCCTGCTGGACGCCAACCAGCGTGCCGCTCACAGTGAATTCTATACGCTGGGCGGTATGTCGGTGTCGCCAGATAACGCCATTATGGCGCTCGCAGAAGACTATCTTTCTCGCCGACAGTACGGACTGCGCTTCCGCAATCTCGAGTCGGGGAACTGGTATCCGGAAATGCTGGAGAATATCTCCCCGGATTTTGTCTGGGCGAATGATTCTGAAACGGTCTACTACGTCAAAAAGCATGCGTCCACGCTGCTGCCTTATCAGGTCTGGCGGCACACCGTAGGGACGGATTCTGCCGATGATGAACTGGTGTACGAAGAGAAAGACGAAACGTTTTACGTCAGCCTGCACAAAACCTCATCGCGTCACTATGTGATTATTTACCTGGCCAGCGCCACCACCTCGGAAGTCCTGCTGCTGGATGCCGAACTGCCTGATGCGCAGCCGCTCTGTTTCCTGCCGCGCCGAAAAGATCATGAGTACAGTCTTGACCATTTTCAGCACAGTTTTTACCTGCGATCGAATCGCGAGGGTAAAAACTTCGGCCTCTACAAAACCAAAGTGCGTGATGAGCGCAAGTGGGAGGTGTTGATCCCCGCGCGGGAGCAGGTGATGCTGGAAGGCTTTACGCTCTTTACCGACTGGCTGGTGGTGGAAGAACGTCAGCGGGGGTTGACCAGTATCCGCCAAATCAACAGGAAAACGCGGGAGGTTGTGGGAATTGCCTTCGACGATCCGGCCTATGTCACGTGGATTGGCTTCAACCCTGAACCGGAATCGTCGCGCCTGCGTTATGGCTACTCTTCAATGACGACGCCGGACACCCTATTTGAACTGGATATGGACACCGGGCAGCGCCAGGTGATTAAACAGGCTGAAGTAAAAGGATTTGAGTCGGATAACTACCGCAGCGAACACCTGTGGGTGACCGCCCGCGATGGCGTTGAGGTGCCAGTCTCCCTGGTGTATCACAAGGCGCATTTTAACAAGGGCAAAAACCCTCTTCTGGTTTACGGCTACGGCTCCTACGGCTCCAGTATGGATGCGGATTTCAGCGGCAGCCGTTTGAGCCTACTCGACCGCGGCTTTGTCTATGCTATTGCCCACGTGCGCGGTGGCGGTGAACTGGGCCAGCACTGGTATGAAGAGGGGAAATTCCTGAAGAAGAAAAACACTTTCAACGACTATCTCGACGTCTGTGATGCCCTCATCGAACAAGGCTATGGCGACCCGACGCTCTGCTTTGGGATGGGAGGAAGCGCGGGCGGCATGCTGATGGGGGCCGTGATTAATCAACGCCCTGAGCGCTTTAAGGGCATCATCGCGCAGGTTCCGTTTGTCGATGTGGTGACCACCATGCTGGATGAGTCCATCCCGTTAACCACGGGAGAATTTGAAGAGTGGGGGAACCCTCAGGACGAAATCTATTATCGCTACATGAAAGAGTACAGCCCCTACGATAACGTGGAGGCGAAAGCGTATCCGCATCTGCTGGTCACCACCGGCCTGCATGATTCACAGGTGCAATACTGGGAACCTGCAAAATGGGTGGCGAAACTGCGTGAACTGAAAACCGACGATAATCTGCTGCTGCTCTGTACCGACATGGACTCCGGGCACGGGGGGAAATCAGGGCGATTTAAATCCTATGAAGGCGTCGCGCTGGAGTACGCGTTCCTGATTGGCCTGGCGCAGGATACGCTGCCAGGCCGCGCAGAACGTTAGGCGTCGCCCAGATAGTGCTTCAGCGTCAGGCGAAGCTCCGGGCTCATTCTGTCGAGGTTGTTATACAGCCAGCGCAGATAACCCGGATCTTTATCCGCCACTTCCGACACCGGTTTGCCGCGATATTTCCCAAAGGTAAAGGTGGTCAGTAACGCAGGGCGTCCGGTGATGGTTGCCATATCATCCGGCGTCCAGCCAGAGATATTCATAATATCAATCAGCAACGCGGCGGTGATATAGCAGTCATAGAGGGCGCGGTGATGGTGCAGCCCCTCGGGCGTCCTGACGCTGAGCTTGCGGGATTTATACAGCGCCATATTGCTGTATTTAATCCCCGGCCACAGTCGACGAGCCAGCTTCATGGTGCAAATCCATTCGCCCGGCATTTCCGGAAGAACACGACGATCAAAGCTGGCGTTATGTGCGACATACCACGGGCTGCCGTAATAATGCGGTATGATCTCTTCAATCCATGGCTTGTCCGCCACCATCGACTCCGTAATGCGATGGATTGCCATCGCCTGCGGACTTATCGGACGGTCGGGACGCACCAGGTGGCTCATCGGGTTGACTATCTTTCCGTCAACCACATCGACTGAAGCCACTTCTACTATTCCGCCCTGCAGATCGCAGGTTTCGGTATCGATGACGCGCAGCATTGATCGCTCCTGACCCTAAAACGCTTAGCCTAAAGGAATGATATCGCCTTGCCAACCCTGTCTGCCAAGAGATCCGGTTAAGAGCAGTTCGCCTTTGTCGGCGCGAACGATCAACTGACCTTTTTCATCCCATAATGCACTGCCGCTGCGGGCGTTGGCCATCAATACCGCAATAGCATACTTATGCGCGAAGCGCTGCAATGTGCTGATGGACTGCCGCCAGCGGTTATCGCCCACCGCCTGGCAGCTGGTAAATAACGTGGCTTGCGGATCGAGGTTAGGGGTGTCTGACTGGGTATCGATAATGGTGAGCTGTTTATCCCCCGGGATCAGACTTGCCCCGCTTCCCTGAGGATAACGGAGGACAGTATCGAGATGGGGCGTAAAGAGGGCGAGCCCTTTCTGACGCTGGCCCTGATGAACGAGCGTCAGCCCTGCAATAACCGTTATATTGTGTGACTGCGCGGCGTGAAGGAGTGGGGCGAGCTGCAGATCGTCGGGCGGCGCGGGCAGGTCAGCCTCGCCGGGGCCTGTTAATGAGAGTTCAGGAAACACCAGCAGCTGACACTGCTGTCGCGCCGCTTCGTCAATGAAACGGAGGTGGTGTTTTACATGGCTATCCACACTGGGGTGCTGTGCGGCATATTGAGCTGCTGCAATATTCCATCGAGACATCGTGACTTCCTTATACACTGAGTCGCCGGGATTTAAGAATACACCTAATTTTATAAGGGTTTTCTTATCCTGCCATAATCCGCGTAAGGAAGTGTAATGCGTCGTTAAGCTTATTTAACTTTAGGTTCGTACGGCAGTCGCGAGAGATTAACCGAGGCCAGGCGATGCGCAATCAGGCGTTCTCGAAACCAGTCGCGCAAGTGCGCGGGTTGTTCACGCTCGACAACTTCAGCCACGATGGGCATGTTGTAGCGTTCTTTAAATGCCACGCCAGCGGCAGCGAGATCGACATTGACTTTGTCCATCTCGTCCTGAGGAAGGGCAGCCAGATTAATGTTCATTACCTTCTCCTTTTTATGCGGCGGCAACGTTACCGCGATTGGATGACGATGACAAGCGAAGGGAGGATGATCCTCGACTCGTTTATTATACAGCGTTATTCTTTACCTTACAGGCATAACAAAAAGGAATGATTGTGATGGATTTCTCCTCTTCCCGCGCGGTGCGCGCGCTCACTTTATTGATCGCGTCGGCAGTGACGCCCGCCGTTCTGGCACACGCGCATCTCAAACAGCAATCCCCGGCGGCCAATACTCAGGTAGCGGCCCCGCAGACCCTTACGCTGAACTTCTCCGAAGGTATTGAACCGGCATTTAGCGGCGTTGTGGTGACCGACGCGCAACAGCAGGTGATGAAAACCGGTACCGCTAAGCGGGATGAAAAAGACAACGCCCGGCTGGTTGTGCCACTGGAACAACCGCTGGCGGCGGGCACCTATCAGGTGGACTGGCATGTGGTCTCAGTTGATGGCCACAAAACCAAAGGCAGCTATCACTTTAGCGTGAAGTAATATGCTGGCGCTGGTCTATGTGGCGTTACGCTTCATCCATTTCGGCGCGTTGATGCTGATTTTTGGCAATGCGCTCTACAGCGTCTGGTTTGCGCCGTCGTCACTGCAACGCCTGATGCTGAGACGCTTTCAGGCGCAGCAGAAAATGGCCGCGTTAATCAGCCTGGTGACCGCACTCCTGATGTTTGCGGTGCAGGGCGGAATGATGGGCAACGGCTGGCCCGATGTGCTGAGTACGGATATCTGGCGGAGCGTGCTGGGGACGCAGTTTGGCGGCGTCTGGCTGTGGCAAATCATTCTGGCCATCATCACCGCCGGTGCCGCGTGGCTGGCACCCCAAAAAGGTTCGCGTCTGTTGCTGCTTGCGATGGGGCAGTTTGTCCTGCTGGCGGGCGTCGGGCATGCGGCAATGGATGACGGAGCGCCTGGAGCACTGCACCGCCTTAATCATGCGATCCATCTCCTCTGCGCGGCAACCTGGCTTGGAGGATTGTTACCGCTGCTGTTTTGCATGCATCTCTCGAGCGGACGCTGGCAGACGGCGGCGGTCTATACCATGATGCGTTTTTCCCGCGTGGGGCACTATGCCGTGGCTGGCGTGATATTCACGGGTATCATTAACGCGCTGTTTATTACCGGCATCAATGTGCCCTGGCAGGCGGGCTACGTAAAAATGTTGTTGTTCAAATGTGCGCTGGTGGCGTTGATGGTGGTAATTGCGCTGGCGAATCGGTATTTTCTGGTGCCACGCTTTCGTCCGGATGCCGGATGGGAGCAAACCCTTTTTATCAGGATGACACAGGCAGAAGTGGTGCTGGGCGCGTTGGTACTGGCCACGGTCAGTCTGTTTGCGACCTGGGAACCCTTTTGACAAGGTTTAAAGACATATGAAAAAGACACTACTTTCTCTTTTACTGTTGGCCTGCACCGGCAGTGCGCTGGCAGCGCCGCAGGTGATCACCGTCAGCCGTTTTGAGGTGGGTAAGGAAAAATGGGCCTTCAATCGTGAAGAGGTGATGCTGACCTGCCGTCCTGGCCACGCCCTGTACGCGATCAACCCAAGCACGCTGGTGCAATACCCGCTAAACGATACCGCAGAGCAGCAGGTTGCCAGCGGTAAGAGTAACGGACAACCGATTAGCATTATCCAGATCGACGATCCCGCTAAACCTGGCCAGAAGATGAGCCTGGCACCGTTTATCGAGCGCGCTGATAAACTTTGCTAACGCCAATGTTTCCAATAAAAAACCGCAGATGCTAGCGAAAGCACTGCGGTTTTTTACGTTTAATGATGATTCGACGCTTTTTTTCAGGCCACTTTAGCTGTGGACTGGAAAACCTGGCGTCGTCATCTATTCTTAAAAGGCAAGGCGACTTAGCCTGCATTAATGCCAACTTTTAGCGCACGGCTCTCTCCCAAGAGCCATTTCCCTGGACCGAATACAGGAATCGTATTCGGTCTCTTTTTATCTGCATGAAAGTAAACGATAAAATCCGATTATCGACCTCTGCAGCGAGCACATTTCCTGTGCGCCTGGTTCAAACATACCACAACACGGCAGGCCAAAGTCCAGCCCTTTTTGACTGTTTTGTTAAATTCTTGTGCGTAGTTGGCGAAAGCCCTCAGTAGTCTGGAAGCGAGAACTCATCGATCCCGCGATATCATCCAGCAGCTCGAAGCGGCGACGATATTCAGCCCGCTTTTTACTGGCAATCTCTTCCAGAGATTTTCGTTCCACCTGTAGAGGGAGTTGCCAGCAGAAAGGTGAAAGCTTACGGCCGTTAAGCGTTTCCCAGAATTCATCATAGCTGGCGTGGAAATGTCGACCTTTGCTCAGGCGATAGCGCAACGCGCGGAACACGTGTCCCTCATCGCTGACGGCGAAAATGGCGTGAATATTCGCCTGTGCGGCCAGCTGGAAAATCACTTCCATCAGGACGCGCTTAGGGAACAGGCCGTGGCAGGCTCGGGTGGCCTGCTTGATCGCTTCCCGCGATACGTTGCGGCGCGGTCCCTGAAGTCCGCCAATGACCAGCACTGGCCGACCGTGGCTGCGCGCGACGCAAAACGTCAGGCTGGCGAGCAAGGTATTATCGCTGTCATGGAGCCACAGCGTACTCTCGCCTTCACGCTCGGCTTTGCCGGCGGAGGAAGCATTGACGGTATAGGTCACGTCGTTTTTTGCCTGAAATTGCACAATGCACTGCTCGTGCGGGCTCGTCAGGGCGTGGCCAAGATCGCTGTTCTTCAGGCTATCGATCCAGTGATAGTGACTGACAACAGCGTCGGCGCGATCGCCAGGACGCAGGCCGCGCATCAGGTACTGGCGGTGGGTTTTACTCGGTAACGTGATTTGCGATGCCAGCAGCCTGTCAAAATCATCGCGTCCTGATAGCGTGTCCAGCATGCGATGGGTGGAAGCGCGGAATAACAGTGAGCGCAGAAGAAATTTCAGCCGGTAGTCGCGCTTCTGCCAGATTGGCCCCGGAACGCGTTTTCCTTTCACCAACTCGGAGATGATATTTGTGCGACAGGGATACAGCACATCGTTTTGCAGGTGTATGTTAGACACGTTAAGACCTCTCATTCTATTTCGCTCTATTTTAGAGGGGCGGGAATAAGGGATTAATAGCCCGACGATCTTTATTTCCGTTTGGTTGAAGGTTTGTTTGGGTTGGTAAAAACGATGTCGGGACAGGATATTTTCTGCTGCAGCTATACTCTTTAAAGGAGGCGTTATGTATCAGAAAATTGAGGGTAAAAACTGGCGTCACGTCTGGGTTGTTAGCGATATTCATGGCTGCTATCAATGGCTTATGGACGCACTGAAGCGTCGACATTTCAATCCTTACGAGGATCTTTTGATTTCCGTTGGTGATATTATCGATCGCGGCCCCGATTGCGTGAAATGTTTACAGCTTATGGACGAAAAATGGTTTCGGGCGGTGCGAGGCAATCATGAACAAATGGCGCTGGATGCAATAGAAAATAATGATTTTGCGCTTTGGATGTCAAATGGCGGCATATGGTTTTCAGCGCTCGAAGACAAACGGAACGCTCTGAGGCTACTCAACGCGTGTCGGGACTTACCGCATATTATTGAAATCACCTGCGCAAACGGTCTGAATGTTATTGCTCATGCGGATTATCCGGCAGCGGAGTATGTCTGGAATAAACCGGTCAGCGCGCAGCGGGTGCTGTGGGATCGTGACCGTTTAATGGGGTTTATGGTGGGTAAAGGGCAGGGGATCAAGGGGGCGGATCATTTCTGGTTCGGTCATACGCCGCTGGATAAACGCTATGACTTTAACAATCTGCACTATATCGACACCGGTGCGGTGTTCGATGGCTTCCTTACGCTGGTTCAGCTGCAGTAATAAATAACCCGCCTTCGGGCGGGTTCACTTTAGGTCAGGCAAGACGCAAGACCCAGGCATCGGTGTTACGGTCGTAATGCTCGCGGTAAAGGACTGAATGTTCTCCGTCAAGGATCGCCGGGACGCTGGTATCGGCATCCCAGGCATCCAGTTGCATGCACAAATCCGGGTCGGATTTGCAGGGAATACTTAACGTTCGATCGCCTTGTGCTTCGCCGCGCAATTCTGCGTCGTCGATTTCAAAAGCGCCAATACGCACGCTGGTTTTCGTCATAGTGCTCTCCGGGTTCGTTGCAAAAATCTGGTATGACCAGTACGGGCATCCATTTTTTAGCCTAGACAAGGAGAGCAAAATCGCCAGTAAAAAAATGCGCTTTTTTAGTCGGTGCGAGTGTTACCCGTAAACAAGCGACCATCGCGAACCAGCTCGCGCGGATAATTATTTTTCAGCCGTGACCCGATCTTTTTCGCCTGCCCCAGCGGGAACCCCTGATAGGTGACAATGACCTCATCCTGGGACGGGGGGCTTTCAGGATAAACATCACGGCCGCGATACCACTCTTCGGCTTCCTGATGCGTCAACTCAAAGGTGTTGTCGCTACCCGCCAGCGCAATAACCGCCTCGTGCTGCCAGCGGTACCCTTTGTTGTGTACTTCCGCCAGGCGGATACCGATACGGGAAAAGCGGACTTTACCGATAAGCGGCTCAATGTGTGCCGGGAACAGCCATATCTCTTTATCACGTATCCAGAGATGCAAACTCTCGTCCCAGACCAGCCCAACCCTGTTGGCGGCGGCTTCAAGCTGCGCGGCATCGCGACCTTTAAGCGGCGCAAACGGGAAATTACCGACTTTGAATTTTGGTATTGGCAGGGGAGCCACCGCCTGCGTTTTACGCAGACGTGCGACAAAGAACCCTTCACAGTCGTAAATTTGTGGGAATACGTGGAGGAAACCATCGGGCGTGGCCGCCTCATGTGCCGTGGGGAATAAGTCATTAAGGGGCAAGAACTCGACCGCATCAGGGTATTGTGCTTTCAACCACAGACAGACCTCTTCGTTCTCATCGCGGTTTAAGGTGCACGTTGAGTAGACCAGCGTGCCGCCGGGACGCAACGCGTGAAACGCACTCTCAATCAGCTCGCGCTGCGTGGCAGCGATATCCAGGTTGCTTTCCACCGACCAGTTTTTGAGTGCATCAGGATCTTTGCGCACCACGCCCTCGCCGGAGCAGGGAGCATCCAACAGAATGGCATCGAATGCCTCCGGCAAGGCGGCACCGAATACGCGGCCGTCAAAATGCGTCAGGGCCACGTTATGGATACCGCAGCGGCTGATATTGGCGTGGAGCACCTTCACACGGCTGGCGGAAAACTCGTTGGCGAGAATCGCCCCGCGGTTGCCCATGCGTGCGGCAATCTGCGTGGTTTTTGAGCCGGGTGCGGCGGCGACATCCATCACGCGTTCGGGCGCATTACCCTCAGCGAACAGGGCGGCAACCGGCAGCATCGAACTCGCTTCCTGAATATAAAACAGTCCGCTCAGATGTTCAGCGGTGCTGCCCAGCGGTAAAGCGTCCTCGTCGTCGCGCTCGATCCAGAAACCTTCTTCACACCATGGCACCGGCGTAAGTTGCCAGCCATACGGCGACACCAGCGTCAGAAAATCGGTCACGCTGATTTTGAGCGTATTGATGCGGATGCTACGACGCAACGGGCGCTGGCACGCGGCGATAAAATCATCGAAGGAAAGATGAGAAGGAAGCGCCTCGCGCATCTGCGCCAGGAATTGTTCAGGAAGAAATACGGAGTTTTGAGCCACGGGCACACCACAGGGAAACATTCAGGCGCGCAGTGTAACATAAAGGCTCCGGCGCGTTGACACCGGAGCCTTTCAGATTAACGCGGCAGGGCGGTTCCCCATTCGCGCCACTCTTTGGGTTCACTTTCAAGTAGCAGGAAGTGTTTACCCGGCTGGGCTTTCGGTGCCAGCGGTGTACCCGGTGGCGTTGCGAAGGCGATACCGCCGCGTATGAACTGGTTAAAGGTACCGGTTTTCACCACGCCACCCGTCAGGCCAAAGTCCAGTGAATATCCGGAGGCCAGCCAGAATACGGAGTTGTTGCGTACAAGGTGCTGGTAACGATCGCTAATGCGCAGCGCGACCATCACGCGGTCCGAAAGGGTACCCAGCGTCAGGCCCGTCACGGTGCCGACTTCAATACCGCGGAACAGCACCGGTGTACCGATGGACAGTCCACCGGCTTCCGGGACTTCGACCACAATGCTCAGGCCATCAAGGTAGCGCGAGTCGGTAATCGTCGCTTCCTGCAGTTCAAAGTCACGACGGGCTTTCCCTCGACCGGCTTCAACGTTGATGTAGGGCTGCAAAATCGTGTCGAGATGCTCAACGCCTGCGGCAGATATCTGCGGCGTGACCACGGAGAAACGTGAGCCCGCGCGGGCGAAGGTCTGCACATACTCCGGATAGAGCACGGCGGTGGCCTGCACTTCATTGCGCGATGTGATCAGCGTTAGCTTCTGGATCTGCCCGATATCAATGCCCAGATAGCGAATAGGCATTCCCTCAGCCAGTTTCCCCGCATCGAAGGCATGGAGGGTAATCTGTCCGCCTACGGCACGCGCCGCGGTCTCAGACGGGAAGAGGATACGCTTATCCCCCTTGCGCATATCGCCGCCCGCACCGGGCAGATTATCGAAGCTAATCGCACCGCGCAGTGCGCGGGAAAGAGGAGAGGCCTGCACGGTTAATCCGCTGCCGTTAAGCTGGACCTTCGCACCGCCTTCCGCCCAGAACACGCTATTTGCGGTGAGAAGCTTGCGGTATTCCGGCTTGATATGCAGTTCGATATCAAAGGCGTCCGCGCGCGGACGTACGGTGATCACTTCCCCGACCTCAAACTTGCGATACAGCACAACCGAACCGGCCTGCACGTCTGGCAGCGTCTCGGCGCTCAGCGTCAGCGTGGTGGTCGGCAGATCGCTCAGGCTGTTTTCTATCGCCTTGTCCAGATTGGCATACAGGGGATAACTCTCCCGCACGGGGCCTTTATTGCCCGGCAGAATGCGGATCCCGCCGTTGACCCATTCGCTGGCGCTAGCGCCGAGGAACTCAACGCCGTCCAAACCGACTTTCACATCGACGCGGCTGTTCACTACAAACTTACTGTCACCATGCACCAAATCGCTGTACTGCGGATCGATAGCGGCCGAGAAGGTGACCCCTTTTTCCGACAGGGTGCGCTCCAGCACCTGGCCCACCTGCACGCCATGTAAGATCAGCGGCTGACCGGCTTCAATGCCGTAACTTTCCGGGGCGTTAAGCGTCACGGTCACAACGCCGGGTTTTTGCAGCAGCGCTTTGTCCGCCGGGGCAATAACAAAACTGTTGCTGGGCTGCCCCTCTCCGGGGATAAGTTCAAAGGTAGCGCCCGTGAGCAGGCTGCTGATGCTGGCATCACTCAGCGACAGCTTGGGACTGCGCATCTCAATACGCGTTTTCTCTCGCAGGAGATCGACCACGCTCGGATCAACGGTCATCTCACCGGTTACCGAACCGCCGGGATTGAGCGTCATTTTCGTCAGCTGTCCGACCTCAAGCCCTTGATACATCAGCGGAGTCGAACCGGCTTTCAGCCCTTTGGCGTCGGGCAGGGCAAGTTTCACGATCACACCGCGCTGGCTGTGGGCCAGATCGGCGTACAGTCCAAAGGTGTCATCGGCTTTGGCAGGGCTGGACCCTTCCGGGGAATCGAAGGCGATAGCGCCGTTCACCAGCGCCGCCAGGCTTTCCAGCTTCACTTTTGCACCGCTCAGGCTGACGTCCGCATCCACGCCGGACACATTCCAGAAGCGGCTGCCTTTTTTCACCAGGTTAGTGAAGCGGCGATCGATCAGCACGTCAATGGTCACACCCTGTTTGTTCGGGTTGATGGCGTAATCGTAAACGCGACCCACCGGAATTTTGCGGAAGTAAACCAGCGAACCGCTGTTCAGTGAACCCAGGTCAGGTGCCTGCAGGTGGATCATCAGGTCGCCGTTATTGAGTCGGTACTTCGGCTGCGTATCGAGCGCCACAAAGTGATCCTGCGGCTCGCCTTTACCCGGCATCATGCCGATATAGTTACCGCCAACCAGGGCATCCAGCCCCGACACACCGGCGAGAGAGGCTTTCGGCGTCACCAGCCAGAACTGCGTTTCGCTGCGCAGAGCATCCTGCATGTCAGATTTGATACTGACTCGCACCTGAATTTTGTTCAGCCCTTTTCCCAGCGTGATGTCCTGGACTGTACCGACTTCCACCCCCTGGAAGCGAACAGGGGTGCGCCCGGCGACGATACCGTCGGCGGTCTGGAAGTCAATGGTGACAGTACTTCCGCGATCTTCATAGCTCGTCCAGATAAGCCAGCCCGCGATCATCAGGGCGATGACGGGCAGCAACCAGAATGGCGAAATGCGGCGTTTTGTTTTAATTCTCGCTTCAGTCGGCGAAGCGGGCGTTTCCTGACTCATGTGCATCCCAAAGTAAGCGGCTATCCAGCCATTCCACAGCAAGAATAGTCAATATCACCGCAGAGCCGAAATAAAAAGCTGCGGGTCCCATTGTAAAAGCAAGCAGCTGATCGCGATTGATGAGCGACATCATCAACGAAATCACGAACAGATCCAACATCGACCAGCGACCAATCCAGGTAACAAACCGCAGAAGCAGGATGCGTGTGCGCAGGCCCTGTTCGCATTTAAAATGGATGCTGATAAGTAACGTAAACATCACCACCACTTTGGTGAACGGCACCAGGATACTGGCGATAAACACAATGGCCGCCACGCCCACGTTGCTGTGGGCGAGGGAGATAATCCCTGAAAGGATGGTGTCTTCCTGGCGCGCGCCATTCACGTAAATGATTGAAATCGGCAGCATGTTAGCCGGGATCAGGAATACCATGGAAGCAATCAACGCTGCCCAGCATTTTTGCAGGCTGTTGTTGCGCCTCAGCCTTAGCGGAATATGGCATCGCGGGCAGCGTCCCCGTGTATCCGGCAAGCCGGTATAGTGGCAACCTAAACAGACGCGCAGGTTTTCATCCGGACGCGAGGCCGGGCGCTGGGGATAAAAACGCTCCCAAAGCTGCTCCACGTTCAGATGGATCAGCGTCAGAATACTGAGCAATACCAGGCAGATGAAGGCGAACAGCCCAACGCCGGGCTGCAAAAATGCGTAGTCCTGCACTTTAATTGACGCCACACCGACCCCGACCAGGTAGATATCCAGCATGACCCACTCTTTCAACTTATCAAGCATCAGCAACACGGGGCGCAGATTCATCCCAAGAATGTTACCAAGCCACAGATAGGCGATGGCGGCGACCAGAACCAGTGGCGCACCGACGGTACAGAACAGCACCATTGCGGCGGTCAGGGGATCGCCCTGGCGCGTCATCTGCCAGATCCCTTGCAACACGTTGGCATCAATACGCACGCCGAGCAGATAAAGTTTCAGCAGCGGCTCGCTCCAGGCAAAGGGCATAAGCAAGAGCATCGTCACGGCCATGGCTGCCAGACGGGTCAACGACCAGTCCCGCCCGTCGCGGATTTTGGCGTCACAGCAGGGACAAAACGCACTTTGGTGCGATTTCATCTTCGGCAACATAAAAAGCGTATCGCACTGCGGACAACGCTGATAATGTGCACGAGGCAGGGCCTCACTTACCGTATGGATAGTGATCTTCTTTGTCGGCGTAATTTTGGTTGTTTTTAAGGCCATCAGCTGCGCACAAAAGTGTATTGTTGAAAGTTATATTAACTCATGAATTGATTCATCTTGAGCATGAGCGCATTTAATGCTTATTTTAATAGGCTATGCGGTAATTTTGTAAGACAACTAAGTGATTGAAGAATGAGCAAAACAGAATTCTACGCGGATCTCAACCGCGATTTTAAGGCATTGATGGCAGGTGAAACCAGCTTCTTAGCCACTCTGGCAAATACAAGTGCATTATTGTTTGAACGGTTGACCGAGGTTAACTGGGCCGGTTTTTACCTTCTGGAAGGTGAAACACTGGTGCTGGGGCCTTTCCAGGGAAAACTGGCCTGTGTGCGTATTCCGGTCGGACGCGGCGTATGCGGTACCGCGGTGGCCACCAACCAGGTTCAGCGCGTGGAGGATGTTCACGCTTTCGACGGCCACATTGCCTGTGATGCGGCAAGTAATTCTGAAATCGTACTGCCGCTGGTGGTAAAAAATCAGATTATTGGCGTTCTGGACATCGACAGTACGGCTTTCAGTCGCTTTACGTCTGAAGACGAGCAGGGCCTGCGCGAGCTGGCGGCGAATCTCGAAAACGTTCTGGCAGCAACCGATTATCAAAAATTCTTTGCGAGCGTCGCAGGATAATCAACGGATAACGTAGCAATTACTGATAGCGTCATTATAATGTCGCCTGTTCATGCCTGCGCGAGTTGGCAACGTCCGTTGTAATCAGGAAATTTCATGGAAAATCAACCTAAGTTGAATAGCAGTAAAGAAGTTATCGCATTTCTGGCCGAGCGTTTTCCTCAGTGCTTCAGCGCTGAAGGTGAGGCTCGTCCTCTGAAAGTCGGTATCTTTCAGGATCTGGTCGCGCGCGTTGAAGGTGAGATGAATCTCAGCAAAACGCAGCTTCGCTCTGCCTTACGTCTTTATACGTCTAGCTGGCGTTACCTGTACGGTATCAAACCGGGTGCAACCCGTGTTGATCTCGACGGCAACCCTTGCGGCGAACTGGATGAGCAGCACGTTGAACATGCGCGCAAGCAGCTGGAAGAAGCCAAAGCACGCGTTCAGGCACAGCGTGCCGAACAGCAAGCGAAAAAACGCGAAGCCGCTGCGGCAAATGGTCAGGAAGATGCGCCTCGTCGCGAGCGTAAACCGCGTCCAGCACCGCGTCGTAATGAGAATAACGATCGCAAACCGCGTGCAGACAAGCCAGCAGCTAAAGCCCCACGCGCGCCTCGTGAAGAGCAGCGCCATACCCCAGTTTCTGACATTAACGCACTGAGCGTCGGTCAGGCTCTGAAGGTCAAAGCGGGTAACAATGCGATGGACGCCACCGTACTGGAAATCACCAAAGACGGCGTTCGTGTACAGCTGACTTCTGGTATGTCAATGATAGTACGCGCAGAACACTTGTTGTTCTGAAACGGAGGCCAAGCCTGGCATGAACACTTTTTTTAAGCTCACCGCGCTGGCGGGCCTGTTTGCTATAACAGGTCACGCCTTCGCTGTGGACGATATTACGCGTGTTGATCAAATTCCGGTATTGAAGGAAGAGACGCAGCACGCGACGGTGAGTGAGCGCGTGACGTCGCGCTTTACTCGTTCGCACTATCGTCAGTTCGATCTCGATCAGGCCTTTTCGGCCAAAATCTTCGACCGTTATCTGAACTTGCTGGATTACAGCCATAACGTATTGCTGGCCAGCGACGTCGAACAGTTCGCTAAACGTAAATCCGACGTGGGTGACGAACTGCGCTCCGGTAAGCTGGATCTGTTCTACGATCTGTATAATTTATCGCAAAAGCGTCGTTTTGAACGTTATCAATACGCGCTGAAAGTGCTGGAACGTCCAATGGACTTTACCGGCAACGACACCTTTAATCTGGATCGCAGCAAAGCGCCATGGCCGAAAGACGAAGCCGAGCTGAATGCGCTGTGGGACGGAAAAGTTAAATATGACGAACTGAGCCTCAAGCTCACCGGCAAAGACGAGAAAGAAATTCGTGAGACCTTAAACCGTCGCTACAAATTTGCCATCCGTCGCCTGGCGCAGACCAACAGTGAAGATGTGTTCTCCCTGGCAATGACGGCGTTCGCCCACGAAATCGATCCGCATACCAACTATCTTTCCCCACGTAACACTGAGCAGTTTAATACCGAAATGAGCCTGTCTCTGGAAGGTATCGGCGCGGTGCTGCAGATGGACGATGACTATACCCTGATCAACTCCATGGTGGCAGGTGGCCCTGCCTCCAAAAGCAAAGCGATTAGCGTAGGCGATCGCATTGTCGGTGTTGGTCAAACCGGACAGAACATGGTCGATGTGATCGGCTGGCGTCTGGACGATGTGGTTGCGCTGATCAAAGGGCCGAAAGGTAGCAAAGTTCGCCTGGAAATTCTGCCTGCAGGGAAAGGGACGAAAACCCGTATCGTCACCCTGACACGCGAACGCATTCGTCTTGAAGACCGTGCTGTCAAAATGTCGGTGAAAACCGTCGGTAAAGAGAAAGTCGGTGTTCTGGATATCCCTGGCTTCTACGTTGGTCTGACCGACGACGTGAAAGTGCAGCTACAGAAGCTGGAAAAACAGAACGTCAGCAGCGTGATCATCGATCTGCGCAGCAACGGCGGTGGGGCGCTGACCGAAGCGGTTTCCCTGTCGGGTCTGTTTATTCCGTCTGGCCCGGTAGTTCAGGTTCGTGATAACAACGGTAAAGTGCGTGAAGATGCCGATACCGATGGTGTGGTCTATTACAAAGGCCCGCTGGTGGTGTTAGTCGATCGCTTCAGTGCGTCTGCTTCTGAGATCTTTGCCGCGGCAATGCAGGACTATGGCCGTGCGCTTATCGTCGGTGAGCCGACCTTTGGTAAAGGCACCGTTCAGCAGTACCGCTCTCTGAACCGTATTTACGATCAGATGCTGCGCCCGGAATGGCCTGCGCTGGGCTCCGTTCAGTACACCATTCAAAAGTTTTACCGCGTGAACGGTGGCAGTACGCAGCGTAAAGGCGTGACGCCGGATATCATGATGCCAACGGGCACCGAAGAGACCGAAACGGGCGAGAAGTTTGAAGATAACGCGTTGCCGTGGGACAGCATCAATGCTGCGACGTTCGTGAAATCTGGCGACATGACTCAGTTTGGTCCTGCGTTGTTGAAAGACCATAACGAACGCATCGTGAAAGATCCTGAATTCCAGTACATCCTGAAGGACATTGCGCGTTTCAATGCCCTGAAGGCGAAACGGAACATTGTTTCTCTTAATTACGCTCAGCGTGAAAAAGAGAACAATGAGGATGACGCAACGCGTCTGGCGCGTATCAACGATCGCTTCAAACGTGAAGGTAAGCCTCTGCTCAAAAAACTGGACGATCTGCCAAAAGATTACCAGGAGCCGGATCCTTATCTGGACGAGACGGTGCATATCGCCCTCGACCTGGCGAATCTGCAAAAAGAGAAACCCGCAGTGCAACCGGCACCTGCAAAATAATCCCTCAACAGGCACAAGACATTGTGCCTGTTTTTTTTAGTTCTGCTTCATCTCGTCAAGCTGCTCTTCAATTGTGTAAAGTTGTGTCTTTCTGGTGACTTACACCCCTCGAATCCTTGAAAATAGCCACAATACCCATACGATGTGGGTAATCGCATAGTGCGTTTTGTTAAACAGAGGTTAAAAGAAAATTATGATGCGAATCGCGCTCTTCCTGCTCACCAACCTGGCGGTTATGGTGGTATTCGGGCTGGTGCTAAGCCTGACAGGAATTCAGTCGAGCAGCGTTCAGGGTCTGTTGATTATGGCGCTGCTGTTTGGTTTTGGTGGCTCATTCATCTCACTGCTGATGTCGAAGTGGATGGCGCTGAAATCAGTCGGTGGTGAAGTTATCGAGCAGCCACGTAACGATATGGAACAGTGGCTGATGAACACGGTGGCTCAGCAGTCAAAGCAGGCAGGCATCGCGATGCCTCAGGTTGCAATTTACCATGCACCGGACATTAACGCCTTCGCAACGGGGGCACGTCGTGATGCGTCTCTGGTTGCCGTCAGCACCGGTCTGCTGCAGAACATGAGCCGTGACGAAGCCGAAGCGGTTATCGCTCACGAAATCAGCCATATCGCGAACGGTGACATGGTGACCATGACCCTGATTCAGGGCGTGGTGAACACCTTCGTGATCTTCATCTCTCGTATCCTGGCGCAAATCGCGGCAGGCTTTATGGGGGGCAACCGCGACGAAGGTGAAGAGAGCAACGGAAACCCGCTGATCTATTTCGCTGTTTCGATGGTACTTGAGCTGGTGTTCGGTATTCTGGCAAGCATCATTACCATGTGGTTCTCACGTCACCGTGAATTCCACGCGGATGCAGGCTCTGCAAAACTGGTAGGGCGTGAGAAGATGATTGCTGCGCTGCAGCGTCTGAAGACCAGCTACGAGCCGCAGGAAGCGAACAGCATGATGGCCTTCTGCATTAACGGTAAAACGAAATCACTCAGTGAGCTGTTTATGTCTCACCCGCCGCTCGATAAACGTATTGAAGCGCTGCGCAGTGGCGAATACCTGAAGTAACGCGAAGACACCGAAAAAAGCCGGGCTGGAGAGTACTCCGCCCGGCTTTTTTTATGCCTTCACGCCGGGCTGGGTGACCCGAAGTCCGCTGATTATGGCCGCGAGGGTAGCAAGGAACCCTGCGGTCAGGAGCGCAACGTGGTTACCGTTCTGCCCGGCAAGGTTAAACATCAGCGCAACCAGTGCTGCACCGGTACTTTGACCCAGCAGACGCGCCGTGCCGAGCATGCCGCTGGCTCCCCCGCTGCGATGACGCGGTGCGGAAGTGATAATGGTGTGGTTGTTCGGCGACTGGAACAGACCAAAACCCGCACCGCACAGGATCATGCGCCAGATGATATCCAGATCCGTAGGCGATGAGGGAAGCAGAGCCAGGGCAAACAAGCCGGTTGCCATCACCGCCAGCCCGATTGCACCCAGCAGTCCGGCATGCACGCGTTCGATCAAATACCCGGCCAGCGGCGCCATCACCATCGTCGCCAGCGGCCATGGCGTTAACAGCAGCCCGGTTTCAACCTCAGAACGACCAACCACACTCTGCAGGAAGAAGGGCAGGGAAACCAGCGCCAGCATCTGGGCACAGAACGAGCAGATCGAGGTGCAAATAGACAGTGAAAAAAGGGGAATACGCAGCAGGTCTACCGGCAACAAGGGTACCGGCAGTGCAAGCTGGCGACGCACAAAGAAAAAGCCTACAACCAGCAGAGCGGCAAGTTCTGCGCCGGTAAGCGCTAACGACTGACCCTGGGCAAACCCGCTCAGAGCAGTAATCAGCAGGCCAAAGGTCAGGGCATTCATTACCGCACTGGGCAGATCAAAGCGGGGCATGGTGCTTTTCGGGCCATTACCAGGGAGATAGCGCAGGGCAAAGACGATCGCGATGATGCCGAGCGGCACGTTGATGGCGAAAAGCCATTGCCAGGAGGCGACTGAAAGAATAGCCGCCGCAATAGTCGGTCCGGCGGCAGAAGAGACCGCGACAATAAATGAGTTGATCCCCATACCGCGTCCTAAATGGCGCTGAGGGTAGATTAAGCGGATCAGCGCGGTGTTGACGCTCATTAGCGCCGCGCCGCCAAAACCCTGGGCAATACGGGCTATCGTCAGGGTGTGCAGCGAATCTGAAAGGGCGCAGAAAAGTGACGTCAGGGTAAAAACCACCAGCCCGCACTGATAAACCCGGCGATAGCCGAACATGTCGCCCAGAAAAGAGAATGAGAGCAGCGAAACCACAATGGCTATCTGATAAGCGTTGACGATCCAGATAGAACTGGCAGGGGAAGCCTGCAGATCGCTGGCAATCGTTGGCAGGGCAACGTTAGCAATGGCACCGTCGAGAACGGCCATGGAAATACCGATGATAATCGTCGCAATAGCGCCGTAACGCTGGGGCAAAGGCAGACCATCGGAAAGGATTTTTTGCATTTTGGGTGAATAGCTCGGTAGGAAATTATTCTCAGGGTAACTATTTTAGCACTGTTAATTCCGTTTTATGTCGCAGATTTGTAACGAAGTAAACGAGGATTGATTGCAGCTAGCATGACGGGAATTTATAATAAAAACCGGTTCTGATTTTTATAAAACACTCTCCATGAGGTGATAAATGGCAATTGCAGATTTGGATAAGCAGCCAGATTCTGTTTCTTCCGTGCTGAAGGTGTTTGGCATCTTACAGGCGCTCGGAGAAGAGCGTGAAATTGGTATTACAGAGTTGTCGCAGCGTGTGATGATGTCGAAAAGCACCGTTTATCGCTTTTTGCAAACCATGAAGTCACTGGGCTATGTTGCGCAGGAAGGCGAATCTGAAAAATACTCGCTGACGCTGAAGCTGTTCGAACTGGGTGCCCGTGCCCTGCAAAACGTTGATCTGATCCGCAGTGCGGATATTCAGATGCGCGAACTTTCTCGTCTGACAAAAGAAACGGTCCACCTTGGCGCACTGGATGAGGACAGCATTGTTTACATCCATAAAATTGATTCCATGTATAACCTGCGCATGTATTCGCGCATTGGTCGCCGGAACCCGCTCTACAGTACCGCCATTGGTAAAGTACTGCTGGCATGGCGCGACCGTGAAGAGGTGGAGCAGATCCTCTCTGGCGTGGAATACAAACGCAGCACGGAGCGTACCATTACCACCACCGATGAGCTATTAGCGGTGTTGGATAAAGTGCGTGAGCAGGGTTACGGTGAAGATAACGAAGAACAGGAAGAAGGGCTGCGCTGCATTGGCGTTCCTGTGTTCGACCGCTTCGGTGTTGTTATTGCTGGCCTGAGTATCTCGTTCCCGACGCTGCGCTTCTCCGAAGAACGCCTGCATGAGTACGTGGCAATTCTTCATACTGCCGCGCGTAAAATCTCTGAGCAGATGGGCTATAACGATTATCCGTTTTAACCCCGGCAGGGATAAAAAAAACGCCGCATTTGCGGCGTTTTTCATGGATGCGGTTCAGCGATATTTAGCCGTTATCAATTACTACGGACGATTTACGCAGGACGGGGCAGTTGGTCAAACCGATGATCCCACTGTCCGAGTGGATGTACTGCGCAGTACTCATGCCCTGGGCTGTCAGATATTTACACTTGATACCTAAACCTGCAGCGTTTTCGGTGCTCCCCACAAGCACGCCATATCCGGTTAACAGAAGACCAGTCCAGAGAACGGCCAGTGCAATAATAGTTCGAATGATTAAATGCATCATTGCCTCTTTATCGTTGTTGTCATGCATTTAGCCTAACCTGTTTACTCAGTGAAACAAGTGCACGATTCCGAAAAGAGTTTGATGAGGGTACAGTTAGACGCTGTTTAAGATAGCCGTGATAACCTGGCTGCCTCGGGTCATAAAACGGAGAGTGGAGTGAAAAAAATACGCTGGGTAATTCTGGTTATCGTGTTGGTGGCATGTGTGGTGCTGTGGACACAGACTATCAACGTGATGTGCGATCAGGATGTACAGTTTTTTAGCGGCGTTTGCGCAATCAACAAGTTTATTCCGTGGTAAGACGCATTTTTTCCTAAGGTCATTTCCTTCCTTCGCGCCAGTGGTAAAATGGGCGTTTTTATTGAGGTGGTGAAATGGGTGAGTTAATGAATTCAGGGCTGCTAAATCTGGCATCCCTGATGGTCTCGTTGGTTATTCTGGTCGCTGGACTGGTCATTTGGTTTTTCGTCAACCGTGCCAGCTCGCGCACGAACGAGCAAATCGAATTGCTTGAAGCGCTGCTCGATCAGCAAAAGCGCCAAAACGCGCTGCTGCGCCGTCTGTGCGAAGCAAACGAACCAGAAGAGAAAGAAGCCCCTAAAGAAGCGGTCGCTGCAGACAAAGAAGACGAAGACGACTTTATCCGTCTGGTGGCCGAACGATAACCTGTTGCTCGCGGGAGGTGGCCGTGGTCTGGAAAAATCCCTGGTATGACCCCTCCCGGATCCATCACACGCCGAATGGCTTTCGCAATACTGCACCTGTAGGACATCAGCCCGGCGATGTTGAGCGCTGGCGTAAGGCGCGGAAAGCGGCAGGTTTACCTAAACCGCCTGCGCTGGGATATGACGAGTTCATACGCCAGTGGTGGCAACCTGTTGAGCTGAAACAGCCACAAGGCGACGGGGTCTGGTGGCTTGGACACGCGAGTCTGCTGGTGCAGATGGATGGCAACACCATTCTGACCGACCCGGTCTTTTCGCGACGCGCTTCTCCGCTTCCTTTTGCAGGACCGGTGCGCAAAACACCTCCTGCACTGTCTGTTGAACAACTTGTGCAGCTTGATGCCGTGGTTATCTCGCATAATCACTACGATCATCTCGACGATGCAACCATTCGCCGTATCCTGAAACGTTTTCCAGACGTAATGCTGTTTGTTCCCTTAGGTCTGGCAGACTGGTTTCGCCGTCGCGGAGCCAGGCACATCGTACAACTCGACTGGTGGCAGAGCATAACCTGGCAGGGAATCACCCTGACAGCCGTTCCGGCGCAGCACTGGAGTATGCGTACCCCCTGGAACCGGAATCGTTCATTATGGTGTGGTTGGGTCTTTGAGGGACGAAAGCACCGCTTTTGGTTCAGCGGTGATACGGGCTATTCGCCGGATCTGTTAACGATACCCGAACGTCTGGGTAAAATTGACGCCGCCGCGTTGCCGATTGGCGCCTATGCACCAGAATGGTTCATGGCGGTCCATCACATGGACCCGCAATCTGCCGTGGCGTTATGGCAGCAGCTCGGCCAACCCCTGGCCTTTCCTATCCATTGGGGCGTGTTTGAACTGGCAGATGAATCCCTTGATGAACCCGTCCATGCGTTAACTCAGGCACTGAATAATGTAGCACCGGTTAATAATTCCTTCAGGATACTGAAAATTGGCGAATATTTATCCTTTTAAACAATGCGCGCAATAGTTGCATATATTTTGTATTTATAGTCCTTCAGGATTGTTTTATTTTTATCGAAACGTTTTGCTTGCCTTGTTTTGAGGCAGAGTCATAAAAATTTCATTATTTTGGTGCATCATAGTCTTTATTCACTGGTGATTTTTAATGCAGTGTCAGTATGTTTATTAACACCAAATGTGCATTGTCCTATTCCCAATGCGTTGGAATGTTTTGAGCATAAGTTTTCACAAAATGTTCTAACGCAATCAATGTCCTAAAGAAAGTTACCCCTGAATCTGGACGGCAAGAACAGTATGGTCTATGGTAAAAAAGTCTTAGATAACAGCGCTTGCGGTAATAGCGCAGTGGCGGTGTAAAGAACACACGTTGTCCATGATCGTTGCGCATAAGTGTGCAGATCATACCAGGGCAGTGTTTGAATTTGTGCGGCGGATCGAGACACGTTTAAAAATGGCTTGCCATATTAATCGTTGTGTGTGATAACACGTTTTGGGTCAAACGAGGTACAGTTCTGTTTATGTGTGGCATTTTCAGTAAAGAAGTCCTGAGTAAACACGTTGTCGTTGAATACCGCTTCTCTGCCGAACCTTATATTAGTGCCTCATGCAGTAATGTCTCAGTTTTATCTCAGTCAAGCCTGCGGGCTAAGAAAACACTCTAAGGAATTTTGCAAATGGCAAAGATTAAAGGTCAAGTTAAGTGGTTCAACGAGTCTAAAGGTTTTGGTTTCATTACTCCTGCTGACGGCAGCAAAGATGTGTTCGTACACTTCTCTGCAATCCAGGGTAATGGCTTCAAAACTCTGGCTGAAGGCCAGAACGTTGAGTTCGAAATTCAGGATGGCCAGAAAGGCCCAGCTGCAGTTAACGTAACTGCTATCTGATCGAACCACTGCTGACTGAAGTGCCTGGCGCTTCAATCTCAGATATAAAGCCTCGCGTATCGCGGGGCTTTTTTATTCTGTTATCTTTCAAAATATTACCATACCTCTTCTGGTTAGTAACTTGTTGCAAAGCTACGAGGTTATTAGCATTGTTTCCTCTCCTTCAGATCGGTTTTTCCCGTTAAATCAGGGCGTTGATCAACAGCCCTGAGGCTCAGGTGAAAAAGAAAACCATAATGACCACCGGAAACTTTACTCCGGCGCGTTTTGCTCTGCTTTGTTTTGCTATTTTTTGCAGTCTGGCTTTTTTGCTGGGCCGGGTGGCCTGGCTGCAAATCGTTAAACCTGACAACCTGGTTAAGCAGGAGGACATGCGCTCGCTGCGTGAGGTCGCCATTGATGCTCCGCGCGGAATGATCGTGGACCGCGAGGGAAGGCCGTTGGCGGTGAGTGTGCCTGTCCGTGCGGTATGGGCCGATCCTAAAACGGTACTGGCAAAAGGTGGCGTAGGGTTTGACGACCGCTGGCAGGCGCTGGCCAATGCGCTGCATCTCTCTTTGAGCACGCTGTCGTCGCGAATAAACAGCAATCCGCAGGGACGGTTTATTTACCTGGCCCGTCAGGTCGATCCTTCACAGGCGCAGTGGATAGACAAACTCAACCTGCCGGGCATTAATTTACGCGATGAATCCCGCCGCTTTTACCCTGCGGGACATGTGGCGGCCAATCTTATTGGCTTTACCAATATCGATGGACAAGGAATTGAAGGTGTCGAGAAAAGTTTCAATACTCAGTTGATGGGCAAGCCTGGCGTCCGACAGGTGAGGGAAGACCGCTATGGGCACGTGGTTGAAAATCTGACGGAAGTGGCACCCGTGCCTGCCCATAACATTCAGCTGAGTATTGATGAGCGTCTGCAAACTATCACTGAAGATGCGCTCGATAATGCGGTGGCGTGGAATAAAGCCGAGTCGGGGGCGTCGGTATTAATCAATATCCAGACGGGCGAAATTCTTGCGATGGCAAGCTATCCGGATTTTAACCCTAATAATCGCGAAGGGGCGACGTTAAACGATTTCCGTAATCGTGCGATCAGCGACACCTTCGAACCGGGTTCGACCGTCAAACCGCTGGTGCTGATGACGGCGCTGCAGCAGGGGCTGGTACAGCCGGACAGCGTGATTGACACCCACCCGTACATGCTTGACGGGCACCGTATCCGCGATGTGGGTTACTACCCTGAACTGACGATGACCGGCATTCTACAAAAATCGAGCGATACGGGCGTGTCACGCCTCTCTCTTGCGATGCCGGTCCAGCATCTCATTGATACCTACCGAAACTTTGGTTTCGGCACAAACACTGGCCTTGGCTTAACGGGGGAAAGTGCGGGGCTATTGCCACAGCGTAAATTCTGGAGCCAGCTCGACAGGGCGACGTTTGCATTCGGCTATGGCCTGATGGTGACGCCGCTTCAACTGGCGCATGTTTACGCCACTATCGGTAGCTTTGGTCTTGAGCGTCCACTCTCTATTACCCGTATTGATCCTCCCGTTATGGGGCGCCGGGTGATGTCAGAGGCGATTGCGCATGAAGTCGAACATATGATGGAAAGCGTTGCGCTGCCGGGGGGCGGCGGTGTTAAGGCCGCAGTACGTGATTATCGCGTGGCGGTGAAAACCGGGACGGCGAAGAAGATTGATGACAGCGGGAAATATGTCGATAAATATGTTGCCTATACTGCTGGCGTTGCGCCTGCCAGCGATCCGCGCTTTGCGCTGGTGGTGGTCATCAACGATCCTCAAAACGGCGCCTACTACGGCGGTGCCGTCTCCGCGCCGGTGTTCAGCGAAATTATGGGTAACGTGCTGCGTCTGGAGAATGTGAGGCCGGATGGCCTACCGGCGGATTCTGACCACCTTATCGTCATGCGTTAACCCCGGCGTTTATAAGACGGGCGAATAGCGGTACACTTCGCCCTTTAGTTTATGCCCCCGGAGTTGTCATGTCCTTCAGTTGTCCCCTTTGCCATGCGCATCTGCTGCGCTCAGAGAAAAGCTTTACCTGTCCGCAGGGACATCAGTTTGATATGGCCAGGGAAGGGTACGTGAATCTTCTCCCTGTGCAGCACAAGCGCTCCCGCGACCCGGGTGATAGTGCAGAGATGATGCAGGCACGCCGTGCGTTTCTGGATGCAGGACATTACCAGCCGCTTCGCGATACCGTTGCACAGGTGCTGGCGCATCGCCTGCCTGATAATGCTACCGCTGTGCTGGATATCGGCTGTGGCGAAGGCTACTACACGGCAATGTTTGCAGGGATTGCCCGCGAGAAGGGCGCAGAGACTTTTGGTCTGGACGTGGCAAAAGTGGCGATTCGCGCGGCGGCAAAACGCTATTCAGCCGTAACGTTTTGTGTGGCATCCAGCCACAGGCTGCCGTTTGACGACGCCAGCATGGACGCCATTATCCGCATTTATGCGCCCTGCAAAGCGGAAGAGCTGGCGCGCGTAGTGAAAGCGGGTGGCTGGGTGATCACCGTCACGCCAGGACCACGGCACCTAATGGAATTGAAAGGGCTGATTTACGACGAAGTGCGTTTGCACGTGCCTCACTCTGAACAGCTGCCGGGTTTTATGCTGCAACAGGAACACACTGTGGCGTATGAAATGGAGCTCAAAGGGGAGGAGGCAGTAGCGTTACTGCAGATGACGCCGTTCGCGTGGCGGGCAAAACCAGAGGTGTGGGAAACGTTATCAAAGCAGACCGTTTTTCGCTGCCAGACTGATTTCAGTATCCACGTCTGGCAGCGCGAGGTTTAACCGGCAAAATGCGCCCAGAGGATTTGAGCGCCAATACCGATTAACACGATACCGCCCAAAATTTCGGCTCGCTTGCCCAGCAGCGGGCCGATAAACCGACCCACCATCATCCCCAGCGTTGACATAATCAACGTAGCGCAACCGATGGCCAGTGCAGTTGCAATAATATTGACCTGCAGGAATGCCAGACCGACACCGACCGCCATAGCATCGAGGCTGGTGGCAATCGCCGTGGTGACCAGCAGCCAGAAGCCGTGGCGATGTTGTGGCTCATCATCCTCATCGCTGTTACCGCGAAAACCTTCGATGACCATTCTCCCTCCCAGGAACACCAGCAGGACGAATGCAATCCAGTGGTTCCACTCCAGCACGAACTGGCTGGCGAGCATCCCCAGACCCCAGCCAATAAGCGGCGTTAGCGTTTCGATAGCACCAAAAATCAGGCCGGTACGCAGGGCTTCTGAGAATTTAGGTTTGTGGAGCGTGGCGCCTTTTCCGATGGAAGCAGCAAATGCGTCCATGGACATGCCAAAAGCAAGGAGGATCGTAGCGGAGATGTTCATAACAGCGTCCAGACCGGGGATATCCATATGACACATCACTGCCCCCAGTAAACAGCAGTTGATGTATCTATGGTCTCGCCTGATCGCAACACACCTGAAATGTGCTGAAAGCGATCCGTACGCGCCACGTTTTTCAACGAGTATGTTGACACGTACATTTCCTGAGAACAGGAAATCGGCTACTCCCCAACGACGGGCGCAACCTTAACATATTTTGAGAATATAAAACAACAACGAAGCAGGCTTAATTTAGCTGCTTTTCTGATAACGATTTTCATTTAGATTTATGCGTGAAAATATCGTTAATAAATATAAGTTAAGATGATGGGGGATATAGCAACGGCTATATTGTCTGCACGCGAATATCGGACTTTATAGCCGATGCTATAATAATAACCTATTGAGTTTTAAGGAGTAATCTGGAGATCTTTTCAAGGTCATCAATATTCTTGACCCGAATCAGCAGACGACGCTGTTCTAATTGCATCACCAACACACCGTCTTCGGATAAATTCATCTCTTTAATGCGGTTATATTCTATCCAGACATTGGCGAAGAAGAATCCGTGTTTTTTAAAAATGATTTTTGGCGAGCGGATCCAGAACAGGTAAATCGCCATTAATGCCAGCGCACATAATAACCATGTGGTTAATAGTGCACCGTTGCTGGTCACGTTGTTGTAGATCAGAATGACGATCAGGCCCGCGAAGATGAATCCATCAACGCGCCCGCGTCGCAGAAGGGGAAGAGAAAGCAGCGTCTCGCCGTGGCGGCGGGGCATGATGAACTCGTCATAGATCGCGTAAGCCATAAGGGCAACAATAAACAAAACCAGTACGATGTCCGTGACAGTCATTCATCCTCCAGATAAAAAGACCGGGGGCAAGCCCCCGGCGTATAGCATTGAAACTTATAGGCCCAGCAGACCGACAGCGTAGCCCGCGATACCGATGACGAAGAAGCCAACGATGATCCACAGCGGGTTCACTTTCTTACGCAGCAGCCACATACAGGCGAAGGTCAGCAGCAGCGGCACCAGGCCCGGCATCAGCTGGTCCAGAATCGTCTGCACGGTAGTCACACGCGTCTGACCATCCTGGCCGGTGATGGTCGATACCACCAGCGGGATGTTTACGTGCGTCCACTTGTTAACCAGTGCCCCCATCACAAACAGGCCGAGGATTGACGCCCCCTCGGTCAGTTTCTGCAGGAAGCCGCCGCCCATGTCCTTAACGATATCCACGCCTTTACGGTAGCCGTAAGCCACACCGTAGTAACGGGTCAGCAGGCGTACTGCGTTGAAGAGGATGAAGAACAGCAGTGGGCCAAGCAGGCTGCCGCTCATCGCGATACCGGCACCCAGTGCCGCGAAGACTGGACGAACGGTGCCCCAGAAGATCGGGTCACCGACACCGGCCAGCGGGCCCATCAGGCCGACTTTGATACCGTTGATGGCACCATCGTCAATCTCTGCGCCGTTCGCACGCTGCTCTTCCATCGCCAGCGTTACGCCCAGTACGGGGGCCGCAACGTAAGGATGGGTGTTGAAGAATTCCAGGTGACGCTTAATCGCCTGACGACGTGCTTCGTTGTTTTCCGGATACAGGCGTTTGATTGCCGGTACCATGGAGAAGCAGAAGCCCAGCGCCTGCATACGTTCGAAGTTCCATGAACCCTGGAACAGGTTAGAACGAATGAACACGCCACGAATATCACCCGGAGTGAGTTTTTTCTCAGTGGTAGTTTTTGTCATATCAACCATTTCGCTCACCTGCTAGTCCAGTTCGTTATCGAGATCGTTGTTACCAGCAGCCTGCGCTGGGGCACCCGCGACGCGGTTATATTTCGGGCTGAGCTGGATGTAGAGAATCGCCATCACTGCACCAATCACACCCAGCGCGACCAGGTTGAAGTTGGTGAAGGCGGCGGTCACGAAGCCGAGGTAGAAGAACGGCATCAGGTAGCCTGCGCGCATCATGTTGATGACCATCGCGTAACCGACAACCACGATCATGCCGCCTGCGATGTTCAGACCGCCGGTGACCACTTCTGGAATGGCGTTCAGCATGCTCTGGACTTCACTCGTACCGACAGAGATCGCCACGATAACCGCCGGGATCGCAATACGCATCGCTTGCAGGAACAGGGACGACACGTGGATCCAGGATAGCGCCGTCAGGTTGCCGTTTTCGGCCGCCTTATCCGCCGCGTGCTGGAAGGCAACGGTGATGGTACGCACGATGATGGTCAGAACCTGGCCTGCTGCAGCCAGTGGGATCGCCAGGGCGATACCGGCACCAATGCTTTGATGACCGGCAATAACCAGAACGGTTGAGATAATCGACGCCAGCGCGGCATCGGGCGCAACCGCTGCACCGATGTTCATCCAGCCGAGGGCGATCATTTCCAGGGTACCACCGATGATGATACCGGTTTTCATATCACCGAGAACGGCACCGATCAACGTACAGGCCACCAGCGGACGGTGGAACTGAAATTCATCAAGTACGGATTCCATACCCGCAATACATGCGACGACGAACACCAGCACAATCTGAAGAGTGGTAATCTCCATTGTACTTCTCCTATTGCATAAGCTTTATGTGAAAAACCGGCGCGGGCTTATTTCCCAACTTTGCCGATCAAATCCATCATTTTCAGTTTCTGATCCGTGGAAACCTTACGGGCTTCCAGCTCAATACCGCGTGCATTCAGCTTGTTGAATGCCTCAATATCTTTTTCATCAACCGAAATCGCGTTGTTGACCTGCGTTTTGCCCTGACGGAAAGCCATACCACCAATGTTAACGGAGGTGATTTTCACGCCGCCTTCAACAATGCGCTCGACGTCTGTTGGGTTAGTGAACAGAAGCATCACGCGCTCGCCCGCATATTTCGGGTTGTTGTAGACGCGGATCATCTTGGCCACATCCACCACGTGCGCGGTAACGCCTGGAGGGGCAACCTGAGTCAGAAGGGTTTTACGTACGGTATCCGCAGCCACTTCGTCACTGACGACGATGATGCGGCGAACGTTGGTCTCTTTGGTCCAGCGTGTCGCCACCTGGCCGTGGATTAAGCGGTCATCAATACGCGCAAGCCCGATGACCATATAATCGTTCGGGCCCATCGGTTTCGCTGGGGCTGCAGCTTTCGGTGCCGCCGCAACCGGGGCGGGTTTTTCAACCGGTTGCGCTTTCAGCGCCTTAACGCCTTCACGCCCGGTTTCCACCGCCAGGGCCACAAGCTCATCGAAGCTCGGGTTGTCGTCGCGCGCCATGAAGGTTTCCACCAGCATCGGGATATTCACCCCGGCGACAACTTCATAGTGCTCTTTATCGACGACAATGCGGCTGGCAGCATTAAACGGGCTGCCGCCCCACGTATCGACGAGAAACAGCACGCCTTTGCTGGTATCCAGCTTCGCGAGTTGAGCGTTGTACTTCTCTATCAGCGTCTCGGCGTTTTCACCGGGAACGAAATCGATCCAGCCGACGTTTTCCTGCTCGCCCAACAGCATCTCTGCCGTCTTGAGTAGCTGCTCAGCAGCCCAACCATGTGTGCCTATGACAATAGCAATGGTCACTTGCTACCTCCTTTTATTATCATTAATACGCCTGTCGGGCAGACGTACTGAGAATCGTATTGGCGAACCGAATCGATTCAGATAAGGGTTAGAGTTAAATTAACTAAGACTTCCGCGAATTATTTTAGACAGTGAAAAAATAATTTATGTGATGAAGATCCGTAATTTAGCTTTCCCGATCGAGAAAATTCTCAACACAAATTTAGTCTTATTGCGTTTTTGCAAAAGAACGTAAATCTTTGCGTAAAACCTGTTATCTCTGATATGTTTAGCCTCCGTTTAATTGTTCAGGAGTACAGGGCTACAGCCCGCTATATGGACCGTCACCGACGTCAGTCATCTACCAGGCCATTCCGCGCCTTTTTCGCCGGCGATCCTCGCCAGATCTCGTCTCTGTTTGCCTCTGTTTTGCCCACATTGAGTGGGGCACCGTTTTGTCATTCCTTTAGCAGGAGCTTGTCATGGAATTCTTAATGGACCCGTCAATCTGGGTAGGATTGCTCACGCTGGTCGTACTTGAGATCGTTCTCGGTATTGATAACCTGGTGTTCATCGCCATCCTTGCTGACAAACTGCCGCCAAAACAGCGTGATAAAGCACGTCTGATTGGTCTGTCGCTGGCCTTGATCATGCGACTGGGCTTGCTGTCCGTCATCTCGTGGATGGTCACGCTGACCAAGCCACTGTTCTCCGTGATGGATTACACCTTCTCCGGCCGTGACTTGATCATGCTGATCGGGGGGATATTCCTGCTCTTCAAAGCGACGACGGAGCTACACGAACGGCTTGAAAACCGGCAGCATGATGATGGTCATGGTAAGGGCTATGCCAGCTTCTGGGTCGTGGTTCTGCAAATTGTCGTGCTTGACGCGGTCTTCTCGCTGGATGCGGTTATTACCGCGGTCGGTATGGTGAACCACCTGCCGGTGATGATGGCGGCTGTCGTCATTGCGATGGCGGTGATGCTGCTGGCGTCGAAACCGCTGACGCGTTTCGTGAACCAGCACCCAACGGTGGTCGTGCTGTGTCTGAGCTTCCTGCTGATGATTGGTCTCAGCCTGGTGGCAGAAGGCTTTGGCTTCCATATTCCGAAAGGCTACCTGTACGCCGCGATTGGTTTCTCAATCATCATTGAGCTGTTTAACCAGATTGCGCGCCGTAACTTCATTAAGCAGCAGTCAAACCAGCCGCTGCGCGCCCGTACCGCTGATGCGATTCTGCGCCTGATGGGCGGTCGTCGCCAGGTGAACGTGCAGTCTGATAGCGAGAGCCGTAACCCGGTTCCGGTCCCTGAAGGGGCATTTGTTGAAGAAGAGCGCTACATGATCAACGGCGTGCTCTCCCTGGCCTCCCGTTCCTTGCGTGGGATAATGACCCCGCGCGGTGAAATCAGTTGGGTGGATGCCAACCTGAGCGTGGACGAGATTCGCCAGCAGCTCCTCTCTTCACCGCACAGCCTGTTCCCGGTGTGCCGTGGCGAACTGGATGAAATCATCGGCGTGGTCCGTGCCAAAGAGATGCTGGTGGCGCTGGAAGAGGGCGTCAACGTGGAAGCGATTGCGGCCTCGTCGCCTGCGATTGTCGTTCCGGAAACGCTGGATCCCATCAACCTGCTGGGCGTGCTGCGTCGCGCACGCGGTAGCTTCGTTATCGTCACCAACGAATTTGGCGTGGTTCAGGGTCTTGTCACGCCGCTGGACGTACTGGAAGCGATTGCGGGGGAATTCCCGGATGCGGACGAAACGCCGGAAATCGTTGCGGACGGCGAAGGTTGGTTGGTCAAAGGTACTACTGACCTGCACGCGCTCTCGCACACGCTGGGGCTGGAAAATGTCATTAACGATGAAGAAGACATTGCCACCGTGGCAGGGCTTGTGATTTCGGTTAACGGTCAGATCCCGCGTATCGGCGATGTGATTGAACTGCCGCCGTTGCATATCACCATTGTCGAAGCCAACGACTATCGCGTTGATATGGTGCGTATTGTTAAAGAGCAATCTGCACACGACGAAGAAGAGTAAACTTTTTCAGCGTAACGGCATTAAGGGCACGATGTGTCCATTGTGATGTGCTGGCGGGGGAGAACTTCCCGCCAGCCATTTCGGAAACTCCCGCAGCGGCATTGGCCGCGCAAAGAAATATCCCTGCAAAATATGCACCCCGTGGCGACGTAAATACCGTGACTGTTCCTCGGTTTCTACTCCTTCCGCCACCAGTTCAATATTCAGCCGCTGGCCCAGCGCAATAATGATATCCGTCACCGTTGAGTTTACGGCATCGGTCCCGATGGCGGTGGTGAAGGATTTATCAATTTTCAGCACGTCAGGATGGAGCTTTTCGAGCCAGGAGAGTGAACTGTTGCCGGTGCCAAAATCATCAATGGCGAGCTTAACGCCTTTTCGATGCAGCTCGCGCACTATGCGGTAATCCACGTCCCTCAGGGCATCGCGCTCCGTAAGCTCAACCACCAGCTGCTGGGCCGGGTTTGCACTGAACCACGATTGATTCAGATCCTGCAGCAGGGCGGCGTGGCGGAAGTGGCTGGCGGCCACGTTAATACCGATATGAAAATCGGACGTGGCCGGGAAGTAGCCTATCTGACGTACCGTTTCGGTGATGACATAGCGGGTGAGCGGAATAATCAGGTTGTGTTCTTCTGCCAGAGGAATAAATACGTCCGGCGAGATCCACCCCTGACGAGGGTTATTCCAGCGCAGCAGGATCTCAACGCCGACGCAATCCTGGGTGCGGGCATTGACCAGAGGTTGGCAAAACAGCTCAAATTCCCGCGCCGCAAGCCCCATGTTGATTTCCCATGTAAAGCTCATTCGACGCGCGGTGGCCAGCCAGGCAATGTAGCCCAGCAGCAAGCTCAACATCAGTGCCAGCGGTAATTGTGTCGGCAGATTTTTGAGTGCTATTGAGCCTGGACCCGGCCCGCTCACGGTGATGCTGAAGGGGTAGCGCGCTGATGCCAGCGACAGAAGCACATCGCCATCATCAAACGTCAGGGTATCCGTAACCTGCTGACCGTAGCGCAGGTAATGATTACCGACGGATAAACCCACATCGGTAATCAGTGGTCGCTGCGGTTCAAGGATCATTCTGGTGAGAAGGTCGATATTGACAATCTCCATCACCCCGTCTTCGCCGTCACCTGAGGCCGGATACCACTGAATGAGGATCGGGCTGCCCTTTAGCAACCACTGGTCGGTCGACAATACCAGCCGGGGTTCTTGCGCGGGAAAAATCGGCAGGAACGTGCTTGCAGGCACGCTGCGTGAACCGAAAATACTCGAGCAGTAGAGAAGTCCATCTTTAATCAGGGCAATTGAGCGGACGGTCTGCAGAATGGCCGCCTGTTTGCGTAATACCAGTTGGGCCTGGCTGCAGGGCTGTCCAACCAGGGCCTGTAAAACATCTCGGCGGTTTTCCAGTGAAAGCAGCACTTTTTCGAGGGAGTGTACCGTATGGTCGGCAAAATTCTGGATGCGCTCCTGATTGACGTTACGCTGCGAAATAAACCGAATGCCCAACGTCAGGATGAGCGTAAGGAGCGCAACCGTGACACAGACGATAACGCGTTTTCGGCGATAATCTTTAATGATCGCTTGTGCTTTTTGCATGAACGGTCGCTCTGTAAGCCACCAGCCCCAAAAGCCGGACGCAACAGAGAAAGTGTAGTGGGGATTACATAATGAGACGAGGCGTGAGGTTAAAATTCGCCCATCCGTTGCAGATGGGCGAAGGGAAGTATTAGTCGCACTGCACCTTAATGGCCAGACCGCCTCGTGAGGTTTCACGGTATTTGGCGTTCATGTCCTTGCCGGTTTCGTACATGGTTTCGATCACTTTATCCAGTGAAACGCGAGGTTCGCTGGTACGACGCATCGCCATACGGGAGGCGTTGATCGCTTTCACCGACGCAATGGCGTTACGCTCGATGCAAGGCACCTGCACCTGGCCTGCCACCGGGTCACAGGTCAGCCCCAGGTTATGCTCCATGCCGATTTCAGCCGCCACGCACACCTGCTCAGGGCTTGCACCCAGCAGTTCCGCGAGGCCAGCCGCCGCCATGGAGCAGGCTACGCCCACTTCACCCTGACAGCCTACTTCCGCACCAGAAATTGAGGCGTTCATCTTGTACAGCGCACCGATCGCACCCGCCGCCAGGAAGTAACGGATGTAGATATCCGCCGTCACCGGTTCGATAAAGTGGTCATAGTAGGCCAGTACCGCTGGCACAATGCCGCATGCACCGTTGGTTGGCGCCGTCACGACGCGGCCACCGGCGGCGTTCTCTTCGTTCACGGCCAGGGCAAACATGTTCACCCAGTCGACCACGTTCATCGGATCGTTAGAGAACTTGTCCGTCGTCACCAGCATACGGCGCAGCGCGGAGGCACGGCGCGGCACGCGAAGTGGACCCGGCAATACGCCTTCGGTATTCATCCCGCGATCGATACAGGCACGCATGGTTTGCCAGACGTTTGCAAAATAGTCTTCAATCTCTTTCTTGCTGTGCAGCGCCAGTTCGTTCTGCATCACCATGCCGGAAAGCGACAGGCCGGTCTCTTTGCAGTAGCCCAACATCTCGGTAGCAGATTTGAACGGGTAGGGCACGTTAACGTCGCCTACGCTGTCTTTGCCAAAATGTTCTTCATCAACGATAAAACCGCCGCCGATGGAGTAGTAGGTTTTGCTGTAGATCTCTTTTTCGCCGTTCCACGCATGGATGGTCATGCCGTTTTCATGCAGCGGCAGGTTGTCGCTGCGAAAACGCATGCCGTCATCCTGTGGGAAATCCACTTCGTGCTGGCCGTTTGCCAGCAGCAGGCGACCGCGCGCTTCCACGTCGCGGATAAATGCCGGAATGGCATCAATATCAACGGTGTCCGGCATATTACCTGCCAGACCCATAATAATGGCGATATCGGTGTGGTGGCCTTTACCCGTTAATGACAGCGAACCGTAGACATCTACGGCAACACGGGTAACGCTTTCCAGTAATCCTTTTTCGACCAGATCATCGACGAACTGTTTACCGGCCTTCATCGGCCCTACAGTGTGGGAAGAAGACGGACCAATCCCCACTTTGAACATGTCGAATATACTAATCACTTTTACACTCCTGACAGGGTTACCGGGGTTCCAGTAACGATGTTATAACTGCGCATAGTGTAAGAGGGAACACCAACCTCGGCTTAACTATTCACATGAATTAAACTAATGGTTAACGATGGTTTTGCTAATAGCGCGACAGCGATCGCAAACCTGCCAGAAAAGGGTGGAATGTAAAGTATAGTCAAGGTTTCAGGCCGATCTGCAACGCCAGCTCACGAATGATGCCCGCCGTCATGCCCCAGACAAAATAATGCTGATACCAGGACAACCACACCCGATGGTCATGTCCACGACGCTGAATATCCAGCGGGTGATAACGGCTCAGTCGGAGGGCTTCTTCCAGCGGCATTTCAAACACCGCAGAGACTTCATCGACGCTGGCGTGATACTGAAGATCGGGCGGAATAATGCCGACCACCGGGGTGACCTGAAAACCGGTGACGCTGTCTACAGGGGGTAATACGCCAACGATCTCGACGGCTTCCGGTGGAATCGCGACCTCTTCCTGTGCTTCCCGCAGCGCGGCGGCAATCAGCGACGCATCGGTGCTATCCACTGCGCCGCCCGGAAAGGCGACCTGACCGGCATGTTTACGCATATGCGGCGATCGCTGGGTGAGCAGCAGGCCCGGCTGTTCGCGCCGCACCACCGGGATCAGCACCGCCGCCTGACGTTGATTCAGCGCTTCACGGTTCACCGCAGGTCGCAAAAGCTGAAAGCGCGACAAAAAATCATCCAGCGTCAGGTTCTCTTTTTCCACCCGTCAGGTCTCCAGCTGTTGAAGGATACGGTTAACTTTATCAAAAGTTTCCTGATATTCCGCATCGACCTGGCTGTCGGCCACAATGCCGCCCCCTGCGGAACAGTACAGATTCCCGTCGCAGGCGGTTAGCGTGCGGATAGTGATACTGGTATCCATGGTCCCGCAAAGGCTCACATAGCCGATGCTGCCGCACCAGGCGTTGCGGCGGTGCGGCTCCAGTTCATCGATAATTTCCATCGCCCGCACTTTGGGGGCGCCGGTGATGGAGCCTCCCGGAAACGCGGCGCGGAGCAGATCGCAGGCTGTGCGCGAGGCGGGCAGCTGTGCGGTGACGGTGCTGACAAGATGATGCACCGCCGGGAAAGGCTCGACGACGAACAGTTCGGGCACGCGGACGCTGCCCGGCACCGCGACCCGGCCAATATCGTTACGCATCAGGTCTACGATCATCAGGTTTTCCGCGCGGTCTTTCGGGGAGGCGGCGAGTTTTTCCGCCTGCTTGCGGTCGGCCTCGGGATCGGCAAGACGCGGCAAAGTACCTTTAATCGGACGGGTTTGAATCGTGCCCTCGGTCAGATGAATAAAACGCTCGGGCGACAGGCTGAGGACCGCCCCCTGTTCCAGACGCACAAACGCGCTGAAGGGCGCCTTATTGCTGGCATTAAGACGGGTAAACGCCTGCCACTCATCTCCCCGGTATGTCGCCTGGAAACGTTGGGCGAGGTTGACCTGGTAGCAGTCACCGCTGTGCAGATACGCCTGAACGCGCGCGAATTTTTCGGCATACTCCTCTGGGCTCATATTTGAACACCAGTCGGAGGTCAGCGTGAACGGCTCTGCAGGTGCAGGCCGTTGCGCCTCAAGCCACACCAGACGCGCCTGCACGTCACGATGGCTTAGCAGGGAAACCGTTTTTTTCTGGTGATCAACAATTAATGCCCAGTCGTAAAGCCCCACCGCCATATCGGGCAGCGGAATATCATCCTGAGCAAGATCAGGCAGCGTTTCGAAACGGCGACCCAGATCGTAACCAAACAGGCCCAGCGCGCCCCCCTGAAAAGGCAGGTCCGGGTTCGGTGTGGCAGATAAGCCCAGCGCGTTAATGGCTTGCTGAAGCTGCACCAGCGGATCGTCCGTTAACGGCAGGTCATCGGTTGTCAGCGTCTTGACCGGGTCGGCCACGATAATATCAAACCGGCTGTAGGGGTGATCCGCATGGCCGGAGTGCAGCAGCATCGCAAACGGAAGGTGGCTCAGGCGAGCAAACCAGAACTCAGCGGCATCAGCACGCCAGGGCAGGGTAATAACAGTGGGGAAGCGCATGTTCATGTATGGCATACTACCGGGCAGCGTGAAATAATTAGCGCGAATAATTTAGCAGGAGTTGACGATGTTTGCAGGTTTACCTTCTCTGAGCCATGAACAGCAGCAGAAAGCGGTTGAACGTATCCAGGAACTGATGTCCCAGGGGATGAGCAGCGGACAGGCGATTACCGTTGTCGCTCAGGAGATTCGCGCCAGTCATTCCGGCGAGCGGATCGTGGCGCGATTCGAAGATGAAGATGAAGATCAAGAAGAGTAATCGTGCTTACACCGCCGCGATAATCTTGATCTCGACCTTGTACTCCGGTTTCATCAGCGTGGCCTGTACGGTGCAGCGTACAGGCGCGTGACCCGCTACCACCCACGCATCCCAGGCTTTGTTCATCGCCGCGAAATCGTCCTTGTTTGCCAGGAAAATCGTCGCATCCAGAATGCGCGATTTGTCGCTGCCCTGTTTTTCCAGCACCGCGTCAATCTGCGCCAGGGTGTTCGCCGTCTGCTCGAACGCATCCGCGTCCAGGTTAGCCGGTACGCCGGTGTAGTAGAGCGTCTGGTTATGGATCACCACATCAGACCAGCGGGCTTCGGCATCAATGCGCACAATCGTCATAAACGTTTCCTCGTTATTTTGCGTATTCAGGCGGCAAGACTGCCATATTGTGCATCTGTCGTCACTATTTGGGGTGGCACATGAAAGGATGGGCTGACATAATCCCTGTGCAAAAATACAGTGAGAGAGCACCGTGGCAGACGATTTTTCCCCTGAAGGTCAATTAGCGCAGGCTATCCCCGGCTTCAAACCCCGTGAACCTCAGCGTCAGATGGCGCACGCCGTTGCGCACGCTATCGATAAGGCTCAGCCGCTGGTGGTCGAAGCCGGAACCGGCACGGGTAAAACCTATGCTTACCTTGCTCCGGCGCTGCGTGCGAAGAAGAAGGTGATTATTTCCACCGGATCGAAGGCGTTGCAGGATCAGCTCTACAGCCGCGATTTGCCCACGGTGGCGAAAGCGCTGAAATACAAAGGGCGTCTGGCTCTGCTGAAAGGGCGTTCTAACTACCTTTGCCTTGAGCGTCTCGAGCAGCAGGCGCTGGCGGGTGGCGATCTGCCGGTACAGACGCTGAGCGACGTCATTATCCTTCGGTCATGGGCGAACCAGACCGAAGAGGGGGACATCAGCACCTGCGCGAGCGTGCCGGAAGACTCTCCTGCCTGGCCGCTGGTGACCAGCACCAACGATAACTGCCTCGGCAGCGATTGCCCGCTGTACAAAGACTGCTTTGTGGTTAAAGCCCGCAAAACTGCCATGGACGCCGACGTCGTGGTGGTAAACCATCACCTGTTTCTCGCGGATATGGTGGTCAAAGACAGCGGTTTCGGCGAGCTGATCCCCGAGGCTGACGTGATGATCTTTGATGAAGCGCACCAGCTCCCGGATATCGCCAGCCAGTATTTCGGCCAGTCGCTCTCGAGCCGCCAGCTTCAGGACCTGGCGAAAGATTTCACCATCGCCTATCGCACCGAATTAAAAGATACCCAGCAGTTGCAGAAGTGCGCCGACCGCCTGGCGCAGAGCGCGCAGGATTTCCGCTTACAGCTTGGCGAGCCGGGCTATCGCGGTAACCTGCGCGAACTGCTGGCGGACAAAAATATCCAGCGCGCGCTGCTGCTGCTCGATGATGCCCTGGAACTCTGCTACGACGTGGCGAAACTCTCGCTTGGACGCTCCGCGCTGTTAGATGCAGCGTTTGAACGCGCCACACTGTATCGCGGGCGGCTCAAACGGCTGAAAGAGATTAACCAGCCGGGCTTCAGCTACTGGTATGAGTGCACCTCGCGGCATTTCACGCTGGCGCTCACGCCGCTGACGGTGGCGGATAAATTTAAAGAGGTGATGGCGCAAAAACCGGGAAGCTGGATCTTCACCTCGGCAACCCTGTCAGTGAATGACGATCTGCATCACTTCACGGAACGTCTTGGCATTGAGGAGGCGGAATCGCTGCTCCTGCCCAGCCCGTTCGATTACGAAAAACAGGCGCTGCTCTGCGTTCCCCGTAATCTGCCGCTGCCGAACCAGCCGGGCGCGGCGCGCCATCTGGCGGCGATGTTAAAACCGATGATTGAGGCCAACAACGGCCGCTGCTTTATGCTCTGCACCTCTCACGCCATGATGCGTGACCTCGCCGAGCAGTTCCGCGCCACCATGACGCTGCCGGTTCTGCTGCAGGGCGAAACCAGCAAAGGCCAGCTGTTACAGCAGTTTGTTTCTGCCGGTAATGCCCTGCTGGTGGCGACCAGCAGCTTCTGGGAAGGGGTCGACGTGCGCGGCGATACCCTCTCGCTGGTCATCATCGACAAACTGCCGTTTACTTCCCCGGACGATCCGCTGCTGAAGGCGCGGATGGAAGATTGCCGTCTGCGCGGAGGCGATCCGTTTGACGAGGTTCAGCTGCCGGACGCGGTGATTACCCTCAAGCAAGGGGTAGGGCGTTTGATCCGCGACGTCACCGATCGCGGCGTGCTGGTGATCTGTGATAACCGACTGGTGATGCGCCCTTACGGCGCCACCTTCCTCGCCAGCCTGCCGCCCGCCCCGCGGACGCGGGACATAAAACGCGCGGTGCGCTTCCTGGCAAACCCAACGGCGGAGTAATTTACCCCGGAGTGTGCTAAGATGCGCGCCATTTTGTGACTGACCCTTGCGAGAGCGCGACGACTGATGCGAATTCTGGCTATTGATACCGCGACAGAGGCTTGCTCTGTCGCTCTGTTAAACGACGGTGTTGTTTCTGCTCATTTCGAAGAGTGCCCACGGGAACACACCCAACGTATTCTGCCCCTGGTAAAAGCCATGTTAACCCAGGGCAACACCTCCTTAACCGACCTCGACGCGCTGGCCTTTGGCCGTGGCCCTGGCAGTTTTACGGGCGTGCGTATCGGGATTGGCATTGCGCAGGGGCTGGCGCTGGGCGCTGAACTGCCGATGATCGGCGTCTCTACCCTCGCCACCATGGCGCAGGGTGCCTGGCGTATGACTGGCGCAACCCGCGTGCTGGCGGCCATTGATGCCCGCATGGGCGAAGTTTACTGGGCTGAATATACCCGTGATGAAAACGGCGTCTGGCACGGGGAAGAGTCGGAAGCCGTGTTGACGCCTGAAGCCGTCACCGAACGCCTGAAACAGCTCTCAGGCGAGTGGGCGACGGTAGGGACGGGCTGGCCGGCATGGCCGGAAATGGGGAACGACACCGGCGTAACGCTGGTTGACGGCAATATGCTTCTGCCTGCTGCCGAAGATATGCTTCCCCTTGCCTGTCAGCTGTTCGCGAAAGGAAAAACCGTTGCCGTTGAACAGGCTGAGCCGGTTTATTTACGAAACACCGTTGCGTGGAAGAAACTTCCAGGCCGCGAGTGAATCTCAGTAACAGGAACTGAGAAAAAGGAGTCGCATCATGGCGGTTCAAACTAAAGTTGTTCGCCTTTTAATGGCAGGCGCTGTTGCCACAGCACTGAGCGGTTGCGTAACCGTTCCTGATGCGATTAAGGGCAGTAGCCCAACGCCACAGCAGGATCTGGTGCGCGTCATGAATGCGCCTGAGCTGTATGTTGGGCAGGAATCGCGCTTCGGCGGCAAGGTGATTGAGGTCTTTAACCAGCAGGGTAAAACCCGTCTGGAAATTGCGACGGTGCCGCTGGACAGCGGTGCCCGCCCCGTTCTGGGGGAGGCCTCGCGCGGGCGCATTTATGCTGACGTCAGCGGTTTCCTTGACCCGGTCGATTTCCGTGGGCAACTGGTGACCGTTGTTGGGCCGATTACCGGTTCGGTGCAGGGCAAAATCGGCAGCACGCCGTATAAATTTATGACTATGCAGGTGACGGGCTACAAACGCTGGCGTATTGCCCAGCAGGTCGTCATGCCGCCACAGCCGATCGATCCGTGGATGTGGGGTCCTCATCCTTACCGTTATGGTTACCCCGGCTGGGGCTGGTATAACCCGGGCCCGGCGCAGGTTCAAACGATCGTAACTGAGTAACTAACTGTTATTATTAGGAAAGAGACAGCGGCTCAGCCGCTGTCTCTGTTTTTTTACGGATAAAATGAAAAAAAAGAGTGACGCGCTTCGCAACCTGCAATCTGAACAATTAATAAACTGGTACGCTGAGTTAATATAATGTTAACAAACTGTTTATTATCGGGGCTGTGATGACGACGAATACTCATTTCAGAGGTGATGCATTGAAAAAGGTTTGGCTTAACCGGTATCCCGCAGATGTGCCTGCGGAGATCAATCCTGACCGTTATCAATCCCTGGTTGAATTATTTGAACACTCGGTGCGGCGTTACGCTGACCAGCCTGCGTTTGTGAACATGGGCGAAGTGATGACCTTCCGTAAGCTGGAAGAGCGTAGCCGGGCGTTTGCGGCGTATTTACAGGAAGGGCTGGGACTGCAAAAAGGGGACCGCGTCGCGCTGATGATGCCAAACCTGCTGCAATACCCGGTAGCGCTGTTCGGCATCCTGCGAGCCGGGATGATTGTCGTCAACGTGAACCCGCTGTATACCCCGCGTGAACTTGAGCATCAGTTGAACGACAGCGGCGCGGTCGCAATTGTCATTGTCTCGAATTTTGCCCACACGCTGGAAAAAGTGGTCGACAGAACCCAGGTAAAACACGTCATTTTGACGCGCATGGGCGATCAGCTTTCCACGGCCAAAGGCACGCTGGTTAACTTTGTCGTTAAATACGTGAAGCGGCTGGTACCAAAATATCACCTGCCGGACGCCATTTCCTTCCGCCGTGCGCTGCACGCGGGCTACCGTATGCAATACGTCAAACCGGAAGTGGTATCAGAGGATCTGGCGTTCCTGCAGTACACCGGTGGCACCACCGGCGTGGCGAAAGGCGCGATGTTGACGCACCGGAACATGCTGGCGAACCTTGAACAGGTGAACGCCACTTACGGGCCTCTGCTGCATCCGGGCAAAGAGGTGGTGATCACCGCGCTTCCGCTGTATCACATCTTTGCGCTGACTATGAACTGCCTGCTGTTTATTGAGCTGGGCGGTCAGAACATCCTCATCACCAATCCGCGCGATATCCCGGGCCTGGTGAAAGAGCTGGCGAAATATCCGTTCACCGCCATGACCGGGGTGAATACCCTGTTTAATGCGCTTCTCAATAATAAAGAGTTCCAGCAGCTGGATTTCTCCACGCTGCACCTCTCCGCAGGCGGCGGGATGCCCGTTCAGCAGGCGGTCGCCGAGCGCTGGGTGAAGCTGACCGGTCAGTATCTGCTTGAAGGCTATGGTCTGACGGAGTGCGCGCCGCTGGTGAGCGTGAACCCGCACGACATTGACTACCACAGCGGCAGCATTGGCCTGCCTGTTCCGTCGACCGAAGCGAAGCTGGTGGATGATGAGGATAACGAAGTGCCTCATGGTGAGCCAGGCGAGCTGTGCGTACGAGGACCGCAGGTGATGCTGGGCTACTGGCAACGTCCGGATGCTACGGACGAGATCATCAAAGACGGCTGGCTGCATACCGGCGATATCGCCGTGATGGACGACGAAGGTTTCCTGCGCATTGTCGATCGTAAGAAAGACATGATCCTGGTCTCCGGCTTTAATGTCTACCCGAACGAAATCGAAGACGTGGTCATGCAGCACAGCGGCGTGCTCGAAGTGGCGGCTGTGGGCGTCCCTTCCGGCAGCAGCGGTGAAGCGGTGAAGATATTTGTGGTCAAGAAAGATCCTTCGCTGAATGAGGAAGAGCTGATAACCTTCTGCCGTCGTCAGTTAACGGGCTACAAGGTGCCGAAGCTGGTGGAATTCCGCGATGAACTGCCAAAATCCAACGTCGGGAAGATATTACGACGAGAATTACGTGACGAAGCCCGTGCCAAAGTAGACAATAAGGCCTGAGCTTCACGTTAATCGCCCAGACGCCGGTTAAGCCGGCGTTTTTTATGGGCGCAAACAAAAGAGAAAATGATTTGAATTACCAGATGATCACGACCAACGACGAGCTGGCTTCGCTGTGCGAAGTGACGCGCGACTATCCCGCCATCGCCCTGGATACCGAGTTTGTCCGTACGAGAACCTATTATCCGCAGCTGGGCCTGATTCAGATGTACGACGGCAAACATGTCTCGCTGATTGACCCGCTCGGTATTACCGACTGGGCACCAATGCGCGAGTTGCTGCTGGATACGGCCGTGACCAAATTCCTGCATGCGGGCAGTGAAGATCTGGAAGTGTTTATGAATACCTTTGGCATCATGCCGCAGCCGCTCATTGATACGCAGATCCTCGCGGCGTTCAGCGGGCGTCCGCTCTCATGGGGCTTTGCTGCCATGGTTGAGGAATACACCGGCCTGACGCTGGACAAAAGCGAATCCCGTACCGACTGGCTGGCGCGTCCGCTGACCGAGCGTCAGCTGGACTATGCGGCGGCAGACGTCTTCTACCTGCTGCCGATTGCTGGACAGCTGATGAAGGAGGCAGAAGCCTCCGGCTGGCTGTCTGCTGCGCTGGATGAGTGCAGAATGACCCAGCTGCGTCGTCAGGAAGTGGTTGACCCGAAAGAGGCCTGGCGCGATATCACAAACGCCTGGCAGCTTCGCACGCGTCAGCTGGCGTGCCTGCAGCTGTTAGCGGACTGGCGTTTGCGCAAAGCGCGCGAGCGCGATCTGGCCGTGAATTTTGTGGTGCGTGAAGAGCATCTGTGGGCGGTCGCGCGCTACATGCCGGGCAGCATGGGTGAACTGGACAGCATTGGGCTTTCGGGTAGCGAAATTCGTTTCCACGGCAAAACCCTGCTCGCGCTGGTGGCGCAGGCACAGCAAACGGCGGATGAAGACCTGCCGGAACCGCTGCTGAATCTGATGGATATGCCGGGCTATCGTAAAGCGTTTAAAGATATCAAGGCGCTGGTGCAGGACGTCGCAACGGAAAGCAAGCTGAGCGCGGAGCTCCTGGCATCACGTCGTCAGATTAATCAGTTGCTGAACTGGCACTGGAAGCTGAAGCCGCAGAATGGGCTGCCGGAGCTGATGGCGGGCTGGCGCGGGGAATTGATGGCCGATCGCCTGAATACGCTGCTGGAAGGTTATCCGCGATAAAAATATGCCGGGCAATATACCCGGCATATTCCCCCGGTGGCGCTGCGCTTACCGGGGCTACGAAATCACAAACCTACGGACGCGACTCTTCCGCTTCTGGCAACGTAACGTTTAGCTCCAGAATCGAAATATCCCCGTCTTTTTGCTCCAGCTGTACGGTGACCATCTCCGGGTCAATCTGCACGTACTTACAGATCACTTCCAGGATGTCCTTGCGCAGCTGCGGCAGGTAGTGAGGCTCGGCGTCGCTACGACGACGCTCCGCAACGATAATTTGCAGACGTTCTTTTGCGATGTTGGCGGTGCTTTTTTTCCGCGAGAGAAAAAAGTCCAGTAATGCCATAACTTATCCTCCGAACAGGCGTTTGAGGAAACCTTTCTTCTCTTCTTCAATGAAGCGGAAAGGACGTTCTTCTCCCAGCAGACGGTCAACGGTATCGGCGTAAGCTTTACCTGCATCTGCCATCGTATCCAGAATCACTGGCTCACCCTGGTTAGAGGCGCGTAACACGGACTGATCTTCCGGGATAACGCCAACCAGTTTGATGCGCAGGATCTCCAGCACGTCTTCCATGCTCAGCATGTCACCTTTGTTCACGCGGCCCGGGTTGTAACGGGTCAGCAGCAGGTGCTCTTTGATCGGTTCCTGACCATTTTCCGCACGGCGGGATTTAGAGGCGAGGATACCGAGAATTCGGTCTGAGTCACGCACGGACGAGACTTCAGGGTTCGTGGTGATGATGGCTTCATCCGCGAAATAGAGCGCCATCAGCGCACCGGTTTCGATACCGGCAGGGGAGTCACAGACGACGAAGTCGAACTCCATCTTTTTCAGATCGTCGAGCACCTTTTCCACGCCTTCGCGGGTCAGCGCGTCTTTGTCACGGGTCTGAGACGCCGGAAGAATGTAGAGGTTCTCGGTGCGCTTGTCTTTAATCAGCGCCTGGTTAAGCGTGGCATCGCCCTGGATGACGTTTACGAAGTCATACACGACGCGACGCTCACAACCCATGATCAGGTCCAGGTTACGCAGGCCGATATCGAAATCGATAACGACGGTTTTCTTTCCCTTCTGGGCCAAACCAGTAGCGATGGCCGCGCTGGAGGTGGTCTTGCCAACGCCTCCTTTACCCGAAGTAACAACAATAATGCGTGCCATAGAAATTCCTTGTTAAAAAGGGATCAATTCAACGGTTGAACGGTCAACGCGTCGTCTGCCAGCAGCAGACGAGCCGCTTTGCCATAAAATTCGGCTGGGATCTTGTCGCTCAGCCAATATTCACCTGCGATGGACACCAGTTCCGCCGTCAGGTGACTACAAAATATTTGTGCTTCCCGATCGCCACTTGCGCCCGCGAGCGCACGCCCACGCATCATACCGTAGACGTGAATATTGCCATCCGCAATCAGTTCAGCGCCAGCACTGACGTGGCTTGTAACAATTAGATCACAGTTTGGCGCATAAATTCGCTGACCGGAACGAACCGGCACATCAATCAATCGCGTTTTTGTGACAGGTGTAACGTTTTGAACCGGGGGAGGGGGCGTCTGCACTGCCGCTGGGGCCGAACGAGGGGCTTTTTCTTTGCCTTCGGTCAGAAGCGGTAGCCCTGCCCGGTCAATCTCGGCTTTCAGTTCAGCATCTTTACAGCCGCTAATGCCGACAATACGCAGCCCGGTGGATGAAACCGCCTGCTGGAGAAGTTTCCAGTTAACCGGGGCATCCAGACCGCTCACATTGACGACAACGGGGGCATGTTTCAGAAAGGCGGGTGCCTGCGCGATTTTATCTTCTAACGCCTGACGAATAACCTCGGGTTTTGCATCATGCAAATGAACCACTGATAAGGTGAAGCTACTGCCTTTAAGCTCGATGGGCGTGTTTGACATCCTGGCCTTACTCAATTTGCTATTAACCGCAACAACTCGCTGCGATATTCCGAAGAGTATCAGGCATGTTATAGTCAGGAGTATATTGAGGCAAGCAACCACCCATTAATTCAGAGTAAAAACATGTTTTGTGTGATCTATAGAAGTACAAGCCGTGACCAGACCTATCTTTATGTCGAAAAGAAAGACGATTTTTCGCGCGTGCCTGAAGAATTAATGAAAAACTTTGGCCGCCCTCAGCTGGCCCTGCTGCTGCCGCTTGACGGGCGTAAGACGCTGGTGAATGCCGATCTGGAAAAAGTGAAATTGGCATTAACCGAGCAAGGCTATTATTTACAGCTTCCGCCACCACCCGAGAATTTATTAAAACAGCATCTTGAGGTGAACGGAAAGAAATAAACCCGGACGCTTCCGGGAACAACACATCAACCGTTTAGGGGTCGACCATGTATCAACATCATAACTGGCAAGGTGCATTACTGGATTATCCCGTCAGCAAAGTCGTCTGCGTGGGCAGCAACTACGCAAAACACATTCAGGAAATGGGCAGCGCGACGCCAGAAGAGCCGGTACTGTTTATTAAGCCCGAAACCGCACTCTGCGATATTCGCCAGCCGCTGGCGTTACCGCAAGGGTTGGGTTCTGTCCACCACGAAGTGGAGCTGGCCGTGCTAATTGGCGCCACGCTGCGCCAGGCTTCTGAAGAGCATGTGCAAAAAGCGATTGCCGGTTACGGTGTCGCCCTGGATCTCACCCTGCGTGATGTGCAGGGCAAGATGAAGAAAGCGGGGCAACCGTGGGAAAAAGCCAAAGGCTTTGATAACTCCTGCCCCATTTCGGGTTTTGTTCCGGTGAGCGAGTTTACTAATGACCCGCAGGACACCCCGCTCACCCTGAAGGTGAACGGCGAGGTTCGCCAGCAGGGCACCACGGCCGACATGATTCACAAGATCGTCCCGCTGATTGCCTACATGAGCCGCTTCTTCACCCTTAAACCGGGTGATGTGATCCTGACCGGTACGCCAGAGGGCGTCGGCCCGCTCAACGGTGGCGATGAGCTTGAGGTCAGTTTCAACGGCCTGTCGCTGAAAACACGCGTGCTGTAAAAACACCTTGCCGCCCGAAATGGGCGGCAAAACTTGCATCAACGTGCCAGACTCGTTATAAGGTGCGCTTTCTTTTGACGTGTGGACATCCTGATGAACGACATCCCTTTCTGGCAAAGTAAAACGCTCGACGACATGACCGACGCGGAGTGGGAGTCGTTGTGCGACGGCTGCGGACAGTGCTGCCTGCACAAGCTGATGGATGAGGACTCCGACGAGATCTATTTCACCAACGTCGCCTGCAAGCAACTGAACATCAAAACCTGCCAGTGCCGCAACTACGAACGCCGCTTTGAGTACGAGCCGGACTGCATCAAATTAACCCGTGAAAATTTGCCGACCTTTGAGTGGTTACCGCACACCTGCGCGTATCGCCTGCTGGCGGAAGGAAAAGATCTGCCGAAATGGCATCCGCTGCTGACCGGCTCTAAAGCGGCTATGCACGGCGAACGCATTTCCGTGCGCCATATTGCGGTGAAAGAGTCTGAAGTGCGGGACTGGGAAGACCACATCATGAATCACCCTAATCGGTGATAATAAAAAACCCGCCGAGGCGGGTTTTTTATTATGCGCTGTTGTGTCGGGTGGCGCTGCGCTTATCCGACCTACAAAACCGTAGGCCTGCGCAAGCGAAGCGCCGCCGGGCAACTTAGCGCCCGAACAGATCGCGTTTCTTCGGCTTAAACGGCTGGGCAATCAGCACCAGCAGGGCCACAACGAAGTAGGCCACAAAAATACCCACCAGCCACTGCGGCATTTCCAGCGTCAGGAATTCCCACTGACGCACAGAACAGTCGCCGGACGCCACAAAGACCTGCGGCAGCCACTTATCCAGCGGCAGCCAGCTTGGGAAGCGGGCGGCAAAATCACAGGTCATAAATGGTGACGGATGCAGCTGCATCATGGTGTGTTCCCAGGAGAGTTCAATTCCCTTCCAGGCACTGTACAGCCAGATAGCGATACCGGCGTAGCGTAACGGTGATTTCGGGGCAATCGCGCCCACCAGACCCGCGCCCATAATGCCGAACAATGCGCAACGTTCGTAGATACACAGCACGCAGGGCTTCAACCCCATCACATGCTGGAACCACAACGCGACCATTTCCAGCGCAAAGGCGGTCAGGGCCATTAACAACCACGCTCCGCGACCGCGAGAGCACTGGTTTAAAAATCTCAACATAATCATTTCCCTGGAACATGCTTAGAAAGCGCAGTGTAAACGAATTCGTTTTCCGCGCCACCTGTACCTGACGAAATAAAACGTAATTGGATGTTTATCATGCGAAAAGGCAAACGGGCAGCGAACTGCCCGATTTACACATCTTAATGCGCGGCAAGTATACCCGCTTGTATCAGCCAGTGCGTATAAGGAATGAGGGTAATTTTGACGCAAAGCAAACCCACAATCGTCAGTACCAGCGTATAGGGCAGGGCCATCCAGACCATTCTTCCATAAGAAAGTCGTATGAGTGGCGCAAGCGCTGAGGTCAGCAGGAACAGGAATGCGGCCTGGCCGTTAGGTGTCGCCACGGAAGGGAGGTTAGTGCCGGTGTTGATCGCCACCGCCAGCAGCTCAAATTGTTGAGCGCTGATAACGCCTTGCTCCATGGCTGCTTTCGCTTCGTTGATATACACCGTGCCGACAAAAACGTTATCGGAAATGGAGGAGAGCAAACCGTTAAACAGGTAAAACAGCGAAAGCTGGGCGTCGGGCGCGGCCTGTAATACAAAGGCAATAATCGGCGCAAACAGGTGCTGATCGATAATCACCGCCACTACCGCAAAGAATACCGCCAGCAGCGCGGTAAACGGCAGGGCTTCGGTAAAGGCTTTGCCGATAGCGTGCTCGTCGGTCACGCCGCTAAAGGTGGTGGCGAGAATAATAACCGACAGGCCAATTAACCCCACCTCAGCAAGATGAAAAGCCAGCGCAGCGATAAGCCAGACGCCAATGATGCCTTGTGCGATCAGGCGTAGCGTATCCTGGCGTGTGCGCTGACGGCGACTTTGCACGTCGAATCTATGCAGCTCCTGTCGCACCGTTTCAGGCAGCTTCGCGCCGTAGCCAAAGACGCTGAATTTCTCGACAAGAATACAGGTGACGACGCCGCAGATCAGCACCGGAACGCTCACTGGCGCCATGCGCAGGAAGAATTCGCCGAAATGCCAGTCCGCCGCTTTGGCGATGATCAGGTTTTGCGGTTCCCCCACCATCGTCATCACGCCGCCCAGCGCTGTCCCCACACCCGCATGCATCATCAGGCTACGCAGGAATGCGCGGAACTGCTCCAGCACCTCACGGTTATGCGCGTCGACATGGCTATCGTCCTGCAAATCCTCACCGGGTCGAGAAGACGCGACGCGATGATAAATGCCGTAAAAGCCGACGGCCACGCTAATCACGACGGCCACCACCGTCAGGGCATCAAGGAAGGCCGACAGAAACGCTGCCGCGAGACAAAACGCCACCGACAGGATCGTTTTTGAGGGAATGCTCAGCAGCAGCCGGGTAAAGATAAACAGCAGTAGCTGCTTCATAAAGTAGATGCCAGCCACCATAAACATCAGCAGCAGAAGCACCTCAAGATTGGATGCCAGCTCCTGTTTAACATGCTCCGCGCTGGTCATGCCAATCACCACCGCTTCAAATGCCAGCAGGCCGCCGGGAAGGAGTGGATAGCATTTCAGCGCCATCGCCAGGGTGAAGATAAATTCCGCCACCAGCAGCCATCCGGCAACAAACGGATTGACATAAAACAGGATGGGGTTAACGACCAGGAATACCAGAAGTATGAGTTTGTACCAGTCAGGTGACTGGCCTAAAAAGTTGCGCCACAGCGCGCGGCCAAATGAAATTTCCACGACAGACGTCCTTCCCCGTCAAATAAGGCAAAACATCAGTATACGCAAAAATGGTGGCGTAGAGGGGCATTAGGTCAAATTGTAAATTTCACAAAAATGAAACGGCGATCCCTCTTTTCTCTCTTTGCTGCGCTATCTGCCTCTGCGAGCCTCTGGTATGATGAGTCCAATTTGCTAAAGCTGTGTAATGGAAATCTCACTATGGTCATTAAGGCGCAGAGCCCGGCGGGTTTCGCGGAAGAGTACATCATTGAAAGCATCTGGAATAATCGTTTCCCTGCGGGATCAATTCTACCTGCTGAACGCGAACTCTCTGAACTGATTGGCGTCACCCGTACTACGTTGCGTGAAGTTCTGCAGCGTCTGGCACGTGATGGCTGGTTGACGATTCAGCACGGCAAGCCAACGAAAGTAAACAACTTCTGGGAAACGTCCGGGCTGAACATTCTTGAAACGCTGGCGCGTCTCGACCACGAAAGCGTGCCGCAGCTGATTGACAATCTGCTCTCCGTGCGTACCAACATCGCGACTATCTTTATCCGTACCGCGTTCCGTCAGCATCCTGAAGATGCGCTCGCGGTGCTGGCCAGCGCGAACGAGGTCGAAGACCACGCTGACGCTTTCGCCACGCTTGACTATAACGTCTTCCGCGGCCTGGCCTTTGCCTCCGGTAACCCGATTTACGGCCTGATCCTGAACGGGATGAAAGGGCTCTATACCCGTATCGGTCGCCACTACTTTGCTAACCCTGAAGCCCGCAGCCTGGCGCTGGGTTTCTACCATAAGCTGAGCAAGCTCTGTACCGAAGGGCTGCACGATCAGGTTTATGAGACGGTGCGTCGCTATGGGCATGATTCCGGTGAAATCTGGCACCGCATGCAGAAAACGCTCCCGGGCGATTTAGCGATTCAGACCCGCTAAAAGAAAAAACCTCTCGTATGAGAGGTTTTTTTTCGTCGGGTGGCGCTACGCCTTACCCGACCTACGGTTCTTGTAGGCCCGGTAAGCGTAGCGCCACCGGGCAAAAGCGACACTACAGCGTATTCAACCGCGCCGGGCACCGCTCCAGCAGCTCCACGCTGCCGTCTTCATTCTGCTGTTCAAGCAACACGTCAAAGCCCCACAGCCGATGCACGTGCTTCAGCACCTCTTTACGCCCTTTATCCAGCGGCGCGCGGTTGTGCGGGATATAGCGCAGCGTCAGGGAGCGGTCACCGCGTAAATCCACATTCCATACCTGGATGTTCGGCTCAAGGTTGCTCAGGTTGTACTGGGAAGAGAGGCGAGAGCGGATCTCGCGGTATCCCTCTTCGTTATGGATCGCCGAAATTTCCAGGTAGTTGTTACGGTCATCATCCAGCACGGTGAAGAAACGGAAATCTCGCATGATCTTCGGCGACATAAACTGGCTGATAAAGCTCTCATCCTTAAAGTCACGCATCGCGAAATGCAGCGTTTCCAGCCAGTCAGAACCGGCGATGTCCGGGAACCAGTATTTGTCTTCCTCCGTCGGCAACTGGCAGATGCGCTTGATGTCCTGGAACATCGCAAAGCCAAGGGCATACGGGTTAATGCCGCTGTACCACGGGCTGTTATAAGCAGGCTGGAACACCACGTTGGTGTGGCTGTGCAGAAACTCCATCATAAAGCGTTCGGAGACTTTCCCTTCGTCATACAGGTGGTTAAGGATGGTGTAGTGCCAGAAGGTCGCCCAACCTTCGTTCATCACCTGCGTCTGTTTCTGCGGGTAGAAATACTGGCTCACCTTACGCACAATGCGCAGGATCTCGCGCTGCCACGGCTCCAGCAGCGGGGCGTTCTTCTCCATAAAGTAGAGCAGGTTTTCCTGCGGCTCAGACGGATAACGACGCGCTTCGGCGACCGTTTTCTCCTCCTCACGCTTCGGCAGGGTACGCCACAGCATATTCACCTGGCTTTGCAGATACTCCTCGCGGCTTTTCTGCCGGGCCTTCTCCTCCTGTAAGGAGATTTTTTGCGGACGCTTGTAGCGGTCAACGCCGTAGTTCATCAGCGCGTGGCAGGAATCGAGCAGTTTTTCCACTTCATCCACGCCGTAGCGCTCTTCGCATTCGGTAATGTATTTACGGGCGAAAATCAGGTAATCGACAATCGAGCTGGCATCCGTCCAGCTGCGGAAAAGATAGTTGTTCTTGAAGAAAGAGTTGTGCCCGTAGCAGGCGTGCGCCATCACCAGCGCCTGCATGGTAATGGTGTTCTCTTCCATCAGATAGGCAATACACGGATTGGAGTTAATGACGATCTCATACGCCAGCCCCTGTTGACCGTGTTTATACAGCCGCTCCGTTTCAATAAATTTCTTACCAAAAGACCAGTGCGGATAGTTGATCGGCATCCCGACGCTGGAGTAGGCATCCATCATCTGTTCGGACGTAATGACTTCAATTTGATGGGGATAGGTATCCAGGCGATACAGTTTTGCTACCCGGTCAATCTCGGCCAGATAGACATCAAGCAGCTCGAAGGTCCAGTCGGGTCCATCGCTCAGACGTGTGTTGTCCTTGGATATGGAATCAATAGTAGCCATTAGCGCGCCCTCGTTGTTGGGAGCTCTCTCTGTCTGGAGAGCCTCCTTTCAAGCATAGATCAACGTGTTAAAAAGCGTGCTGAAGCAGAAATTTTTTCTTTGCGATTTCGCGTTTTTGATACGGCAAAAAAAGCGGGTCTCACAGAGTTTTATGCTGGCTAAAAATAACGCGCAGCAGGAGATCCCAAATTAGCTCTATCCCCTGATACAGGGGGATGTGTGAGGTAAGTCACCATAAAAAAGTCGTATGTTGAATAATATTTTCAACTAGGTTATCAATCTGTAATTAGAAGATTGTTCTTTTGCACATAATGGAGTGGCTATGCGTGTTGTCATACTGGGAAGTGGTGTCGTTGGCGTAACCAGCGCCTGGTATTTAAGTCAGGCGGGGCATGAGGTTACCGTTATCGATCGTGAATCTGGCCCGGCGCTTGAAACCAGTGCGGCGAACGCCGGACAAATCTCTCCGGGTTATGCGGCGCCGTGGGCAGCACCCGGCGTGCCGTTAAAGGCGATTAAGTGGATGTTCCAGCGTCACGCGCCGCTGGCGATCAGTCTCGACGGCACGCAGTTCCAGCTGAAGTGGATGTGGCAGATGCTGCGCAACTGTGACACCCGCCACTACATGGAAAATAAAGGACGCATGGTGCGTCTGGCGGAGTACAGCCGTGATTGCCTGAAAGCCTTACGCGCCTCGACGGGCATTGAGTACGAAGGCCGTCAGGGCGGTACGCTGCAGCTGTTCCGCACTGAGCAACAGTATGAAAACGCCACCCGCGATATCGCCGTGCTGGAAGATGCGGGCGTACCCTATCAGCTGCTGGAAGCCAGCCAGCTGGGGCAGGTGGAGCCTGCGCTGGCGGAAGTGGCGCATAAACTGACGGGCGGCCTGCGCCTGCCGAATGACGAAACCGGCGACTGCCAGCTCTTTACCCAACGTCTGGCGCAAATGTGCGAGCAGGCAGGGGTGAAATTCCGCTTTAACACCTCTGTCGACAAGCTGCTGTCGGAAGGGGAAAAAATTTACGGCGTGAAGTGTGGCGAAGAGGTGATCAAAGCCGATGCCTACGTGATGGCGTTTGGTTCGTACTCCACCGCCATGCTGAAAGGTATCCTCGATATTCCGGTCTACCCGCTGAAAGGCTACTCGCTGACCATTCCGGTGAAAGAAGAGAGCGGCGCGCCCGTGTCGACCATTCTGGACGAAACCTACAAAATCGCCATCACCCGCTTCGACAACCGCATTCGTGTGGGCGGCATGGCGGAGATCGTGGGCTTCAACACCGAACTGCTGCAGCCGCGTCGTGAAACCCTCGAAATGGTGGTGGGCGATCTCTTCCCGCGCGGAGGCTTTGTCGAACAGGCGACCTTCTGGACCGGTCTGCGCCCCATGACGCCGGACGGCACGCCGATTGTCGGCCGCACGCCGTATAAAAACCTGTGGACCAATACCGGGCACGGCACGCTCGGCTGGACGATGGCCTGCGGCTCGGGTCAGCTGCTGAGCGACCTGATATCTGGCCGCACGCCAGCAATTCCGTTTGACGATTTAAGTGCCGCACGTTATCAATCAGGGTTTACCCCATCGCGTCCGCAGCACCTGCACGGCGCACATAACTAAGGAGTCGTCATGTCCCGTCCCATTCTGGCTCAGCTGGATTTGCAGGCCCTGAAGGATAACCTGCAAATTGTTCGCCGTGCTGCGCCGGGTACACGCGTCTGGTCGGTAGTCAAGGCAAATGCCTACGGCCACGGCATTGACCGCATCTGGAGCGCCCTTAGCGCAACTGACGGTTTTGCGTTACTCAATCTGGAAGAGGCGATTCTGCTGCGCGAGCGCGGCTGGAAAGGGCCAATCTTGCTGCTGGAAGGCTTTTTCCATGCCGACGATCTGCCGCTGCTGGACAAATACCGTCTGACCACCAGCGTTCACAGCAACTGGCAGATTAAGGCGATTCAGGATGCGAAGCTCCACGCGCCGCTGGATATCTATCTCAAGGTGAACAGCGGCATGAACCGCCTGGGCTTCCAGCCTGAGCGGGTCCATACGGTCTGGCAGCAGCTGCGTGCCCTGAAAAATGTCGGTGAAATGACGTTGATGGCGCATTTTGCGGATGCTGAAAAGCCGGACGGCATTGCCGATGCCATGGTCCGCATTGAGCAGGCGGCAGAAGGGCTGGATTGCCTACGTTCGCTGTCGAACTCGGCGGCGACGCTTTGGCACCCTGAAGCCCACTATAACTGGGTGCGTCCGGGTATCGTACTGTACGGCGCGTCTCCCTCAGGCCAGTGGCAGGATATCGCCAACAGCGGCCTGAAGCCGGTCATGACCCTGCGCAGTGAAATCATTGGCGTGCAGACGTTGAAGGCGGGTGACACGGTAGGCTATGGCAGCCGCTACCGTGCGGCGGGCGAGCAGCGCATCGGGATTGTCGCGGGCGGTTATGCGGACGGCTATCCGCGTCTGGCGCCAACCGGCACGCCCGTGTGGGTCGATGGTGTTCGCACGGGCACGGTAGGCACCATCTCGATGGATATGATGGCGATAGATTTAACCCCCTGTCCGCAGGCGGGCATCGGATCGCCGGTCGAGCTGTGGGGTAATGAGGTTAAAATCGACGATGTGGCTTCCGCTGCGGGCACGGTCGGCTATGAATTGATGTGCGCGCTGGCACCGAGAGTGCCGGTTGTGACGGTGTAACGAATGGTTGTGTCGGGTGGCGCTAACGCTTACCCGACCTACCTTCGAGGGTTTTGTAGGCCGGGTAAGGCGAAGCCGCCACCCGGCAAAAAAACAACTACTCCGTTTCCTCTTCCATCGGCCTGACCCCGACTTTTCTCACCGCGTTATCTTCTTTCTCCGCAACCGTCCAGATCATCCCGGCAAACTCCACCTGGTCACCGACGACGGGTGCAGCGCCCAGCAGCTGCTGAATGATTTCCCCGAGCGTTTGCTGCTTGTCGCGGTACTCAAGTCCCTCATCCAGCCCGTAAATCAGCGCCACATCCGCAAACTTAGCGCTGGCTTCAAGAATAAAATCGCCGAAGAACCGCTGGTCCAGCGCGACAGGAGGCGACTGGCTGAACAGTTTGCCCAGCGCGGGCAGGTCGCGCTCGCGGCCGATGACGCACAGAATATCCCCTTCGCGCAGGCGGGTGCTGCCGGTAGGGTGCAGAAGGGCATTATCGCGGAACAAGGCGGCAATGCGCGTTTCGGCGGGCATATGCAGATCGCGCAGTGAGGCCCCCACGCACCATTTGTCGGCGCTGAGCTGGTAAACAAACTGCTCCCACGGGTTTTCCGGGTGAATATCCAGCCCCACGCGGGAGACCGGCCAGCCAACGGGCGGCACCACCACTTTGGCCTTTTTCGCCGCCCACCCGAGGGACGTTCCCTGGAACAGCAGCGAGATCAGCACCACGAAGAACGCCACGTTAAAGAACAGCCGCGCGTTGTCCAGACCGGCCATCATCGGGAACACCGCAAGGATAATCGGCACCGCGCCGCGCAGGCCCACCCAACTGATGAACACCCGTTCGCGCAGGTTGAAGCCGCGAAACGGCAGCAGACCCGCGAACACCGAGAGCGGACGGGCGAAGAAGATCATCCACGCAGAAAGCAGCAGCGCCGGAACGGCGATCGGCAGCAGGTCGGATGGCGTGACCAGAAGGCCCAGCACCAGGAACATGCCGATCTGCGCCAGCCACGCCAGGCCGTCGAAGTTCTGCAAAATGGCATGGCGGTTACGAATCGGCCGGTTGCCCATCAGGAAACCGCAGAGGTAGACGGCGAGAATGCCGCTGCCGTCCAGCGCGGTGGTGACGGCAAAAATCAGAATTCCGCCGCTCAGCGCCAGCAGGGGGTAAAGCCCCGCGGGCAGCGAAATGCGATTGATCATCTGCTGTAACAGGTATCCCCCTGCCAGGCCAATAACAATCCCCAGCCCAAACTGCTGCAGGATATGCCACGCGAACATCCAGCTTAATCCGGTTTCGTGCTGCTGGATCATCTCAATCAGCGTGATGGTGAGAAACACCGCCATCGGATCGTTACTGCCGGACTCAATCTCAAGCGTTGAGCCGACGCGCTCGTTTAGCCCTTTACCGCCAAGCAGGGAAAATACCGCAGCGGCGTCGGTTGAACCGACAATCGCGCCGATCAGCAAACCTTCCATGAGATTGAGATGGAAAAGCCACGCGGCCATCATCCCGGTGAGGCCGGAGGTAATCAACACGCCGACCGTCGCGAGCGACAGCGCAGGCCCTAATGCGACGCGAAAAGAGCTCGCCTGGGTGCGCATCCCGCCGTCCAGCAGGATCACCGCCAGCGCCAGGTTACTCACCATGTAAGCGAAAGGGTAGTTATCGAATGGGATACCGCCGATGCCATCAATGCCAGCCAACATGCCGATGGCAAGGAAAATAACAAGAATAGGTATGCCGAGACGTGATGAAAATGAACTCAATAAAATACTGCTGGTTACAAGCACAGAACCCAGAATGAAAAGGCTGATTATTGCTGCGGCATCCAATGTTGTCGTACTCCCACCTCAATGTTAACGCTGTTATTAAAACCCTAACATATTAACGACAGGAACAGCGTTTTATTGAGGCGGTTTAAGCGCTTTTTTATGCCTTTAAGACCGGATGGCCGCTGAGAGTGAGCCGACTGCCTGAATTATTATGCGTCAGCGTCGCCTGAGCGCCCAGCGGCAGGGTAACGGTCTGCTGCTCATGGCCAAAATCGAGCCCCGTAATCACCGGTATATCCAGCCGCGAGCGGATGAAATCAACCATCGTCTCAAGGGAGTAGCCTGCATCATAGTCATTCGGTGCCGAGCCGCTAAAGCTGCCGAGCACGATGGCGGACTGTCGCGCGAGAATGCCCGCATGGTAAAGCTGGAGCAGCATGCGCTCGACGCGGAACGGATGCTCGTTGATATCTTCCAGCACCAGGATGCCATCCTCAATCTGTGGCAGCCACGGCGTGCCAATCAGCGACACCAGCATCGCCAGGTTTCCACCCCAGAGCTGGCCCTCACATTCCCAGTGCGGCCCATTTCCCTGCCACTCAACGCTGTAGGTCGAATTTTGCAGCGCGCGCCAGAAATGTTCCTGGGTGAACGCATCCAGCTCCGGCGCGCCGAAGTTACCGGCCAGCATCGGGCCGCTGAAGGTAATGACGTTGTGCAGTGCCAGCAGGCCGAGCTGGATCGCCGTGAAATCGCTGTGTCCACAAATCAGCAGAGGATCGTGCTGCTGGCGTTTTGCCAGGCCTTGCCAGTCGATACTCTCCAGCAATCGGCTCGCGCCATACCCGCCGCGCACCGCAAGCACAATCTGGTTAGCGCCCTTCAGGTTCACCAGGTTGTTGATATCATTCAGTCTCTGCACTTCTGTTCCGGCAAAACGCTGCAGCCGGCGGGGGATAATAGTCTGATTTTCTACCCGATGGCCGGATTCCAGTAAGCGCTGAACGCCCCGCTGTGCCGCGTCCTGGTTGATGCAGTAACCCGATGGCGCGATGAGATGAAACTGAGACATGGCAATTCCTTGCTGAATGAGAAACTAATTGTCTATATCATGCCGCTTATACGCCGCCTGCTTCAAGAGGCGGCGCACTGCGATGACCGGCTATAAGGATAGATGACGTGAAATTGAGATGGTTTGCTTTTTTGATTGTGTTGCTTGCTGGCTGTAGTTCAAAACATGATTATCAAAATCCGCCCTGGAACCCGGAAGTGCCGGTGAAACGGGCCATGCAGTGGATGCCGATCAGCGAACAAGCCGGGAAGGCCTGGGGCGTGAGCCCGCGACTGGTCACGGCGATCATTGCCGTGGAATCCGGCGGCAACCCAACGCTCGTCAGTAAATCCAACGCGGTGGGGCTGATGCAGCTTAAAGCATCAACGGCAGGCAAAGAAGTCTACCGCTATATGGGCTGGCGCGGTCAGCCGTCGACCAGCGAGCTGAAAAACCCGGAACGCAACATCTCGATGGGAACAGCTTACCTGAGCATTCTGGAACACGGCGTGCTGAAGGGGATTGAAGATCCTGAAGTGATGCAGTACGCGCTGGTGGTCTCCTACGTGAACGGTGCCGGTGCGCTGCTCAGAACCTTCTCGTCCGACCGTAAAGAGGCGATTGAAGAGATAAACGACATGGACAAAGACGAGTTCTTTGAACATGTAGTGAAGAACCACCCGTCACCGCAGGCACCTCGGTATATCTGGAAAGTACAGAAAGCGATGGACGCCATGTAACGCCGTTGTCGGGCGGCCTCGCTGCCCGACGCCCCTCACAAGACTTTATTCGCCCGTTCCCGCGCCTCTCGCTCCAGAGAGAAGATGATGCGCTGAAGCTCGCGCTCTGCACCCGGCCCCACGTTGAGAAAGCGAAAGCTCAGACGGGGTGTGGAAATGGTCTCGTTCTTGCTGTCCACCACTTTACGCTCGCTGATGGCAATCAGCTGTGCATCGAAATAAAACCGTCCCCAGCCGCCCATATCCAGCTCAATCTGCGTGAATCGCATGCCTTCAACCAGCCCGTCAGGTTTTGGGGTATCCATCAGCGCGCCCATGCCGCCCAACGACAGGTCAAAAAGGCGGAAGCGGATCTCTTTTTTATCCGGCATTTTTGCCCGACAAAAATAAGCGGGATGGAGCGGGGCGCTGATGCGGAAATATTCCCGACGCTGGACAAACCAGAGGTTATCAGGCAGCGGCGAGGTAAAAGCAGGCAGCCCCAGATATTCGCTTAATTCAAGTCGCGGCAGAATAAACTCCACCTTTGCGCCGTGGGTTTCAGCCATCACCGAGATTTTTTCCGCCCGCTGTGCGGCGCGGTTCTCATGCTCCTGGCTGCCCAGGTCGACGATCAGACGGTCGGACGACACGTCCAGGATCTTGCTGATAAACTGATTGTTTGACCAACGCATGCGTAGCGGCACTTCACCTTTTTGCAGGTCGCGTAATACCCCTAATACAGCCAGCGGATTTTGTTTCAGGAACTGCTCACTGTAATTACTCACGCCAGATTGCTCCTTGATATTTGACAGACTGTCTCTGCGTTATCGGCAATCTGAAATGAAACTTAATACAAACCGGTGATTTTTTTTACTGGCCGCCGTAATTTAAGTCGGTGAGATGAAAATGATTTTCGGGCGATGACCTATACTTAAGTCACCAGCGCGGAAGGTTTTCCGTGCATGCGTTAAACCTGCAAGAGGGCATCGCTATGGGTATCATCGCCTGGATTATCTTTGGTCTTATTGCCGGCGCTATCGCCAAATTGATCATGCCGGGAAATGATGGTGGCGGCTTTATTCTGACCTGTGTACTCGGTGTGGTCGGGGCGGTTGTCGGCGGCTGGCTGGCAACGATGTTTGGCTTTGGCGGCAGCATCAGCGGTTTCGATCTCCACAGTTTCCTGGTCGCGGTGGTCGGCGCGATCGTTGTACTGGGCATATTCCGGTTACTCCGACGGGCATAACATCTTCACAAGCGGCTCTCACCTGAGGGCCGTTTTTTTTATCCGCGTATTGATTTGCTAATCGAAATGATAATAATTGTCGTTCCCGGTACTATCTATAACAAAGACGACAATTATGAATACCTCACGTTTTGCGTTATGTGCGTTGGCAGGAGCCGTGGCGCTGGCATTGCAGGCACAGGCTTTTGCCGAAGAATCGACTATTGTAGTCACGGGCGCAGAGCAGGGCAGCGCGCTTCCTTCATGGACGAACAGTGCGACCAAATCGGCGGTGGCTGAAAGTAAAACGCCGCAGGTGATCAATACCCTTTCTGAGCAGGAGATAGAAAAGCGTCACGCGAACTCCGTGAATGAAATCCTGCGCTATGCTCCGGGCGTCTCGACCGAGGTGAGGGGCAGTACCTCGTACATGAGCGAATACAAAATCCGCGGGTTTACCGTTGACCAGGAATTCTATAATGGTCTGCAACTGCCGTATAACGTCACCGGTAACACCAAAGCGCGCATCGATCCGCTGCTGATTGAGAGCGTTGATATTCTGAAAGGTCCCTCTTCAGTGCTGTACGGTGGCGGCTCGCCGGGTGGGCTGGTGAATATTCAAAGTAAGAAGCCGCAAAAAGCCTCCCGTACCGAGGTGGGTTTTAACACCGGCACCCGTAACCTGAAAGAGGGCTACCTCGATTCAACCGGGCAAATCGCTGACAGCGACTGGAACTACCGTCTGCTGGGGAAAGCGACGGAAAATGACGACCAGCCGCACACCACGCGCTACGAAAACTATCTCGTGGCACCGTCAGTGACCTGGCAGCCGGACAGCAAAACGCGTCTCACCATTGATGCGCTGGCGCAAAATACCCCGAGCCTGTCGCCGTCCGACCCGCTGCCGCTCGCCTATCTGCGCTCGAGCTACGCCGATCGCCGGGACTATGCCGGAGACGAGTGGAGCGGATTCAAACAGCGCCAGTGGATGCTGGGCTACAGCTTTGAACATGAGTTTGATAGCGGCTGGGGCTTTAATCAGAAAGCGCGCTACTTCGACGTGGATACCCATCAGCGCAGCGTATATTCAACCGGACCTGGGAGCGAGGTCTATCAACTCAATCGCTTTGCTTACACCACGGATGAAGACCTTCAGAGCTTCAACATCGACAACCAGGTCACTAAAACGGTTGCGCTGGGGGAATGGAAACATCATCTGCTGGCCGGGTTTGACTATCAGAAGCTGAACTCGCACTTCCACTACCGATACGCCTCCTCAACACCGGGTATTGATATGCGCAATCCTGACCACGCGCAGATCGATGAAGGCGCGCTGGGGCTGTATACCGCCCAGAAAAACCGTCTGAGCTATCAGCAGAACGGCTACTACCTGCAGGATCAGGTGGAGTTCGGCGGATTAAACCTGCTGGGCAGCCTGCGCTATGACGATTACCGCTCCGTGACCACGAATTATCTGCAAAACGGCGACAAAGCGTATGTCTCTCAGGATCGGGTCACCAAACGTCTGGGGGCGCTTTACGCCTTCGACAACGGGATTTCGCCGTTCATCAGCTATTCCGAAGGCTTTGCGCCGGTATCCCCACAGGGGACACTCGTCGCCAAAGACGTCAAGCCAACCACCAGCAAGCAGGTTGAGGGCGGGGTGAAATACCTGCTGGCGGACTACGCCACCACCTTTACCGCATCGGTGTTTAACATTCGCCAGAAAAATGTCGTCACCTCCGATCCCGGCTTCCTCAACTACCGTCAGACCGGGGAAGTGGAATCCAAAGGGGCTGAGCTGTCGGCGGTCAGCCGTCCGACGGATAACCTGACGCTGATTGCGAACTACGCTTACACCCACGCGATCAATACGGAAGATGATAAATACCAGGGCAAGCGTCCAACACAGGTGCCGGAGAATGCCTTTAACCTGTGGGGCGATTACACCTTCGACAGTACGCCGCTGAAAGGGTTAATGCTGGGGGCTGGCGCGCGCTATACCGGGCCGATGGAAATTTCACCGAGTAACGATGCGGGCAAACTTGGGGGCACCACGCAGTACGATCTGGCGGCCTCTTACCGCATGGGCGAAGTCCTGCCGTCTCTGGAAGGGCTGACGGTGAAAGCCAGCGCGCAGAACATCACCAATAAAGAGACGCTGACCTGTTACGACGCAACCAACTGCTGGATTGGGCGTGACCGGACGTTCCAGTTAGGGGCGAGTTACAGCTTCTGATGAGCTTTACCCCTCTCCCTTGAGGGAGAGGGGGAGCACGTGTAGGCCGGGTAAGGCGTAGCCGCCACCCGGCAATACCCTTACTGCGCCGCGCTTTTCGCAGGCGCGGCGTCATCATTCGCCGCAGGCTGATTCTCCGGCACGCTGTCGCACGGTTTCTCTTTCGGACACACCAGATCCAGCATCTTGAGCGTCACGCCGTTGCTCCAGCCAAATCCATCCTGCAACGGATATTCACCGCCGCCTCCGCCAGTGCCGGTAGACGAGACGTCATACTTCTCCACCAGCTTCTTCTCGCGGTCGTAGGTGTGCTGAACGTTTTTCAGGAAGCGCCAGGTCACGTCCATCGCCACTTTGTCCTGGCCATAGTTCTGCAATCCTTCCGTTGCAACCCACTGCAGCGGTGCCCAGCCGTTTGGCGCATCCCACTGCTGGCCGCTGTTGATGGTGGTGGTCGTAATGCCGCCCGGCTTCAGCAGGCGTGAAGAGGTCGCTGCAGCCACTTTATCCGCGCGGTCCTGTGCCGCCGCCTTCACGTAAAGCGGGAACAGGGCGGCGGCGGTGAGCTGATTACGCACCTTTTTACTCTTGAGATCGTAATCCGCGTACCAGCCCTCTTTTTCATTCCACAGATGGCTCTCGATGGCCTTCTGGCGCGAAGCGGCCAGTGCCTCATATTTGCTCGCACCGGCGGTATCGCCATCCTCCTGGCTTGCCCGTGCCAGTAGCTTCTCCATCTTGAACATCAGGGCGTTCAGGTCCACCGGCACAATGCTGGTGGTGCGGATGGTGCCAAGCTTTTGCGGATCGTCCATCCAGCGAGAGCTAAAGTCCCAGCCTGACGCGGCTGCCGAGCGCAGATCGCGGTAAATTTCCGTCGCCGGGCGGTTAGGGTTGTTTTTCGCAGTGTTTACATCATCGAGCCAGGATTCAGGACGCGGGGTATCGCGGTCATCCCAGTAGCGGTTGAGGATTGTCCCGTCATCCAGCTTCACCACGCGTTTGTTGGCCTGGCCCGGCTGCAGGCCATCGACGCCCTCCATCCAGTAGGCATACTCTTTTTCCATCTGTGGACGGTACTTTTTCAACGCATCTTTATCATGCGTCGCCAGCAGTTCGACCATCAGGGAGAAGAACGGCGGCTGCGAACGGCTCAGGTAATAGCTGCGGTTGCCGTTAGGAATGTGGCCGAAGGTGTCAATTTCATAGGCGAAGTTGTCCACCATATCGCTGATTTTGTCCCAGTGGCCGCTTTCGGCCAGGCCCAGCATGGTGAAATAGCTGTCCCAGTAATACACCTCGCGGAAACGCCCGCCGGGCACCACGTAAGGTTTCGGTAGCGGCAGGAGCGAATCCCACTTGTTGCTGGCTTTATCGGTGGTGCGGGTCAGTACAGGCCAGAGATCGTCAATATGCTCACGCAAACTTTGTCCAGCAGGCGGAACATATTTTTCACCTTCCGCGGGGAGCGTGAAGTTCATCTCGACAAAGTGGCGTAAGTCAAAGCTGGACTGGGCGTGCTGCATCCGATAATCCGCCAGGATCATCAGCGGGTCGCTTTTGGGTACGGCATCAGCAAACGTTTTTTGATCGGGAAACAGTTTGGCACTTTGCACATCATTAAACAGAGGACCCAGCAAAATATCGGGTGAGGTTGTCTGGGTTGTAGGGGGCTGGTCAGCATAAGCGAGTGCTGTTACGCCGATCAGCGCGCCTCCCAGCGCAAGCTGCAAGAACGCAGGGCGTAGTGTACGAGGTCTTATCATGAGTTCGTCTCCTGTCTTCACTAAACAGCGTGACCGCTGTTGTCAATCACCTGAAAACCTTAGACGAATATTGCCCGCTTCGCGTGTTGAATATCCCATTTTTCACATAACCAGACGATTTACCGCTTCGTCCGGCCCGTCCGATAGGAATGAATTTGTTATGTGAATGGAATTAAAAAAATTATACCTTTAAATAATCATATATATTCCACATTAAAATATAGGTGTGGTTAATAAAATAAGAGTGTGAAGTGGGTTGTCTTTCTTTTATTAATCGTGAGATGTTTCTTCTATGCCGATCACACAAGTTAAAATTCATAATTAGCTTATCAAAAAACATAATGGCACCTCCGATGGTATTTGGTCGAAATGGCGAGGTTCACTATTTAGGTATTCACTTCTATAATCAGGATGGATTCTATGAAATTAAAGAAAACGGTAATTCTGATGAGTGCGTTCTATTCTGGCGCACTTTTCGCTGCACAACCCTCGACAAGCGTGGAAGAAAAACTGGCGCAACTAGAAGCGCAAATTCAGGCGCTTAAACAGCAGCAGGCGACCGCGGCGCAGGCTGAATCCGCTGTGGTTGTACAATCGGAAGAACCGGTGAGCGGGACGGCACCGCCAAAACTGACGCTTTCGGGATATGGTGATATTAAATTTTATGGCGACGTTGAATTTAATATGGATGCCGCCAGTAAAACAGGCAGCCTGACGTCCGTTAAGCAAAGTGCTAATAGCGACTGGGCGCCGGGAGATAAGGAACGTTGGGATATTAATGGACGTATTTTATTAGGCTTTGATGGTTATCGTAAAATGGATAACGGCAATTTTGCTGGTTTCTCCGTTCAGCCTCTCGGCGATCTTGTCGGAAAAATGTATCTCGATGATGCCGTATTCTTCTTTGGCGCTGAGAACGACTGGGAAATTAAGGTCGGGCGCTTCGAGGCCTACGATATGTTCCCGCTCAATCAGGATACCTTTGTGGAATACTCAGGAAATACCGCGGACGATCTCTACAGCGACGGCTACGGCTATATCTATATGCTAAAAGAAGGGCGCGGGCGAACCGACAGCGGGGGCAACTTCCTGATGAGCAAGACGCTGGATAACTGGTATTTTGAGCTGAATACCCTGTTCAAAGACGGCAGCGATTTGTACGTCGACCAGCGCTATCACGGCGCAGAGCTTGAGAACGATAAAAATGTGGCCTACGTGCGTCCGGTCATCTCATGGCAAAATGGACCGTTTTCAACTGCGATCGCCATGGAGAGCAACCTGGTGAACAACGCTTACGGCTATCGTGACGACGCAGGCCGCTGGGTCGATCAGTCAGACCGAACCGGCTACGGATTTACTCTGACCTGGGACGGGCTCAAAACCGATCCGGAAAATGGCGTGGTCATGAACCTCAATACGGCTTACCTGGACGCGACGGGCGAAACCGATTTTACCTCAGGCATTAATGCCTTATGGCATAATTTCGAACTGGGCTATATCTACGCCCATAACGAAATCGACGAGTTTAATACCTCAACGTTTGACGCCGAGTGTGAAAACGACTGCTGGATCACCGACCCGGGCGAGTACGACATTCATACCATCCATACGTCGTACCTGATCCCGAACGTCATGAAGATGAAAAACTTCAACATCTATCTGGGCGCGTATGCATCCTGGGTCAACGCATCACCGAAAGAGGGTGACAATAAAAACGACGACCGCTACGGTGGCCGCGTGCGCTTTAAATACTATTTCTGATGCTAGCCGGTCGGTCAGTCAGACCTCTTCCGGGGTCTGGCTGGCTTCCCGCAGCGTGCCCGGCGCATGTCCAATAATGCGCTTAAATGCCCGGCTAAATGCTGCCAGAGACCCGTAACCCAGACGCAGCGCGACCGTTTCGATGGGCTGGTTTTCATGGCGGATGTACTGAATAGCCAGCCGCATTCGCAGTTCGCTGAGATATTTGGCTGGGGTCGTGCCCGTCGCGGACAGAAACCGTTCGGCAAACACGGAGCGGGAGGTGCCCGCTTCTTTTGCCAGCTCAGCCACGCTCCAGTTCAGGCCGGGCTGCTGGTGCATGGCATAAATTGCTCTGCTGAGGCGGGGATCGCGCAGCACCTGTACCCAGCCCGTGGCTTTGCCGCATCCGGCTTCGACCCAGCCCCGCACGATTAAGGCCGCGACGACGTCAGCCAGACGCGCCAGGATCCCGGCAAAGCCCACCTGACGGGTCATGGATTCTCGCTCCATGGCCGCCAGCAACGGGTGGATCTCGGGCCAGGTGGACATCAGCCTGCTCACCATCATCACCTCCGGCATGGCCTTGATCAGCGGCTGCATCCCGCCCAGCTCAAAATCCATGCATCCGCTAAAGATAATCGTGTTCTCGCCGTCCGGGCAGGGCTCACAGGCAATCGCGCAGACCGAGCTGCAGATAGGCTCGCTTGGGAAAGCATTCACCGGGGTAAGGGGAGCCTGCGCGTCAGAGAGCAGGGCATGGGCGTTGCCGTTCGGGATAAAGAGCGCATCGCCACCGCTTAATTCAAAGGTTGCGCCACTCTCCATACGCAGCAGCGCGCTGCCGTGGCTGACGAAATGGAACTGCGCCTTACCGGGCGCCTGATGGAACGCCACACCAAATGGCGCGCTGGCTTCAATTCGCCGGTATTTCACCCCAGAAAGGCGCATGCCGCGTAAAAGCTCGCTGATCAAATCGGGTGACTGAACGGTCATCGCACAACTCCGGACGAATAATCAATAAGTGGAGATTATATGTCATAGATCGTCCATGGGGAACACTCTATGCTTTTGCGACATTAGTCACATTTTGATAACGGGAGATCAACAGATGAGGTCATGTGTCGCGGCGAGCGAGGCGATAGCGCCTGCAAAACCCGCCTGGCGAGCGGTCTATTCGCTGGGGCTGGGCGTATTTGGTTTGATCACGGCGGAGTTTCTGCCCGCCAGTTTACTCACGCCAATGGCTGCCAGTCTCGGTGTAACAGAAGGGATGGCCGGGCAGGCCGTCACGGCAACGGCGCTGGTGGCACTGGTCACCGGTTTGCTGATTACGCCAGCCACCAAAAGTATTGACCGTCGCTGGGTGTTGATGTTCTTTTCGGTGCTGCAAATCATCTCCAGCCTGCTGGTGGCCTTTGCGCCAACCCTGCACGTTTTGCTTATGGGGCGTTTGCTGCTGGGCGTTGCTATCGGAGGATTCTGGGCGATGTCGACCGCTACGGCGATGCGGCTGGTACCTGCCGATAAGGTGCCGAAAGCGCTGGCGGTGATTTTCTCCAGCGTGTCCATTGCAACGGTTGTCGCGGCGCCGCTGGGAAGTTATCTGGGCAGCCTGATTGGCTGGCGTAACGTCTTTGTTCTCTGCATAGTGCCGAGCGTGGCGGCTCTGCTGTGGCAGGTCTGGGTCCTGCCGTCGATGAAGCCGGAGAGCAGCGGCAGCCTGGGAACCCTGTTCCGGGTGCTGCGTCGTCCGGGGATGATCGGCGGGATGCTGGCAACCATTCTGATTTTCAGCGGCCATTTTGCTTTCTTTACCTATCTGCGCCCCTTCCTGGAGACCGTCGGTCAGGCAAGCGTAGAAACGATTTCGCTGATCCTGCTTGGCTTTGGTATCGCCAACTTTGTCGGCACCTCCATTGCCGGACATCTGCTGGCACGAAATCTGCGCCTGACGCTGGCACTGGTGCCGTTCGCCATGGGCGTACTGGCGCTGATGATGGTCGCGTTTGGTCATCTGGCGATGCTGGACGGTTTACTGGTTGCGCTTTGGGGCTTTGCCTTTGGCCTGGTACCGGTGGGCTGGTCAACCTGGCTGGCAACCACCGTCCCTGATGAAGCCGAAAGTGCAGGCGGTTTGCTGGTAGCCTCTATTCAGCTAGCAATAAGCGCAGGCGCGGCGGGTGGCGGGGCGGTATTCGACCTCAACGGTGCCAGCGGCGTATTTGCGGGCAGCGGTTTCCTGCTGGTGACGGCAATGGTGATTGTGTTTATGGGCGTGAAAGTAAAAGCGGAGTGAATTATTTGCCGGGTAAGCGCAAGCGCCACCCGGCATCAAGCTAAGGCTTACAGCCCTTTCTTATCCATCAGCACCGCCAGATCCACCAGGCGGTTTGAGAATCCCCACTCGTTGTCATACCACGCCAGAATTTTGACCATGTTGCCGCCAATCACCAGCGTCGACAGCCCGTCGATAATCGAGGAGCGCGGGTCGCCCTGGTAATCGCTGGAGACCAGCGGTTCATCGCTATAGCCCAGGATCCCTTTCAGGGGTCCGCTAGCCGCGGCCTGACGGAACGCGTCATTCACCTCGTCGGCGGTCACGTTACGGCTCAGCGTTACCGTCAAATCCACAATTGACACCACCGGAACGGGGACGCGCAGAGAATACCCGGTCAGCTTACCGTCAAGAGAAGGGATCACTTTTCCCAACGCCTTCGCCGCGCCGCTGGAGTAAGGAACAATCGACAGGGCCGCCGCACGTGCACCGCGCAGATCTTTCTCCGGCTGGTCGTGCAGCGCCTGGCTGTTGGTATAAGCATGCGTGGTGTTCATCAGGCCGTGCTCAATACCAAACTGCTGATGCAGCACCTGTGCTGCCGGAGCCAGTCCGTTAGTGGTACAGCTCCCGTTACTCACGACGGCGTGCAGGGTCGGATCGTACAGCTCGTGGTTTACACCCATCACCACCGTCAGGTCATCGTTTTTGCCCGGTGCAGAGATGATGACGCGCTTAGCGCCGCCGTGGGTGATATGTACCGCCGCCTTTTCGCGTTCGGTGAAGAAACCGGTGGCTTCAATCACCACGTCCACCCCGACGTCGCGCCACGGGATGTTTGCCGGATCGCGTTCGCTGAAGACGGTGAGCCGCTGCCCGTCCACCTGTAACGCGCCGTCAGCCGCCTCAACGGGTACCTGCAGCGTGCCGAGCAGGGAATCATATTTGAGCAGATGGGCGAGGGTCTGGCTGTCCGTCAGATCGTTAATGGCCACTATCTGAAGATCCGGGTTACCCAGCGCCGCGCGCAGGAAATTACGTCCGATACGGCCGAAACCGTTAATACCGACCTTAACCATGATGCACTCCTTATCTCTGTTGTCTGGAGTCACTGTAGGCGTCAGGCTGAATGGCGTAAATGACAAAAAAGGATCATATTACGCCATCTTGCGGCAGTGGAAGCGCTGGCGATATTCCGTTGGGGTGAGATGAAGCTGTTTCTCGAAAACACGACGCAGGTTGATGCTGGTGCCAAACCCGCTTTGCTCAGCAATCAGCTCCAGCGGATCGCTGGTTTGCTCAAGCAGCTGTCGGGCGGCGGCTAGACGCGCTTCCGTCACGTAGCGGGCCGGAGAGACCCCTGCATCCCGCGTGAATACGCGGGTGAAATTACGGGGACTCATCGCCGCTCTTTCCGCCAGGCGCTCAACGCAGAGATCGGCGGTCAGGTTTTGCAGGATCCAGCTTTGCAGTTCGCTAATCGGCCCCTGGGTGCCGGACTGCTGCAAATTATAACGGCTAAACTGCAGCTGACCGCCCGGACGGCGTAGGTACATCACCATATCCTGCGCCACGTCGCGGGCGAGAGAGAAACCGTAATCGTCTTCCACCAGCGCCAGCGTCAGGTCGAAACCGGAACTGACCCCGCCGGAGGTCCAGATGGGCCCATCCTGAACGTAGATCGGGCCGCCTTCCACCCTGATGGCCGGATAAGCGGCCTGCATCGTCTCCAGCAGACGCCAGTGTGTGGTTGCCCGCCGTCCGTCAAGCAAACCGCTCTGCGCAAGCAGCATCGCGCCGCCGCAGATGGAGGCAATACGACGCGCATGGGGCGCAGCGAGATGCAGCCAGTCCACCACGGCGGTGCTCTCCAGGTCATTCATGCCGCGGCCGGTAATGATGATGGTATCGAGTGGTTCGCGCGGATCCAGTTCAGGCAGACGATAATCTGCCAGCAGGTTTAATCCGGATTGACCGTGGATCACCTGATGGGGCTGCGTGGTGGCGATGATGATGCGGTAACACGGGTGAGACAGACCTTCCGGGTGCAGTCGGTTGGCCTGCATCAGAATGTCGGCGATACCGGCGGCTTCAAACAGCATGCCGCCGTCGGGAACAATAATCAGGATCTTTTTCATGTCCTGAAAAGTAGCTTTATTACAAAATAAGTCAACAGGCAGAGAGTGCATAAACGCCATTTCTGGCAAAGCAAAGCGATTTAAGTTCTTTGTTATTTCAGCCGTTTTCACGGATCGTCAGGACACAGAATGACAGGCGGAACGGCATCGGAAGGAATGAGTCACTATTTACACCCGCAACAGCGAGAACATATTCACCGGCTTGCCGCGCGGTTTCTGTGGCGAAGCGAGCTTCCCACCTGGCTGTTAATTATCGCTATCTATACCGGCTGGTTTACCACCCTGACGTACTGGCAGACGCTCGGTTTACTGCCTGCCACGGTGCTGCTGATCTGGTTTACCGCGTGGTATATGTCGCTTCAGCATGAGCTGATCCACGGCCATCCGACACGCTTTCCCCGGTTAAATCAGCTTTTCGGTACGCTGCCGCTGGCGGTCTGGTATCCCTATGGCCTGTACCGCGACTCGCATCTGGCCCATCACCGCAACGATCATCTCACGGTACCGGTGGACGATCCGGAATCTTACTATTTTACCGAACAGACCTGGGCGCGTTTTACGCCCTGGCAGAAGCGCATTATTCATGTGCGTAATACTTTTCTGGGGCGGCTGTTACTGGCTCCGTTGCTGGATATCGTTCAGACGCTGGGAAGTGCCGTGGCGGTGTTTCGCCAGCTGCACCTGCGGGCGATGTTGATGTGGCTGGTGCATGGTGTGCTGTTGGCAGGGCTGTTTGTCTGGATGCGCCATGTTGGTTTTTCACCGGTCTGGTTTGTGCTGGCGGTGAGCTATCCCGCGCTGGCGCTCACCAAAGTGCGCTCTTTCCTCGAGCACCGCGCTGCAGACGATCCTCTCGCGCGATCGGTCATTAACGAAGCCGGGATCTTCTGGCAGGTGTTGTTCCTGAATCTCAACTACCATTCAGTGCATCACGATCTGCCAGGCGTGCCCTGGTATGGTCTGAAGGCGCTCTACCAGCAAAACCGCGCGGTGTATCAGCAGCGGAATCACGGTTTTGTGGTCAAGGGATACGGCCAGTGGCTGCGACAGTTTTGGGATAAGGCCGTGGATGTCACGGTTCATCCGGGGATAAAGCGAGAAGAGCATGAGTAACCTGCTGGCGTTTCCGATGTATGCCGTCAATCGGGCTGATACCGACGCGCTGTGGCGAGCTGTGCACGCTTTGCTGCTGGCACGCGGTGTGCCGGTGGGCGATCTTGTGCCGGGCATCCCGGAAGAGAACTTACTGACGCACTGGCAGCAGCCTGGACTCATCCTTAGCCAGACCTGCGGTTATCCGCTGGTCACACAGTTGCCGGACGTGCAGGTCGTCGGCTGTTTTCATTATGCGGCGCCGGGCTGCGAAGGGATCGCTTACCGCAGCCTGCTGGTGGTGCGGGAAGAAGATAAACACCTGCGCGTTGACGATTTCCGTGGGCGGCGGGTGGTGTGTAATGCGCCGGATTCCCAGTCCGGCTACAACACGCTGCGAAGACGAGTGGCACCTGATACGGTCAATGACTATTTTTCTCAGGTGATTTTCAGCGGCAGCCATCGCCAGTCGCTGATTGATGTAAAAGACGGGGTGGGGGACATTGCGGCCATCGACTGCGTAACCTGGGCACTGTTGCAGCGCCATGAGCCGGAACGGCTCGCGGGGCTGGTGGTCATTGACCGTACCCCTCTGACGCCAGGACTGCCGCTGATCGCCTCGCAAAACACCTCGCCTGAAACCCTTAACGCCATTCGCGATGCGCTCCGCGCGCTGGTGAGTTCGCCGGAACATCGGGAGAGTTGCGACGCGGTGCTGATCGGCGGTTTTAGCGTGGTGACGCGCCAGGCCTACGCTTCATTGACTGCGTGATAAATTTCCCGTGCATCGGTAAAACAGCGTAGCGCCAGCGAGGATACGGGTTTCTGTCGGCGCATAATCAGGCCGACAGGCGCCTCAATATTCGCTTCGGCGATGGGGACAATCCTGAAATTGTTGTTCAGTGCCTCCAGCCCGTTGTTCAGCGGCATCACGGCGCAGCACACGCCGCTCTGAACCGCCTGAATGATCTGGAACGTTGAGTCGCTCTCGAAAACGGCCTTCGGATCGAGGCCAGCAGCGTTAAAGCTGGCCTCCATATGCGCCCGGTAGTGCATCCCTTTGGTCAGGAACCCCAGCGGAAATTCCGTCAGGTCGTGCCAGGTCAGCGTTGCCTGGCCGGGCTGGAAATGGCGAATGTCGTGCAGCAGGCCCATCTTCGTTTTTGGCAGCTGGATAATGTCAAACAGGCTGGTGTCGATGCTGTTGAGATAGCAAATTCCCAGCTCAAGCTGATTGCGGCTGACCCCGTCGGCAATCTGCGCTGAGGACATGGAATAGAGGCTGTAGGTCAGCTCCGGATATTTTTGCGTCAGCAGGCGAATAAAGATCATCGGATCCACGCTCGCCAGCGGTACCATCCCAAGCCGTAATTCACCCACCACCTGGCCTTTGCACAGCGCGGCTTCCGCCTGCAGCCCGTCGTGCGCGGCCAGCAGCGCGCGGGCCCACGCGAGGATGCGTTCACCCTCCGGCGTAAACCCTTCAAAGCGCTGCCCGCGCACAATCAGCACCAGCCCCAGCTCCTCTTCCAGGCTGCGGATGCGCATGGAGAGGGTCGGCTGGGTAACGTTGCACTGCGAGGCCGCTTTACCAAAGTGCCGGGTCTCGTCGAGTGCGATTAAGTATTTTAACTGTTTAATATCCATCGTTTTCTCTGCGCGAGCAGCCTTACAGCATGCGGATCTCTTTTGAGCGCAGGGTGATGCGAACCGGAACGGATTTATAAGACGGCGTCCCGCTGTCCTTGTCGAGATAATCGAGTGGCACCAGCACGTTGGCCTCCGGGTAATAGGCCCCGACGGATCCCGGGGCGATGCTGTACGCCACCACGGTAATGTCCTCCAGGCGCTGAACGCTGCCGGGCAGGGCGGTTTCGATATCCACGCGGTCGCCATGCTCCAGCCCTGAGTGTGCCATATCGTCTTCGTTCATAAACAGCACGTCGCGGCGGCCAAAGACCCCACGGTAGCGGTCGTCCAGGGCATAAATGGTCGTGTTGTACTGATCGTGGCTGCGCAGCGTAATCAGACGCAGCACATGCTCGCCTTCACCGCTGGCGTTCTCATGAACCCCCTCGAATACCGAGAACATTGCTTTGCCCGTCGCGGTCGGCCAGATACGCTGCGTTGGCGGCAGCGGCATGCGGAAGCCCCCGGGAACGCGGATCCGCGCGTTATAGTCCTCGAACCCAGGAATGGTCTGCTCAATCAGATCGCGGATACGGTCATAATCCTCAACCAGCGTCAGCCAGTCCACGCGGGATTCCGGCAGGGTGGCTTTCGCCAGGCCCGCCACGATAGCGGGTTCCGAACGCAGCAACGGCGAGGCGGGTTTCAGCTTGCCGGACGAGGCGTGCACCATCGACATGGAATCTTCAACGGTAATGGACTGACGGCCGGTGGCCTGAATATCCAGCTCGGTGCGGCCGAGACACGGGAAAATAAAGGTCTCTTTGCCCACCAGCAGATGGGTACGGTTCAGCTTGGTGCCAACGTGCACGCTCAACTCCAGGTTACCCATCGCCGGAAAGCCCCGTTCATGATCGGGCATCGCAACCGCAAAATTGCCGCCGAGGCAGATAAGCGCCTTCGCACGACCGTCAATCATCGCCTGCGTGGCCTGCACCGCATCGTGTCCGTGGTGAGACGGCGGCTCAAAGCCGAATACGTCCTTGAGACGGTTCAGGAAGGCCGGTGTGGGTTTCTCGCTAATCCCGACGGTCCGGTTACCCTGCACGTTTGAGTGGCCGCGCAGAGGGCAGATACCCGCGCCGGGCTTGCCGATGTTCCCGCGCAGCAGCAGCACGTCGGCAATCAGGCGGACGTTCGCCGTGCCTTTATTGTGCTGGGTAATACCCATCCCGTAGGTAATGATGGTGGCATTTGATTTCGCATAGGCCTCGGCCACCTTCTTAAGCGCCGCCTGGCTCAGGCCCGACTCGCGCTCAATGTCGTCCCAGCGGGTTTGCGCGATATCGGCGCTGAAGTCCTCAATGCCCTGCGTGTGTTCGGCAATAAAGGCGCGATCCAGCACGTCACCGCGTTCGGCCTCCATCTCCAGAAGGTGTTTAGCAATCCCTTTCAGCGCGGCGGCATCGCCCCCGGCTTTCACCTGGAAATAGGTCGAGGCGATATCCGTGGAGCTGTAGGTCGCCATTTCAATCACGCTCTGCGGGTCCGCAAAACGTTCGAGGGCGCGCTCGCGCAGCGGGTTAAAGACGATAATCGGCACGTTGCGACGTGCCAGCTCATGAAGGGTGCCCATCATTCGCGGATGGTTGGTGCCAGGGTTATGGCCGATGGAGATCACCAGTTCGGTCTTATCGAAGTCGTCCAGTGAGACGGTGCCTTTCCCGATCCCGATAGATCGCGGCAAGCCGACGCTGGTGGCCTCGTGGCACATATTCGAGCAGTCAGGAAAGTTATTGGTGCCGTATTCGCGGGCAAAGAGCTGGAACAGGTATGCCGCTTCGTTAGAGGCGCGCCCGGAGGTATAGAACTCGACCTGGTCCGGTTCGAGCCCGCGCAAGACTTCGCCGATACGCTGAAACGCCTCGTCCCAGTCGACAGGGCGGAAGGTATCGCTTGCCCGGTCATAGCGCAGGGGATGCGTCAGGCGACCGTAGCCTTCCAGCTCAAAGTCCGATTTTGCCAGCAGCGAAGCGACGCTGTTTTCCGCCAGAAACGCGGGGGTAACGCGTTTGCTGGTGGCTTCCCAGGTCACCGCCTTCGCGCCGTTCTCGCAGAACTGGAACGTCGATTTATGTTCCTTATCAGGCCACGCGCAGCCCGGGCAGTCAAAACCGTCCGGCTGGTTGGTGCGCAGCAGCGTCGCGGGAGCGTCCAGGGTATCCATTTGGGTACGTACCGCGATGGCCGTCGCTTTTAACGCGCCCCAGCCTCCGGCGGGGCCGTCATAGTGCCTGATACCGGGAACTGCGCGTCTTTTCGTGTTCATACCCACTCCTGATTTGTTCGGTCACACAACATCTGACCCATAAAAGCACTGCAGAGGACAATAAGCGTAAGCAATGACGACCGTTTGGCTGTGCGCATGCGGTAGAGAAAATTGCTGCTTATGAATTCTTTTTATTACAGTGGTTTATATGGTGTGATGTTTAAAGATTTAAAGAAATTATAACGAATTTTTATCATTTTAATAATAAATCTTATCTATCACTCGGTAGGTGAGATAGATGGTGGTGAACAGGCAAGGATGTAGCAACAGTAAAACTTCGAATGAAGCGCCTGAGCGGGAGAAATAGACAATGTTCACAGCTGGCGGGTAATCGCGTGCATTTTTCGGTGGCGATAATGGCAGGAAGGTTAACTCTGGCTTAATGATTATTGGATATAATTTATGCCTTAAAGGGAAATTATCATAGCGGGAAATATAAAGTTATTTTGAGCCGTGAAATTAACGCCGGGCGGCATCAGTGAAATAGGCCCATTCTGAGCGTAAAGTACGTGAAATATTAAAGATACCCTGTTAATGCAACAAATAATTCATCGGCGATATGTTCTTTTGACATCACCAATACGCGAATTCTACTAATTATGGTAGTGGCGATAATAGCGACATTGCGTTAATGAAAGTGGTTCTCTTTTGTGTTTTTGTTATGTAAAACAAATGGTTGTATGGGTTTGAGATGAATAAATTAAAGGGGGTAGGCCATGTATAATTTTTTATTAAGATTAATCCTATAATCTATCGTCTGCTTCATTTACCAACAGTTACGTAACGGTAAATATTGAATTGATGCGAAGCTCATGTAAACTTGTTTACCGTTTGTCAAAATATGTCAGGAAGACGCTGGGCCTTATTCTGAAGGGCTCGTGCGGTAGCTATGCCTTTAAAATAGTAACGCCCCGAAAATATCCTGACTGTTTTAACAATAGCACTTAAGTCAAACTTCATCTCCTTATCTCCATCATCGAAATATCGCTACGGAAAAGCATATGAAAATGCGCGTACTGTTTTCACTTCTGTTTGTAATGGCGGTGGCGGGCTGTAAAGCGCCGCAGAAACCTGTGATCACTGACGATACTATCGTGACCAGTCAGGTTAACGGCGTCACCTTAACTCACCGTCATGTTGTGCTGCCTCCGGTAGAGTTCACCCAGGTGAATGAGCCTTATCGCGCCATGTACCCCGCATCCCTGATGAGCCGTCCGGACTACGGCGGAAAAGTGATCCGCACGCTCGAGACCGGCAAAACCTACGTGGTGCTGGGTCAGGTTGAACACTTCTGGATGGCGCTTGCCGACGAAGGGAACGAACAGCTGATTGGTTACGTCCCAATGCGCGCCGTCATCAAGGCCGACCAGTACGAAGCCACCGTGCGTAAACAGGCGATCCGTCCAAAAGCGCGTAAGAAAGCAACCTGTGTTGACGTCGATGGCAACAGCAAAGCCTGCAAAGACAGCGCAAACGGCACCTGGATCCTGAACTAAACGGGTTTCAAGAGCGTATTTTTTATGAATACAAAAACGTTTCATCAGCTCGGGTTAGCATTTTTTGCGGTGATTTTCACCCTGTTGAGTGGTTGTACGTCGTCTTCACACAGCGACCCCTCCCGCTACAATCTGCAGTTTCAGGCTCACCCCCAAATCAATGATTCTGCGCCATTAAAGGTCAGAGTGCTGCTGCTGAAATCCGATGCGGATTTCATGTCCAGCGACTTCTATTCCCTGCAGAACAACGCGTCAGCCACGCTTGGCGCGAATCTGCTTAACAGCGATGTGTTCTTCCTGATGCCGGGCCAGCTTTCGAAAACCCTGAGTGGACAAAGCTCGCCCGAGGCACGCTATATCGGCGTGATGGCGGAATATCAGACGCTGGACGGGAAAAAATGGCGCGTCTCAATCCCATTGCCTGTTCCCGGCGAAAACCATTTCTACCAGTTCTGGAAAGGGTCCGCAGATGAACTCATCGCCAACGTCTTCCTGGACGTGAACGGTATCCGGGTCATCAGCCAGTAACGCGCTTCATAACAGGAAACACATCATCATGACGAAAGCAGAAAAGGTCGTCTGGACCGAAGGCATGTTCCTGCGTCCACACCATTTTCAGCGGACAGAAAGTTACCTGCTGAACCACATTCGTGAATGGGGTGCGCTGCAGCGATCGTATCTGTGGGGCTTTCTCGACGTTGAGCTGGACGACGCGATGCTCCGCCAGGGCTGCATTGCACTGAGCTACTGCAGCGGGTTACTGCCTGACGGCACGTTTTTCCAGGTGCGCAACGGCCGCAACGGCCCGGTACCGCTGAAGATCCCTGACAATCTCACCAATGAGAAGGTGGTGCTTGCGCTGCCGGTTCGCCGCGGCGAACGCGAAGAGGTGATTTTCAGTGAAGAGCAGGCCTCGCTGGCGCGTTACCTCGCTTTTGAACAGGACGTCGAAGACGATAATGCCATGTCAGTGGGCGATGCCACGGTACAGTTTGGCCGCCTGCGTTTAACCCTGATGCTGGAAAAAGATCTCACGGCAGAGTGGACCGCTATCGGCGTGGCCTTTGTGAGCGAAAAACGCAACGACAACCACGTGCGGCTGGATAACAGCTACATTCCGCCGATGCTGAATGCCAACAACAGCCCGCAGATCTACAGCATGATTAACGATCTGCATGGGCTACTGGTCCAGCGCAGCCAGCAGATTGGTGGACGTCTGCGCCAGCCCGGCCGCTTTAATACCTCCGAACTGATTGAGTTCACGCTGCTTTCGCTGGTTAACCGTCATCTCGGTGAGATATCCCATTTAAAAACCCTGCCGCTGATCCACCCGGAAACGCTGTGGCGCAGCTGGCTGCCGTTTGCGACGGAACTTGCCACCTGGACCTCTCAACGCACAGCGGAGAGCGTGCTCCCGGTGTATGACCATGACGATCTGGCGGTCTGCTTCAGCAAGCTGATGTTGATGCTGCGTCAGGGTCTGTCGCTGGTGATGGAAGATCACGCCATCCAGCTGCCGCTCAACGAGCGTTCCCATGGTCTTAACATCGCTACCGTGCCGGAGACCAGCATGGTGCGCGAGTTCGGCTTCGTGCTGGCGGTGAAAGCCAACGTGCCGGGCGAACACCTGCAAACCCATTTCCCGGCCCAGATGAAGGTGGCACCGGTCTCGAAAATCCGCGATCTGGTTCAGCTACAGCTGCCGGGCATTATGCTGCGCGCCATGCCGGTCGCCCCGCCGCAAATACCGTGGCACGCGGGCTACAGCTATTTCGAGCTGGAGAAGGGCAGTGAGCTTTGGCACGAGATGGATAAGTCCGGTGCGTTCGCTCTGCATCTCGCAGGGGAGTTTCCGGGTCTCGATATGGAGTTTTGGGCCATCCGTAGCCCGACAGAATAATAAAGCGAGCACTAAATATGCAGGAACGACAGGATACCGGCAGTGATGCTGTGTTTACCGGAGCCAGTGGCAATAATCAGCTGGTGGCGGCTGCCAACCCGCTGCTCAACGCCATTCCACAAATCCGTCATTCGGTTTCTCATGACGATCAGGTGGCGTTGCGCCAGCGTCTGATCGACGAAATTCGCCGTTTCGAAGTGCGATGCCAGCAGGCAGGGTTGCCGTATGAAGTGATTGTCGGCGCCCGCTACTGTCTATGTACGGCGCTGGATGAAGCCGCCGCGCTCACCCCCTGGGGCAGCAGCGGCGTCTGGTCCAGCAGTGGCCTTCTGGTCACGTTTCATAACGAAACCTGGGGCGGAGAAAAATTTTTCCAGCTGCTGGCGCGCCTTTCTCAGAACCCGCGTGAACATATCCTGCTGCTGGAGATGATCAACTACTGCCTGTTGCTCGGTTTCGAGGGCCGCTATCGGGTGCTGGATAATGGCCGCACCCAGCTGGAAACCATCAAACAGCGACTGTGGCAGATGATCCGCAGCGTGCGCGGCAGCTACGCGCCGCCGCTCTCGGTGCACCCTGAAGATCGTCCTGTACTGCGCAAGCTGTGGCGTCCGATGGTCCCCCTCTGGGCCTGCGTGGCGCTGGTCGGGTTTATCGCCTGTCTGTTTTATATCGTGCTTAACTGGCGTCTGGGCGATAACACCAGCCCGGTGCTGGCGAAGATTTATCAGTCTCAGCTGCCGGAAACCTCCATTCAGCAGCCCGCTCGCCAGCTGCCTGCGGTACTAAACCTGCGCGGCTTCCTGAAGCCTGAAATCGATGCTGGTCTGGTGGCGGTGAAGGATGAAGCGGATCGCAGCGTGGTGATCCTGAAAGGAGACGGCCTGTTCGCCTCGGCCTCGACGGTGGTGCGTGACCGCTATGAGCCGGTCATCAACCGCATTGCGCAAGCGATGAATAACGTCAGCGGCAAAATTCTGGTGGTGGGCTACAGCGACAACGTGCCGATCCGCAGCGCGCGCTTTGCCTCCAACTATGAACTCTCTCTCGAACGCGCCCGGTCGGTGCAAAAACAGCTGCAGGGAAGCCTCTCGCAGCCTGAACGCGTGAAGGCGGAAGGGCGGGGCGAAATTAACCCGGTGGCACCAAACACGACGCCTGAAAACCGCGCCCGTAACCGCCGTGTGGAAATTACTCTGCTGGTGTCGCCTGAAAATACGCAGGCTGAGCTGAACGGATTGCCGCAAGGAAACTAAGGATGCTGACTACTCTTCTTTCCATACTGACCAATCGCATTCTGTGGAGCTTCCTCGGCGTAACGGCGCTCGCGGCGGTGATCTGGATGATTGGTCCGCTGTTGTCCATCGTGGATACCCGCCCGCTTGAATCTGAACAGAACCGCGTTATCAGTATCGCGGTGGTGTACCTGATCTGGGCCCAGAGCCACATTCTGCCTCGGCTGTATAACGCCTGGCTGAACCGCAAGCTGATGGACAAGCTCAACGAGAACACCACTAAAGCGGACGCGGCCGATCCGCAGAAACGCCTGAATAACGAGGAGCAGATCCTTGCAGGTCGTTTCGACGAAGCCGCGCAGATGCTGAAAAAAGCCCACTTCAGTAAGGCGGGCCACAGCGCGCAGTGGACGCAGCGTTTCAGCACGCAGTATCTCTATCAGCTGCCGTGGTACGTCATCATCGGCGCGCCGGGCTCCGGGAAAACCACCGCGCTGGCCAACTCCGGGCTGCAGTTCCCGCTGGCGGATCGCTTCGGTAAAACCGCGCTGCGGGGCATCGGCGGAACGCGCAACTGCGACTGGTGGTTCACCAACGAGGCTGTCCTGCTGGATACTGCCGGACGTTACACCACGCAGGAGAGCGAACAGGTTCAGGACGCCGGGGAATGGCTGGAGTTCATCAACCTTCTGCGTAAATATCGGCGTCGCCAGCCGATCAACGGTGTGATCATCACCATCAGCATTTCCGACCTGCTCACGCAGTCCGCCGAGGCGTCCCGCCAGCAGGCGGTGAACCTGCGCCAGCGTCTTTCCGAGCTGCATGAACAGCTGGGCATCCGCTTCCCGGTGTACGTGATGGTGACCAAGGCTGACCTGCTCAAGGGCTTCCGCGCCTGGTTTGCCGATTACGACAAAGCGCAGCGCGACCAGATCTGGGGCTTTACGCTGCCGTGGGAGCAGACCAAACACGCGGATTACGACCTGATGGGCAACTTCCAGCAGGAGTTTTCTCTGCTCCAGCAGCGCCTGGATGCCGGTCTGCCGGAGACCATGCTCAAGGAGCATGACGGTAAAACCCGTGCGGAAGCCTATCTCTTCCCGCAGGAGTTCGCCGCGCTGCGCCCGCTGCTGGCGGATTACCTGAGCACGGTCTTTGCCCGTTCAAACTTTGAAACCGAATTCTCGCCGCGCGGCATCTACTTTGCCAGCGGCACCCAGGAAGGCATGCCGTTTGACCGCGTGATGGGCGAGCTTAACCGCGCGCTCTCTCTGCCGGAAGGGGCCGAAAGCGATAACTGGGATTCCGTCAGCAAAGAAGCCCCCATCCCGGGCGCGAAAGGCCAGAGTTTCTTTATCAAGAATCTGCTGCAAAACGTCATTTTCCAGGAAGCGGGCATTGCCGGAGAAAACCGCTGGTGGGAGCTGCGCAACCGGGCGGTGATCTGGTCTGGTTACGCGGCGCTGCTGGCCCTGCTGGTGATTTTGGGCGGGCTGTGGCTGACCAGTTACGCCAAAAACAAGGCGTATCTGGAAGAGGTTGATGCCAAAGTGCCGGTGCTGGAACAACAGAGTAAGGCGCTGCAAAATCAACCTCAGCGCGATCTCTTTGCGCTTCTGCCGCTGCTTAACGGGCTGGTGGACCTGCCGAAGAGCGACGCCTTTGACGTTAACGACCCGCCGGTCTCCCGCCGCATGGGGCTTTACCGTGGGGATGACGTCAGCGATGCGTCGCAGTCTCTGTATCAGAAAGCGCTGGATCAGATGTTGCTCCCCGCCGTGACGATGCACATCACCACCTGGCTGCGCAACGACAACGGCAGCGACGTGGAATACAGCTATGAGGCGCTGAAAGCCTATCAGATGCTCTATCAGCCGAAGCACTACGACGGCAAATTCCTGCACTCCTGGGTGATGCTCAACCTGCAGCGCAACCTGCCGCAGGACGTCACTCAGGCGCAGCTTCAGCAGCTTGAATGGCATCTGACCCAGCTGCTGGAACCGAAAATTCAGGCTTCACCCTATGCGCTGGATGAATCCCTGGTCGCGCGGGAAAGGGCGCTCATCAACCAGCAGCCGCTCTCGACACGCGTATACGGTCGTCTGAAGCGCCTGCTGGAGCATGACGAAAACCTCAAGCCGGTCTCGCTTTCCGATCTTGGCGGCCCGCAGAGCGAGCTGGTCTTTTCCCGCAAAAGCGGCAAGCCGGTCAGCGAAGGCGTGCCGGGTCTGTATACCCCGGACGGCTACTGGAAAAGCTTTAACGGCCAGATCGACAGCGTGACGACCGCCCTGCATGAAGATGACGCCTGGGTATTAGGTGCCACCACGGCCCAGGAAGATAAACAGCAGATCGATAACGCGGTGCGCCAGCTTTACATGCGTGACTTTATCGCCAACTGGGATCGCTTTCTCGCTGACATTCAGCTCAACAGCAGTGCCGATCTCTCCCAGCGTATCAATACCGCGCGCCTGCTCTCCGGGGCAAACTCACCGCTGCGCCGTCTGGTGCTGAACCTGAGCAAGGTGCTGACGCTGTCGCGCAATGCGCCTGCGCCAGAAGATGCCGGGAAAGCGGAAGAGCAGAGCAACCGTGCTACCCGCACGCTGCAGGCGCTGTTCAGTAACAACGATGCGGCGCCAACGCAGGGTGCGGTAGCGGTACAGGCACCGGAGCAGCTGGTGACTGACCACTACGCGCCGATGATTGAGCTGGCGCAGCCGCTGGAGAAAGGCGGAAAGACCATTGTGTTTGACGATTTTCTCAAGCAGGTGGACGAGCTGTATCGCTACCTGACCGCCGTTCAGGATGCGGCCAACAGCGGGATGCCTGCGCCGGGCGGCGACGCAATTAGCCGTCTGCAGGCCAGCGCGGGCCGTCTGCCGGGCGGGCTGCAAACCATGTTCAGCAATATGGCCGTGGGTGCCAGCAGCGATACCCAGCGACGCGATCTGGAAAACGTGCGTAAACGCATTAACGTGGAAGTGGGCGGTTTCTGCCGTCAGGCGATTGCCGGTCGCTACCCGCTGGTGCGCAGCGCCAGCACGGAAGTGACGCCTGACGATCTCGCCCGCATGTTTGCCCCCGGCACCGGGCTGATGGACACCTTTTTCCGCGATAACCTGACCAACAAAGTCGACACCACCCAGGCGAACTGGCGCTTTATGCCGGGGATCGACGGTAAAACCCTGCCGGGCAGCGAAGGGCTGCTGCGCCCGTTCCAGCAGGCACAGTCAATCCGCGATGCCTTCTTTGCCAACGGGGCGACAACGCCGTCCTATAAGGTCACGGTGCGCACCGTGCGGATGGATAACACCATTCTGAACCTGACGCTGGACGTTGACGGCCAGCTGTTGCGCTACAGCCACGGCCCTCAGGCGGTGCAGATCATGAACTGGCCGGGACCGGGCGGCACCAACCAGGTGCGTATGCAACTCGGTCTGGCAAACGGCAGTACGGCATCTCTGGTGACTAACGGATCCTGGGCGCTGAACCGCTTTTTCGATAAAGCCCGGACCAGTCCTGGCGCGGGTAGCCTGAGCCGTCAGGCTACCTTCAACGTCGACGGTCATCAGGTCACGCTGGAGTTTGCGCCAAACAGCATTCGCAACCCGTTCCAGCTTCCCCGTTTCTCATGCCCATAACCGCAAGGACAGCCGTATGACGAATACCCCTGCGATGAACCGCTACAGCTGGTATGGCAAATTACCCAGCGCCGGTGACTTTTTGCAGCGTCGCTTTCCTGACACCCTTCAGCGCCAGTGGTCACACTGGTTTCAGGTCGGCCTGCTGGCCTGGCAACAGGAAGAGCAGCGCAGCGGTGAGCGCCAGTTTACGAAAGCCCCGGTGTGGAATTTTGTCGTTCCGCCCATGCTGGGCAGCCAGATGATCCAGATGGGCTGCCTGCTGCCGGGACGTGACAGCGTGGGTCGCCACTACCCGGTCTGCATTCAGCTGAGCTTTAGTCCCGCCGAATGGTCATCGCGCCTGCTCGGTCAGGCCGAAAGCTGGTACCAACAGCTGGGTCGTCTGGGCCTGCACGCGGTGCGCAACGGTTTTTCCGCCTCACAGCTTGACGAGATGTTGATGAGTATCCCGGCGCCGCAGCCCGTTGAGCCACAAAAGCGATCCGACATTCTGGACGTGATTGGCTATGACGATGACGGCCAAAGCACGCTGGGCTGGCCGCAGGCGGCAGAGTGTTTTGACCCGCTGCGTCAGACCAGCTTCTGGTGGACGAACCGCTGCGACGGCTACCCGCTCTACACGCACGTCCACAGCGGCAACTTTACCGGGCAGCTCTTTACGCTGCTGTTCGATCCGGCAGGCGGCGCCCGACCGGGGCGTCACGGTCTTTATCCGCCTATGTTTGAATAAGCAGGGATCTCATGAATATCGAAGAATTTCTCGCGCCGATAAGCCCCGACAAACCCTGTGGCGAAAACCTGGAGTATGACGCTGATTTCCAGATCATGAATCAGGCAAGTCAGGGGAAAGCGGAACAGCAGTTTGGCGACACCATTATTCCGGCAGAGCCCGCTGACTGGAACACGGTAGAAAAATTCGCTACCAGCCTGCTGACCCGCACCAAAGATCTTCGCGTCCTGCTGGCATTAACCCATGCCTGGACACGTCGCCGTGGACTCGCGGGCTATGCTGACGGGCTGTTACTGGTGCAGGAAGCGCTGACCCGTTACTGGGAGCAACTCTACCCGCTGCTGGAAGAGTATGGCGAAACCGATCCGTTCTACCGCATCAATGCCCTCGCAGGGCTGAGCGATAAATCTGACCTCACCGTCGCGGTACGCAACGCCTCGCTGCTCCGCTCTAACGGGGATGAAATTTCGCTTCGGGACGCGCAGGCGCTGCTCGACGGCAGTAAAACGGAATGCCCTGACTATCCCGGCGGCCGCCCAAGGCTGATTGACGAGCTGGCGCGCGGCGACCAGCCCGGCACCGCAGCGGTCATTGTGATTAACGAACGGCTGCTGGCCATTCGCGATCTGCTCACCGGGTATCTCGGTGAAAGCGGCGTACCGGAGATGGAACAGCTGCTGAAAACTGTTGGGCTGGTCGCCAGCGCCTGTCAGGTGACCGACATCAGCAAGCTGCTGCCGAACCGTGACGCGCAGGCTGAACAGCATGCCGAGCCGCAGCCGGTGGCCGCGTCGCCCGTTCAGCAGGTCACCGACTGGCGCAGCGTGCAGGTCACCAGCCGCGCCGACGCCCAGCTGATGCTGGAAAAAGCGAAACAGTATTTTGCGCAGTACGAACCGAGCCATCCCGCACCGCTGATGATTGAGCGGGTGCAGCGGCTGTCTGAACTTAACTTTATGGACATTATTCGCGACCTGGCGCCAGACGGCGTTAACCAACTGGAAAACATCTTTGGACGCCGCGAATAACGCGTCCTGGCATTATGACGACAGGCATGGAGCCTGTCGTTTCACCTTCACCGCGCATCTTTGATGGAGAACATCATGGCAATGAGTAACAGTGGACAGAAATTCATCGCACGTAACCGTGCTCCCCGCGTCCAGATCGAGTACGACGTAGAGATCTACGGTGCAGAACGTAAAATTCAGCTGCCGTTTGTGATGGGCGTCATGGCCGATCTGGTCGGTAAACCGGTAGAAAACCTGCCTGCCGTCGATGAGCGTAAATTCCTTGAAATCGACATCGATAACTTTGATGAACGCATGAAGGCGCTTAAGCCGCGCGTGGCGTTTAACGTGGATAACACCCTGACGGGCGAAGGCAAACTGAATGTTGATCTGACCTTCGACAGCATGGACGACTTCCTGCCGGATGCGGTGGCCCGCAAGGTTGAGCCGCTGAACAAGCTGCTGGAAGCGCGTACCCAGCTCTCTAACCTGCTGACCTACATGGACGGCAAAAACGGTGCAGAAGAGCTGATCGCAAAAATTCTGCAGGATCCGACGCTGCTCAAATCTCTGAGCCAGTTGCCGAAAAATGACGAAAGCGCGAAAGGTAGCGAGGAATAATCGATGAGCAACCAGACTCAACAACATGAGCAGCAGGCGGGTCAGGCGTTCAGCCAGGATGAGTTCAGCGCGCTGCTGAACAAAGAGTTCCGCCCGAAAACCGATCAGGCTCGCTCCGCCGTAGAAAGCGCGGTCAAAACCCTGGCGCAGCAGGCGCTGGAAAATACCGTCACCTTCTCTAACGACACCTACCGCACCATTCAAAACCTGATTGCCGGTATCGATGAGCAGCTGTCTCAGCAGGTGAACCAGATCATTCACCACGACGAGTTTCAGAAGCTGGAGAGCGCCTGGCGCGGCCTGAGCTACCTGGTGAACAACACTGAAACTGACGAGATGCTGAAGATCCGCTTTATGAGCATCTCCAAGCAGGAGCTGGGACGCACCCTGAAGCGCTACAAGGGCGTGGGCTGGGACCAGAGCCCGATCTTCAAGAAGATCTACGAGCAGGAGTACGGTCAGTTCGGCGGCGAGCCGTTTGGCTGCATCGTGGGCGACTACTACTTCGACCACAGCCCGCAGGACGTTGAGCTGCTGGGTGAAATGGCGCGCATCGGCTCTGCGGCGCACTGTCCGTTTATCACCGGTACCGCACCGGGCGTGATGCAGATGGAATCCTGGCAGGAGCTGGCTAACCCGCGCGACCTGACCAAGATCTTCCAGAACACCGAATACGCGTCCTGGCGTTCACTGCGTGAATCCGAAGATGCCCGCTATCTGGGCCTGGTGATGCCGCGCTTCCTGTCGCGTCTGCCGTACGGCATTCGCACCAACCCGGTGGACAGCTTTGACTTTGAAGAGCAGACCGACGGCGCGAACCACAACAGCTACTCCTGGGCGAACGCCGCCTATGCGATGGCGGCCAACATCAACCGCTCCTTCAAAGAGTACGGCTGGTGTACCTCGATTCGCGGCGTGGAGTCCGGCGGGGCGGTGGAGAACCTGCCGTGCCACACCTTCCCGAGCGATGACGGCGGCGTGGACATGAAGTGCCCGACCGAGATCGCCATTAGCGATCGTCGTGAAGCCGAGCTGGCGAAAAACGGCTTTATGCCGCTGGTTCACCGCAAAAACTCCGACTTTGCCGCCTTTATTGGCGCGCAGTCTCTGCAAAAACCGGCCGAATACCACGACCCGGATGCCACCGCCAACGCGCGTCTGGCCTCTCGCCTGCCGTACCTGTTCGCCTGCTGCCGTTTTGCCCACTACCTGAAGTGCATCGTGCGCGACAAAATCGGCTCCTTCCGCGAGCGCGAAGAGATGGAGCGCTGGCTGAATGACTGGGTCATGAACTACGTGGACGGTGACCCGGCTAACTCCTCTCAGGAGACCAAGTCCCGCAAACCGCTGGCGGCTGCGGAAGTGCAGGTGCAGGAAATCGAAGACAACCCAGGCTACTACGCCGCGAAGTTCTTCCTGCGTCCACACTACCAGCTGGAAGGTCTGACCGTTTCCCTGCGTCTGGTTTCTAAACTGCCGTCGCTGAAGACGAAAGACGCGTGATGACGATTGCCGGCCCGTAAGGGCCGGCACTATGACATTGAATATGAAAAAGATAATGAATTTGAAGGAAAATTCTTGGTGAAAAAATTCATTATCTATTTCATCGCTTATTTATTGCTTTTGATTTCGGCAATGATGTTTTTTACCGCATGCGGTTACTACCTGTTGATATTTGACTGGCAACAGGGTGTTTTGAGAGCGATATTGCACGTACTTTTGCTTGTCGGATGTATTGCTCTCGCGATGTGCATATACGCTACCGGTGAGAAAATCAAAAAGCGTTGTTAATCCTTCACTGACCACGTTTAGTTATGCTGAAAGAGAAATCTAATCTGGAGCAGGAGAAACAATGAAGTTACTTACCCTACATGTTTTGCTGTTTACCGGTCTGTTGGGAGCGACGCCACTATGGGCTGCTAATGGCCAGAATGACTCATCAAATCTTCTACGCGACCCTAATACGCTGTCCCGTAATGATGTACGAATGAGCGGGGAAAAGTTTCTTTTAGCGTGGCTCGCAAAAGATAACGAGCAGGAGCAGCTTAAAGCGAATATGTACCTGCTTGGGGTAATGGATGCGACGGAGGGCAAATCCTGGTGTGGATATACGGTCGCGTTGCCCGGTTCATTACGAGAGAGCATTTACAGCTATTTCAGAAAATTGCCTGAAAACCGTAAGAAAGAAGCTGCATCATCATTAATCACCGAGGCTCTCGCGCAGGATTTACCGTGCAAAAAAGGAGTTCAACCATGAAACCGTTGTATGCACAGTTAAAAGCACAACATTACTCCTCTAACGAAGCCCGTCCGGGTTATGTCCCTCGGGATGATCTCTTTAATGAAATAGGTTACGACGCAAGCGTGCTCATTAAGTCCAATCCAGGATATATGAATACTTGCGCAGTGCGAATGAGTCTTGCTCTCTTAAAGTGTGATGTTAAATTTGAAGGACGTTTGGCTATAAAGAGTGGGCCATATAAGGGTAAAAAAATTGAACCTGGTGCGAAGCTTTTAGCTGACCAGCTCTATAAAGCGAGTGTGTTTGGCAAGGCAGAAATCTATACTGATATTCGTGAGGCAGGTCAAAAACTCCGTAACCGTAAAGGTGTGATTTTCTTCAACCGTATAACTAATTACAACGGTGGACACATCGACCTATTGGAGCCGGTAGGAGATAACATGATGCAGTGCAATTCCGATTGTTATACAGACTGTAAAGAGATTTGGTTCTGGGAACTGAGATAGCGTTATAGCGCAAATAAAGATATCGCCATGTTTAAAAAAACACTTTGCCTGTTTCTTTTTCTGACTAGTTGCTCATCTTATTCTGCTAACACGGACCTTCAATTCTTTCATCAACAAACTTACAGGCAGGTGATGAAAGATTACGTTTTGGCACGCTGTCTTGCTGAGGTGGCAGATGAAGGTGGTCAGTTTTCTGCTGATGCAGGGCTCAGTGCAAGCGCACTCCTGGAGTGGATGCCCTTCGATGTTGAAAATGGCATGGAGAAAATTGAGGCTGTTATAAATAAATATAAAGACGAAAAGAACAGCTTTCACTCTGAACGTTCACAAAAAATCAAAGGCGTAACTTTAAATTGTCTCCGTCTTTATCATAGCGACGAACTGAATAAAATGGTTTCTCAGGTAATAGTTGGCGATCCTGACCGTAGCTGGATCCAGGATAACCCGCAGTAGTAAAAGACTTCACATTCTTTCTGTTCATTCAGGGGGAATGTAAGACTGTCAAATGACACGGGTCATTTGATGTGAGGCAGAGGTAAAATATGGACGGTTTTATTCAGCCCCATGCTTTCCTGTTTGCCATATAAGTGCTTTTTCGAAAGCAATATTGTTCATCCACGAAGAGTAGATATTATGGCTATTGATATGTTTCTGAAGGTCGAGGGTGTTACGGGCGAATCTAAAGATTCTAACCACACCGGCTGGACTGATATTACCTCCTTCTCCTGGGGCGCTTCCCAGCCGGGTAATATGAGCGTTGGCGGTGGCGGCGGTGCCGGTAAAGTAAACTTTAACGACCTGCACGTTAACGCGCTGATCGACAAATCCACTACAGCAGTCCTGAAACACTGCGCAAGCGGTAAGCACCTGACCAAAGTTGAACTGTCCGTCTGCAAAGCGGGTGGCCAGCAGGTTGAATACACTCGCATCACCCTGGAAGACGTTCTGGTGACTTCCGTTCAGTACACCGGTGCAGACAACGGCGATACCGTTGGTGTGACCTACGCATTCCAGGCTGCGAAAGTGAAACAGCAGTACTGGGAGCAGACCACTGCCGGTGGTAAAGGTGCTGAAAGCAGCGCTGGCTGGAACATCAAAGAAAACAAAGAAGCGTAATTGCGTATGTGGCCGGGGAGTTTTCCCCGGCCTTTATCAACCTAAAGAGCCCTAAGGATTGGCGGGCATGGTTATGCAAAAGTTATTCGGTGTGTTTGCAGTCACGTTAATGGCCAGCGCCTGTGTGTCGCATCCAGCACAATATCAGTCGCTTACGGTTACGCTAAAGAACAACGAACCCTGCTTTGCTATTCCCGCTAACTCCGGGTTAGACGCGCCTGTCACCAGCCATTCGCCCACCATAATGAAACGCGCGGGAAATGAATGGAAAGCGGTATCGCCGCCGTCAACGTTTAGCCCTGAGGTGACGTTAACGACCCAACAGTGTCACCAGTGGAAGGGAATAGCGTGGCAAGCCGGAGAATATGATGTTGCCCTGAAGGTGTCAGGGAAAAACGATTCTTTTCGCTATGCTGCCCGTTTCACCTTACAAGAAGGTCCTTCAGGCCAGTTTAAGCTTACGCAGACTGAATAGAATGTATTAACCCCCAAACGCCGCCGTTCTCGCCCCGAGAGCGGCAGCGTTTGAGCGCTAATCATACCAGCAGGAATACGCCATGCGATTCACGATTATTTCTACGAAACCCGGTCATCAGCCGCCGCAGAGCAGCTGTGATTTTTACGCCCCGGGCGGCACCATTGGGCGCGGTACGGATAACAATCTGGTATTGCCGGACAATGACCGCACCATCTCGCGTCTGCAGGCCATTGTTCACGTTGATGCCAATGGCGAATGTCGCGTCACTAACCGTGGCAGCGTTACGCGCGTGGTATTGAACGATATTCCACTGGAACGCGGGCGTCAGGTTGAACTGCAGGATGGAGACATTCTGGGTATTGATGACTACCGCATTGAAGTGGCTGAAATTATTCACGACACGCAGCCGGTGAGCCGCATGGCGGCCAGCATGCAGCAGCAGGTTCGACCATCCGCGCCAGCACCTGCATCGCAGCCGAAACCGGCGAGTGCCGCATCGCGCGGGAAGGGCGAGCCGACCGCCGTGCCAACGGAGATCTGGGATAGTCTGATGCAGGAGTTCTCCATCTCCGACAGCATCTCAAGCAACCGCACAAAACCTCAGCCTGCGGCATCACAGGATCCGTTCTCCCAGCCTGCTGCACCGGAGCGTAACGCTGAAGATCCGCTGGCGATGTTCAACGACAGCGATCCGAAGCTTGAGCGTAAGAACGTTGACCCGGACACGCTGTTCAGCGATGAAGCCTTGTTCAAAAAAGAGAGCATCTTTGACGACATTACGCCCTCAACGCTGGTGCCGCCGGTGGAAACTAAGCCAGCCGAGCCTAAAGAAGAGGCAGCGGATGAGCTCGATCCACTGGCCCTGTTTGGCGGCACGGCCAGCGCGCCCGCCGCGCGTAATGATGACCCTCTCGGGCTGATGGGCGGTGCACCGTTGACGCATCCGGATGACATTGCCGACGACAGGCCGGAGCCAACGCCTGCGCCGGTTGAGGAAGAGGATGTCCTCGCCGATTCTCCGCTGTTTGCCCCTGAGCCGCAGGAAGCCCCGCGTGCTGTTGAAGAAGAGCCCGCGCGACCGGATTACGCAGGTTTCACCATGCCGACCCCGCAGGCCGTTGCGCGCAGTAGCGCTCAGGCACCGAAGGGCCGCCTGCGCATCGACCCGGTCAATAACGCTGCCTCCCCAACCGCCACGGCTAACAGCGGCGAGAAAGGCGACGTGTTGCAGGGCGAGCTGCTGGAGGCGCTGCTGGAAGGGATGGGCCTGAGCGAAATGCAGCCCGTCCCGAAGTTTGACCGTGAGAATATGCGTCAGCTGGGGCAGATCCTCGGCATGTTCTCTCAGGGCACCGTGGCGCTGCTTTCCTCGCGCTCCATCCTCAAGCGCGGCGTGAAAGCCGATATGACCATGGTGCTGGACGATGCCAACAACCCGTTCAAGCTGCTGCCGACCGGCAAAACCGTCCTGATCCAGATGTTCGGCACGCCGATGCCGGGCTTTATGCCGCCAACAAAATCCGTGCGCGACGCGCTGATCGATCTGCAGGCGCACCAGCTGGGCATGATCTCCGGTATTCGCGCCATCATCGCCGCAATGCTGCAGTCCTTTAACCCAGAACAGCTGGAAGAGCAGGCGAAGCAGAACGGCATGACCTCCCGTCTGGCGCTGCCGGGCAGCCGTAAAGCCGCCCTGTGGGACTACTTTGTTCGCAGCTATGGCGAGACGGCAGGCGAGATTGAGGATGACTTCCACACCCTGTTCGGCGAGGCCTTCCTTCATGCGTACGACATGGAGGTGAATCAGTACAAAGACTCACAGAGCGGATCGGAAGACAAATGAATATCGCAACGGCTTCTCTCTCCCGCCAGGGGACGCGCGCCAGCAACCAGGATCAGACGGGAGAAACCATAGGGGAACGTTCAGCCTGCTTTGTCGTCTGTGACGGCATCGCGGGTTTGCCGGGCGGTGAAGTGGCCGCTGAGCTGGCCCGCAACAGCATCATTTCCCGCTTTGATGGCGACAAGCACCTGAATGCACAGCATATTCGCGACTATGTGCAAACGGCGAACCGCACCATTCTCAGCGAACAGCAGGCGGTTCAGGATTACCGTCGAATGGGCACAACGCTGGTGAGCCTGTTCATCGACCGGGATTACCGCCTGGCCTACTGGGCGCACGCCGGGGACAGCCGCCTGTATCTGTTTCGCCGCGGCTGGCTGTGGCATGTCACCACCGACCACAGCCTGGTTCAGCAGATGAAGGATGCGGGGCATCAGACCGACGATCTCAACAGCAACCTGCTGTACCTCGCGCTGGGGATTGAAAACGGTGGGCCGGAAGCGAGCTACAGCGACGTGGTGCAGGTGGAAGACGGCGATGCCTTTTTACTCTGCACCGACGGGTTCTGGCACGGCGTCAGCGAAGAACAAATGAAGCAGTCGCTGCATATGGTCAATACGCCGCAGGAGTGGCTGACCTTAATGAACCAAATCATTCAAAAGAATGGCGAGCAGGAGGGGAATGCTCAGGACAACTATACGGCCCTGGCGGTATGGATGGGCGACCCTCAGGACACCACTTTGCTGCATACGCTCTCTGACGCAGCGCAATTTCTTCCCTGCGGAACTGATTAGACACACAAGGAACGATATGAAACTTTGGCTATCGGGTTTAGCACTTCTGGCGGTGACCTCCACCGCGCAGGCTGAGAATTTCCGCATCGTGCAGTCCCCTGCGCAGAAGCTGGATATCTGGATCGACAACATCAAAGACAACACGCCGCAGAGCTGGTGTAAGCCTGAAGTGGCGCTGCGTATTGTGGCAAACGGCAAGAAAGACGTCTCCGTGCTGGAAAACTTTGTGCCGCGTCTTGGCTCACTGCTGGAACATCAGTGCAGCAAAGTGAATAAACTCAGCTGGACGCTTAACGATCCGGCGGGCGTCACGCTGGCGGAGGGTACCGCAGGGAAAGCGCAGGATTGGGCGCTGGTGGTGAAACAGCAACAGGCGGCTCCGGCCAGTACCGCCGCGAGCGGCGCGCTGCTGCCGCCGGATCAGAACGCTGAAGCCCGCACCGTGGCTGCTGACCGCACGCCATGGCAGGAGTTTACCCTTCAGGACGGCTGCCATCTGCGTACGTTCTGGGAAGGCGGTGCCTCCGCACCGGCACTGTTCATCCCGGACACCGACACCACCCGCTGCGGTAACGGCAGCTGGCTGAGCGGTCATACCGTTATCTCTCAGACTCGCAACGGCGAGCAGAAAGAGATGGCGGTGACCTACATTCACGGCTTCCCGGTCATGGGCCTGAACAAAAGCGCCGATCCTGAAAACGCCCTGATCACCTCCGTCAACAAAGAACGCATGGTGTTCAGCACGCAGAACAGCGATCAAAGCTGGATGATCCTGCCCTACGACAACGCCCTCAACGGCTGGAAAAGCAACGGCACCGTGGCGGTAGAGATCTCCCGCGAGATCGCCAGTGATGACGCCAAACTGCAGGCGCGCATTGCCGAAGTCAAACAGACCTGGGGCGCGTGGGTGACGCCGGGTACCTCGCTGAATATTGTCCTGATTGACACCCTGCGTCCTCAGCTGCGCGATCCGGCAGTGGGCGCATGGCGCGCGGCAAACTAAGGAGTGGCGATGAATACGCTCTATCAACACCTGGCGGGTGAGCCGCTCAGCGATGCGCTGCGTCGTCTGGAAGCCGATATCAAAGTCCGTCCGGCGGATGCCGATCTCCGCGCCGCGTTTGTACAGTTTCTGATCCTCTGCGGCAACTGGACCCGCGCCCTGACCCAGCTGAAAAGCTGGGTGGCGCTGAAGCCCCAGGCGAAGCCTACCGTTACCCTGCTGGAGCAATCCATTCAGGGCGAGCTGCAGCGCGCGCAGGTGATGGCAGGACAGGCGCGTCCGGCCATGCCTGAAACCCAATGGCCGTGGCTGACAACCCTGGCCGCGGCGCTGAGCGAGGAGGGCGAACGCGCCAGTGCGCTGCGTCTGGACGCCCTTGAGACGGCGCAGGCAAACCCTGGTCAGATCACCCTCGAAAATGATGAGACGCAGGCGTTTGGCTGGCTGATGGACGGCGATGCCCGCCTCGGCCCGGTGTGCGAAACCATCGTGAACGGCCGTTATTTCTGGCTGCCGTTTAGCGCTATCGCTGAGATCCGTTTTCAGGCGCCTGCCAGCGTCACCGATCTGGTCTGGCGTCACGCGCTGGTGCGCCTGACCGACGGTACGGAGCAGGTGTGTCAAATCCCGGCGCGCTATCCGTTTGCTGAAGACGCTTCGGATGCCGTCATGCTCGGGCGTACGACTGAATGGTTGCCGCTTGACGCTGACGGTACGCTGTACGAAGGACGGGGCCAGAAGGCGTGGCTGAGCGAACAAAGCGAATACCCGCTGCTTTCCCTGAACCTCGTGACGTTTGCGACGGATGGAGCCGATGAGTAATCCCGCTGGCGAAGGCGATCTGCTGCGCAGCGGCTGGCAGGCACGCAGCAAGCAGGAGAAGGTGGGGGCGCGCGACAAAATGCAGCCCTCGCTGCTGGATCGTCTCACCGATAACGACCCGGAAAAAAAACGCGAGTCGGCCAACAGCAATCTGATCACCCACGCCGCCCTGCGCCGCAATGTACTGCGCGATCTGCAGTGGCTGTTTAACACCATCAACCACGATGCCTCCGGCGATTTGAGCGCCTTGCCGCACGTGAACCGCTCGGTGGTCAACTTCGGCGTCGCACCGCTGGCCGGGAAAAGAATGTCGGATATCGAATGGCACGATATTCAGCGCAAGCTCACCGAGGCCATTATCAATTTTGAACCGCGCATTTTGCCGCAGGGGCTGCAGGTCCGCTGCGTGTCGGATACCTCCTCGCTGGATCTGCACAACGTGCTCTCCATCGAGATCAAAGGGCGTCTGTGGTGCGTGCCGTACCCGCTGGAGTTTCTGTTTCGTACCGATGTCGATCTGGAAAACGGCCATTTTGAACTGAAAGATGCGGGGTAATCATGGAAAGTAAACTGCTCGAATACTACAACCGTGAGCTAGCCTACCTGCGCGAAATGGGGGCCGAGTTTGCCGAACGCTACCCTAAAGTCGCCGGACGGCTGGGCATGCGCGGCATCGAAGTGGCGGACCCGTATACCGAACGTCTGATGGAGGGCTTCGCCTTCCTGACCTCCCGCGTGCAGATGAAAATGGACGCGGAGTTTCCGCGCTTCTCCCAGCGTCTGCTGGAGATGATTGCGCCTAACTATCTCGCGCCCACGCCGTCGATGGCGATCGCGGAGATTGAGCCCGACAGCAGCCGGGGCGATCTGAGCAAGGGTTTCCTTGTGCCGCGCGGTACCATGATGGACAGCCTGGCGCTGAAGAAGACCGGCGTGACCTGCAGCTATACCACGGCGCACGAGGTTAATCTGCTGCCGCTGAAAATCGACAGGGTCGAGCTGGGCGGCGTGCCCGCCGATCTGCCGCTCGCGCAGCTGGGGCTGAGCCAGCGGGGGATCAACAGCGCCTTACGGATCCGCATCGCCTGCGACGGCCCGCAAAACCTCGGGCACCTGGATTTCGACCGTCTGGAATTCTTCCTCGGTGGTCCGGACATTGAAGCGCTGAAGCTGCTGGAGCTGGTGATGGAGCACCACGCTGGGATCGTCTGTCAGACGGTCAGCCCGCAGCCGCAGCGACAGCTGCTGGCGTCTGACGCGCTGCGCCAGGAAGGATTTGAGCCTGACCAGGCGCTGCTCCCGGACGATCTGCGCAACTTTGACGGGTACCGCTTGCTGCAGGAGTATTTCGCGTTTCCGGCCCGCTTCCGCTTCATCAGCCTCAGCGGTCTGAGCAAGCTGATTCAGCGTTGTGAAAACGAAAAAGCCTTTGATATTTTCATCCTGCTGGATAAGTCGGATGAACAGCTGGAGCGCGTGGTCGATGCCAGCCATCTGGCGCTGCACTGTACGCCGGTCATCAACCTGTTCCCTAAGGTCGCGGCGCGTCAGAAGCTGAACGAAGGCCAGCATGAATACCATCTGGTGGTCGATAACATTCGTCCGCTGGATTATGAAATTTACGCGGTCAAAAAAATCTATGGCAGCGCCGACGGCCAGCGTGATGACCAGACGTTTCGTCCATTCTGGAGCACCTGGAGCGGCGATGCGGGCAACTACGGGGCCTATTTTTCCCTGCGTCGCGAACAGCGCGTGCTTTCCGAGCACGCCCTGCGCTACGGCACCCGTACCGGCTATATTGGCTCGGAGGTCTTTGTTTCGCTGGTGGATGAACAGCACGCCCCCTGGCAGGAAAACCTGCGCTATATCTCTGCCGAGGTGCTCTGCACCAGCCGCGACCTGCCGCTGATGCTGCAGCAGGAGCTCGGGCAGTTCATTATGGCCGACTCCATGCCGGTGAAATCCCTCACCCTGCGTAAAGGGCCGACGCCGCCGCGTCCGGCGCTGGCCGAAGGGTTCAGCACCTGGCGGCTCATCAGCCAGCTGCAGATGAACTACCTCAGCCTGATGGACAGCGAAAATGAAGACGGCGCGGCCGCGCTGCGCCAGCTGTTAGGGCTGTACGCCAACCTGGCAGAAACGCCCGTTGCGCGTCAGGTGGAGGGGGTACGCCACTGCGTGCTGGAGCCGGTTCACCGCCGCGTGCCTGAACCCGGCCCGGTCGTTTTCGCCCGCGGGATCGGCATTACCCTGATGGTGGATGAGCGAGCCTTTTCCGGCGCCAGCCCGTGGCTCTTCGGCAGCGTAATGGAGCGTCTCTTTGCCCGTCTGGTGTCCATCAACAGCTTTACGGAGTTCACCCTGAAGAGTCAGCAGCGCGGCGAGATTGGCTACTGGACACCGCGCATGGGTAAAAGGGCGCTGATATGAGTGACGCTGCCACTGCACCGCTGCGCGTACATCGCCTGACCCGGTTGCCGGATACGTTCTGGAGCGGGGTCCGTGAGACGCCCTGGCGCTACGATCTGTTTCAGCTGTTAAGGCGCATTGATGCCCAGGGCGGCGAGCGCTACCCGCTGGGACGCGCGCCGCTGCCGAAATTTGAGCCGCTGCGCATCGGCCAGCAGCCGTCGATGAGTTTTGCGCCGTCGACGCTGGCCCAGGTACGTCAGCGGGAGGAGAGCGGGCTGCACGAGGTCTCTATCCTCAGCTTCGGCCTGTTTGGCCCGAACGGCCCGCTGCCGGTCCACATGACCGAATATGCCCGCGAGCGTATTTATCATCATCAGGACACCAGCCTCAGCGCGTTTGCCGATCTGTTCCACCACCGTCTGGCGCTGCTTTTTTACCGCGCCTGGGCGGATGCGCAACCGGCGGTCTCTCTGGATCGCGCCGATAACAAGCGCTTTGAGGGCTACCTGGCGTCGCTGATTGGCATGGGGCAGCCGGGGCAGATGAACAAAGGCAGCCTGAGCTCGCATGCACGCTTTACCCACGCCGGGCACCTGACCCGTAACGGGCGGGATCCGGAGGGGCTGGAGAAGATCCTGCGCAACTATTTTAAAGCGCCGGTCAAGCTGGTCAGCAACGTGCCGCAGTGGATGCCGCTTTCCACGCGCGAGCAGGCGCAGCTGGGAGCAGGACGCCGCATGCCGCGCATGGGTGAGTCCGCCTTTCTCGGCGTCGCCGTCCGCGACGTTCAGCATAAGTTTCGCATCGACATTGGCCCGCTGAGCGCGGAGGAGTACAACCGCTTTCTGCCGGGAGAAGCGTGGGTCACCGAGCTGCGCGACTGGGTCCGTCAGTACGCCGGGGTGGAGTTTGAATGGGAAACGCGGGTGATCCTGCGTGAAGACGCGGTGCAGGGCACCACGCTCGGCAGCAATGGGCGATTAGGCTACAACACCTGGCTGGGCCGTCAGCCGCAGCCTGTCCCGCGTGGCGATCTGGTGTATCGCGCAGAGCGGTAATCCTTCCGTATACCGAATTATTGTTAATGGAAACTAACATGTCAGAAATTAGCCGTGCCGTGCTTTTCGGCAAACTGGATACGCTGTTATTTACCTCTCTGGAAAGCGCCACTGCGTTCTGCAAGCTGCGCGGCAACCCCTATGTTGAGCTGGTGCACTGGCTCCATCAGCTGATGCAGCAGCAGGATGGCGATCTGCAGCAGGTCATCCGCCACTTTGCCCTTGATGAACAACAGCTGACGCGCGATATCGTTGCGGCGCTGGATGTCCTTCCGCGCGGGGCGAGTTCCGTTTCCGATCTCTCCGAACATATCGACAGCGCCGTGGAGCGCGCCTGGGTCTTCGGCTCGCTGAAGTTTGGCGTCAGCCGTATTCGCGGCGGCCATTTGCTGATCGGCATGCTTAAAACCTGGAACCTGGCCAACGTGCTGAAAAGCATCTCGTCACAGTTCACCCGCCTGAACGTCGAGGTGCTGATTGAGCAGTTCGACGCTATCTGCGCCAACAGCAAAGAGACGCAGCAGGCCGCAGCCGCCGTCGATGCACCGGCGGGTGCGGTACCGGCTGCGCAGGGGACGCTGGCCCAGTACGGCCAGGACCTGACCGCCCGCGCTCGCGAAGGGAAGATTGACCCGGTTGTCGGGCGCGACGAGGAGATCCGCCAGATGGTGGATATCCTGATGCGTCGCCGCCAGAACAACCCGCTGCTGACCGGGGAAGCCGGGGTCGGCAAAACGGCGGTGGTGGAAGGGCTGGCGCTGCGTATCGCCGACGGCGACGTCCCGGAGCCGCTGCAAAATATCCAGCTGTGGCTGCTGGATATCGGCATGCTGCAGGCTGGCGCAGGCATGAAAGGCGAGTTTGAAGCCCGTCTGCAGGCGCTCATTAATGAAGTCCAGTCCAGCGCAACGCCGATTATTCTGTTCATCGATGAGATCCATACCCTGATTGGCGCAGGCGGCCAGCAGGGGACCGGCGATGCGGCGAACCTGCTGAAGCCAGCGCTGGCGCGCGGACAGCTGCGCACCATCGGCGCCACCACCTGGGCGGAATACAAAAAGTACATCGAGAAAGACCCGGCGCTGACCCGTCGTTTCCAGACGGTGCAGGTGCATGAGCCGGACGAAGCGAAAGCCATTCTGATGCTGCGCAGCACCGTGTCGCCGCTGGAGACGCACCACCAGGTGCTGCTGCTCGACGAAGCGGTCAGCGCGGCGGTGAAGCTGTCGCATCGCTACATCCCGGCGCGTCAGCTGCCGGACAAAGCCGTTGCGCTGCTCGACACCGCCTGCGCCCGCGTCGCGGTCAGCCAGAGCGCGCCGCCCGCGCAGCTGGAAGACTGTCTGCGCCACCTTGCCGCGCTGGACGTGGAAATTGAGATCGCTGAGCGCGAAGCGCGCGTCGGTGCCGGTGACGCTGAGCGCGTAACGGCGTTACGTGCAGAACGCGACGCGTACGAAACAAAACGCGAAGCTCTGGCCCAGCGCTGGGAAGAAGAACGCAGCCTGGTCCAGGAGATTATTCGCCTGCGTGCGGCGCTGTTCGCGGCGGGCGATGAAGATAGCGCCGAGCTGCGCAGCCAGCTGGCGGAACAGCAGCAGGCGCTCAACGCCTTACAGGGCGATGAACCGCTGCTGTTTGCGGCTGTGGATGAAAACGTGGTGGCCGCGGTGGTCTCTGACTGGACCGGGATCCCGCTGGGCCGGATGGTGAAAAACGAGATCGACGCGGTGCTGAACCTTGCTGACACGCTGAACCAGCGCGTTATTGGACAGCGTCACGGTCTGGATCTCATTGCCCGCCGCGTGAAAACCTCGCGAGCGAAGCTCGACGATCCCAACAAACCGGTGGGCGTCTTTATGCTGTGCGGCCCGTCCGGCGTCGGTAAAACCGAAACCGCGCTGGCGCTCGCGGAATCCCTGTACGGCGGCGAGCAGAATGTTATCACCATCAACATGAGTGAATTCCAGGAAGCGCACACCGTTTCAACGTTAAAAGGTGCGCCTCCGGGCTACGTGGGCTATGGTGAAGGCGGTGTATTAACCGAGGCCGTGCGCCGCCGCCCGTACAGCGTGGTACTGCTGGACGAAATTGAAAAAGCACACCCGGACGTCCACGAGATCTTCTTCCAGGTCTTTGATAAAGGCTGGATGGAAGACGGCGAGGGACGCCATATTGATTTCCGTAACACCATCATTATTCTGACGTCTAATGTCGGTACCGACCTGATTAGCGCGATGTGCGCCGATCCGGAGCTGATGCCGGAGCCTGACGCGTTAAGCGGCGCGCTGCGCCAGCCGCTGCTGGAGGTATTCCCGCCGGCGCTGCTGGGCCGTCTGCTGGTGGTGCCGTACTATCCGCTCAGCGACGAGATGCTGGGGCTGATTGTTCGTCTGCAGCTCAAGCGCATTCAGCGCCGTCTGGAAGAGAATCACAACATTATTTCTGAGTTTGACGACAGCGTGGTGGAACAGATTGTTCAGCGCTGTACCGAGGTGGAGTCCGGCGGCCGCATGGTGGACGCTATTCTGACCAACACCTTACTGCCTCAGATGAGCCAGATCTTACTTACCGCCAGCCGCAGCGACGAGCAGTACCGACGTCTGCACGTCACCTGCGAGCAGGGCGAGTTTCACTGTCAGTTTGCCGCGTAATAATCATCAAGAGAACTGTAAAAGATGACGGATAATGATAACAATCGGACTGTCCCAAACGCGCTCCCGGTCGGGTACCGCTTCAACGAGTTTGAAATCAAAGAGGTGATCGGCGGCGGCGGTTTTGGCATCGTCTATCGCGCGTGGGATCACCAGCTCGAACGCACTATCGCTATCAAAGAATTTATGCCTTCCTCGCTCGCCGTGCGCGGCGATGACATGACCCTCGTGCTGCGCAGCGAGCGCTTTGGCAAAGCGTTTTCCGCCGGCCTGAACAGCTTTATTCAGGAAGCCCGTCTGCTGGCGCGCTTTAACCATCCGAACCTGCTGCACGTCCTGCGCTTCTGGGTGCAAAACGACACGGCCTACATGGGGACGCTGTTCTACAGCGGCACCACGCTTTCACGCCTGCGTGAAGAAAAGCCGGAACTGATCAACGAGGCGTGGATCCGCCGCACGCTGCCGATGCTGTTTGGCGCGATCAAGACCATTCACGACGAAGGCTACCTGCATCGCGATATCTCTCTGGATAACATTCAGATCCAGGATAACGGCCTGCCGGTGCTGCTCGATTTCGGCTCCGCGCGCCGCACCATCGGTAACCTCTCTGACGAAACGGAAACCATGCTGCGCCCGGGCTTTGCGCCGATTGAGCAGTACACCGACGACAACGAAAGCGAGCAGGGTCCGTGGACGGATATCTACGCCCTTGGTGCCGTGCTGCGTACTCTGATCGTGGGATCGCCGCCGCCGGTCAGCGTGGTGCGCTCTATCCAGGATACCTGCAAACCGCTGGTGGAAATCATGCCGCAGGGTTATTCCATCCCGCTGCTGCAGGCTATTGACCGCGCGCTGGCGCTGCACATGGAGGACCGTCCGCAGTCTATCGACGAGTTCGCGGCGCTGATTGAGATGCCGGTCGCCGGTATCAACGATGTGCTGACCGCCAAAAAAACCGGCACCATGCTGGTTCCGGTAGAGGAAGAGAAACCTGCTTCGGCGCTTGACTGGCGCCGCTACAAGATCCCGGGCCTGGTTGCCGCTGGCGTGCTGGTGGGCATTGTCGCCGGAGCCATGCTGTTTAGCGGCGGCGGTCAGGATGCGCCCGAGCAGGCTGCACAGGCACCGGCAGAGACGCGTCCGGCTGAAACCGCCGCGAACACGCCAGACGTGAAGCCGGAAACGGAGAAGGTTAGCGAGCCGGCGGCGGCGGAACAGACTCCACCACCTGTCGCCAGCCCGGTCGCGCTGGTCTATATCCGTATCCAGGACGGCGAAACGCTGAAAGTGAACGGCGAGCCAAAAGCGCTGCGTCCGGCGACCAACGGTTATGCATCGCTCAAGCTGCCAGCCGGTGAGGCGAAGATTGAACTGCAGGGCAACGGGAGAACGCGTACCCAGACGCTGGATATTGCCAAGCCGGGTACCTGGCTGGTGAATCCGTAAGTCAGGCAGGGACAGGGAACAGGACGGAGCGAATGTATAACATTAAGTTTGTCTATCTTTTCAGCGAGAACGTCTCGCCAGCGCTTTTTGCGAAAATTATCCGCCCGTCCGTCGCCGGGCAGTGGATTATGTCGGTGCCCGACAATTCGCTGCGCTCGCTGTTCACGCGCTACGATCTGCTGTACTCCATTACCGGTGCAAATCCGTATCAGTCAGGTCGCGATACCCGCAAGCTGATTGCGCAGGATCTCGACATGGGCAGGATCGTGGCTATCGACGAGAGTTTTCGCAACTGGTCGTCAGTGACTGAGATGTTTTATATCAATGCCGATGGGCGATTACAGGCTGCCTCAAATACGGGTCTGGGCTGGTATCCGGAGAGCACTATCGTTGAACGTTACGAAACCATGGTGCGCACCTATGGTTCCCGCCCCGCGCCAACGGAGCTGCCGACGCAGGTGGTGAAATCCAAAGCGGCTCAGGTGCCTGACCAGCCGACGCCGGGCAAAGACGGTAAAACCTATGCCTCTCAGTTGCAGAATATGACCAAAGCCGAACGCTGGCAGGCCCGTAAGGACCTGATTGCGAAGGGCAGCAACAGTCTCTATCCGGATGCGCAGATCGCGGCTAAACGGTTAGCGGCGAATAATATTGCCGTGGAGAAAGCGAAGCTTGCGGAAAATGTTTATAAGACTGTAAACCCGCTGGAAACGACGCCGGGCGTGCCGAAGGGATGGACGGATATTAGTAATGACGCAGCGGCGCTGAAGAAGCTTGGGCTGAACAGCAAATCACTTTTCGACAATACAGCCTCTCCTGATTTTCTGGCCCGCGTATATCAACCCGACCCCGAGGTGTTTGGTCGTGATATGAACCCAACGTTGGTTTTCAGAGGATCACGGCAACCCGAATTTTTCCCCATGAAGAACATGGCTGACTGGAAAAATAACGGTGCGCAAGGGCTCGGAATGGCGTCAGATTACTATAAAAGAGCAGTGGGTCTTGGCGAACAACTCGCTAAATCCGGTAAACAAGTGGACATTGCGGGCCACTCTTTAGGGGGCGGATTAGCGTCTGCTACCGCGATGGCCAGCGGTATGCCGGGATGGACCTTCAACGCGGCCGGTCTGCATCCGGGTACCGTAGAGAAATACGGCGGAAGTTTGTTGGGCAGTACGGAAAATATTCAGGCTTACCGGGTTGAAGGTGAACTGCTGACAAAAATTCAGGAAGTTAACCTTTGGGAAGATTTCAAAACGGTTAAAGGACACGTGCCGGCGCTGATAGCCAAAGAAGAGCTTTCTGCCGTCATGCCTAACGCTGCCGGAATTGCACACGACCTTCCGGGGGGAACGGGAGGTGCTCTCGATCGCCATGGCATCGATCAGGCGATTAAATGTATTGAGCAACAGAAAGATGAAGACATCGCAATTATCGGGAGTCGCGCGTGAAATCATTGATTACTGGCTGGATAGCGCTTTGTTTAATGTTTATGGTTCAGGGGTGCAAGCAAAATATGGATTTAAAACCAGACAATTACTTCAGTGGTCAGCAACTCACAGTCGCGCGTGCAATTGAAGCCGGTGAGATGAATGAGGTTATTAAATTAGCGTCGCAAACCGACCTTAATAAGCCCGGTAAAGAGGACATGACGCTGTTGTTTTGGGCGGTGATGAACGCAATTAACGATAAAAAAACACCGGAACAGCTAAATATTATTACCGCTCTGGTTAAATCGGGGGCAGATCCGCTCCAGCCAAGGCCTAAAGGAGAGAGCAGTCCGGCTGAATATGTGCTGAAAGCAGACAGTGGGGTCTGGATAAAGGCGATGCTTGAGGGCGGATTATCGCCGGATGCGAAGGATAAAACGTTTGGGGAACCGATTATCTTCGAGACCCTCGAAGCAAAAAACACCGATACGCTGCAGGCGATGCTTGACGGTGGAGCGGACATCAATATTACCAATTCACTGGGTAATACGTTGCTGATCGCCGCGCTGGACTTTCACTCTTACGACCATGTCCTGCTTTTGCTGGAGCGTGGTGCAAATGCTGAGATCAAGGCGGATAATGGCTGGACAATGGCCAACCAGCTTCAGCGTTATCTGAACCGGGCGAAAGAGGGCAGTGACGAATATCAAAAGCTGACTGAAATCAAAGAAACGCTTATTCAGCATGGCGGTAAATGGTCTCCTGCACCGGTGAGTCAGTAATGTTGTTAAACAGTGCACTTCCTTGAGCAATGATGAGTGTTAAAAAGCAGGTATTCATTTTCTGGGGAACGATGGATGCGCTGGCTGTTGCGGTCTACTGTGCGCAGTCTGTGCGCCATGACAGAGTCCCCTTTGTATCCGATATATCCTCTTTCAGTGCGACAGGAAACTGGCTTTATGGTGGTGGGTCCGGCGTTCTGCTGCTTTTCTTTATTCTCGATTTCTTGTTGCTGTTGTCGCTCTTTGCCTCGGCATGGTGCTTTCTGACCGGGAAGCCTTTCGCGAGCAGATTGGCGCTCTGCCAGGAAGTTTTTCGTCTGATCTCCTTCCGGTACTCGGTGACCCTTTTCCCGCTGTTGTTGAATCTCGCGGGTGCCTCAAGCGTCTGGCTGTATAGTGTTTTGTTTATATTTTCAGAGTTTCTTAAGATCTACTCTCTGTGGATACATCAATACGGAAGGACGCGTAATGCTCGATCTTCACAGTGACGATGCTGTGGTTATCCAAAAGAGGCGTTGTTCAAGCCTCATCGGTTTCCTTTGTGCGCAAGGGTTATGATCGTTAACGCTGGTGAGTACAAGCATAAGTCCTGTCACCAGATTCGCTCCAGCGGTTATGTTATCGATACGCTTGAGGCCGCAATGTGGGCGGTATGGCATACGGATAATTTCCGTGATGCGATCCTTCATGCCGCCAATCTGGCGGATGATGCCGACCGCGTTGCGGCAACGGCAGGTCAACTAGCCGGTGCGTTATATGGCTATTCAGGTATTCCGCAGAAGTGGAAAGATAAACTGGTCCAACACGAACGTCTGGTCAGCATGGCAGGGGAGCTATTTCACAGTGCACCTGAGGATAACTTTCTTTAACGTTTCTGACGCATAAGAGCACCGGCGTATATCCAAAACCACTTTGTCAAAATTAGCTTTACGTTCAAACACGTTTTCAGCATAAACCATTACGGAATACAGATTATGCTCAACCGAATTACCGTTCAGCTCCCGGTCGAGGGGCTGCTCTTCTGGAAACTCTCCGGCCGCGAGGCGATGTCCGAGTCGTTTGCGCTGACGCTGACCCTGCTCGGCACGGACGCGCGCATTGACCGCAGCAAATTGCTCGGGCAGCCGGTCACGGTGACCATCCCGACGCAGAACCTGCTGACCTCCCGCTATATCAACGGCAAAGTCACGCGCGTGGCGGTGAGCGCCGTTGAGCTGACGGGCACCCGCTACGCGGTGTACCAGCTGACGGTGGAGCCGGACCTGTGGCCGATGAAGCGCGACCGCAACCTGCGTATCTTCCAGGGGCAGACGGTGCCGCAGATAGTGAAAACCCTGCTGGGTGAGCATCAGGTCAACGTGGAGGACAAGCTCACCGGCAGCTACCGCGTATGGGACTACTGCGTGCAGTATCAGGAGTCGAGCCTGGACTTCATCAGCCGCCTGATGGAGCTGGAGGGGATTGCCTATCACTTCAGCCACGAGGCCGACAA